>JANMRZ010000110.1:0-160242 GCA_031388805.1 Chryseolinea sp.
TAAGTGCATGTAGAATGTTGAGGAAAGTTTGGCTAATGTTCGTTTGGAGGTTATTTTCGCAACTCAGATTCAAAAATAGGGATATGCCTACGACAACCAAAGCGAAGAATGAGCCAGCAGTGGCAGCGAAAAAGGGAGATACTCAGTTCTCAAAAGAAACGTACCTCTATTGGTATGAGAGCATGCAGTTGATGCGCAAGTTCGAGGAGAAGGCGGGACAGCTTTATGGAATGCAGAAAATTAAAGGCTTTTGTCATTTATATATAGGACAAGAAGCATGTGCGGCTGGTGCCGCTTCAGCGCTTAGAAAAGGAGATAAGTGGATTACAGCTTACCGTGATCACGGACAACCTCTTGCATTAGGAACTGATCCGAAAGCAATCATGGCTGAACTTTATGGCAAGGCAACCGGAACAACGAAGGGTAAGGGTGGTTCAATGCATATTTTCGATAAAGAAGTTGGTTTTATAGGAGGTCATGGTATTGTTGGTGCACAAGTGCCACTAGGTGCCGGAATTGCCTTCGCTGAAAAATATAACAAGACCGGTAATCTGTGTATTTGCTACATGGGTGATGGTGCCGTTCGTCAAGGTGCTTTTCATGAGGCATTAAACCTTGCGATGCTCTGGAAACTCCCGGTGATTTTTGTGATTGAAAACAATGGCTACGCCATGGGAACGTCTGTTCAGCGCTCATCGAACGTAACTGAACTCTATACTTTAGCGGAAGCATATGATATGCCTGCAGAACCGGTTGATGGAATGAAAGTAGAAGATATACACATGTCCGTTGCGCGGGCAGCAGAACGTGCACGTGCGGGTGAAGGTCCTACACTTCTGGAATTCAGAACCTATCGTTACAAAGGGCATTCAATGTCCGATCCTCAGAAATACAGAACCAAGGATGAAGTTGAAAGCTACAAACAGCGCGATCCGGTTGAAGTTACACGCCAAAGCATTCTAAAATTAAAGCATGCCACAGAAGCTGATCTCGAAGTTATTGATCAGAAAATCAATGGCCAGGTGGAGGAAAGCGTGAAGTTTGCAGAAGAATCACCCTATCCTGACCCATCTGAGGCGCTCACGGATATCTACATGCAGACTGATTATCCATTTATAATGGATTAATTCCAGGGCTTGTTACCTGCCCCTTTGGGGGAAAGACCCAGTTTGTTTAATATCATGTAATTTGTAGTTTTGCGCCCCCTCCCAAAGCTTATCGGGAGAGGAAAATACACATAGACAATGGCTAAGAAGAAGGTAGAACACAATCACGAACTCCTGGAGAATTCGGATGCATTAAAAGAAAAATTAGTAGTAGCAGAAGGCTGGATCGAGCAAAACCCTAAAACAGTCATTGGAATTGCGCTCGCAGTATTAGTGGTTGTTGGTGGCTACTTCGCTTTCGAATATTATAAGAACGATCAAAATATTCAGGCACAAAAGGACATGTTCCAGGCCGTTTATTATTTCGAAGCAGACAGCTTAAATCTGGCTTTGAATGGTGATGGTAATAATCTTGGCTTCTTGGCAATCATCGAAGATTACGGAATTACCGATGCAGGTAATCTTGCAAATTTTTATGCAGGAGCCAGCTACCTGAAACAAGGCAAGTATGAATTGGCTCGTCTATATCTAGAAGATTTCAGTTCAAGCGATTTATTAGTACAAGCTCGTGCCTATAGTTTAGTGGGTGATGCTTACATGGAAGAACAGAAGTATGAAGACGCAGCCAAGTTTTATAACAAAGCTGCTAACTACAAACCAAACAAATTCTTCTCACCTACTTATTTAATGAAGGAGGCTTTGGCTTACGAGAAATTAAATCAGAACGACAAAGCAAAAGAAGCATACGACAAGGTGATCAACCAATATTGGGAATCTTCTGAGTTCAACAACGCTCGCAAATTCAAAGCGAGATTAGAGAGCAACTCCTAAGCGTACTTTAGAATTATAAGAAAAGGGATTGTGTAAAAACACGATCCCTTTTTTATTTCTATTTTTATAGTAAAGATGAAGGATATGAACGCCACAGATATTAGAAAAGAGCTGCATGATTATATAGAAACAGCAGATGTGAGTATTCTAAATGCTATATATGAAATACTACGTGCATCCGAAGGGCAAGACGAATATGAAATCAGTGACGAACTTAAACAATTATTGGATGAACGCTTAAAAGCCTATTACTCAAACCCAATGGACGTTCTCACATTAGAAGAAATGAAGGCAAAGTATAAAAAGCAATGAAGCGGCTCGTCTTCAGTAGAATTTCTGATTACGATATTAAAGATGCCGTTGACTATTATAACTGGAAACAAGTTGGCTTAGGTGACCGGTTTTTTGAAAATCTCTTAGTCAAAATCGAAAAAGTTAATGTCAATCCCAACGCGTATTCCATTCGCTATGAAAATGTACGTTTCGCAAAAATTGACCATTTCCCATTTACGATTCATTTTATTGACCAACCCGAAGTAATCATCGTAATAGGTGTTTTGCACACCAGCAGAAATCCTCAACTTTGGAAAGAACGAAAACAATAAACCAAAATGGCCGGAGTACTCAAATCAGGAAAAGTAAAAAGCGCAGTCAATCTTTCGAAAAAGAAATTCGTTATTGTTATCGCGGAGTGGAATGATGAAATCACAGACGCACTGGCTCAAAGTGCCATCACTACATTACTTGAGCACGGCGTAAGGAAAGAAAACATAATTCGGAAAAACGTACCGGGCACATTTGAATTATCACTTGGCGCATTGTGGGCGGCTGAACAGAAAGATATTCATGCCGTAATTTGTTTAGGTTGTGTTATCCAGGGAGATACTCCTCACTTCGATTACATCTGTCAGGCCGTTGCGTATGGTATTACTGAAGTTGGATTGAAGACAAAGAAGCCGACCATATTTGGGGTACTCACTACCTTAACAAAACAACAAGCATTCGACCGTGCTGGTGGCAAACTTGGAAACAAAGGTGAAGAGGCTGCGCTTACCGCAATTAAGATGCTGAATTTTTAAATTCTTCTGTGAATATGTTGTGATGGGGTTTCAAACCATCACAACATATTCAAATCATTCTTTAGCATCATTGATTTCAACCCAGTAACCGTCTGGGTCTTGAATCCAAAGTTGTTTCACACCATCAACCCGAACTGTGAACGTAGATTTTTTACCCTCCCTGTCTTCAAAAGGTATATTCTTTTTCTTCAGTGTTTCAATGAAGCCTTCAACCGAAGCAACACTAAAACAGGTGTGTTGATTTTTATAATACTCTTTCTTCTTCTCTGCTCCTTCTATGATGTGCATTGATACACCCTCGCCAACACGCAACCAGAAATGCTTACCATCATGAAAGGGTTCTGGAATGGTATCAAGTCCAATGATATTTTGATAAAAACTAGCGCTAGATTTTGCATCAACAACATATATCGCAACGTGATTGATAGACGCTTTTCTGGTTTGTGCGGATGCTACTGAAAAGCAGAAAAGAAGTACGACACTGATGAGCAGGTTTCGCATACGGTCAAAATTTTAAAGTTGATTCATTCAACAAGGTACAAACAAGTTTAGCAATTGTTTCATGATTGAACTTTCGACATTTCCTTTTTATCGAAGTGTTCCATCAATTCCATACGATGCGTTAACACAACAATCAAAATTCCCTGTTTTCGGGGATGCAATTAATGCATTATTTAAAGTTCTTGCATAATTGTAATTTCGAACAATGTCTAAACGTTAAATTTTAAAATCATGAAAAAAACTACCTTAACTATTCTAAGCCTGATTCTAATCAATGGTTTAGCTTCTGCGCAAGTTTATTTTCGGGCAGGAGGTGGATATGCTTTTCCCATTGCAACAGAATCTATTGGTGAGAATCGAACACAAACCAGCATCTATGAGGGTAATGACTACAGCAACACAGATAAATCAGAGAATGTTTCCGGATCCTATGGATCAGGAATTAATTTCAATGTTGGCGGAGGTTTTATGTTTTCAGAATTCTTAGGAGTAGATCTGAATGTCAGTTATCTGATTGGAAAGAAATATGAAACGGGTCATGATTCTAAATATTATTCCAATGGCGATCTCTATGGTTTCAATAAGTCAACTGTAGCTACAAAATCAAAAGCAATATTCATAGCACCTTCCTTTGTTATCACACCCGGTGGTGCAAATGCTCCTTACGGAAGATTTGGTGTTGTGCTTGGATCGCCCAAGATTGATCGTGAAGAAGATTACTCTTATGAAGGTGATGGATCCGGTTCAGGCTCAAGAAAATGGGAATACACGGGCGGTATGTCAGCAGGTTTTCAAGGTGCTGTAGGTATGAACTGGACGCTTGGTGGCAGTCTTAAATTGTATACAGAACTAAATTTCACCAGCATGACTTTCTATGCGAAGGAATATAACCAAACGGAAGCTATTGCTGATGGCGTAAGCTATCTGAATCAGTTAACCGTATTGGAAAAGAATACTGAATTCGTAAAAGAAATTGATAATGACATTCAACCAGATTCATCCAAACCCAAACAAGTACTTCGCGAGGGTACTCCTTTCAGCTCGCTGTCATTGCAAGTAGGTATTGTTTATTCGCTTGCTGGCAAGAGTATGTAATCCTATTGCGTAGCTCACAAATTAAAAGAAGTAGAAGAGCGAAATCAGATCTCTGCTACTTCTTTGTTTTTAAATCCGATACTAACTTCTTCGTGAACATGGCTGAGCCCTGTTTATTCAAATGACCTGAATTATAAAAATAGGTTTTATTAAGGCACATTGAGTCAGTAGAGTAATCGAAGTAGGGAATGTTGTATTTCTTACTTAAGTGGAGATATAGCTCCAGCACATCTTTTCTATTCTTAACAAATTTTTGTCCCTCAATATATTCCGGTGTATAAACGAATATCATTTGTATGTTCTGCTCTTTACATTCTTGAAGGTATCTCTCGAACAAGTGAACAGAGCTACTGTCTACCTGAGCCTCGAACGATTCCATTTTTAGCTTAGCGTTGTGCAGATCATTATTCCACTGAAGGTTCTGTGCTTCATACCCTCTTACGCGTCCTTCAAATTCTGAATGAGACTTGACCATTAATTTGAATGCGTGGAGTATGGCAATTTGGTTACCATAGTATCGAACCATCGGAATATAAAAATCTAAATTCGAATAGCGATTAGTATGCCGATACAGTTTTCTTATTTGCTTGTTAAATAACATGTAAGGAAGAAACTGTTCACCATTAAAAATATCAGTGCTATCGCTCAACATAAAAATATCCAGCGAGTGAATTATCAAACCTGGCTTCGGATTATACTGAAGTAGTTGCTGATGTCTGAAATATTCTACCCAGATATTATTCCCATCTACACCCAGATTATAACATGCCTTACCTAACTCACTTTGAATTAAGGTTGGATCAATCTGCACAACAGCTCGTGAAGAACCATAAATAACAATCTCTGAATTTATATTTCCTTCATAGACATTATTCCATGTAGCGTATTCACCTGAAGCATATGTTTTCGATTGCCGAAGATAATGCGAGATCAACACATCCAAGCCAAAAGCCAATATCAAGATGATGAAACAGAAGACTGAAATGTTGATAAGAAATCTTTTCATCTTAAAATAGTAATCTCTTTTTGGTCAGGCACTATGGAGTGACTATACTTTTATTTTGCATCAATGCAATAAGTCCAAGCAAAGGACCAATAGCAAGTAACATGTAAATGTACTGAGCATCTATTACGTGCGAAAGAGCGCTGATAAATTGAAT
The DNA here is from genome assembly GCA_031388805.1 of Chryseolinea sp. Lineage (GTDB taxonomy): Bacteria > Bacteroidota > Bacteroidia > Cytophagales > Cyclobacteriaceae > Chryseolinea. The sequence goes on from JANMRZ010000110.1 coordinate 5,773, forward strand.
GCTGATAATGGTAATCGAAAAGCCAATACAGTTTACAATAGTAAGTGAAGTGCCTCTTGATTCTTCCTGAGCACTTTGTGCAACTAAGGTTGAAAACAAAGGAGAATCGGCAATAACCACAAGTGCCCAGACGAAGAGAAAGGTAATGAATAACTCAGCTGACCCCGAAAATAAAAAGAGAGGAGAAACTATACAGCATAAACACGAAAATAATAATGCGAGAGTAGCAATTCGTTTTACGCCAAAATATTGTGAAAGTATTCCGCTAAAAACACAGGCTAACCCACCCGATGCAATGATGAGGAATGACAGTAATGAAACATTAAGGTTCGCATCCGGATATCGATTATTATAGACCAATAGCATCACAGGTACAAATGCCCAGAAGGTATATAACTCCCACATATGCCCGAAATATCCGAATGATGCTGAGCGGAAATTCGGAAGATTAAATCCTTTTATAAATGCGGTGAAGTTTAATTTCTGACTTTGTTTTCGGAAGGGACCATTTGGCACGAACAATAAAATGATAAGTCCGCCAAAAAGGGATAAAGTTGAAGTAGCATACGAAACATATTTCCAATGGAAGTTCTGGGTTATGTTTTTTAACAAATGCGGAAATGCTGTCCCTAAAACCAAAGCACCAACAAGAAAACCTAATGATTTTCCCAGGCCAGCCTGGTAATAATCCGATGCGATCTTCATACCTACGGGATAAATTCCTGCCAGAAAAAAACCTGTTAAAAATCGGAACATCAATATTTGAGTTGAATCAATGCCAGAAATAATAATTCCAAGATTAAAAAGTGCCGCCAGCATTGCACTGATAAAAAAAACTAATGAAGGTGAGAAGCGATCTGAAATAGTAAACGCAGCAAACACCAGCGTTCCTGCAATAAAACCAAATTGTATCGCGCTCGTAATGTGTGCTAAAAATTGGGGTTCGAGATGAAGATCCTTCGCGATGTCGTTTATGATTGAGTTACCTGCAAACCAAAGAGACGTACAAAAAAATTGTGAGATGACGATAAAGGGTAAAACAAATCTCATCTAATGGTGGTCTTTTGTAATTGGTGCTGTTATATCCTTCAATCCGCTAGAAAGATAATAATTTCATTCACACAAATTAACTCAAGGTCTTCGAAGCGCGAGATGCTTAGTTAATGTCGGTTCCCTCCTCTAATTTTTTAATCATCGTTTCAATCGCATTTTTGTAAAAATTATTTGGCGCTTTTGGCAGCGCAACTTTCATATAACTCAGCGCTTTTTTATACTCACCCATTGCAGAATATCCCCTGCCCATTCCCACATTAGCAGTAAACTCGTTAGGATACTTTTCATAATTTGATTTGTAAATTTTGAACGCCTCCTGAGTTTGCTTTGCATTCAACAGCGTTCGTGCATATTGATGAATGTCAATCATCGTGCCCATAGGCAATGCTTCTTCCATTACCTTCTTCGCTTCATCCACACGATTCATCTTTATGAGTATGGCGGCCTTCGTGCTTAATGTTCGAAAATTCTTTTCGCCCATGATGCGGAAATAAATACCTCTGTCCATCCACGCAAGGGCTTGTTCTAATTCAATGTTATTTTCCAGGCAATAGTTTGCCGCCTGAACGTAATCATCTGCGGGTCGTGTGGTTCTGAAATCACTTTTGAATGACGCAATCTGTAGACCTTGAACATCCGCTTCTACCTTAAAGGGTATCATCCGCTTTTCCCACGACAATGCTATTGTTGCAGAATTATCCGTTTGATTTATGAACTCATACTTTAACCACTCTACAGATTTATCTAACGATTGATTTTTTACTGTAACTCTTAATGCGTCCTCTGTTGGATCATAATAAAAGCTTCCCCACGAGTTTGAAATCTTGGAAAAGATTAATGTACTCTCCTGTTCACCAAGACTGATGAAAAAGCCGTAGGCACCCGCAGGTAAATCTTTGCCTTCGATTTTTACAGGATGCGAAAACGACATTGTTGTATTTTCATTAGCACCTGCTCGCCATGGTGCTGCCGTGCTTGTGCCATGTCCCAAGTCAACGAATCCATAATGAGCAACAGGCGTGTTCCATATATTACCTTCCCGGCCTTTTACTCCCGGCCGGCTGTAGGCAATGGTAATTTTTACAATGCCAATTTGTTCAAATACACTTGCCTTCTTATTTCCACCATCGGGTTCGGTAGTAAGCGGCATAATTTGACTGTGAACAGTTGAAGCAGAAAGTATGATGAGCAGTGCGATTTGTAAAGCGTGTTTCATTTTGATCTGTTTTTAAGACATAGTGAAATTTACGCAATCAATAAAGGCGTGGCTTGCCGTTAAAATAAATTAGGTGTCTGCTAATGAAAAATACCCCATTTAGGGTTTAAGCACCAATGACTCTCCTATGAATCAATAACCAATAAATTTTTCTAATGATCTCAACTAATCAAGGCTCTTGAGGATTTCCAAACCTTGTTGCCATTTATAATGCCCTGATGCTGCATTGATATGTCCGGCACTGCCAATGTCTATAAATTCACTTCCCCAATTCTTTGCAAAATATTTTGCTTTGTCTAATGAAACCCAGGGATCGTCTGAGCTGGCAACCACAATTGTTTTGAAATTAATTTTACCGTTCGGCATTGGCGCAAATCCTTCTGTAGGAAATGCATAGAGTGGTGCTTCAAGATCGCTTGGCGCAACAAGTAAGGCTCCTTTAATTTTTCTCCTATACTTTTCCGCCCAATGTGCAATGGTGGCGCAACCCAAGCTATGTCCAATTAAAATAACGGTTGAAAGATCATAACTGGAAAGTGCCTTGTCTATGGTTTCAATCCAATCGTTACATGCTGGAGCATCCCATTCTTGTTGATTTATGCGCTGAAAGTTATCGCCTGATTCTTCAAAAAATGTTTGCCAATGTTCAGGGCCCGAGTTACCAAGACCAGGCACAATAAAATAGTGGGTCATTTATCTTTCTGTTATGCGAAACGAGAGAAACTATAAGTAATCGAATGGTATTTTATTAATACGGACTTTTCTCAATTTTACTATCCGGAGGTAATTCAAATAGTTTGTCTTCCAGGCTCATTGGTTTGATATCCGTGGCAATGCACTCTATAGTAAACTGAGGATTATCAATAATCATTTTTAAAGGCAGAGAGTTGGTTCTTGATATAACTTCATTCCAGTTACCAAATTTGTGATTTTCGAAAAGCTTGGGATTCACTTTTGCGACATTACTGAAATAGTATTTCTGCATCCCCGTTTTACAAGTGAGTACAAGTTCATCACACATATGTCCTAATATTTTGATTGCATTCTTGTTCACCTCTGCTTTCAGCACCTCATCTGGATTTACAGTTACGTCATTGTATAGTAGTGTCGGTGAGCTTGATAATTTGGTGTAAATCCTGGCGTCCTTGCTCACATAAATTTGCCATTGCAGAAATGTTCCGTTCGAAGATGACTTATAATTTTCTCCTTTTATAAAATACTCCTGAGTGGCACCCATCATCAACGTAAATTGCTGATCGGTCACATTAGGAATTTTGCTTTTACAGGTATTCTGATAAACAATTTTTCCTTCAAAGTCTTGTGCAAAAGAATTTGTGATCACCAGAATGCAAATAACTACCAGTGTACTAAATCGTGCTGTCATCATATATTATTTATTCAAAGTTTAAATCATGTAGATAAAAATGAACTATCGTTTTTGATATACAAAAAGTGAAACCGGATTTTCTATACAAGGTTATGAATTTTTGCGTACTGAAGAAGCATGATTGTTTTTGCATCCTTAACATCACCCGTATAAATCATATTAAACGCTTCGTTAAAATCGAATTCAAGTACTTCAATATTTTCTTGTTCATGTTCCAAACCTCCTCCATCACTAATCTTCATTTCTTTCGTGTATTCTGCTACAAAAAAATGTAATATCTCAGTCACAGAGCCAGGCGACATGTACGATTCGAATATCTTCCTAACCTTCGAAACTCTATAGCCTGTTTCTTCCTCGGTTTCCTTCCGAATACAATCTTCAGCATTGTTCTTATCCAATAATCCAGCGCAAGCTTCAATCAGCATTCCACTTTCGTTCCCGTTCAAATAGGTAGGTAGTCTGAATTGTTTCGTGAGAATAATCTTTTTTAGCGCTGCGTTGTAGAGCAGAATGGTCGCGCCATTTCCTCTGTCATACGCCTCTCTTGATTGCGTTTCCCAATGGCCGCTCTTTTTCTGGTATTCATACGTAATTTTGTTTAGCCTATACCAGTTATCAGACAACAACTCGGTGCTTACTATTTTGATTTTATCGTTCATATCGATTTCTGAAATAATTTATGTGTATTGCATCATGTCAATCTGTTTCCAAAACAGGACAACTTTACACAATAGTATTTGCAACGATACAAAATAGACTTCTCTTCCCCGAGAGGAGATGCGCTGATCAGTAAATAATTTTTATTCAAAGTAAGGAACAGTAATACGTTGGGCTTTGTTGGGTTGCCATGAACAAACTCAAACTAGGAATTCTCGATCAGTCGGTTGTGCGCCAGGGAAATACTGTTAGCGAAGCCATACAAGAAACAATATCAACAGCAATACTAGCTGAAAAATCAGGATACAGTCGCTTCTGGATTTCAGAACATCATAACTCATCTTTCATTGCGGGTTCAACACCTGAAGTATTGATGGTGAAATTGGCTGATGTTACAAACCGTATCCGCATTGGTTCGGGAGGAATTATGTTGCCGAACCATAGCGCATTAAAGGTGGCAGAAAATTTCCGCATGCTTGAAACGCTTTTTCCAGGACGGATTGATTTAGGTATGGGCCGTGCACCGGGTGGTGATCGCATTACTGCATCGTTGCTCAATCCCTCCAATGATTTCAAAGAAGAAAATTACATTCAACAAATTGGACACCTTCAGCATTTTTTCAGAGACACTGCTGCTACTCAACATGGTGCTATTCTGGCCGTGCCCCAGGCAACCACTATTCCTGATCAATGGATATTGAGTTCAAGTGGTGGAAGCAGTGCGATTGCCGCTCAATTTGGTTTGGGCCTGGCGGTTGCCAAATTTATAAATGGTTTTGTTCGCCCGGAGGTGGTGGAAACGTATCGCAAAAACTTTGTACCTTCTTCTCAACTGGCGAAGCCTCATGCTTTGTTGTCTGTTTTTGTTGTGTGTGGAGAGAATGAGGAAAAGGCTCGGCAAATGCGCAAGCATGTAGATTACATCATGTTGCAATTTGAAAAAGGAAACTTCAGTGCCTTTCCTGATTCTAAAACAATTCAGAACTATCGTTTCTCTTCCATGGAGTTGGAACGCATTCAATACAACAGTGGAAGAATTATATCAGGAGTAAAAGAAGACGTGAGAGAAAAGTTAACCGAAATTGCTAATCAGTTTGATGTGGATGAAATTATTATCTCTACCATGACTGCTTCTGCTGAAGATAGAAAACAATCATTTGAATTGCTGGCTGATGCCTTTGAATTGAACCTTGTGGAAATGGCTTAGTGGAATGGACAATTCGTGTTTAAAAAAGATGTCTGACTGGGCACGGTGTTTTTTCCGCAGCATACTATATCACTTAATGTAATTGGGAGACACACATTTATTCCAATAGGTTACAATCGCTTCTATAGTGTCTTTTATTTCCTGATAATTGGATGGTTTAACAAAGAAACCCTGAACCGATTTTGAATACGCATCAATAACATGTTGCTGCTCTGCACTCGTTGAAAAAAACAAATAAGGAATTGACTTAATTCTTAAGTCTTCATTCTCATGAATTTTTTGACGCAATTCCATACCGCTTAATTTCGGCATATTAATGTCTGAAAAAATGATGAAGGGCTCTATTGCCGTGTCTGTTAAATACTCCAGCGCTTTCTCGCCATCGGCCAGAAAAACAATTTGATTTTTATAATCCAGTTCTTTGAATACCTCGCTCAACATTGCCTGATCATCTAAATCATCTTCAATGACAATAATTGGTCCGCCCTTATTCATTTTACTTTTTTATAAAAATACGAAATTCCCTGCGAAGCTGGTGATGGGGCAGGTTGAATTCGTGCCAGGTCAACCAACCTTTTTAAAAATCTGCGTTAGTAGAACTCCTGCCAAAGCTCCAATTGCAAAAACGAACGGGAACTCAACCGTTCTGATGGTTCCATCTGATATTACTCTTGCATAGGTTCTAACCGAAATGATGAGAAGAATGTACACGTAACTTTCCTTCGAAGTTCATGTATCTTGAAAGCTTTTCAAATTCGCAAAGGAATAATCCTGCTTCTGCACGAGGGCCATTCCGCAACAGAATAAGGCACCAATAAAGGAATTCTTAAAATCCTTTCATCATTGAACTGAAATCTATAAATTTATAAGAGCGTTAATCATTTAATGCTCTATTGGCCTTCATTATAATTTTACATAAACACGTTTTCTTTATTTCATCATTTAAAACCCTCTTTTATGAAAAAACAATTCAACCCGTTAACAAGGCGCGTGATGTTTTTAATCATCGCCTCATTTATTATTTGTTCGTATTACACTCCTCTACATGCTCAGACCAAAGTATGGGACAGACGTTTTGGAGGAAGTGAATTTGAAAGCTGCTCAACCAGCATACCAACGCATGATGGTGGTTACTTGCTCTGTGGCTCTTCAAGCTCTGGCATTGGTGGAGATAAATCACAGGCTTCACGAGGAGATCTTGATTTTTGGATTGTGAAAATTAATGCGAAAGGAAACAAAGTTTGGGACAAGCGATTCGGAGGAAAAACGGGAGATGATTTGACCTCCGTTGTATCGACTTCCGATGGTGGATTTTTACTCGGTGGATGGTCAGACTCTGAAGTAGGTGGCGACAAAAGTCAGCCTTCAAGAGGTTGGGATGATTACTGGATACTTAAAATTAATGGTAATGGAGTTAAACTTTGGGATAAACGTTTTGGAGGAGATAAAATTGATCATTTACTAAGCATGACACCCACCCCCGATGGAGGATTCTTGTTAGGTGGGTCATCCTACTCGTCGGGTATTAGCGGTGACGTAACGGAACCATCAAGAGGAGATGATGATTTCTGGGTTGTGAAAATTGATCGCCGTGGAAATAAACTTTGGGATAAGCGATACGGAGGAAATTTATCTGACCTCCTAACTGAAATCATCGTAACACCCGATGGTGGTTTCTTACTTGCCGGCAGATCAGACTCCAGTAAAAGCGGTGAAAAAACAGAAGCATCAAGAGGAGAATTTGATTTCTGGATGGTAAAAACAGATGCTGATGGAAACAAACTTTGGGACAAAACCTATGGAGGCGACCTATATGAACTTCCAACAAAACTGATATCAACCCCTGATGGCGGGTTCTTGATTGGGGGAGCAACAGATTCTGAAATCAATGGCGATGTAACTGAACCTTCAAGAGGAACAGGATGGGATGATTTCTGGGTTGTGAAAACGGATGCCGATGGAAACAAACTTTGGGATAAACGTTTTGGCGGTAATGTGGCAGATGGGTTGACATCTATTGAACCAACCTCGGATGGTAATTTCTTGCTGGGAGGTTGGTCATACTCCGATATCAGCGGAGAGAAAACAGAACCATCACGGTACTGGGGAGATTTCTGGATGGTAAAAATGGATGCATCCGGCAACAAACTGTGGGACAAAACTTATGGAGGAGATCTGTATGAAGCGATCTATAATATTAATCCAATGCCTCATGGCAATTTCTTGTTAGTCGGTGCTTCACAAACGGGAATCAATGGCGATAAAACACAAAGCTCAAGAGGAGGATTGGATTTCTGGATTATTAAATTCAATCCGCGTCCAAGAATTTCATTTTATCCGATTGATATTGTTGTTGCCTGCGATCCCATTTGTCCTATCATTGACTTAGACATCAGGAGCAAATACTTTAGACACATTGCTTCGTTTTCATTTCGAATAAAATTGCCAGAGGGTATGGCGGCCTTTAATAAATCAGGACATACGTTCAATCCTCATCTTCGATCCGATGTTTCATTCAAAATAGAAGATGCTAATACCATGCTTGTCACGTGGAAGAACCCTAAAAATATTTCACTGAAAAAAAATGCATCGCTTATCAACGTTTCAATTAAAATTTTAGATAATTCAAAAAGTTTTGAAGCTTGTGTCTCCGATGTTCAGGCCTTTAATGCAAAAGGTAAAAAAGTCGATGTCTCCTCTCTTTGCGGAACCATCTCTTTTAAGAATTCAACCACTGACAAGGTTGCAAACTCAAGCGAATCTATTTCAACAGAAAAACTTCCTGAAGTCTCTGTCTATCCAAATCCTGTAACAGATGTATTTAATCTTGCTATTCCCCAGGCAGGAAATTATAACATTGAAATATGTGATGCGAGAGGTAAAGTTTTAAACAAGCTTAATGTAACAACGAAAGAAGATCATAGTTTAAAAACACTTGATCTGCAGGAATTTCCTTCGGGATTATACCTGATAAATGTTTCTAGTGGAAAGCGAACTTCCGTTATTAAAATTATAAAACGTTAAGATGATGATTGCCTAGTCTTTGTTGGTGAGGAACGCCAACAAAGGCTAGGACAATTTCGAATCCGGTGAATAGTTTAAGAACCGAATAAAAACAAAGTGTGCATACAATGGGTTATCGTTAGTCCGCAGTTTTGTTGGTGAAGAACAGAACACCAACAAAGGCAAAGGTGAACGGAAAGAACTTCCTCTCGAAAGAGGTTCTTTATTTGATAGTAATCTTATTCTTAAAAGCAATGTCAATAGTATAATATTTAATACTGATTTTAAAAAAGTCTAATGACTGTCCCTCTACTTGATAAATATCGTCTGGATCAATATTGATACTTATGGCATTACCAAAATCATAACCAAAAATTTCGCTACACAAAGATTTAGAATTGAATTCAAAGCGAATTGGATATTTGAGGCGCCATACTTGTTCAATCTGTTCTTGAAATGTGACTCCTTTAATATTCTTAATAAATTCTGGATAAGAATCGCTTGATAGTTGTTTATCATTTTGGGCAACGTCAGCGAAAAGATCAAATAAAGGAATCAACTGCTTAAGGGAATAAAACTTAGAAAAACCATTTGTCGTTAGATAGCATCCAATTCGGCAATTCTTATGAATTTCTGTATAATGCATTAAAAGTTTATAGGTCTGGATTGCAACATTATTTCTCAAGTCGTGGCTTCGATCATAATAGAAGCCTCCTCGCCAATATTTGTTTAAATCCTCGCTTTCCACTTGTTCTTATTTTTTAGTCTTTAGATAACTAGTTTACTGTTCACTGGGCTTGCCGTCAAACAATTGTATAATTGTTATATTATCTATCTACTTAATTAGTCAAGTTTTAAAATACACTTTCTATCTATTGAGGCCGATATGAAGAAGGGCACTTATTAATCTTGGAGTATGGAGATAACTTCCATTTGAAGTTTGCATATCTTAAAGAATTTTTAAATGCTCTTGGACGTTACTTTCGCTAGAGAATGAGGCCGCGTATTTACCTTCGCAAAATTGATTTTACGTCAAATTCTTCAATTTTGTCCTCGCTTACAAAATGAACTTTCAATCCTTTTAATGACACATAATTGTCAGTGTCAGAATTAACTTTTTGAGCTAAAATTTTACGTTGAACATCAGGCATCTCCACCTCATTTGAAAAAACGACTATTAAGACAGGAACTGCTTTCCTGCCATAGAAATTTAAATATTTATCCAGCTTGGCTAATGCTTCCTTGATTAAGGAGTAAGGTAGATTCTTACTCGCATACTTTATTTCCACAATCCTGTCAGCATATTCTTTCGTCTTTGATTCTAAAAGTATATCAACCCAAAATCGTCCAGCAATTTTCACATTGTCCAGAATTTGAAAATTTTCTGTTCTGTAATTTTTAAAGTGATTTACTATCCTCTCTTCAACTTTTAAGTAGTTTGAAACGGCTTCCTCTTTGAGCGGATTAGGGATGTCATCCGCTTTCCTTTTATTTTCAACAATTTCTGCTATCTCATTCGCTTCAACTTCTTCTTTGGCCTTTTCTCTTTTCTCCTCTGGAGTCAGATCGTCAATTTCTAATTTAAGTTTTTGAATGTCCAAATTTTCTTTTTCGTCAATCTTTCGTTGTCGCTTAAACCACCTAATGAGTCCAATAGTTAAAAAACCGAGTCCCGAAGTAAAGAAACCGAGAGAAATCCATAGAATAAATTTTTGAATCGTAATAGCAATTGCCTCTTTCTCCGCTAGAATAGATTGAATTGCCGCGCTGAAATGTTTAACTTTCTCTTGTTCGATATACAATCCAAAATCACCATTTAAATAGAAATACGGCACCGCCAACGAAAGACTTATTAATACTAATCCTGTTGAGACTAGAAATCTATTAACGTCACCATATTCGATTTTTTCCATCTAACTGTCCATTAACTATTGTATATAAGCTGTATCGCTATCATGTCTTATTGTATCGCTCTAAAATACATATTGCTGCCAACACAAACCATAAGTTTAGCTAAGTCACTTATTAATCCTACCAGGTTTCGGAATCAAAATCAATTCAGTCTGCCTTCCATCAATATACCGAAAGCCTGTAACTTCATCAAAGTATCCATCTTCTTCCAACTTAATCTGTATTTCTTTTTTCCATTCGATGATGTACAAGGTTACATTTAATTCAATGGAGTAAGCAGTGTTGGCATACATGGGGTAATCTCCCGTGAAGGGTACTCCATTTTGTGCATCCCACATGCCGATGGTCGTGCCGGCTGCGTGACCGTGGTAGCCAATAGGATGTGTATAGATAGAAGGTGTCAGTCCCTGGTTGACGGCTTGCGCACGTGACTCTTCCAGAATTTTATTTCCGGTTTTTCCAACTGCAAAATTTCGGGTGAGGATGTCCTGGAGTTTATTACCGCGCCCTAGTGCTTTCTTTAAATAATCTGGCGCGTCTGTTTCTTGTGGTTTGAGAATGTAGGCGTGTTGCTGTGTGTCAGTGTTGAGGCGCAGATAGGTAATGCCGAAATCAACGTGCAATAAATCGCCCGGTAAAATAACTACAGGTGTCGGGCGCTTCGCAAAGATGGCATCAGGCTCGTTGCGCTGCACCGAAACAGAAGGATGAAACCACGTGTCGAGCTTAAGTTGTTTAATGCGCTCGCGATACCACCACACTACATCTTCGGTTGTGGTTACACCGGGTTGTATTACCTGATCTGAAAATCCCTCCTGAATGATGTCGTGCGCAATTTTACAAATCTGTGGATAGATGACCATCTCTTTTTCGCTGCGCGTTTCCAACCAGCTTACGGCCAGCTTTTCGGAAGACACAACATGGATGTGAAATTTCTTATCGAGTGTCTTCATTAATTTTTCATAGTCGTTGGCCGTTAATCCATCGGCATGACCATAATGTTCTGATTTGTTAACGGCAATCTTTCGGGGATTTCGTTCTTCAATAATTTTCGCCAACTGCATCCATTGATCAGGCTGATGATCAGGATCCCATGCACGTTTAAAAACTGTACCTACATCGTATCGCGATACTGCAAGGTATTCCATTTCTTTATCGGCACCTCGATCATAGATCACCAACATGGTCGTTCTTCGCGCAGCCATCCAGGTAGCGGGCAACATGGTTCTAATAACGGGGTCTTCATTGTATTCGCGCGACATGATCACCCACATATCGATGCCTTGCCTGCGCATGAGTTTGGGTAAGAGATTTCGCAGGCGATCATCCAATAACGCATCGATTACTTTTGCCTGCTCACGCTGTGAAAGAATGATCGGCGTTTGTGAAAAAGAAAGTGAGAAAATAAATACAAGTAGAATCAGATAAAGATTTCTTATCATAAATTATGCGGTGTAGTTAATGATGCAGCGCTCTTTGCTCAATAGGTCTTTCGCGTGACTGATGTCCATGTGTGATTTAGCATCATTCATTTGTTCGCGTACTTTGCTTCGTATTTCTTTCAAGCGCATGGCTTCTATGAAGCGCTTTACATCTTCTTTTGTTTCTAAAATTAACTTTGGAACCGTGGTGGGTTTGTTATCATCACCTTTGGCTACCATGGTGAAGTATGAAGAGTTGGTGTGCTTCACAATGCCTGACCGTACGTCCAATGCCTCTACGCGAATACCCACAATGAGCGAGCTGTTACCTACATAGTTAATAGAGGCGTGAAGCGATACGAGCTCGCCTACCTCCACGGGTTCAAGAAATTCAACACGATCAACCGTGACCGTTACACAGTATGCACCGGCATGTTTACTGGAACAGGCATAGGCTACCTTGTCCATGAGTGACAATAAAATACCGCCATGAATCTTGCCACCAAAGTTGGCGTAGGATGGAATCATTAATTCGGTGATGGTGGTTTGAGATGCGCGAACAGGTTTAGCAGAATCAGCCATAGTTTTCATTTCCAAAAGATAGGAAAAAGAGAGATGCAAGATTGTATTTCATGATGCGCAATAAGGAATATTTTATTCCTACTTATCTGAAGGAATATCACGTTCTGCTTTATCAAATTCATTTTGGAAGATGTAGCTCTACCTCCGTGGTTCTCTGTGTCCACCTCTGTGATTTCTCTGTGGTGAAAAAAATCAGCACCACGGAGTACACGGAGAAAAGGCACACGGAGAATTCACAGAGGAATACTCGAACAGATTCAGTAGTTTATGCTAGCTTATTTACCATTGAACGGAATCGCAAGAACATCGCAATTGCCGTTAGTGTAAGGCCAATAGACAGTCCGAGCCAAATACCGATCGCGCCATAGCCTAATGTAAACGCCAGCCAGTACCCCAACGGCAAACCGATAATCCAGTAGGAAATAAAAATCAACACCGATGGAATTTTAACATCCTGCAAACCGCGCAGGGCTGCAATACATACTACTTGTGTTCCGTCAGACAACTGAAACAACCCAGCAACGATAAGCAAGGAAGATGCCATGGTTAGTACTTCACTATCCTCCACATAAAGTCCGGGTAACATATGCCGGCCGAAAACAAATACCAGTGCGCAGGCAGTCATCATCACCAATGCCATAGTCAACAAGGTGTAGGATGCAAGGCGCAAATTCTTGAAATCTTTTCTTCCTAAAAAATAACTGACGCGAATCGTTGCTGCTGCCGCAAGACCGGCCGTTGTCATGTAGCTTATGGTGGCCAGGTTAATTGCAATTTGATGCGCTGCCTGTGTAGTGGCACCGAGCCAGCCCATCATCACCAACGAAAAATCAAATGCAGCTACTTCAAAAATAAATTGTACTCCTGCCGGAATACCGATGTGCAACATTTTGCTAAACTTCTCCTTCGCATAGTTTCCAAGCGAAAAACCTGCGCGGTATTTTTTAAAGGCTGGCAAATAATAAATATACACCGCGATCGAAAGGGCCATAAAAATTCGTGAAGTCAATGTAGCCCAGCCCGAACCAATTAAACCCATAGCAGGGAAGCCGGCATGACCATAAATAAACATGTAGTTCAGCGCAATGTTGAGGAGATTGGTGAGCACAATAATTACCAATGCGGGTTTGGTATTGGACAATCCTTCAGCAAACTGCTTGAAGCTTTGGAAAATTAACATGGGTACTAGCGAGAAAGTAAGGATGCTGAGGAAAGGTATCGCGAGCTCAACAACGTCTGCCTGTTGATCAAGATGATAAAGCAAATTTTTTCCGATCATCACAACACCCACCAATATCAATCCATTGACAAAATTAATAACGAGTCCATGTCGTAAGGTTTCAATAATGCTTTTGTCGTTGCGTTCACCATCGGCAGCTGCTACCAAAGGGGTGATCGCATAGGATACTCCGATACCAAATAACATCAACACATTAAAAATAACGGTAGCCAATCCAGCCGCTGCAAGGTGAACAGCTCCCAAATGTCCTACCATAATGTTATCCGTCACGCCAATCATAACATGGCCGAGGTTACTTAACATAACAGGATACGCGAGGTGAAAATTTTCTTTTATGTGTGTCTTTATCGTCACAGTTTCGAGTTTAAAATTTCGAGTTGTACGTAGAATTTGATCGGGTAGAAATTTTTGGAGGGTATATAAGATTACAATCCTCTTTGACGAGCCACCATCAGTAAACCGGCCATGCTCATGCTATCGGTTATTTCTCCTTTTGTTACCATTTCAACTGCTTGCTTTAATGGCAGCTTCCAAACTTTTAAGTCGGCTTCGGTTTCTTCGAGTTCGCTTTCTCCGTGTGATAATTCTTCAGCCAAAAAAACGATACCTTCTTCATCGGTTACTGAGTTCGAAGTATGGATGCGCAACAGCGTAGACCAGCGATTGGCAACGAGTCCTGTTTCTTCTTTGAGTTCGCGCTTTGCAGCATCAAGCGGATCTTCATTGAGTGGTCCTCCACCTTCACATATTTCCCAATGCCACTCGTTTAATGTGTAGCGAAACTGTCCTACTAACCATGTATTACCATCAACGTCAATAGGAATTACGCCAATGGCCTTGTTCTTAAAATGAACCTTACCATAAATACCTTTTCCTCCGGATGGATTCAACACTTGATATTCGGTGACGTTGATCCATCGGTTATCGTATTTCTCTTCTCCTGAAAGGGTTGTCCAGGGGTTCTTTATTTCTTCTTTCGACATAATCAATATTTATTTAACAAATCTTTGCGACTCTGCGCCTTTGCGGTGAAATTTATTACCGCAAAGGCGCAGAGTCGCAAAGAAGACATAAAGCTGAGCATCGTTAAAAAGAACTCAACATCAATTCCAAAGCTATTGAATTCTTTTGTATCGAATCATTTCACTGTTAAGTTTGCATTATGCTTCTGTCGTCTTACACACCCAACCTGATTGAAGCCGGCTGCGATGAAGTCGGTCGCGGGTGTTTGGCCGGACCAGTAGTGGCCGCTTCGGTTATTCTGCCGAAAGATTACAAACATGATTTGCTGAATGATTCCAAACAGCTTAGCAAACAAAATCGCGAGCAACTTGAAATTGATATTAAACGAGATGCTTTGGCGTGGGCCATTGCTGAAGTGAGTCATGAAGAAATTGACCTCATTAATATTTTGAATGCATCTTTTAAAGCCATGCATTTAGCACTGGATCAATTAATGGTTCGACCGGAATTCTTATTGATTGATGGAAATAGATTTACGGCATATCGCAACATTCAGTCTGCTTGTATTATTAAAGGCGATGGAAAATACTTATCGATAGCGGCAGCATCAATATTGGCTAAAACGTATCGCGATACATTAATGGCGAATCTGTCTTCTCAATTTCCCGGATACGGATGGGAAACAAATGTAGGATATCCCACACCAAAACACCGGGAAGGAATCGTAAAGTTAGGGATCACACCTTATCATCGCAGAACGTTTCAGTTGCTACCTTCACAATTGGAAATATTTGAAGGGTAGATTTCAATACTAAAATAAATGCAGTACGAAATTTAGTGCCTTCTTTGTGTCTTGGTGCCTTGGTGGCAAGGTACTATGCCACCAAGACACAAAGGTTCACAAAGAATACTTCCATTGACTCAAATCTATAGGCAAAATAATTTTACATCTATCTTAAATAAAAAAAGATGTGTTTGATTTTCCTTTCGTTAAACGATCACCCAACATACAAATTAATTGTAGCAGCAAATCGCGATGAGTTTTACAATCGCAAAACGGCTGCTGCTGCCTATTGGAAAGATCATCCCACACTTTTAGGCGGTCGCGATTTAGAAGCCTCGGGCACCTGGATGGGTGTCACGACTTCCGGAAAAATAAGCATGCTCACCAATTATCGTGATCCCCAAAATATCAATCCAAAAGCACCATCCCGTGGTCAATTGGTTTCCGATTTTTTGATTGGAGATGTTCCGGGAGACAAGTATCTGAAGAAGATTTCATCTCACGGAAAAACATACAATGGTTTTAATCTCATTAATGGGACGGTTGATGAACTTTACTATTATTCAAATTATTCCGAAGGTGTTCATCAAATTAAACCCGGACTTCACGGACTGAGTAATCATTTGCTGGACACAAAATGGCCGAAGGTAGAGCGCGGAAAAGAAAAAATAAAACCCATTCTGGCGCAAAGCAAAATCAATCCGGAAGATCTCCTTGCATTTTTATTTGATGATCAACTCGCGCCAGACAATCTGTTACCCGAAACCGGTTTAGACCTGGAGCGTGAGCGGGCATTATCTTCCATGTTTATCAAAACGGATAATTATGGTTCACGATGTTCAACCATCATTCTGATTGACCGATTCAATCGTGTACAGTTTATAGAACGTGTTTACAATCTTGAAACATTTGAATACACAAGCGGTGTGTTTGATTTTTCTATTCCATCCCATTCGTGATACGATTCTGGTGAAGATGTATAGGTGGAATTAAATCCGTTTTATTCAACTTCATTAACAACACTGCAAGGCACACAAAGAGAAATTTTTACTGCTGCTTTCGGTCTTGATTATTTCGTGATTTCAGAAAATCAATGTTACCTTTCATGTAAATGAGTAACAAAAGAGACAAGACTCCCCTTCCGTTAAAAATTGTTCGGTGGTTATATCCGAAAGTCGAACGTGTGATACCCATACTTGCACATCGTTATTTCTTACGATTATTCTTCACCCCACTTCGTTATGGCGTTCCTGAAAAAGAAAAGAAAGCTGAAACGTTTGCAGAAAAATTTACACTTGATGTGGCGGATAAAAAAATTCAATGTTCTAGTTGGGGCAAAGGTAAGCCTGTGTTGTTAGTTCATGGCTGGGCCGGACGAGCCACACAATTCAGAAGATTTGTAAAACCACTAACAGCAGCAGGCTATCAGGTTGTAGGATTCGATGGCCCGGCGCATGGAAATTCATCAGGTAGTCGCACAACCATTCTTGAATTTGAAGAAACGTTAAAAGTGATGTATAAAAAAGTAGGTGAGCCTACAGCCATTATTGCCCATTCTTTTGGTGGTGGTGCTGTTCTTTTTGCTGCCATAAATGGATTGAAGATTCACAAACTCATCAACATTGCGAGTCCAACGATTGGCGATGAAATTATCCATACCTATTTAAAAGCCATCAATGGTTCGATGGCAACCAAAGATTTCTTCAAGAATTTTATGGTGAAAGAGTACGGAAAATCATTTGATGAATTCACCGCCCTGCATTTTATCCGGCATTTGCCAGAACCGATAAACCTGCTCCTCGTACACGACCAAAACGATAAAGAGGTAAATCTTTCCCACGCAGAAGCATTGGTGAAAGTCTATCCGTCAGCGAGGCTTATTAAAACAAAGGGATTAGGACACACCCGAATTTTAAAAGACAACAATGTTATCCGGCAATGTGTAACATTTATCAGGGAAGAATAGTCTAGTTATTGAAAATGGGGGATTCTTTCAAGAAACACCTTTTTAAACCGCTGATGAAACAAATAATCCGTACATCAGTTAAGAAGAATAAACTTTTTAACTTTAAGACTCGTCCTTGTAATTCGAACGTTGAATTGTAAACTAATTAACCGATGAAATGACCTGTCGCAACTCCAAAATATTATTCGATATTAAATTTGGTCATTCCATGTGACCACTAAAAATAGAACAAGCACATGAAAATAATTGAGACCAGTCACTTAGCAAGAAGCTATAAAATGGGAGATAACATTGTAAATGCCCTTCAGGACATTTCAATCTCCATTAACAAGGGGGAATATGTGGCCTTTATGGGACCTTCCGGTTCCGGAAAATCTACCTTAATGAACATTGTAGGTTGTCTGGATACCCCCAACCAGGGAACCTATAGTCTCAATAATCACCTGGTAAGTGAGATGACTGAGAATGAACTGGCAGAGGTGCGCAACAAAGAAATCGGCTTTGTCTTCCAAACTTTTAACCTTTTGCCCCGTGCCAGCGCTTTAGAAAATGTAGCGCTTCCCCTTATATATGCTGGATATAACAAATCTGAGAGAAGCGAAATGGCAATGGCCGCCTTGGAAAGTGTAAACCTGGCCGACCGTCATCACCACAAACCAAATGAGCTTTCGGGTGGACAACGTCAGCGTGTTGCTATTGCGCGTGCGCTGGTAAACAATCCTTCTATCATTCTGGCCGATGAGCCTACAGGAAATCTTGATACCAAAACATCTTATGGCATTATGCAGTTGTTCCAGGAACTTCACGACAAGGGCAACACCATCATCATGGTAACACACGAAGATGATATTGCACATTACGCTCATCGCATCATCCGCTTACGCGATGGATTGATTGAGTGGGATCGCGTGAATGAAAAGATAAGTCGCGGTGAAGCGGTACCGCACTAAACTTTAGCAAGAATACATCTCAAACCCTGGTCGATAGCCGGGTTTTTTTATTTTAGTTAATCCATTTGCCACAAAGACTCCAAGTCACGAAGGTTCACAAAGAATATCTCATTCAATGACGAATACACATTTATTTTGATAAGTTTATTTTTCAAACACATTTACATCACGCACAATTAATGCGAACTTGTTTTAAAATTGTATCAGTCTAATGCCTAAAGTCTATTCCAAATGAAAATCTACACCAAGACAGGCGACAGCGGAACAACAGCTTTATTTGGAGGCAAGCGCGTTTCGAAAGCAGACTTACGCATTGATACATATGGAACAGTGGATGAACTGAATTCCTATGTAGGCTTGGTACGCGATCAGGAAATAAATACAAAGCGAAAAGATATTCTGGTTGAAATTCAAGATCGGTTATTTACTATTGGATCGATTCTGGCCACAGAACCTGGAAATACAAAAGTGAAGATACCTTCGTTAATAGAAGATGATATTCTTCTATTGGAAAAAGAAATGGATCTGATGGAATCTGAACTTCCACCAATGAAGTTTTTTGTTTTACCGGGAGGACATCAATCCATTTCATTTTGTCATGTGGCGCGCACTGTGTGCAGAAGAGCCGAGCGATTAACCATTACCTTACATACACAAGAAGCAATCGATCCACTCGTTATTAAATACCTTAACCGTCTTTCAGATTACCTCTTTATGCTAAGCAGAAAGATGACGCAAGAATTAGGAGCAGAAGAAACACCATGGAAACCACGAATGTAATCCTGGCATCATACGCATTATCGCCTCTAATTCTTTATTTTTAATGCATTAACTATTCTTGTGAATACACTAAATCTATTTTCTGTTTTTGTTTTGTTCTGTTGCATAAGCTTTCATACCCGTGCACAAAAGCAATTGGTATTGCTCAAAAAGCAAAAGGTGCTTCTTCGGCTCAACCCGGGTGATGAGTTCATTTTTTCTCTGAAGGGAAAGAAGGATGTTCTGTATAGTTACGTCAACAATTTATCTGATACGGCTGTAGTAGCACACAACACCATCGTTCCATTTCATAAAATCGATCGGATTTATTTTAAACGATCTTCATTTGCCAATGTCCTTGGAGGACTGCTTGTGGTGGGGGGCGCAGGTATTTTTGTCATTGACCAATTCAATACATTAGTGGTACAGGGTGAGAAAGCAACATTGGATGATCGCGTACTGGCAATATCGTTACCCAGTCTGGCAGCAGGTCTTCCGCTGATGCTCATTCATAAAAAATCACAACGCCTGAAGCGACCTTATCATTTACTGACCGTAAAAAAAGGTTCTGTATTTTATACAGAACCTCCGCAGCAAATGGTGATTGAGAATTAAAAAGGATTTCAGTAAAGCCACTATATTAGTTGCAGGAAACCAAATTAAATGCGTTACTAACTACATTATTGCCAGTATCAACCAACTCAACTTTTTCATCCGGAAAATTGGTCGCATTGTTACAAAGTGACGATAAAAGGATAGTGTACTGAAACATTTTAACCTGCGGTGGAGGCACTGTGGTGGTGTTATCAACAGTAGGAGTCATCGTAGATAATAAGCCTGTCATACCTGAACAATCCAAAGCAACAGAAACTCCAGAACGACTCACTTTTATTTTGTAACTAGCAGGATTGAAAACCCCAACTGAAGGAGCAATTGCTATGCTTACAACAAGTGTCCCTGCTGCTGTATTTTTGCAGCCAGCAATAAAAATTTCAGGCGAGGGCATTATGAAATCATTGCCCGTAAAGAGTTTGAAATTGCCACATTTATTAAGTTCACCACATGCAGGTCTTAACGGATCATTCAGGTCTGTATCAGTAGGTCCTGTCTTAAAAACATACACACCATGTGGTACTGGATTAACAGCTGTATTAAAAAAAACCACACTGACTTCAGTGTCAGACGGAAGGCGAGTTAGCGCAAATTGATTGTCATCTGGAGCAACACAATTCATATCAGCCGCTGTAACATCACGAGAGCTTACCCTTGGCATACCCCCGGAAGTTGTGGGTGGCGCGGTGACTTCAACTTTATACGTTGGTGTAATTGCATCTGTCTGATCATCTTTAAAGCGCAAGCATGAAGTGTTTGTTTTCTCAAGATCCAGATTAATTGCACTAAAATGAGTGACCTCTGCAACATAGACCATGTTCTTACGATCTAATTTTGCATCAATTTCTTTTTTCCACACACCATTCATTTCATCATAATACACCACTGGTATTGTTTCTGGAAAGTCTTTATTATCTGAAGTGTAACCCGGAATCGGGAACGTCACAATTGCTGATTTTTTCTTCTCTTTATCAAGATTGTAATTCTTCTCATTATCATCATATATATCGATCGAAAAGGCACCAAAACTCTCCATAAAACCTACCTGTTGCCCCGTAGCAAGTGAATAATCTCCCGGCATACCATCTGGAGAAAAAAGATCAATTGAACTCATTGCCACATTTACAGTTGCACTTGTGTTCAACGAATTAGCTGGAATGTTTACTGTAATACCTCCGTTGTCACAAGGTTTACTTTTTGCGTGAAAATCATACGCTTTTTGTAACTCTGCACCCATTCCAAATCCTGCAATCTGTCCCATTGAATTTATTCTAAGAGGGATTTGACGCATCGGGTTTGCGTTCCAATCTGAGCGGGCACTTAATGAATTTGCACAATTGTTCTTTGTGTCTCGAATTAATCCACCTAGTGATGGATTAAAAGACACTACTGTAGCTTGTTTTAATTCATACGTTCGTTCGGGTATTGATTTATAAAAGACTTTAGAAACCAGTCCATATCCTTTTACCCGGATATTCACAACATACTTTTCGGCTTTTGGAACTTCATAGTTTAATTTTCCTTGCTCAATGTCAAAATCAAAACGTTCTGGCTCTTTAGTCTCACCTCCAGAGGTATACACCGTTATTTTTCCCTTCTCAATTGAGTTCCCCTCTGTGTCAGTGATCGTACCCACAACTTTGACTTTGTCCTTTTGTGGCTCGGGCGTTTTTTTACATCCCGATACGAATGCAATGGAAATAATAGCAGCAGCTACTACTATTCCTTTTAAATAGTGTAATGGTTTCATAGGTAGATTGGTTTATAACTTAACGAGTACTCTCAATCTTTACGGGCGCTCTTGTCTAAGCCTAATGATTTTTTTATTTGTTCAACATCACTTGCCAACTGGCTTAGTTGCGTTTTTAATTCATTGTTTTCTGATTGTTCATTTACCAAACTGTTTTCGAGTCCATTAATTTTTTCCAACAGTTTCTCGATCATCTTTTGTTGTTCCTGAATTGCCTTGATTGCCAACGGGCCCATGCTCATGTAATCTACCGTGTACTTATCATTTTCTGGAGAATAATGAACTAGCTCCGGGTACACTTCCTTCAATTCCTGAGCAATTACACCAATGTTGGTGAGTTCGCTATCCGACTGCTTTTTAAAATGATATCTTCTGATGTTAATCTCACTTAGTTTAGGCAATACATTTTCTATAGTCGTTATATTCTTTTTTAATCTTTTGTCAGAAACTGGTGTGTACGTACCATTGGCTGCTGCAAAGCCTCCAACGAATGTAGTGTTCTCATATAAATTTAAATTGCCTGTAGAATTTGAAACAAAAAGAGCGAAGTTTTGATTTGAAGCACCCACGTTTTGGATGGTCAGTCCGTTACCTGCAGTAGGGCTTCCATTCCCATGGTTAACTTGTAATTCGGTGGTCGGAGTTGTTGTGCCAATACCAACTTTCACTTCGTTTCCAGATCCTGCTGCTCCCCCCAGTACCATTGAATTGCTCGCTCCTACAATCGCCTGATAACCAATGGCGGTTGCATTTGTTAAACTAGCAGCACCAACATTTGCTTCTCTTCCGATCAGTATATTTCGAGTTCCTGTGGTATTGGTTGCGCCAGTAAGATATCCAACAAAAGTATTACCAGAAGCTGTTAATGCACCAGCATTGGAACCTGCGTTGGAACCAACGTACACATTCAACGTACCCGTTGTATTTGCCAAACCGGAATTTCTTCCTAAGAAAGTATTGTCAGTTCCGGATGTGTTATCTCTTCCCGCTGCTGCCCCAACAAAAGTGCCACTAATAGCAGTATTTAAAAGTCCACTATTCGCCCCGACAAAAATATTGCCTGTGCCAGTGTTACTAAGTACTGTACTCGCTCCAATCATATATGTACTGGCAGAACTTACATTAACATTTCCAACAACATCTAATTTTTGAGCTGGACTTGTAGTACCTATCCCAACATCACCATCATTTTGAAGTGCAAGGCGGGTAGCTCCGTTGGCTTCAAACAACATATCGGAAGCACTTGGGTTCATATAAATTTTACCAAGTGCTGTAGCTCCATCCCATGTTCTAAATTCAAGATCAACTGGGTCATTTGGATTTGTGAAACTACCGCGCAACACCATGTTTCCGATGCCTGCTCCGTTCGGTACAATATCTAGTATAGCATTTGCATGCAACGATGGAACATTTGTATTATTAATATTGATCATTATTCTTCCATCGCTGTTAATAAACATTCTCTGAAGATTATTTGTCTTAAGTGAAAGGCTGACTGCATCGGTAGTACCGATAAAGTTTGTTCCGAAGATTGTACCCGCATTTCCGTTTAAACCCCAACCAACAGTGGGGACAGTAGAAGTACTGAGTAAACCTGCTGGATCCGCTACCACCATTCGCGTTCCGGCTCCCGCTAAGCTCGTAAGTGTTGTCGCGCCATTCAATGAAGAAGTACCAGCAATGGAAAGATTTCCGGGTGCATTGGTTGTTATATTTCCTGTTGTGGTGATGTTAATATTTGTGGCAAGGTCCGCACCTGTTATTTGGCCATCCGTAATGTCAGCAGATGTAACAGCAAAGTTAGACCATGAAGGTGTTGTTCCAGCCACTCTGAGAATTTGACCTGCAGTTCCAGTTGAAATATCACTGATTGTAGAACCTGAGCCGAGTAAAAGTCCATCCCAAGTTGTTCTACCTGTACCTCCGTTGCCTACTGGTAATGTTCCTGTAACATCTGTATTAGCCAAGTTCACTGTACCCCAAGCAGGTGCTGCAGCACCTGTTGATTTTAAAACTCCGGTTGCTCCCGCTAAACGTGTTGGTGTGGTGCCAACTCCATAAATAATATCGCCTGTAGTGGTCAAAGGATTTGTCATTCCCGTTGCTGGAGCAGCAAACGTTCCATCCCCTCTTAAAAAAGTTGTGGTGTTGTTCGGTGGTGTTGGTACGGCTCCTCCAACAGTTGCTGTCATCGCAGGTAAATCCGAATTTAAGGCAGCAGTCATTGAAGTACCATTACCTTTTAGAATTCCGGTTACAGGTGTAGTTAATGTAATTGCTGGTGTCGAGCCTCCACTTGATGTTCCGCTGAATCCATTGGCTGTAGTTACGGACACTGCAGTAAGAGTACCACCTCCTGCTGGTGTCGCAAACGTTCCATCACCTCTCAGGAAGGTAGTGGTATTGTTGGGTGGTGTTGGTACCGCACCACTAACAGTCGCTGTCATCACTGGTAAATCTGCTCCTGTAGCAATACTTGGCACACCCGTACCTGTTGTATTTTTTAATATTCCTGTTCCTAAACCTGACACCAATACACCATTGATTCCTCGTACCAATAAAGCCGTTGATCCGGTTGCATCGCCTGTGTGTGTAGCGTTAGACACCAAACCACTATACAAAGTGTTCACAGCGTTGTCGCCTGTGTTAGTCCCTGATAAATTAGATCCTGTTACGGTTCCTGTTGCTGCTACGCTTGTCGGAGTAATTGCCCCCAGTGACACTGTTATGGCTGGTGTTGTAGTAGGATTTGTTACTGTACCACTTACACCGTTTGCTGATGCTACTGATACATTGGTTACGGTTCCTGATCCACCGGCAACACTATTAATCGTAAGAACATTCGCCGTCTGATCGATTTGCACATTTGTTCCTTCTTTTATCGTAACGCCTGTGCCTGATGAAATATTAAGTGGAAAGCTTTCACCTGTTGTTGCAGACCCAGTACCTGTAAGACCAAGATTCTGCTTATACGGAGTAAGGTCAACGGTCGTGACATCATTGGTAAGACTTAGAACATTAGTGGTCGTATTTAAACTTAAATCCTGACTATCCGTTCCCCCAGTCAATGCTTGAAAGACCCAGGCCGTGCCATTGTAAACAAGGACTTGCGTTGTAGATGGCAATGCCGGTAGTGCTTTTCCTTTAAGACCATTCACAGTAATTATTCCGTTAACATTTGCTGCATCTTGTGTAAATGAGGTAGCGATCCATTTGGCACCATCCCACATTAAAAACTGATTGGCTGCAGCAGGAGCAGTGGCCGCAATCGGAACAGTACTTACTGTTGAAGTAGCATCCTTCAATATCAAACTATTACCTGATAGACTCAATGTATAAGTACTACCTCCACCTGATCCTGTGCCTACTGCAGTCCAATCCGTTCCATTATGATAAAAGACTTTCTTATCTACACTACCATAGACAATCATACCCGCTTCGCCAAAACTACCGGGGCTGCTTACAATTGGTATAATCAAACCCTGATTGCCGCCAGGAGATCTTAAGTATAATACAGCATTTGATTTTGGTGTAGCATCGCCAATGGCAACAGAAGAATTCTGAGCATTGGCCTGAAGCTGGACAAATGCCATTGAGATGGTCAATAACATTGCGGGAATTAAAATTTTCATAAAAACTATATGTTAATTTTTTTTAAAATTCTTCCACCAAAGTTCTTTCAATACTTTACTACCCCGCTACATCATCCCAAAAAAAATAACCTTCAACAATGCAATATTAAAAATTGGGTACGCACATTTAATGGCGCCCTCTTTTCTTAGCATTTCGTTTGTAGCTCGACCTTTTGCGTTTTTGTGCATTAAACTTTTTAGATGGCGAACTGGTCTTTACGCCAAGTTTCTTAATATTTTGATAACGCTTGTTTGGCGAATAAGGTGCAATCTTCTTTTGTTTTCTATGCAGTTGCTGAGGTGATCTGCCTCCTACTTTTCCAACGGGCCCACTCAGTGTTTTTCTCCTATATGACAGAGCTGATTTATAATCAGAACGGAAACGTTCTTTATAGCTTTCATTATTAAAATCATAGCGAAGCGTAAATTCGTACGCTGCTCCAACAAACCCACCCACATTACTTGTAATCGATTCGCGTGAAACACCAACCATTAAATATTTTGATGGACGGAATGCCAGGGTGGCACCCAATACCTGTCCGCTTCTCATGGATACTCCCGCAGTAATCTTGTCATTGTAGGTATAAAACAATCCAAAATCGAGCGTATTATTTACATCTGACATTTTTCGGAACGCAACATAGGGTTCTAATAAATCCTCGCCTCCTCGTATCGGAATTAATCCCTGAACAAAACTAGAATAGAAATTGGTGAGTGATAATGATGTCGTGTCAGTTTTCCAATTGGAAGCTAATCGATTGGCTGCAATCCCACCTTTCAAAAATCGGTTTTGAAAATGCAGGCCAAACGAAAAATCCATGTTGCTCGATCTTCCGTTTTTGAGCATTAAATAATCAGGATCTGAAATATAATCATCACCTTTTGGTGTGCCGTTTAATCCGATGGAATTATACTCCCCCGAAACACCCATTGACAGTGTGGTGAACTTATCAAAGCGAAGATGATAGGCAAAGGCGGCAGAAGCATAACGATTGCTGAGAAAGGTTACGTCCTCCTGAAAAAAATTGGCGCCTACTCCAAATTTATGATTGCCCAGAGGTGCATGGATGCTAATGAAATGATTTTTTGGAGCCCCACTTACACCAGAATAATTCTGTTTGTATGAATAGGTTAACGATCCATAGGTAAGACCAGCGAGAGCCGGGTTATAAACAAACGAATTCGTAAGCTTTTGACTAAACAACGGAATGTCCTGCGCGTAAAGTGATGTGGTGCAGAAAATTGAAGTGGCAAGCAGTACGTAGAGTAAATTTCTTTTCATAGGCTTTACCCGTTAATGTTTAATAACCGATACCATTTGCTGAATCGATCGTGTGCCTGAGTCTGCATTACCATATTCAACCACACAGATGTAATTACCTGAGCTTAGCTTATTAAAATCATAACCATCTTGATTCGGAGCATTGAGGTCATCGTAATTTGTAAAGTCTGACCACTCTTTAATGCTAAAGCCATATCGATCAAACAACCTTACTTTTCGGATTTCAAATTTTTCGATGTTTAGAACTTTGAGGAAATCATTATGCTGATCAATTTTCGGGGTAATAATATCAATAACGGAAACCACCACTTCTTCAGATGCACCTACACCAAGTAATGATTTTGTAAATACTCTTCGGCTTGTTACAGAAGAATTATCATACGATGAACTACCCAATCCATCAACCGGATCAGTCGTATTATTGGCTTGCACCACGGCCAGGCTTAAGCCTTGATCGAAAGCCAGCGATGGATCCACTCCGTTCAAACTCAATTTGATTTGCGAACCAATATCGGCAACACTCACTGCCGTCACTTCCCAATAATGATCGGGATCAACTTTTTTGATATCTGAATCTGCAGATGGAGTTGCATTTAGCGATTGCTTAACAACCTGTATGCCTACCTCTTTTTGAACGTTTCCTGATATTAATGTAGCTGGAGCATAAAGACCAGAGGTTCCGACTGGAAAAAGTTGAGCACCTGTACTTTGATTATAAAAGAATCCGTCAACATAGGAGTTATCACCTCCACCGGTTATTCCTTCAAACGCACCAGCAAATACAACTTTTGCCGAGGCCGATGGCTTCAGGATACCTAAGATGAGATCAATATTTTCGGTAATCGTTACATTCTTGCTGATGGTTTTATCGCCACTGCCAGAAAGCGTTAATTTCCGAAGAGTCAGATTTTCACTAATGATTTGAGAACCGCCACTGAGTTCGAGGTTAACTTTTGAATTTGAGACATCCTGGGCAATCGTTACGTTTCCGGTAGTTTTAATAGAAATCTCAGAACCCGCACTGGTAGCAAGTTGTGAACCTGAAGTGGTGACAACCTGAGCATAGCCTATTGCGGCTAGACCAACAAAGCCTACCAAGATTAAAGCCTTTTTCATAGAGAAAGTAAGTTAGGAATTATTTTCGATTTCAAATATTGTTAATCAACCCTTTCTTTCCTCTTAGCTCTTTACGCCTCCAAAGAGATGTAAAGTCAGTATGATTTGCGCACACGAATTTCAGAACTCGTAAGTCAAAGAGTTTTCCGCGTTATCCACACAAACCAGGACTCTCAAAATACTAACCTTGTCTATTCTTAATCATTTAAGAGAACTCCTAGTTAAAACTTCTCCTATCAATTACTTAAATTCAGAACACCTCCTCCTCGAATAGAGATTGTCTTAAAGAAATTTTGAGCACTTGTTATTATTTCTTTTTTGCTTCAACACCTAAAACTCTTTTAACCTCCTGAAGTTCTGATCTGATTCGAGAGATTTCTTCCTCTTGCTGAGCATTGATTAACTTTTCTCTGGACTCCATCCTTTCAATAATACCTTGTTGCTCTTTTATTGCTTCCACCAGTACCGCTACTATCTTTTCATAGCTTACAGACTTATAACCCGTCCCATCATCAGTCTGGACTATTTCAGGTATTACTTTCTCAATCTCTTGCGCAATAAAACCTATATCACCGATGCCTGATTTTATCCATTCAAACTTAACACCGCGTAATTTGTTTACCGTTGACAATGCATTGAGATAGGTTGAAACATTTTTTTTCAACCTTATATCAGAAAATAAGTTCCAGCTATTGGCTATTGCTATCGATCCATCTCCACTATTTCCAACGGTTAGCCGGGTTCCTGCTCCAACAAAACCCTGCCCCAACGTTGTGTTAAATCCATTTATTCTAAGGCTGCTATTTCCGCTATATCGTACATCATAAGAAGCTGCCGTTACACTTGATGTATATGTAAATGTGCCATCGGTTAAAATAAGGCTATTGGCTGTTTTGATGTCACCGTTTACCTCAAGCTTACTCGTTGGGGTAATGGTGCCTATTCCAACGTTGCCATTCTGTAAGAACGTAGCTTTTTCGCCAGAATTGGCTACATATATATAGAAGGGGTGATTTGATTCCGTGCCAATTGAACCACCCACACCGCCATTAAGAAGCGTTCCGTTGTAAGTGCTGGTTCGGATTGTTCCATCCACATGCGAAACGCCATAACTATTTCCATTCGAATTCACATCGAGTGTTCGGGTAGGTGTTATCGTTCCGATCCCGACATTCCCTACATTGTCAATCGACATTCGATTGGCAAAATTAGTGTTGAACAAAAGGCCCTGTGAAAACGATGATATTTGAAGATGGTCGCTTGAACCTGTGTCGGAGATGCTACCAATAGTTCCGTTAATTGCATTTGTAAATTCCAATGCTGATGCTGCACTGGTACTTGTTCCACTTGTACTCGATAGCCGAAGTGTTGGTGAAACCGCTGTTACCGTAACGATAGATCCATCATCGGTCATTGAAGAAGCAGCAAGACCTGTCCCATCACCCTTTGGAATTGTATTAAGTGTACTGAACACCGCTGGAACTGCTTGTGTACTCAATACTCCAGTTGCATTGGCCACAACCATGCGCGTTCCAGTGCCACTTAAATTTCCGAGAGTCGTTGCGCCTGTGGCATTCAACGTTCCCGTTGTTGATAAATTCTGAGCACCAAAATTTCCAGAAGTAGCTACCGAAATACTCCCAGCCCCAGGTGTAACCGTAATGCCCGTACCTGATGTCAATCCTGCCAAAGTATAACCCGTGCCGTTACCGATGGGAAGTTGACCATTTGCCGGTGCACTTGAAAGTCCGGTACCACCTTGTGCAATTGGAAATACACCTGAAGAAATATCAGAAGCAATCATTGCTCTAAAAGATGGAACACCTGTACTGCCGTTGGGCGCGGCTAATACAAATTTGGCGGTCTGGGAAGGATACGTTACTGCCTCTGCTGCATCGACAATATTATTTGCATTTGCATCATATGTTGACTTTAGCATATCTCCGCTTGCCGTGGCGAGTGACCATTGTGGATTTCCGGTAGCATCGGTTGTCAATACTTTAAGCGCATCCGTTGCACCGGCTGTTCCAATCTTAGCAACAGTAACTGCATCATCAGCAATTTTTAAGGTTGTTACGGCATTATTTCCCAACTCCGTTGCTGTTACTGTGGTCGGGCCAATTTGTAAGTTGGAGAAAAGTCCTGTTACATCTCCAGCGGCTGTTGAAGCAGTAGTGATATCATTTGTGGCGTCTGTATCACCTGTATTATTAATGGTCGTACCTGAAATCTGAATGCCTGTTCCGGCCGTAAATGTTGTTCCTGCATCTGTGCCCAGCTCCCACTTCTTGGTTACATTATTCCATTTTAAAACTTGCTGATCAACCGTTCCATCCATCAAACCAACTGAAAGGGGACTGGCAGCAGTACCTGATCCTGTGAGTACAAGACCTCGATCGGTTGTCACTTTTGTCACTTCGTTTCCTACGATTCCATCTACCTCTACTCCACCGCCTCCAACAGCTTGAATCCAGGCGGATCCATTCCAAAAGAAAATTTCGTCTAGCTGATTATCATAAACCAACATCCCTTTTTCGGTCGAGCTATTCAATGCCATTCCGGTTCGGGAGGAGGTAGTAATAGAAGGAAGAAGAAGACCTTGCCCGCCTTGGGTATTGAGCCATAAAACCGCCTTGGAGTTGGGTGTATTTGATCCGATAGCTACAGAGCTTTGAGCGTTTGAAAAATGGAATGTGATACTCAACAGTAGAATTAAGAGGGTATTCTTTTGCATTTTAGTTTAGAGAATTAGAGTTTTACTTGAATGACACTATGTATACACAGCACATTGAGCAGGTAAGTTAATAATTCTTTGAAAAAAAATCAGAGGATAGCAAGCTTACTCATAATGAATGCTAAAACTGGGGGACAGTTTTAATCTTGAATAATAGGCCGAGCAAAAACTGAATGCGTTTCACTCTTAACGGAAAAGATGTATTCTGAATGATGTGCCGAAGAAGGGACTCGAACCCTCACAGCTTGCGCCACACGCCTCTGAAACGTGCGTGTCTACCAATTTCACCACTTCGGCATTAATAGGTTAAACGTTAAATGTTAATAGTTTGGTAACTGTTTACATTTAACGTTTAACTGAAGGTGCCCAGGACAGGACTCGAACCTGCACACCGGTTAAGGCACTACCACCTCAAAGTAGCATGTCTACCAATTTCACCACCTGGGCATTTCGTGTGCGTGTGTTACAAGGGCGACAAAAGTAACAAGCTTTAAAGATTTAACAAAGGCTTTATAAAAAACGACTGAACCACCCTCCTGCAACGATCGCCAATAAGCCAAGCATGATACTTGAAATGATATAAAGCAAAGACGTTCCAATTAATTTTTGATCCAATAAATTAACATTTTCCCACGCAAAGGCAGAGAAGGTTGTAAAGCCTCCGCAGAAACCAGCACCAATAAATAAGCGCCAATTTTCGGTAATACCAACCTTCCGTATGGCCAGAACATATACAAAACCAATAATAAAAGAGCCTATCACATTTACTGTAAGTGTTCCCCAAGGAAAGGAAGCATTCAGTTTTCCATCGATCGATTTTCCGACTGCATAACGGAGTATGCTTCCCAAAAAACCACCAATACCAATCACTAGAAGTTTAACCATAATTTAATTGTTGAGCCGAGAATGGGAATTGAACCCACGACCTGCTGATTACGAATCAGCTGCTCTACCCCTGAGCTACCTCGGCAATCTTTATTGTGAATGCTACATGGTCTCTCTATAATACCTACAACCTAGAAGGGAACTGAAGCACTATCATCCCGACTCGTGTCGGGATGCTCTACCCCTGAGCTAACTCGGCAGGTTTAATAAAGTGGTATTTCAAAATTAAGGGATGAAAAGATAGCACCAAAGCCAGCAATCAAATCGCATTTCATACACTGTAAATTACTAAATTGACGCGGTTATGCTATCAATGAAATGTAAATACGCCATTCACGCACTGGTGCACATGGCCAAAGACCCAGAAGAGAAATACCTCATTAAGGATATTTCAGCAGCCTGTAATATCCCAAAAAAATTTTTGGAAGCAATTCTGTTGGATTTAAAACGGGCTGGCATTTTAGGAAGCAAGCAAGGCAAAGGGGGAGGATACACTTTGCGAAGAGCTCCTGCCGATGTAAACTTGGCTGAAGTGGTTCGTTTGTTTGATGGCGCCATCGCTGCAGTGCCTTGTGCTACTCATAAGTTCTACGAGTCATGCGATGAATGCGAAGATGAAAACACGTGTAGTGTCCGTGCTGCTTTTCTTCAGGTACGAAATGCCACTGTCGAAATGCTGAAATCAGATACGCTGGAAACCATGGTGCAGACGGAGAATAAACTCAAGGCAAAGAAAAAGAAGCTGAAATAAGCTAGCTCTTTCGTGATGAATATATGTGCGCATTTTTACAATTATGAAGTAAAAAGAATAAAAACTACTTATTCCATAGAGTTTATAAAAAATTAACTTTCAAACACGGCAAACTAATTCCCTCCTTTTGTAGCTTAGCCTGATTATAATCAACCTTAAATAATTTCAATATGTCACTACGATTAGGCGATGTCGCACCCGATTTTACAGCCGAAACCACGGAAGGTACAATTCAATTTCACGAATGGCTTGGCTCAGGCTGGGGAGTATTGTTTTCTCATCCTGCAGATTTTACCCCTGTATGTACTACTGAACTTGGTGCCGTGGCAAAACTGCGCGGAGAATTTACAAAGCGTAATGTGAAGGTAATGGCATTAAGTGCTGATCCGTTAGAGTCGCACGTAAAATGGATTGGTGATATTAATGAAACACAAAATACAGTTGTCAACTATCCTTTGATTGCCGATCCTGAATTTAAGATTGCTAATCTATACGATATGGTTCACCCAGCGGTGACCGATAAATTCACAGTACGTTCTGTATTTGTGATTGGTCCGGATAAAAAAGTGAAACTCATGATTACCTATCCGGCTGCGACCGGAAGAAATTTTGATGAAATTCTCCGCGTGATTGATAGTCTTCAACTAACAGCAGGCTATAGCGTTGCAACACCAGCGAACTGGAAACAAGGGGAAGATGTAATCATTACTGCGGCAGTAAAAGATGAAGACATCGCTGGTAAATTCCCGAAAGGACATACTCGCATTAAGCCTTATTTGAGAACTACACCTCAGCCGAATATTTAATTCGGATTATCAATTCAATAAAATGCTTGTCGGACAATGATCTGGCAAGCATTTTTTTTACACCTCACCACCATTTTAAAACACTTCCCTGTTTTAAAATGGCACTTCGCTATTAAGGTCGAATCCTCCCACGCGATTCTTCGTATTTTCATTTACTAATTCAAGGGTATGACCATTCGATATTTCATTGTTATTCTATTCCTTCTCGCTGCCTGTAAAAAAGAGGACGCTATAAAGCCACAAGTGAAGCCGCTGATGGAAGCCATCTACGCTTCAGGTTTTGTTGTTGCGCAAGATGAGTACCAGGTATTTTCTCAGGTAGACGGATCGCTGGCAGATAAATTGGTAAAAGATGGAGAAGAAGTAAAACAAGGTCAGGCTCTTTTTATAATTGAAGGCGATCAACAATCATCGCGTTACCAACTAGCAAAAGAAAACTATGACATGGCCGTTCAAAATGCGGGTAACGATTCTCCAATACTTCGTGAGTTGGGTGCTGCTGTAGCATCAGCTAAAACAAAAATGTCTTTCGATTCGCTTAATGCTGCTCGCTATTCAAATCTTCTAAAGAGTAACGCCACTTCACAGGTTGATTTCGATCGCATGAAATTGACCTATGAAAATTCGAAGAACGATTTCATACTTCAAAAAAGTCGCTATCAGAAAACAAAAAATCAACTCTACCTTGAATTGCAAAATGCCAAAAGTCAATTGCGGATTTCGACTGATGAGCGTGGCCGATACACGGTTCGCAGCGAAGTGAACGGCAAGGTATTCAAAACCATGAAAGAGAAGGGCGAGTTAATAAGACGTAATGAAGCCATCGCTGTCGTTGGACAAGACAATACATTTTATCTTCAGCTCAGCATTGATGAGTTAGATGTTCATCGGGTAAAGCTTGGACAAGAAGTTCTCGTAAAGATTGATGCCTATCCAGATCATGTCTTCAAAGCCAGTGTTACTAAAATTTATTCAATGGTTAACGCACAACAACAATCTCTTCGTGTGGATGCACATTTCAATGAACCCTTGCCTGGAAGTTTTTCAGGCCTTGCTGTCGAAGCAAACATTGTAATTCAACAAAAACAAAATGCAATGGTCATTCCAAGAGCTGCTTTACTTGCTGGTGATTCCGTTCTGATCAAAACGGAGGCTGGAGAAAAGAAAATAAAAGTGACACGTGGAATTGAAACGCTTGATGAGGTGGAGATTGTTGGAGGATTGGATAGTAGTGCTGCCTTAATCGTTAACCGTTGATCGTTGTTAGTTGATGCGATCCACTACCCACTAAAATTACTTACCCGAACAACTCATATCGAATAACAAACAACCAATGAAACTAACATTCCAAATAGCAAAGACACACTTACTCGCAAAGCCCAAGCAAACTCTTGTGGCGATGCTCGGTGTTACCTTTGGTATTGGAATGTTCATCGCGATGGTGAGCATGATGACGGGCTTGAATGACATGACTGAAAATCTGGCGATGACATCATCTGCTGATATTCGGATTTATAACGATATCACCCTTGATCGTCCTTCCATTCTGGAAGAAGTAAATCCTTCAGGGGTAAACGTTACGCATCACACCAAACCAAAAAACGAAACACCAAAAATTCGCAATGCTTTTAAAATGGCTGAACTCATTCGTCAAAATCCATTGGTGCGCGGTGCTTCACCTCAGCTTACATCCCAGGTATTTTACAACTATGGACCGATACAACTTAACGGAACCATCTCCGGAGTAGATATTTTAGAAGAAGACAATCTTTTCGACTTGAAAAACAAAATGAAAGAAGGTCGCATTGAAAATCTGATCATCAGTCAGGATGGAATTATCATGGGAACAGGTCTTGCACGAAAACTCAATGCCAAAACTGGTGACCGTGTTGTGATCACCACACCACAAGGATTTACGATGAGTTTAAAAATTGTTGGTCTCTTTCAAATGGGTATGGGTGCTATCGATAACATAAAGAGCTACGCTAACATTTCAACAGTTCAGCGTATTCTCCAAAAAGACAAAAGCTATATAACGGATATCAATATCAAACTTCATGATTTTCATTTTGCAAAAGCTTTAGCACCTGAATTTCAAAAATCATTCGGCTATAAATCGGAAGATTGGGAAACGGCTAACACTACTATGTTATTGGGTGTTATCATCCGAAACATTCTTACTTATTCAGTATCGATTACCTTACTCATCGTAGCGGGCTTTGGCATCTACAATATTTTAAACATGACCATCATGAATAAAATGAAAGACATCGCCATATTGAAAGCAATGGGCTTCTCCGGGAAAGATGTGAAACAAATATTTATGATTCAATCTTTGGTAATCGGTTTTATCGGAAGTCTTATGGGACTGGGAATTGGCTTCTTGTTATCCTATTTAATCTCAAGAGCACCATTTGATGGTGGTGATATTTTAAGCATCGATCATCTTCCGGTGAATTTTAAGCTGAAGTATTACATGGTGGGTATCGTGTTTGGGGTTGTAACAACGGCCATTGCCGGATACATGCCTTCGCGAAAAGCTGCAAAGCTTGATCCGATTGAAATACTGAGAGGATAGAAATATTTATGATTGGTGATGATTGATTTGCGATTATTGATTTAGAAAAGATGGATGTTTTAAAAACACATAAGATTGTCAAATACTTTTATGAGCCTGACAAGTTTCAGGTATTAAAGGAGATTGATTTGACTGTGAAGAAAGGAGAGTTTCTTTCGCTGGTCGGAAAGTCAGGTTGTGGAAAATCGACATTGATGTATGTGCTCTCTACCATGGATACGGATTACGAAGGTGATCTCGAAATTGCCGGAGAGCGATTGACAGGAAAAAACCAAAATGAACTCGCTGCTTTTCGTAATGCGCACATCGGCTTTGTCTTTCAGTTTCATTATTTACTTCCGGAGTTTACGGCACTTCAAAATGTGATGATACCAGCATTGAAATTGGCACGTTATACTCCTGCTGAAATTGAAGAACGGGCTTATCAAAAATTAAAAATGCTTGGCATGCATGAATTTGCTCTTAAACCTTCAATGAAACTTTCAGGTGGACAACAACAGCGTGTAGCTATCGCCCGTGGATTGATTAATGATCCGGATATTATTATGGGAGATGAACCAACCGGTAATTTAGATTCATACAACACCCATATTGTCTTTGATATCTTCCGCGAGCTGACGCATACATACAAACAAACGTTTATTGCCGTAACCCACGATGAGGAGTTCGCCCGCAATTCTGATCGTATTGTCGAAATGAGTGATGGAAAAATTATAAAATGAGGAACAAAAATTTACAATAAAGCGTAAGGGTAAACGACACTAAAGTTGTCATAACTAAAAATTACAGCTATGGAAAATAACATTAACCTCTTGTACACAACCAATCCTTATCTGAAGCAATTCTATATTGCACAAAACAATTTTAATCAATTGATCAAGGAAGAGCGTCTAAACAAACGTATGCAGAAAAGTAAGCGGCAGCTTCTAAGGCCGCAATAAAAGATGCTGGGATACAAATCGAAGAAAGAATTCGCGCAATTTTATGGGGGCATCCTCGCCATGTCAGTCGTTGCGTTTTTGGTGAGACTTGCCAAGTTCAATCAATTCGATTTTCGTTTTCATGTCAATCTTTTTATTGTTTCCTTTTTTCTCATCGCCACGATGTGGGAACTGCTTCGGCAGATTAACATAACCTTAAATAAAAAATACCCGTTTGAGCGCAGTCTATCAAACCGAATTGCTATTCAACTTTTCTTAGGGGCGCTGGTTGGAGTATTTGCTCGTTTACTCATTTATCTGTTTGGAGAGCCTCTGCTGCCATTCAAGCTCGATGAGCTTTTTATGGCCGCGACCTGGTTCATCTACATTCTCGCCACTGTGGGAATCAATCTTGGTTTCTTTACAGCGTATTTTATTAATCGTTGGAAAGATTCACTTGTTCTTGCTGAACGTCTCGAAAAAGAAAAGTCGGCAGTGCAGTTTGATAATCTGAAAAATCAACTGAATCCTCATTTTCTTTTTAATGCATTGACATCACTCAACAGTTTGATCTTTGAAAATCCAACGTTAGCCTCACAGTTTCTTCAACAACTCTCAAAAGTGTACCGATATGTATTGCAGAACAAAGACAAAAACTTTGTGAGTCTTCAAACTGAATACGACTTTATAAAAAACTACATATCATTATTAGAGACACGATTTCAAGATGCCGTTTCAATTGACATTTCTTTTAAGGATGAAATTCGTGACCGTGCACTTGTTCCGGTTACACTCCAAATCCTCATTGAAAATGCACTGAAGCACAACATTGCCGATCGCGATAAACCGCTGAAAATTGAAATCTTTACGATGGGTGATTATCTGATTGTGAGTAATAATCTTCAATTGCGTAAACTTGTGGACACATCGAACAAGCAAGGTTTGGAAAACTTAAAATCATTGTATTCTTTTTTAACGGAGAAACCTGTTATCATTGAACACACCGATACTCGATTTGCAGTTAAAATACCTTTGCTTTAATCCTTCGATCTTAAATCAACTTAGAAATGCGTTATAGAATCGCTGACATTGATGACCTACATTCTCTGATTACTCTATACAAAGCTGTTGCCAAAACAGAAGATGGTATTGTCAGACTGGAATACGAAGTAACAGAAGATTATGTAAAAGATTTTCTTCTAAAGAGTTTAGCCAGTGGATTGATCATTGTTGGGGAAAATCCAGAAGACGAAACACAATTAGTTGCATCTGTTCACGCTCACAAAAAAGGCATAAAAGTTTTTGATCATGTACTGGGTGATCTGACACTCGTTGTCCATCCACAATTTCAAGGAAAGAAAATTGGTCGAACCATCTTTACTATTTTCCTCGAAGAAATCGGACGTAGTCGTCCTGATATTGGCAAAGTAGAATTAATTGCCCGTGAGAGTAATACAAAAGCGATTACCTTATATCAATCGCTTGGCTTTCTGGTAGAAGGCAGGATGGAGATGCGCATCAAAACAACACGCGATGCCTACGAAGCCGATATTCCCATGGGCTGGAGAAATCCGAATTACGAACTTTAATAAAATCAGGAAGCGATGAACATCCTCATCATCGAAGACGAACCACTGGTTGCGAAAGATTTACAAAATCGACTTGCAATATTAGTTCCCGATTCGAACGTACTCACAGTGATAGGCAGTGTAGAGCGGGCACGCAAATGGTTTAGCGAAAATGCAATGCCAGACCTTGTGTTGTCAGACATCCAACTGTCGGATGGCATCAGTTTCGATATTTTTGAAAAGTTACACCTTCAGTGTCCCATCATTTTTACAACGGCTTACGATGAATATGCCATTCGTGCCTTCAAACTGAATAGCATCGATTATTTGCTGAAACCCATTGATCCAAAAGAACTGGCGTCCGCATTTGAGAAATATAAAGCGTTGAGCAATAAAAACGTTGTGAATGTGAATGATCAATTAAAATCGTTGTTTGAAAACTGGGGGAACAATACGAAGAAATATAAGGAACGCTTTCTGGCTGTGCAGCGGAATACCTTAGTGCCAATTACACAAAATGAAGTTGCGTTCTTTCACAAAGAAGAATTGATTTATGTCCATACGATGAACAATGAAAAATTCATCAGTGAAAACCAAACCATGGATGAAGTGGAGAGCGTACTCAATCCTGAAGTCTTCTTTAGAGTTAACCGACAGTTCATCATTCACATTCAATCAGCCGGAAGAATCAAAACTACTCATAAGGGATTGACCGTTCAGCTAAAATCCCCCTTTCACACGGAGATCGACATCAGTCGCGAGAAAGCTGTTGCGTTTAAAAATTGGCTAGGTCAGTAATCTTTTTTTAAGATTCTCCTCAGAAACAAGGACGTGTAATAAAGAAATTAAAATTCTGTGGCTTAATCGTTCAAAATAGTTTTATTTTGAACTACTAAACCTAATGAATGAGATGGTCCACATTCAGGACAGACTCATACAAACGCGTGCTGACGAATTACCATGGTTGATTTGCATCGTATAAAATCAAAAAAAGTAAAGAAATTTCTGATCGATAACCGGTTAACAGAAAATGTCAATTTAAAGGGCTATCGTTCTCTTTGTTACAACACTTCAGATGCCAATACTTACTCCCGCCATTTCAAATCATTTGTATTAAAAGAAAATATCGAAGACGTTTGGAATACCTATAAGAGCATTCATCCAACCGAAGCATGGAATGGAAACATGGTTTCATTTGGGATGGGGTATTGCAGAAGACAAGACAAGGTTTCTTACCTGGAAGATCAATATACGGGTATGGAGGCTGGTCAAATTATTTTTTTAAACCTGAATATTTTTGGACTGACTAACCTGGCTGTTGCACACGAGATAAAAGAAGTAAATGAAATTGAAAAATTTTTCAAGCTGAGTTACATGTCGAATGGTAAGTCTGAAGGTTCTCAATGGATTCGGTTGTTTTCTACCTCAGAAGGACACACCGAAGTTCAGCACGAAACATTATACAAAAGCGAATCATCCTTTCGCGACAAGCGCATCTACCCCATGTTTCACACAAGAGCAATTTCGGAATTCCACAATAGTGTAAGAAAAAAAATGCTTTCGAAAAAAGCACATATTCTTTAGCCCAACGTGCTTAAAGTAATGCTTCCGATTTACTGAAAGAATTCTTTTATCGAATCGCAAACGAAAATAATTTGCTCGCTTGTAAGTTCCGGATAAAGGGGTAACGATAGTATTTGTTGCTGATCCCGATAGGCTATCGGAAAATCTTCTGGTTTATGATTACCTGATTGATACGGTTCCAGAAAAGGCAAGGCAATCGGATAATGAATCGAAGTTTGAATTCCTTTAGAGCTAAGATGTCTTTGCAGTGCATCTCGCTTCTCCGTTCGGATTACATAAAGATGAAAAACATGCTTTACACTTTCACGGACTTGAGGTATGTTGATAGATGTGACATCACGAAGCAGTGACGAATATAACTTAGCATGTTGAATGCGCTTCTCAGTCCAGGATTGAATGTATTTCAGTTTAACAGAAAGCATTGCAGCCTGCAAAGAATCCAACCGACTGTTTATACCTTCCATCGCATGGACATTTTTCTCTACCATGCCGTGATTGGCATAGGCTCTTATTTTTTTTGCAAGATCATCATTACTTGTCAGGATTGCCCCACCATCTCCGTAGACGCCCAAATTTTTACTGGGATAAAAGCTAAAGGCAGAAGCATTTCCGAATGTTCCCACATACTTACCATTCTCCTCCGCCAAAACAGATTGAGCACAATCTTCAATTAAATACAAATTGAATTTTCTGCAGATGGATTGAAGCTCATGAAGATGTGAAGGCTGTCCATACAAATGAACAGGCAAAATAGCTTTTGTTCGTTTTGTGATCCTTGCTTCGATTTTTGCAGCATCGATAGTGAACGTATTCGGGTCGCTATCAACAAATACAGGTTGAGCACCCGTAAGGGTTGTCATCTCGGAAGCAGAAATCCAATTGTGGGCCGGTATTATGACTTCATCTCCGGCACCAATACCGAGCATTTTTAAAATGATAAAAATTGCATCCGTTCCATTGCCTACTCCAATGCAATGCTTCACTCCATGGAGAGCAGCTAAATCTTTTTCAAATTGTTGAATATATTTACCTCCAACAAAAATTCCATCGTCAAAAACAAGATTGATCGCTTCCAGAATTTCTTCCTTAATAGAACCGTACTGTATTTTAAGATCGACAAACGGAACGTTCATTAGGGTTGTTTGTTGATGGTGGTTCGTTGGTCGAACTAGAGCGAATTCAAATAGGGATGATAGTTACCTGTTTTGCCAATAGGTTCCCCATGACGGATATCGTGAGCAAGTTGAATGGAGGGATATGCATCTTCCAATCCAAAACCTTTTCCATCAATCACCTGCTGATAGCTCATAGTATGAAGTTCAGTGAAGCCATCACTGAACTCTATTTCTTGCCCTTCCATAGTAAGGGAGCGAAATGTACGCTTACCTTTTGCTTTTACATCCGCTGGTAGATGATCTGCATTGATGCTGAGCATCCATCTTACCCGACCACGTTCAAGTTCTAAATATCCGGCAGCCATATCTTCCTTCATCATATGCACAACATTTTTATTGACGGCCCCAAAAACCCAAGTCAGCATATCAAAAAAATGAATGCCGATATTAGTCGCTACACCTCCTGATTTGGAGACATCTCCCTTCCAACTAATCTGATACCAATTTCCACGAGAAGTAATATACGATAGGTCTACATCATATATTTTATCCTTGGGTCCGCTTTTTACTTGCTCGCGTAATGCAATAATACTAGCATGTAAACGCAGTTGAAGAATGGTAAAGACTTTTTTACCTGTCTCTTTTTCTATTTCTCGCAAGGCATCCACATTCCATGGATTCAACACTAATGGTTTTTCGCAGATAGCATCGGCTTGATGTCGAAGTGCAAAGCGAATATGAGAATCGTGTAAATAGTTTGGTGTGCAAATACTAACGTAATCAATCTTCGTCCCCTGACGTTTTAGTTTATCAATATGACGATCGAATCGCTCAAACTCAGTGAAGAAGTCTGCGTTCGGAAAATATGAATCAATAATACCTACTGTGTCAAACTTATCTAACGCTGCTACAAGAGTATTTTTTGTATCGCGTATTGCTTGCAAATGCCTTGGGGCAATGTATCCGGCAACACCAATCAATGCAAAGTTTTTCATCCTTTATAGTTTTACTACGTTTCCTTTTTCCAATTTGTATTGATCATTACTTTCAGGGCAGACAGCAATTCCATTTTTATCAAATGATAACTTATGTCCGTACTCACTCATCCAGCCGGTTTGCCGTGCAGGGTTTCCAATTACTAATGCATAATCAGGAACTGTTTTTGTTACGACAGCACCTGCACCGATGAAAGCAAACTGACCAATGTCATGTCCGCAAACAATTGTGGCATTCGCACCAATAGTCGCGCCCTTCTTCACCAGTGTCTTCGCGTATTGATTTTTACGATTGATAGCGCTTCGGGGATTGATCACATTGGTAAATACCATTGATGGCCCAAGAAATACATCATCCTCACATTGCACACCTGTATAAATCGATACGTTGTTTTGAACTTTCACATTTTTACCGAGCACTACTTCAGGAGAAATTACTACGTTCTGACCGATGTTACAATGTTCACCAATCACACAATTCGGCATGATGTGAGAGAAGTGCCAAACTTTGGTGCCCTCACCAATAACACATCCATCATCAATGATAGCAGAAGGATGTGCATAAAAATTCGCTGAACTCATTTGAGGAAAAATGTTTTAATAGTCTTACAAATGTAATTCAATTGTGCTTCATCCATCTCCGTATGTATTGGAAGGGACAGAACAGTTTTTGAAAGTCGTTCCGTAACCGGAAAAGAACCAACACCAAAATCTGGCCGTTGATATGCTTTCTGTAAGTGCAATGGAACGGGATAATAAATCATCGTGGGAATTTCATGCTGCTCCAGGAACGCTTTCAATTCATCTCGTCTCTCCTCCACCTTAATGGTATATTGATGAAATACATGGGTAGAATTTTTTGAATGTACCGGTGTTTGTAACTGATTAATTCCTGCTAAAGCATTGTCGTAGTAGTTTGCCACTTCGTTTCTACTTTGTTCGTATTCCGGCAAATGTTTGAGTTTGGCCAAGAGAATTCCGGCTTGTAAAGTATCCAACCTACTGTTTACACCGATGCTATCGTGATGATATTTTATTTTCTGACCATGATTCGAGATCATCTTTATTTTCTCTGCAAGGGTCTTGTCTTGTGTGAAAATTGCACCGCCATCACCAAAGCAACCTAAATTCTTCGATGGAAAAAATGATGTGGTTCCAATTGTACTCATCGTACCTCCATACTTTTTTGTTCCATCACTGAATGTATACACCGCACCTAAAGCCTGCGCAACATCTTCAATCACTTTGAGGTTATACTTTTTGGCTATCGCCAGAATCGGTTCCATATCAGCACATTGTCCATATAAATGAACAGGCACGATACCTACTGTCTTTGATGTAATCTTCGTTTCAATCTGGGTAACATCAATGTTGAATGTATTTTCATCTACGTCAATAAACACAGGAGCAAGACCAAGCAGTGCAATTACTTCAGCTGTGGCAACATAAGTATGTACCGGTAAAATGATTTCATCACCCGGTTTAAAATCGAATGCCATCATGGCAATTTGCAATGCATCTGTCCCGTTGCCACAGGGGATAACAAAAGATGAGTCGGTGTATGCTGCTAATGCGTTAGTAAATTCGTTTACTTCCGGTCCTTGAATAAATGCAGATGATGTGAGCACACGTTCAATGGCTGCATCTACCTCCGCTTTTATGCGCAGGTATTGTGTGTGCAGATCGACCATTTTTATCTTTTCCATTCTTCGAATGTTAGAAATCAGATATTGGTTACTATCGCAAAAGACTATGATTTTATTTTACTTCATCAACTTCTTCTCCCACTCCCAGGCATGAAGAAGACTTTCTTCGCTTGTATATTTTGTTTTCCAACCCAGTTCGGTATTTACCTTTGTAGTGTCGGCATATACTTTTTCAATATCGCCAGACCTGCGAGGCCCAATGATATAGGGAACATCAACTCCTGTTACCTGTTTAAATTGTTCGATCAGTTCCAACACAGACACTCCTATACCCGTACCAAGATTAAATATGCGCAACGTGTTTTCCTGCGACAATTTTGTTAGATATTCCATAGCCTTTACATGTGCATCGGCCAAATCTACAACATGAATGAAATCGCGAACACAGGAACCATCTGGCGTGTTGTAGTCATTTCCAAACACGGTGAGTTTACTGCGCTTTCCTGCAGCTGTTTGTGTAATATAAGGCGCGAGGTTGTTTGGCGTACCTATGGGAAGCTCACCCATCAATGCACTTGGATGTGCACCTATTGGATTGAAATATCGTAAT
Source organism: Chryseolinea sp. (assembly GCA_031388805.1). Taxonomy (GTDB): domain Bacteria; phylum Bacteroidota; class Bacteroidia; order Cytophagales; family Cyclobacteriaceae; genus Chryseolinea. The sequence continues at coordinate 49,456 of JANMRZ010000110.1, forward strand.
GAAACAATACGAAATCCAGTTGAAAAAATATCTTCCAAAATTCGTTCACAAACTTGCTTCGTTGCACCATACGGTGACTCCGCACGCTTGAATGGAGCACCCTCATTTACAGGAATATGATCGGGCTGTCCGTACACTGTACACGATGAAGAAAAAATCAAATCGCGCACATGAAACTCTTTCATTACTTCAAGCAGTGTAAGCAACGAACCAATATTATTCTTGTAATAGATAAGTGGTTCACTTACTGACTCTCCTACCGATTTGAATGCCGCAAAGTGCATTACAGCAGAAAAGGGACCTTGTGTTTTGAATACCTTTTGTAAAAAATTCTTGTCGTTGCAATCACCCTCCTGAACATTGGGTTTTTGTTTTGTGATCTTTTCGATGCCGTCTACGAGCGTTCGATCACTTCTTGAAAAATCATCGATGATAACAGGTTCATATCCTGCTTGTATCAATTCAACAACTGTATGCGAACCAATATATCCGGCACCGCCTGTAACAAGAATTTTTTTTGGGGGAGTCATTTTAGATTTATAAGCGTGCTGTGATTTTTGATTTTTCAAGGGAACCCTTCACATCAAACACAACCGTGTTTTCTTGACGAATGGAACTCCAATCCAATTTGGAAAATTCATCGTGGTTAACTGCGAGAACAATAGCATGATATTTTTTGCTCAATGTAGCAATTAGCGACAATCCATATTCGTGTTTTACTTCTTCTCCATCCGCTTGTGGATCAAAAATATCAACGTTTGTTCCGAAGCTTTGAAGTTCGCGGATAACATCAATCACTTTACTGTTACGGATATCCGGGCAGTTTTCTTTGAATGTAATACCAAGTACTAATACATCTGCTTTGTTAATTGGCAAATCGTTTTGTGCCATGAGTTTGATAACGCGATTCGCGATGTGTACGCCCATGTTATCATTTATCCTCCTTCCGGAAAGAATCACTTCTGAATGATAGCCCAGGCTTTCTGCTTTATGCGTTAGGTAGTAAGGATCGACACCAATACAATGTCCGCCAACCAATCCGGGCTTGAAGGGTAAGAAGTTCCACTTTGTTCCGGCAGCTTCTAATACTTCATGTGTATCGATGCCGATGCGTTCGAAAATCAATGCCAATTCATTTACGAAAGCAATGTTTACGTCACGTTGCGAGTTCTCTATTACCTTGGCAGCTTCAGCAACTTTTAATGACGAAGCCTTATGCGTTCCTGCAACAATAATTTTTCGATAAAGCTGATCGACTTTCTCGGCAATTTCAGGAGTACTTCCACTTGTTACTTTTTTAATGGTAGTGACACGATGAAGTTTATCTCCAGGATTAATTCTTTCAGGAGAATAGCCACAGAAAAAGTCAACATTAAATTTCAGGCCACTTACTTTCTCCAACACGGGAACACAAATTTCTTCTGTGCATCCTGGGTAGACTGTAGATTCATAAATAACAATGTCCCCTTTCTTTAAAACACTTCCCACAGTTTTACTTGCACTTTCCAATGGACGAAGATCTGGCTTCTTTGAATCGTCTACTGGTGTAGGAACAGTAACAATAAAATAGTTTACTGCTTTTAGATCACTTGTATCAGAAGAGAAGCTCATCTTAACAGAGGCTTTCAATTCCTCTGCTGTCACCTCTTTTGTGCGATCATAACCTTTCTTTAACTCTTCAATTCTTTCCTTATTAATGTCAAAGCCTACAACATCAATCACTTTACCAAACTCAACCGCAAGTGGTAATCCTACATATCCAAGACCTATAATTCCTATTCTATCCATGAGCGATTATAATTTTATGTTGTAATACTTCACGTACCAATCAATGAAATTTCCGATGCCTACTTCAATTGGCGTGGCGGGTTTAAAATCAACTTCGCGCATTAAGTCGTCTACATCTGCAAAGGTGGCTGGTACATCACCATCCTGAAGTGGTAATAAATTTTTGATGGCCTTTCGACCGAGTTTTTCTTCGATCACTTCGATGAATCGCATCAATTCAACAGGACTATTATTTCCAATGTTAAAAATCCGGTACGGTGCAAAGCTAGTGGCAGGATCAGGTGTCATACCATCCCAATTTTTATTCGGCTGCGCGACTTTGGAAATCAGGCGTTCTATGCTTTCCACAATATCATCAACGTAAGTAAAATCGCGTCTCATTTTTCCATGATTGTAAACGTCAATGGGTTTACCTTCTAATATCGCTTTCGTAAAAAGGAATAACGCCATATCCGGCCGGCCATATGGACCATAAACGGTGAAGAAACGCAAACCCGTAGTGGGCAAATTATAAAGAGACGAATAAGTATGTGCCATCAACTCATTTGATTTTTTTGTTGCTGCATACAACGAGAGTGGATGATCTACATTATTATGAATAGAGAATGGCATCTTTTTATTCGCACCATATACTGAACTGGATGAAGCATAAATAAGATGCTTTGTTTTATAATGTCTGCAGGCTTCCAGCACATTTAAAAATCCAAGCAAATTGCTTTCGAGGTAAGCATATGGATTTTCAATGGAGTAACGCACACCCGCTTGTGCTGCCAAATTGATGACGTATGGGAAATTATATTGATCAAACAACTGATCGATTCCCTTTTTATCCACCAGATCAATCTCTTTGAAGGTAAAGTTTGCATTCGCCTTCAACAGCTCAAGCCTAGAGTGCTTAAGTCCGATTTCGTAATAATCGTTTAGATTGTCGAGCCCGACAACCGTATAACCCAGTTTACAAAGCTTTTGAGTGAGATGAAATCCAATAAAACCGGCAGAACCGGTGACTAAAACTAGTTTTTCTGAAGGCATCTGGGCGTTAAAGGTTATTGTAAAACGGACAGCAAAACTAAATAATTTTAGGTGCCAACGATAATTTGGGGTGTTTTTACATAAACTTGCATGTTGCCCTATGCATCGAAACTGATCACAATCGAGTGAATGTAATTTTTCTTCTCATCCAAAAAGAACTTAAACTGGAACTAAGACGAAAAGCCGTCATTTCAGGAATCAGTCTATACCTGTTCAGTTTGGTTTTTATCTGCTACTTAACGTTTAGTCTTCGGCAGAATTCAATTTCGGAAGCTACCTGGTCGGCTTTATTCTGGCTTACCATTCTTTTTTCAGTGGTAAACAGTGTGGGCAAGAGTTTTATAGGTGAAAAGAAAGGTGTCTTCATCTACATGTACACCATGGCCAGTCCTCAGGCCATGATTCTGTCCAAGATAATTTATAACACCGCTTTGTGTTTACTGCTTTCGCTGAGTGGATATCTTTTGTTCTCGGTATTTATTGAAAATCCCATACAAGATCCATCTCTTTTTATCACTACCCTCTTTCTTACCTCATTCGGATTTTCGGCTGCTTTAAGTCTGATCTCAGGCATCGCATCAAAAGCGAACAACAGCAACATTCTAATGGCCGTGCTTAGTTTTCCGGTTGTGCTCGGTATCTTGTTAATGGCCATCAAAATCACCAAAAATGCCTTAGATGGGATCGACCGTGCTGCAAGTTTAGATGAGATGCTCAACCTGCTCGCAATAAATTGCATTCTCACGGCACTGGCTTATCTCCTCTTCCCCTATATTTGGCGGAGCTAATTTGTCGATTTGAAAATTTGAAAATGTGCCGATGAAAAATCACTGGTGGAAATGGGTAGGTATTGCGCTGTTGGTCTATGTTCATATTGGTGGAATGTTGTTTGAGGTGCCGCGGTTGAATATCCTGAATGAAAGTATTCGAGCATTATACTTCCATGTGCCAATGTGGTTTGGAATGATCTTCCTTTTTTTAATCTCCGTTTATTACGCAGTTCTTTATCTTAGAAATCCCTCGGCTGAACTAGATAGAAAGTCGGTAGCCTTTGCAAATGTTGGGTTGATCTTCGGCGCGCTGGGTATGGTAACAGGAATGTTGTGGGCAAATTACACTTGGGGTTCGCCTTGGCATGGTGATCCAAAACAAAATGGTGCGGCCATCGCTTTGTTAGTTTACCTCGCTTATTTTGTGTTAAGAGGTTCACTTGAAAATGAAGAGCAACGCGCCCGGTTGAGTTCGGTATATAACATTTTCGCATTCGCTGCTATGATTCCCCTGGTCTTTATCATTCCAAGATTAACAAGTTCCATGCATCCCGGTAACGGGGGAAATCCAGGTTTTAATGCTTACGATTTAGATAGTCGCATGAGGTTGATTTTTTATCCCGCTGTTATGGGCTGGATTTTAATCGGAGTGTGGATTGCTTCCCTTCGATACCGAATTAGAACAGTAGAAGAAAAATTACTCGAATTAGAACATGAAAAGAATGGCTAAAGGTATTTTAAGTTTAATGCTGATAATGATCAGTTTCATCGCACAAGCACAGGCAACAGTTGAAATGGCCGATACCATGCGTTCGGAAGGAAAGATTTATGTAGTTGTAGGGATAATTATGTTGGTTTTGGTGGGGTTGATTGCCTACCTCATCATGCTCGACAGAAAAGTAAAAAAACTCGAAACGTTATTGTCAGAAAAGCAATCAAAACTGAAAGCCTGAATAAACTGCTTCTGGCATAAGGAAGAGAAAGAAAGTCGTTTATATTCTGGTGGTTTGTGGCTAATTTTGGGATTGAATTTTAAGCGGGGAATTATGAAAAAATCACACATCTTCATCATCGTCATTATTGGCGCAGCCATTGCCATTATTGTAACAACCGCTGGAGATGCCAGTACCTATACGAGCTTTGGTGAAGCCTACACCATGGCCGCAGCCGGAAACACAAAAGAAATACATGTAGTCGGACAACTCCCAAAGGACAGTCAAGGTCATGTCGTTGGAATTGAAGAAGGTGCTGATCGTGTTTCGTTTTCATTCTTAATGATGGATGATAACGGCAAGGAGCAAAAAGTAGAATATAATCAACCGATGCCACCTGATTTTACACGTTCTGAAAAAGTAGTAGTCATTGGCAGCTATAATGGAGAAACCTTTAAGGCTAGTAAAATTCTTCTCAAGTGTCCTTCAAAATATCAGGAAACAAAAATCAATGCCTGATCAGCTTATACTTTCCAAGTTCGGTCATTCAATACCCATTCCATCATTCGCACTTTGTAAATCGTAATTCGCACCTCGCATCATGCATTATCTCATTGGCAACCTAGGGCATATTTTTGTTATTACTTCTTTCGTTGCCGCGCTGGTAACGGTCTTCAATTATTTTAAAGCAACGACTACCAATGATTTAGAAAAGAAGAGTGGCTGGTTGCTCAATGGCAAAACAGCATTCTATGTTCACGCCATTGCTGTATTAGGTATTTGCGTAACGCTCTTTACCATCATTGCCAATCACTATTTTGAATACCATTATGCTTACAGTCATTCTGATCGAAAACTTCCATCGTATTATCTGATTTCCACTTTTTGGAATGGACAAGAGGGAAGTTTTCTGTTGTGGATGTTCTGGCATGCCATACTCGGAGTAATTATTATTAACACAAACAAATTCTGGGAAGCACCTGTAATGGTTGTCTTCACACTAGTGCAGGCGTTTCTTGCTTCCATGATTTTAGGAGTGGTTATTCCTGGTTTGGATTTTAAGATCGGAAGCTCACCTTTTATCTTATTGCGCGATGTAATGCACGATGCTCCCATCTTCCTAGCACAACCTGAATTCATTCCAAAAGATGGAACCGGATTAAACGCCTTGCTTCAGAATTACTGGATGGTGATTCACCCTCCTACCTTGTTCCTGGGCTTTGCCCTTACCGTTGTTCCTTTTTCATATTGCATGGCAGGTTTGTGGTTGAAAAAATACAGCGATTGGGTTCGTCCTGCTTTGCCATGGGCTTTATTTGGTGGTGCAGTATTAGGGCTTGGCATTTTAATGGGTGGATATTGGGCCTACGAAACACTGAACTTTGGAGGATATTGGAATTGGGATCCTGTTGAGAATGCCGTTTTTGTTCCGTGGCTAATTCTTGTTGCTGCCATTCACACCATGATCACTTACAAAAACAGCGAGACCGCATTGAAGGCTTCTGTTATTTTAGTTACTGCAGTTTTTATTTTAATTCTTTACTCTACCTTCTTGACGAGAAGCGGAATTTTAGGTGAAGCATCTGTTCATTCATTTACTGATCTGGGGCTTCTTAGACAATTACTTGTGTATCTTTTGTTTTTTGTACTTGCCGCTATTGCATTGGCAGCCATTCGGTGGAAACACATTCCTTCATCAGAAAAGGAAGCTTCTACTTATTCGCGTGAGTTCTGGATTTTTATTGGAGCAACAACACTTTGCCTGATGGGCTTTCAGGTTATAGCAGCAACTTCAATACCTGCGATCAATACCTTCATGGGTTTCGTTGGACTTGAATCAAAGTTAGCACCACCCACAGATGCACCAGCTTTCTATTCTAAGTTTCAAATCTGGTTTGCAATAGCAGTGGGTCTGCTTTCAGCAATTGGTCAGTTTTTTTGGTGGCAGAAAATTGACCGAAAGGTTTTACTTAATCAATTGTTTATTCCGTTTGTTGCTGCGCTGCTTTCTACCTTAATCATCGTTAACATATCAAAAGTCTTTAACATACCTTATGCATTATTAATGTTTGCGGGTCTCTTCTCCGTTTTCGCGAATGCAAAAATTTTAATTGGATTGCTAAAATCAAGTCCGGGATTGTCGGGTGGTGCGATTGCACATATTGGTATTGGTATGATGTTGATTGGTGTGATGTTTTCTTCGGGTTATTCAAAAATTGTTTCACTGAATAACACCGGTCTTCAAATTTCAAAAGACTTCAGCAAGGAATTTAACCGTGATAATTTATTACTCTTCGTCAACGAAACACGTACCATGTGGGGGTATGATATTGAATATTTAGGCGAGCGTTTAGAACCGCGGGAACATTCCGGATACATCCGCAGCAGCGATGTTAAATTAACAGACGATAAAGATAAAGTTATTGCCAAACATGATCTCTCTGTAAACGACCATGCCTACAAAGCAAAAGACACGATTTCCATTCATGGTGAAAATACATACTATGAAATTCAACTTCGCCAGGGCGATAAGAAATACACTTTGTATCCACGCGCGCAGATCAACCAAGAGATGGGCGGACTTCTTCCATCACCGGACATTTATAGAACGGTATCAGCCGATCTTTATACACACGTTACCTCCATCATGAATCCCGAAGAAGAAAGCGACTGGAGTAAGCTGGAAGAATTTAAAACCAAAATTGGTCAGGAGTTTTTTGCCAATGATTATGTATCAACGCTTGTATCGGTCGATCGCATTTTTGAGATTGAAGGTGTAACGCTTGGAGAAACGGATGTTGCCGTTAAAGCTAAAGTGCGCGTGCAAGGCGAGCATGGAGAATATTTCGCTGAACCTGTTTTTCTTATCCGCGACAAAATGGTCGGTCGTATTCCAGATGAAATTCGTGACCTTGGTTTACGCATTACCCTTCTCAACATTCATCCGGAAACAAGTGAGTTCAGCATTGGACTCAACACACGTCAAAAAGATTGGGTTGTAATTAAAGCGGTTGAGAAACCGCTAATCAATGTCTTGTGGATTGGTACACTTGTAGTAATGGCTGGCTTCGGAATTGCGATGACAAGACGAGTGCGTGAATTTAAGAAGATGAAAGAGAAAGGACTGGAGTAAGATTTAAGTTTAGAATAATCAAAAGATACTATCAAATAAAACGCCCCCGCTAGTTTTAAACTAACGAGGGCGTTTTCGTTTACAGTGGTGCCACCCCGTCTCTGGCAGGGTGGCACCACTTATTAAATATTATTTATTGTGTGCTACAATGCGTCCTTCACGATTCGCAATTTCCCATGCGGTGAAGAAAACGGTTTGAGCACGTTTTGCTAATAAATCAAATTCAATTTTTTCCACCTCATCGCTTGGCTTGTGGTAATCTTCGTGAACACCATCAAAATAAAAAATGATAGGTATGTTGTTCTTCGCGAAATTCCAATGATCGGAGCGATAGTAAATTCTTTCAGGATGTCCTTCGCTGTTGTAGGTGTAATCAAAAATCAAATTATTGTTTGCCTTATTAATCGACTCACTTAATGTATGTAACTCGGCTGAAAGTTTGTCTGAACCAATTACATATACATACGGTGCACTGTCTTTGTGTTCAGGATCTCTTCTACCAACCATATCGATATTTAAATCAACAACAGTTTTATCAAGCGGGAAGATCGGATGTTGTGTATAGTAATCTGATCCAAGCAAACCTTTCTCTTCACCCGTTACCGTCATAAAGAGAATGCTTCTGCGTGGGCCTTTACCTTCCTTCTTTGCTTGCGCAAATGCCTTTGCGATCTGCATGACAGAAACCGTTCCCGATCCATCATCATCAGCACCATTATTGATACGATCGCCTTCGCCGCTCTTTGATATACCGATGTGATCATAGTGTGATGTAATAATCACGATCTCGTCCTTCTTATCTGTGCCTTCCAAAAAACCCAACACGTTTTCCGACTTCAGTACTTTTACATCCATTGAAGTTTTATAGGTAATAGTACCTGGTTTCATTTTCTTTAATGGTGTCTTCTTCACATCTGCATCAGCAGCCTTACTTAGTTTATCCAATGTTGTATTTAGAATCTTTGATGCTACATCTGTAGACACAAAAAACGTCCCCCCACTTTTAGTAACTTTTGTTTTTGGATTCTCAACGGAGAGCGAACCACCGGAAAGGAATCCCTTAAACTGAGCAATCAATTCAGTAAAACCGGCTGGATCAGGATTTACAACCAAAACAACTTTTGCTCCTTTTTCACGAGCAATACCTATTGGTGCGCGGAAGTTTTCGTCTTTTCCAACAAACACCACAACTGCCTTTCCTTCAACACTTACCTGATCGAAATCTTCTTTGCGACCTTTACCAACGAATACCGTTGGAACGGTTACTTCTCCATTGGAATCAGTTGATCCATAATAAACCACATCTTCAAAATTATTGAACTTGCTTTGGCCAGTCTTTACATAAATTTCACCGGGAGTGCTGGTATACAATTCTACCGACTGAAAATATCCACCATCCACTGGACCCGCTAATCCTATTTCTTCGAAATGAGCACGAACAAAGGCAGCAGCAATTTTTTGTCCACGCTTACCGGTTTCGCGACCTTCAAATGCATCAGAGGCCAGAATGGATAAATTTTCTTTTAAATCAGATTCAGTGATGAGGTTTCCGTATGTCTTTGCAGCCGGGTCTTGTGCCAACAGGTTTATGCTCGAGGCAAGCAAACCAATGCACACGCTTAATTTCAATTTAATCATAGCTCGAAGTTTAAGTTAATGCGTCAAAGATGTTGAGGATTTTCGAGAATCCGAACTGGATTATGTGAGCGGCAGTTTGGCATTAAAGTAAAAGTGAATGAACTGTCTTTTTTATCCGTTGTCAATCAAAGTTACCGTTTGCCGGTTTCCAGTCACCGGAAACTGGTAACAGGAAAGTGACGACAATCATACTTTTTTATCATCATTAGGAAGCATGGACTATCGACTATTATTAACTTTGCGGCCTTATAGCTGTTTGCTCGCATCTCATTAACCCAGGACACTGAAAATCACACATTTTAATGAAAATCGATTCCCATTACTCCGAAAAATTTGAAACCCGGCATATTGGCCCGGACACGCATCAGACTGAAGAAATGTTGAAAGTGGTTAAGGCCAGTTCGGTTGACGAACTTATCGAGCAAACTGTTCCTGCCAGCATTCGTCTGAAAAGCGCTTTAAATCTGCCTGTGGCCAAATCTGAATTTCAGTTTTTGAATGATTTCAAAAAACTGGCTTCGAAGAATAAGGTTTTCAAATCCTTTATTGGAACAGGGTATTATAACACAATCACACCGGGGGTAATCCTTCGGAACATTTTAGAAAATCCAGGATGGTATACAGCTTACACTCCATATCAAGCTGAGATCGCACAAGGCCGTTTGGAAGCACTGATCAATTATCAAACGATGATCATTGACCTTACGGGAATGCAAATTGCCAATGCTTCATTATTAGATGAAGGAACTGCTGCTGCAGAAGCCATGCACTTGATGTTTGCTTCGCGGAAAGCATCAAAGAAAAATGCTACAAAGTTTTTTGTTGATCAAAATGCTTTTCCACAAACCATCGACTTATTAAAAACCCGCGCAACTCCTATCGGTGTCGAACTGATAATAGGTGATGTGAGTGCATTGGATATTACAGATGCCAATCTTTTTGCAGTCTATATTCAAAATCCAAACAACGATGGCGCGATAAAAGATTATTCATCTTTTGCTTCCTCTGCACATGAGAAGGATGTGTTCATCGTAATGGGCGCAGACTTAATGAGTTTGTTGTTAATGAAATCGCCAGGCGAAATGGGTGCCGATGTAGTGGTTGGATCCTCTCAGCGCTTCGGTGTTCCGATGGGTTTTGGTGGACCACATGCAGCGTTCTTTGCAACCAAAGATGAATTTAAACGTCAGATGCCAGGAAGAATTATAGGTGCTTCAATTGATGCATCAGGTAATCCGGGTTATCGCATGGCATTACAAACTCGCGAGCAACATATTCGCAGGGAAAAAGCAACCTCGAATATTTGCACAGCACAAGTTCTTCTTTCCGTAATGGCCGGAATGTATACTGTTTATCATGGACCGGAAGGGTTGAAAAAAATTGCGGGAAGAATTCATGGTTTGACAGCAGCACTGGATACCGGATTAAAATCACTCGGCTTCAAACAAGTAAATGAATTTTACTTTGATACAATAAAAGTTTCGGTAGCGGATGCAAAAGCCGTTCAACGCGAAGCAAACAAACGCGAAGTCAACTTTAAATATTTCAATACCAGTCACGTTGGAATTTCGATTGATGAAACAACATCATCGGAAGATTTAAAAACCATTCTTGAAATATTCGCTGCCGCAGAGAACAAAAAAGTAGCGTTCACTTCTTCAAACGGACAAGAGATTAGCTGGCCAGCATCCTTGATCAGGAAATCAGCCTACCTAACCCATCCTGTTTTCAACACGCATCATTCCGAACATGAAATGTTGCGTTACATCAAAAGATTAGAAAACAAAGATCTTTCAATGGTACACTCCATGATCTCACTGGGATCGTGTACCATGAAATTAAATGCAACAGCCGAAATGATTCCTGTTACCTGGCCAGAGCTTGGTAATATCCATCCGTTCGCTCCTGCAGATCAAACCTTAGGATATCAAGAGTTAATTAAAGACCTCGAAAACTGGTTGAAAGAAATCACCGGATTCACAGCCGTATCACTTCAACCCAACAGTGGTGCACAAGGTGAGTACGCTGGTTTGATGGTGATTCGTGCATATCACCAAGATCGCGGTGATACACACCGAAACATTTCACTTATTCCTGCATCTGCTCACGGAACCAATCCAGCAAGTGCCGTGATGGCAGGTATGGAGGTAGTAGTTGTAAAATCAGATGAAGAAGGAAAGATTGATGTTGTTGATTTGAAAGCAAAAGCAGAACAATACAAAGACAAACTTTCTTGTTTGATGGTAACCTATCCATCTACACATGGTGTGTTTGAAGAATCGATCACTGAAATATGCGAGACCATCCACAAAAATGGTGGGCTTGTTTACATGGATGGTGCGAACATGAATGCACAGGTAGGTTTAACATCTCCAGCCAACATTGGTGCCGATGTTTGTCACTTAAATTTGCACAAAACATTTTGTATTCCACATGGTGGTGGCGGACCTGGCATGGGGCCAATCTGTTGCAACGATAAATTAAAAGCATACTTACCCGGACATGCCGTTGTAAAGACAGGTGGTGATAAAGCGATCAATGCCGTGTCTGCAGCACCTTGGGGAAGCGCAAGTATTTTAACCATATCATATGCATACATCGCGATGATGGGCGGTGAAGGGTTAACAAATGCAACGAAGTATGCTATCCTGAACGCGAACTACATCAAGAATAAACTCGAAGGTCATTATAAAATTCTATACACGGGAACAAAAGGTCGGTGCGCACACGAGATGATTGTCGATTGCCGCGATTTCAAAAAGTTTGGTGTTGAAGTAGAAGACATCGCAAAACGTTTGATGGATTATGGTTTCCATGCACCCACTGTTTCATTCCCTGTAGCCGGAACATTAATGATCGAACCAACCGAAAGCGAACCGAAAGAAGAACTCGATCGCTTTGTAGAAGCATTGGTTGAAATCAGAAATGAAATCCGTGAAGTAGAAGAAGGTAAAGCGGATAAAGAAAACAATGTATTGAAACATGCTCCACACACGGCGGCAGTCATTACAGCTGACGAGTGGACTCGCCCGTACAGCAGACAAAAAGCAGCGTACCCACTTCCGTTTGTAAAAGATGCCAAGTTCTGGCCAAGTGTTAGTCGCGTAGACAATGCTTATGGTGACCGAAACTTAATGTGCAGTTGCTTACCAATAGAGGAGTATGCTAAGAAAGAAGATAGAGTAGTAATCTAGTTTTTCTCTCTTCCAATTTAAAGGCATCTGTTAACAACAGATGCCTTTTTATTTCTCCATTTCATTCCGAAAAAGGAGTTATTTTTATATACGTTGCATGGACGAAAAGCTCAACGATATCAATTCAAAATCTCTCCCTTGGTGGACGTGGATAGCTCCATTCTTATTGATCGAGACAGGGGATCAACTATCTCTTTTGTTCAAGTATTCTGAAATCTACTCTGCGTTTTATCTCCCCACTGCCATTGCCTTTGTACTAGTCCATTGGTGGGGACCAGCGAGGGTACTTCCTTCTATGTTTATTATTGGAACTCTGAACAGCTGGTTCTATGATGTGCAAATCTTGTGGTTGTGGCCAGCTTTCGGTGGCATCGAAGCATTCGCTGTTTTTCTATCCTGGCTTCTGTTTTCAAAATTAATGAAAGGCAAACCATGGTTGCCTGATATTAAGCAAACAATTCTTTTTTTGAACTTCGGCCTTATTGTTCCTATCTTAATAGAAGTAGCCTTGTGGCAATTTGCTTACATCGCAGATCATGCTTATTTACCTGAATTATTCTGGGAACGTTTTAATCGCGATTTGTTAAGCGAGTTAATTGTGAACTTCAGCTTCGCGTTACCTGCGCTTTTTTTTCTGACACCTTACTTCCACTCCATAAACCTGTTTATCAGAAACGACTATACGAAAGACGAGCGGCATCTATTGCAAAAAAAAGATGTAATTGAAATCATCGTCATTTTTATTGTTCTTCTGATTCTAACGTTTGTACTGCCGTTTAGAGATTTCTGGTTCTTATACGGGCTCTTCTCTTTGTATTTCGCCATCCGCTTTGGATTTGGTGTTGCACTTTTAGGAAATGCCTACCTGTTCTTCATCTCTTATTTGATCCCTATACTCATTCAAAAAGTTTGGGCTACTAAATACTTTTTCATTGACAACACAGTCATTTCTACTTTTCTGGGTTCCATTCTGCTTTATCTTTTTGCAACTATCACGGGGAGAGTAATTAGCGATTTACGAATTGTAGAAGACAGACTGCATAAACAGAATAAAGAATTGAAAGATGCCAATCAGGAACTCGATCGATTTGTCTATAGTGTATCGCACGATTTAAGTGCTCCTCTCAAATCAATTTTAGGATTGGTGAATATCAGTAAACTGAATAACAACCCCGAGGAATTAAAAATGTATTTTTCGAAAATAGAATTTAGTGTTGTAAAGCTAAATACCTTCATTAAAGAAGTGCTGGATTATTCACAGAATAAAAGATTTGCATTGACCATTGAACAAATTCAGCTCAAAGATTTGTGCACAGAAATATTAGAAAACTTAAAATACATGGAAAGCTACGCTGAGCTGATTGTCGATTTCAGTGGCTTGGAACTACCTGAAATTAGAAATGATAAAACACGGGTGAAAATGATTTTGAATAATCTCCTGACCAACGCTATGAAGTATCAAAAGCATATTCCGGGTCATCGTCCTTACATTAAAATATCTTCGCGCAAGAAATCAAATTCGATTATAATTGACATAGAAGACAATGGCGAAGGCATTAGACAAGAGGTACAGGGTAAAATTTTTGATATGTTCTTTCGCGGACACGAAAAATCAGTTGGCTCCGGTTTAGGATTATACATTGCACGGGAGGCGGCAGAAAAAATTGAGGGTACCATCAGCATGAAGTCTGAATATGGTAAAGGATCAACGTTTAGTCTTGAATTATTGAATCCTAATTAGCTAAATCCAGATTCAAAACATTTTATATTGAATTTGTTTGCATCTATTAAATGCAAGCTGTCGTATACATTAATTTAATTTTCCATTTCAATAAAACCTACTAACTTTTCAAATCAAACCCCTTACTATGCTAACAAGAATACTTACCCTTCTCGCGGTTGTCTTCGCTTCCTCCTCAGGATTTTCACAAACTTTATGGCTTCGTCATCCTGCTATCTCGCCCGATGGGAAACAAATTGTTTTCAGCTATCGTGGCGACTTATACATTACTCCAACATCTGGAGGTATCGCCAGTCCGCTAACGGCTCATGACGCTTATGACTTTTCACCAGTTTGGTCGCCCGATGGAAAACAAATCGCCTTTGCTTCCAACCGACACGGAAATTTTGATGTTTTCATTATCTCAATTAATGGAGGGGACCCAAAAAGATTAACCTATCACTCAGCTTGGGAAATCCCGACTGACTTTACCCCTGATGGAAAGAATGTAATCTTCAGCACACACATGGAAGACTTGGCAAGTAATGTTCAGTTCCCGATGGGCGGATTGAATGAACTTTACTCTGTTCCGGTTGATGGAGGAAGAACAAAAATGCTTAAACCTACTACAGCCAACGATGCGCAAATCAGTAAAGATGGAAATAAAATTATTTTCACCGATTGGAAAGGGTATGAGGATGATTTGCGCAAACATCATCAGTCCAGTGTAACGCGTGATGTTTGGATGTATGATGTTGTACAGAAAAAACATACCCAACTCAGTAGCTTTAAAGGTGAAGATAGAAACGCGGTCTTTGCACCGGGAGAAAAAGAGATTTACTTTTTAACAGAACAGTTTGGTGATTTCAATGTTGCCAAAATGAGTCTTGACAATCCACAAACTGTCACGCCTGTAACCAATCATCAAAAACATCCTGTTCGTTTTTTATCTATTGCTGATGATGGAACACTTTGTTACAGTTTCAATGGCGAATTGTATACACGAAAATCAGGTGAAGCCAATTCACAAAAGGTAAATGTTAACATCATTACTGAAGACAAAGAAAAAAATCCCAACATGCTGCAAGCCATGCGTGGCGCAACAGAGTTCAGCATTTCACCGGGAGGTAAAGAAGTAGCGGTAATTGTGCGTGGAGAAATTTTTGTTACCTCTACTGAACACGGAACTACAAAACGAATTACACACACACCCGAACAAGAACGTTCTGTTAGTTTTAGTCCCGATGGAAAATCGCTAATCTACGCTTCAGAACGTGGCAACAGTTGGAAGCTCTATCAAACAAAATTAGTACGGGCAGAAGAAAAACTGTTCTCGCTATCGACAGTATTGAAAGAAGAACCTATTCTAGTCTCCGACAAAGAAACATTTCAACCCAAGTTTTCTCCTGATGGAAAAGAAGTAGCTTATCTGGAAGAGCGTGTTACCTTGAAGGTGCTCAACCTTGCAACCAAACAGAGTCGCACTATTTTAGAAGGAAAATATAATTACTCTTACAGTGATGGGGATCAATGGTATGATTGGTCACCCGATGGAAAATGGTTCCTGGTAAATTTCAACAGCACAGGTCGATGGTCATCTGAAGTAGGATTAGTTGATGCGCAAGGCAAACAGAATCTTGTAAACCTAACCAATAGTGGATACAGCGACTATATACCGCGCTGGATGCAAAAAGGGAAATCAATGATTTGGTTCTCCGATCGAAATGGAATGCGCAGTCATGCAAGCTGGGGTTCGCAAAGTGACGTGTATGCTATGTACTTTACGCGTGACGCCTGGAATAAATTCAAACTCAGCAAAGAAGAATTTGATTTGTTGAAAGAAGTTGAAAAAGAAGAAGAGAAAAAGAAAGAGGAAAAACCGGAAGACGAAAAGAAGAAAAAGAAAACAGACGAAGATGAAAAGGATAAGAAGGAAGAAAAAATAGAAAAGGTTGAGATCGATCTTGAGCATATCGAAGATCGCAAGACACGTCTCACCATTCACTCATCCGATCTTTCGGATGCTATACTTTCGTTGGATGGAGAACAACTTTTCTACCTCGCGAAATTTGAAAAAGGGTACGATCTGTGGGTCCAAAAGTTTCGGGATCACGAAACAAAACTACTTGTAAAGCTGGAAGGCTATACCGGTGGTTTACAAATGGATAAAGAGGGCAAATTCATTTTTGCTGTTTCCGGAGATAACATTATTCGTATTAACATTGAAAACAACGAGCAGAAATCAATCGGTTATCGCGCTGAAATAAACCTCGATTTTAAAAAGGAACGCGACTATATGTTCGAGCACGTGTGGAGACAAGTGCAAAAGAAATTCTATAATGAAAAACTACATGGTGTCGATTGGAATTTCTACAAACAAGAATACTCACGGTTCCTGCCACACATCAACAACAATTTTGATTACACTGAAATGCTGAGTGAAATGTTGGGAGAGCTCAATGCTTCACACACAGGTGCAGGATATATCTATAACGATCCATCTGGTGACAAGACAGCACGACTCGGTGCATTCTTTGATGATGCGTATGTGGGAACTGGTTTGAAAATAAATGAAGTCATTGATAAAGGTCCATTGGAGGAAGTGAAAGAAAAAATAACAGCCGGAATGATCATCAAAAAAATTGATGGTATTGAATTAACGCCTACTGTAAATTATTATCAGCTCCTCAATCGCAAAGCCGGGCAGCCTACATTATTATCAATCGAAGATGTTGTAGCAAAGAAAACATTTGACATTGTTATAAAGCCCATCAGTATTGGTGCAGAAAACGAATTGTTGTACCAACGCTGGGTAAAAAAAATGCGCGACCTTACAGACAAATTATCAGGCGGCAAGATTGGTTACACTCACGTTCGTGGAATGGACGATGAAAGCTTCCGAGAATCGTATAGTGAAATACTGGGAAGAATGGTAGATAAAAAAGCACTGATTGTTGATACTCGTTTCAATGGAGGTGGTTGGTTACATGACGATTTAGCTACATTGCTCAGTGGCAAAAAGTACGTTGACTTAGAACCACGTGGACAAAAAGTAGGTACAGAACCGGAGAAGAAATGGTATAAACCTTCTGTAGTGCTAATGAGTGAAAGTAATTATTCAGATGCGCACTTTTTTCCATTCACTTACAAAGCTCTGAACATTGGTAAGTTAGTAGGGATGCCCGTTCCAGGAACAGCGACTGCCGTATGGTGGGAATTAATTCAGGACAACACCATCTTTTTTGGAATTCCTCAGGTAGGCGTAAAAGATCAGAATGGAAATTACCTGGAGAATCAGCAACTTGAACCGGATTACAAAGTGGCTCAAAATTTGGATGTTGTTATTCAGAACCGCGATGAGCAACTGGAAAAAGCAGTTGAGGTTTTATTGAAGGATATGAAGTAAGAAAAGTGTTGAAGGATTCGGTAGGACAAACAAGATGAACAGCATATCAAAAAATCGAAAGTTGGTAAACAGTGCTTGCGTCATTGTTTACTTTCTTTTTCTTTTCGTTCCATTAAAAAGTGTTGCGCAGAAAAGCACATACAAAGGATTTCCATCACTAGTCTGGCCAAAGCTCTATAACATTACATTTGAAAAAGCGAATGATGCATTAGGTAGTTTTGATAAGCCTGTATTCACTCCAGCAGTGAAAGCATTGAATGGAAAGCCCATTACCCTTCCGGGATACATGGTTCCTTTTGAAAGTGGAATGAAGGGAAATCATTTTATGTTTTCTTCCATGCCGTTGAATGCGTGTTTCTTTTGTGGCGTTGGTGGTCCTGAAACAGTAGTTGAAATATTTTCCTCAGGCACCGTTAACTATTCAGAAAAGCCAATTGAAATAAAAGGCATCTTAAAACTCAACAGCACCGATCCCGATAAAATGATCTACATTATAGAAAACGCAGAGATTTTAGGAGAGGTAGGTTTTTAAAGTGATGTCAGTGGCAGCACCACTTATTTCAATTTTTTAATAATAAAAAAGGGAGCAAAATAATTTGCTCCCTTTTCATTCTTATCAGAATCCGTTATTGCACAGAGGCAGGTTCGTGTTTCATTTCTTTCATAACAACATCTGCATTTACTTCTAAGTTTTTTAGCAACGACCATACCTGGATTTACATCGGCACGGAACAAATGACATAACTGGCAATTAACAATCAAATCTTTGTTTGCAGTGATTATTCTTTAGAAGAGAATTTGTAAACCAACGCAACAGTAAGCGATGGCACAAATGCATAGTTAGAATAATAATACTTCAACTCATCATTTACTTCTTCACTCAAGGCTTCAAGCGATAGTGTTTCAGAACTTAGTGTACTCTTTGATCCGATATTTGCACTCACTCCAAACTCAGCATCAATCTCAAAGTGCTTATTTTTCAGTGGAAACCTTCGTCCATACAAAACACCGGCCTGATATAATGTTGACTTAAGCGTAAGGTAGGCCTCATTTGTTTGCGTTCTATTTCGCTTCGGCGGATAAGTACTTAAGTCTTCACCAAAATAAGATTCAATTAAATCCGATGGAGTATCACCACCCCGAAGTGCAATTATCTGAAAGAATGTGCCTACATAATTGCGTTTGAAATTATAATGAATACCCAATTCTCCGACTGTCCCAAACTTAAAAGCATCATCAATCATTAATGTAATTTCTTTATCAGTACCCAAAGCTTCTAAGCTGGCAACAATCAACGAACTGTTGGGATCTGTCAAAATACCTGCTTGAAGACTGATGGAAAAATGCCTGCTCAATTTTCCTTCGTAGCCCATTCCAAATTGCACCGGAACTTCCGCAAGTAATTTTACGGAACTGCCTTGCGCTAAAAGAGAATGTATAGGAAAAAGAAGAAATAAAAGTAAGCCGGAATGGATTCTCACTCCGGCTAAACTAAGGAATCTGCTTAAATCAGAATTATTGTTTCGTAACTTCACCTGTTAATAAATTTATAGCATAGGTACTGTCATTGATTGTAAGTGTACCTGTTTTATTTCCGGTAAACGTTACAGTGGCTGTATAATTAAAAGCAGCCTTTCCGGTAACATTACCGGTGATTAATACCGAAGCAGAACCACTCACAATTTGTTGATTTGATTTGTCAACATTTATCTGATCGAGTGTTATGACGATGGAACTCGAACCCGAATTCTTGTTACCCACTTTTGATTGAAATGTTCCACTTTGCGAATAGGTTCCATTCAACACAAAACTGGTCATGGCTTCGTCTAATGCTGTATAATTAAAGTCGCCTGTTCCGCTGTGACTTGTCGCCAGTCTTGTTCCATCAAACTCACCATCGAAAGTAATGTTTACAGCAATACTCAAGGGCGCATCCTGATCACACGTCAACACATAATCATAACCAAAATTATAATTATAGGTAACTTCGCTACCTGTAGGACTTGTACGCGTGAATTCTTCACTCAAAGAATAACCACAAGCTGCCACTCTTCCACCAGAATTTTCAACCGCGATGTTTGATCCGTCAGCCGATTCGCTAACAACAACAGTAAGACCTGAAGAATTTTCAGAAAGAGAAGCTGCCACCATTTCTGCAGCATCATCTGTCGATACAAAGGCGTCATCATCATCATTATTACATCCTGCAAAGATTGTCATCATAGCGATGATGCTAAAAATTTTAATTGATTTCATTTTCATAAGGATAAAGTTTAATTTTTTTTTGATTGGATAGTCTTTTGGATCATTCGTTTAAGTCGGAAAAGTCTTTATTCAGCGAACAACAGGTTTTTCTAAATGAACGACAGCCTGTGTCGAGTATGACTCAGACATTTCAGGTACCTTTTTCTTCAAGGGCCTTAGTTCTATGCGTCACATTCAGAAATTCTTCTTCATATTGGGAATGGTTCGTATTCATAAGACGATCCCAGATATTAAAATATAAACCGTAATTACCTTTACCATAATGGTGGTGCATATTATGATGCGTAGAGGTATTCAAAAGTCTACTAAGCAGTCGGTTTTTCATAAATCTTTCGGGATACAATTCATAGCCAAGATGGCCTAGAACATTCATAACAATCATATACAAACCAAATAAAGCAACAGCCGCTGAATGAATGGGAAGAGTGAAGAGTATTAAAGGTAAAACACCAATTTCTATTATTGCCTCCAACGGGTGAAAGGAAAAAGCTGCCAGCGGAGTTGGGTTATGACTTTTGTGATGTACACGATGAACATAAGGAAAAATCTTCTGCCAATGCATCAGGCGATGTGTCCAAAAGAAATAGGTATCATGGATGAGAACACTGACTACTACACTTAGTAAAAAATATGCAACAGAATGTTCATGAATATCATCATAAAGACTGGTATATTTTCTAAAGGAAGAGAACAGCAGTGCATAAATTACTGAACCAAAAATCATGGTAGTCGAAAATGAGTAAAGCAATTCTGTACGAATTGAAGATGACCCTGGAAATCGTTCCTGAATTTTAAACCGAAGCCAATCGCGTTTTTTCCATACATAAAACAATGTGTATGCACTGCCTGAGAAAATTATGTAGCGCAGTGATGAACTCAATAATACCTGCCATAACTCAACTGTTCTGTTGTTCAACATATGTTTACTTTTGTTGATTAGACGATGAATTAATCATCACGTTTGCAACACCTCCTCTATTTTCAATCAACAACCAGATTATATCAACCAACAGACGATACTTTTCATTCAGCATTATTTGTTTATTACTTTTGGTTATGGCACCGCTTAGGCAAAAAAACTTCATGTCCTTTAGAGTTAACTCACAAATCGCTTTATGGGCAGTGTTGTCCAGTTTCGTGATTTACCTGTCTCTTATTGTTTTCGGTTGGCCGCAGGCATTATTTAGGAGTTCATTAATTATCCTCTGTCATCTCACTGATTTTTATGTTTGCTATAGTTTGCTGGTACCACACTACTTCGAAAACAAAAAATATTCGAAGGCCTTTGGAGGCCTGGTAATTTTAATCACCCTTTTGACCATTGCTCGCTTTTTTATTGAAAAGCAATTTGTTGCCCTGCCTAACGTAATAGCCACTTCCTTTATTGGTGTTCAGGGGAAACTCGGCTTTATTCTCTTCTCTGAAATAGCATTGGCCGGCTTTGCGGCATTGCTTCGACTGGCTGTCAACAACGAAGAATCAAAACAAAAAATGGCAGAACTGGAGAAAACGCGATTAGAGACTGAGCTGCGTTTTCTAAAAACACAAATGAGTCCTCACTTTTTATTCAATACCATCAATAACATTTACTCGCTCACACTCACAAAATCCGACAAGGCCCCTGAAGCATTGATGAAACTTTCCGGATTGCTGCGCTACCTATTGTATGAGTGCAACGACAAAGTTCCGATGCATAAAGAAATCAGTGCGCTAGAATCGTATGCAGAGTTATTTCAACTAAAATATGAAATGCCACTTCGTTTGACTATTGATAACCAAATTCAAAAACAAGATGTATTGATTGAACCACTGCTTCTTATTCCATTATTGGAAAATGCCGTTAAGCATTCGGGGTTGGGACTTTCAGAAAAAGCATATGCAAATTTTACTTTGCAAGAAAAAGATTCCTGGATAATCATTGGTGTTGTGAACAACAAAGACGTTGTCCCCATAAAAAACGAAGCTGGCGGAATAGGCTTAGGTAACATTCAAAAAAGATTACAAATGCTATATCCTGGAAAGCATGAGTTGAGCATTAATGAAACAATTGAGCAGTTCCATGTCGTTTTAAAAATTTCCCTATCATGAATCTTTCTTGCGTAATTGTAGACGATGAATACCTTGCCATAAAAGTATTGGAAGAGTATTCAACAAAAACAGAGGGACTTTCCATTTTCCGCACGTTTAAAGATCCGAAGGAAGCATCGCATTTTCTTCAGCAAAATAAAGTTGATTTGCTTTTTCTCGATATTCAAATGCCCTACCTGGACGGATTTGAATTGTTAAAACAATTACCCACTCCACCGCTTATTATTTTTACAACCGCTCGTCATGACTATGCAGTTAAGGCATTTGACTTAGATGTGTTAGATTATCTTGTTAAACCAATTTCTTTTGATCGGTTCTCAAAAGCAATTATGAAGGCTAATGAATATTATCAATTACGAGAAGGAAGTAAGACCGCAAAGGAAAATTATATTATGGTTCGGGCGGATTATCAAATTATTAAAATCCTAACCGAAGACATTTTATTCATTGAAGGATTGAGTGAGTACGTGAAGATTTTTACAAACCAAAAAATGTTCATATCACTGGTTGCACTAAAAAGTATACTGGAACAATTGCCCGATACTCAATTTGTGCGCATTCATAAAAGTTACATCGTGGCATTGTCCAATATCGAATCTTTTAATCATCAGACCGTAAAGCTGAGAAACGGAAAAGTACTACCTATTGGCAGAGTTTATAAAGAGGGCTTCCTTAAAAAAGCAGAGAGTTGAATGATGAAGAGAAGTGGCTCATTATAAAATAAAAATAATGAAAAACATCAATTCAGCCCTGAAAACCATTCTTCTTATGACTTCCATCGCAATACGGTTTGTTTGATGATCCACCACAGCGGCAGAACGCGGTGGCATTATTTTTCTTGGTAAGGTTTCCCTTTGAATCTTTTACTATAACATTTCCATACACCAGCAACGGGCCATTCCCTACTGTCTCTACTATAGTTTCCGCTTCTACTTTTATTTCTTCTGATTCATCACGGTTCAAATAATAACTCAACGCTCCCGATGGGCATTTTTTCACTTGATCAATAATTTTTTCCGTAGTCGATTTCTCCGGTGTAATCCAGGGACGTTTTTGTGGATCGAATACATCATTCAATCCACGGAAACAAATAGCAGAGTGAATGCACATATTTGGTTTCCAAACTATGGTCACTTCTCCGTTCGTGTATTTTTTCGTAATGTCTTTCATGAGCAGTTGATGGTCATCCGTTAATTGTTAAAGGTGGATACCTCACGAATATAATATTGATTGCTGTAATTGAAAACCATGAACCGCATTACATTTAACGATTAACCATTAACTCGGATTTTATTTCGATGGGGTTTGGTCAATACCTTATGCACCGGGCAAGAGTTTGCAATTTCAAGCAGACGTGTGCGCTGTGATTCATCCAATGTTCCTTCAACTGAGATCTCACGTTTGAAAATCGTTTTTTCTTTAGTGGTTTCAGAAGTAACATCCACTTTGATCTGATCGATCGGCCACTTCTTGCGATCAGCATACATACGCAAGGTAATGGCTGTACAAGATGCGAGAGCAATTATTAAAAACTCTTGTGGGGCAGGTCCAAGATTTGTTCCCTTTTTCTCCGCAGGTTCATCAGCAACAAGATAATGGCCTGATGTAATCAGCTCCGTTTTGTATTGGTCTTTTCCAATAAGTGCAGTCACCATATTAGAATGATTTATTCATGACAAACTCACTCTGAACATATCGTTCTCTTGGAGCAAGTTCGCGTTGCTTTAAATTCTCTGGGAGATTTTCAATATCTCCCAAATAACCAATGGCCATCATTACACCCATTTCATATGTATCTGGAATATTCAATACTTCTTTTGCTTTGAGGCGATCGTATCCTCCCATTTGATGTACATTCAATCCCAACCGCGTTGCCTGGAGTGAAAGAAAACCATTGGCTCCTCCCAGATCATATTTAGCAGAACCATTCGGTTCACCGTTTCGAATAAAATTCTTTCGCGCCAAACTAAGTATGAGTAATTGGGCACTAACCGCCCAGACTTGATTGCTCGGATTCAAAACATGCAAAAGTTTATACCACAATTCGGTCTGATCCTTTGTAGCATAAATATATGTCCAGGGTTGCTCGTTGTTGCTGGAGGGTGCCCAACGAGCTGCTTCAAACAAAGATGAAATTTTCTCCTGCTCAATGGGCATATCGCTATAGGCACGCCTGCTTCTGCGTTCTTGAATTTCAGTTATAACCGGAGCTTCAATGTGTATCGATTTTTGCATAGAAAGTGCTATTTCCATAATTGTAATTAGAAGCAATTTAGGCTTATAACAGAAATTCCGTGTTAGAGTTCAGGTTGAAAATTTGAGAATATTCTTAGCAGCCAGTATTAAATCACTTACTCTTCAATAAGAACACCCATCTTTCCCATCTGATAGTCGCGCATGGCTTCCATGATTTGAGTTTGTGTATTCATTATAAACGGACCATACGATACAACCTCCTCATTCAAAGGTTCTCCGCTTAATAAGAGAACCCGTGTATCTTCCAGAGCTTCAATTGTGATACCATCACCATCTTTTTTGAATACAATTGCATTCAATCCATCCACTAATCCAAAACCTTCCAGTGTTAATTTTCCATCAAGAAGATATAGCAATGCATTGTGACTTGTGGGCAGTTCTACAGAAATCTTTCCGCCCTTTTTAAATTCGATTGTTGCAGTGTTCACATCTGTGTGAGAAGGTATTGGACCTTTAACACCCAATAGTTCACCTGAAAAAATCCTGACTTTTACTTTTTCATCATCACCTTCATAGGTAGGTGCATCTTCCGCTGAAAGCGGAAAGTATGCAGGTTGATCAAATTTATGAGCAGCAGGTGTATTGATCCACAGTTGGATAATTTCTTGTCGGCCGCCAATTTCATGAATATCATGAGGTGGTCTTTCGCTGTGCAAAATTCCCATTCCTGCATTCATCCATTGTGCGCCTCCGGCATAAATGGTACTGTCGTTTCCGCGACTATCACGATGATGAACACCACCTTTAAAAATAAAGGTGACCGGTGAAAATCCGCGATGAGGATGAGGACCAATTCCTGCATTATCTGGTTCGATGTGCATTGGTGCTTTTATATCGGCATGATGTAAAAGTAAAAAAGGATCAACTTGCTCTACTTTTTGTGTTGGCAATGGTTGACGAACGGGAAATCCACCCATGTCAACCATCTGAGCATACAACATATTTGATACGCTTCTATTTTTCATAAAACTTAAAGAGTTATTAGTCCAGAGTCTCTAGTCATGAGTTTTAAAACCATCAAATACTCTTTACTCTAGACTAACGACTCCCTACTTTTTTAATTCATTGGAACATCCATCAACAAAATTTCAGCATCGCTATCTGCAGTAATTGAAAAAGTATCTACATCCCAAATACCAAAGCCATCACGTTTATTAAGTTGTTGATCATTGATCTTTACATCACCTTCCAATACAAATGCATAAACACCATTGCCTTTTTTCTTTACTGAATACTCAGTCTTAAAACCTTTCTTCATGTTTCCAAGATGAAACCACGCATCCTGATTAATCCAAACTCCATCTTCACCTTTCACTGGTGTTACCACCTGCTGAAGTTTGTTCATTCGGTCTTCAGGATTAAAAGTAATTTGTTGATAGCGCGGTTGTATGTTCTTCTCTTTCGGAAAAACCCAAATCTGTAAGAAGCTCACTTTTGAATCTGCATTCTTATTATATTCTGAATGATAGATCCCTGTTCCGGCACTCATTACCTGCACGTCATTTTGTTTGATGACCGCCACATTGCCCATGCTATCCTTATGTTCCAAATCTCCCTTCAAAGGAATTGAGATGATTTCCATGTTGTCATGTGGATGAGTACCAAATCCCTTACCTCCATCTACTATATCATCATTCAATACGCGCAGCATACCAAAGTGCATACGAGTCGGATCGTAATAGTTTGCGAAACTAAAGGTGTGATGTGAGTTCAACCATCCGTGGTTTGCTTTGCCGCGGCTATCAGCTGGATGTATTATCGTTTTCATAAGCTTGTTTTTACGTGTTTAACGATCAAATCGTAAACAAAGTTATAGACAATTGTTGTATTTACAACTATTTATTTAAACAAGACAAACTCATGATTATTTATCTGATTAATTCGATTGAAATTTGTCTTTTTTTGAATGTTAGATCGGCTGAATATGCGCAATTCAGAATATAATATTACAGAATTACTTTACGACCGAAGGCTCTGGCTCATCTGCCTCTTCATGCTTTGCCTCCCAATTAACAGGCTCGTTATTGTGCAGGTATTCCAGAATTCTTTCTTCCACTTGCTTCAGTTTCAGTCCACGCAAATACTTTCCGTTTCGTGCTAAAATCAACCGACCAGTTTCTTCTGATATGGCCATTACCAATGTATCGGTGCTTTCCGACATACCAACCGATGCCCGATGACGTAAACCAAAATTGGGTGGCAAATGATCGTTCTCGCTCACAGGTAATACACAACGCGCAGCTTTAATTCTACCCTTGTGTATAATAACAGCACCATCGTGAAGTGGTGAATTTTTATTGAAGATGGACAGCAATAATCTTTTGTTCACAGCGGCATCTAGTGTATCTCCGGTTTCAGCATAAAACTTTAGTTCAGTATCGCGGGAGAAAACTAAAATTGCTCCAGTCTTCGTTGCCTTCAAGGTTTTAACGGCTTCAATTACTTCGTGAACATCAAAGTCATCATGATATTGATTCTTCCAATTTGAAACGGTCTTAAAAAAATTGTCTTTGAATTCCGTTCCCCTACCGATTACCAACAAAAACTTTCTGATCTCAGGTTGAAAAAGAATAATCATGGCCAACACTCCGACACCCATAAACTGACCAAGAATGCTGGAGAGCAATTCCATCTGAGCTGCGCGTACAATGAGATATACCAGATACAGTGCGAGAATGCCCAGGAAAATATTAACCGCTATGCTTCCCCGAATAAGTTTGTAAACCTGAAAAAGCAACACACTCACCAAACCAATATCGACCAGATCGACCCAGCTTACTTCCAGAAATCCTATTTTGAAAAGAAGAATCATGTGCTACAAAGATATTAATCTTACCCCGCGTTTCCTTTAAGAGCAGAAACTAACTTAACAACCTCTACTGCTTCTTTTACATCGTGAACACGAAGTATGCTGGCACCCTTCATTAAAGCAATTGTATTGAGTGAAGTCGTTCCGTTTAATGCATCTTCTGGTTTTGTCTGAAGTGATTTCCAAATCATAGACTTACGCGATAGTCCAACAAGCAAAGCTCTATTGAGAATTTTGAAATGTTCGAGATGGCTGAGTAGTTCAAAATTTTGCAGTGCGGTTTTAGAAAAGCCAAAACCCGGATCGATGATAATATCTTTCACTCCCAGTTGGTGCAATTGAGAGACTTTCAGATGAAAGTAATCGACCATCTCTTTTAAAATATTTGCATACTCCGTTTGTTTGCTCATGGTTTTTGGATTTCCACGCATGTGCATAAGTATGTATGGAACTTTCAGCTTAGCTACAGTCGAGAACATCTGTTGGTCAAGAGCTCCACCCGAAATATCATTTACTAAGCAGGCCCCTTCTTGCACAGCAATCCTCGCCACTTCGCTTCTGAAGGTATCAATCGAAATAAAAGCATTAGGGAAATTCTTCGTAATAATCCGAATGGCTTCAACTGCTCGATTCGTTTCCTCATCCTGCGGCACATCCTCTGCTCCGGGTCTGGAGGAGTAAGCCCCCACATCAATAAATGTAACCCCATCATTGACCATTTTCTCCACTTGCCTGGAGATTGACGCTTCTGTTGTATACCGATTGCCATCATAAAAACTATCGGGTGTTACGTTCAATATGCCCATTACCTTGGGCATATTGAGGTCGATCAGCCGCCCCCGGATATTCAAGGTCCTATTTGTTGAAAAAAAATTACTTTCGAAAGCAGATTTCATTGCTTGTGATGCTGGAATTCGCATTCAAATTAAGAAGTTTGCCAACTAAAGTTTACTCCCTTGATCGAAAAAACATCTGAAGAATATAAGGCAGTGATTTCCATCTGCAAAACCCTGTTCGAAAAGAAGACCCGTGATTACGGAACGGCCTGGCGCATACTGCGTCTGCCCTCCATTACCGATCAAATTTTTATAAAGGCACAACGTATTCGCAGCATTCAGGAAAAGGGTGTACAAAAAGTTGATGATCCCATCAGAGATGAATTTATCGGCATCATCAATTACTGCATCATTGCCTTAATGCAAATCAAGCTCGAAGCATCAACTGATTTGGATTTCAAATTTGAAACACTCCAACCTTTCTATGATGAAGCAATGAGTGAAACGTTTAATCTTCTTCAAAATAAAAATCACGATTATAATGAAGCATGGCGTGATATGCGTGTTACTTCCATTACCGATATTATTTTAATGAAGCTGTTACGGGTAAAACAAATTGAAGACAACCAGGGCAAGACAGTAGTAAGTGAAGGCGTGAAAGCAAACTACCAGGATATGATTAATTATGCAGTCTTTGCTATGATTTTAATGAAATAAGTATGCAAAAAGTTTTTGATCAATTCTCCCGATTCTTTGTTGGAGGCCTTTTCATTTTTTCGGGGCTCATCAAGTTGAATGATCCCATTGGAACCGAAATTAAACTGGAAGAATACTTCGAAGTATTTGCCGAAGATTTTGGCTCGTTCTTTCTTTTGCTCAAACCGTATGCTTTGGAGCTTGGAATGATCTTGATTGTACTGGAGATCGCGCTCGGTGTTGCCGTGTTGATACATTACAAGATGAGTCTCACTACAAAGATTTTGCTGGCACTCATAGTCTTCTTTACCTTCCTTACAGGATATTCAGCTATACTCAATAAGGTAACAGACTGCGGATGTTTTGGGGATGCCATTAAACTTACCCCATGGCAGTCGTTTATTAAAGACATCATCTTATTCTTTTTTATTTTTCATCTGTTTTGGTATCGAAAAACATATCAGGCGGTTTTGTATACCAAAGAAGGTCATGCAGTAGTTTTGATTGTTACGGCAGTAAGTTTTGCTCTCGGCATTTATGCAGTAAAGCATTTACCCTTTATTGATTTCAGAGCATATAAAATAGGAAACAACATTCCTCAACAAATGCAACCGCAGGAGCAACCTGTTTTTGAATATACTTTCAAACAAGTGAAAGATGGTGAGCTGATTCAATCCACCTCTTACTTAGCGGATACATTGCAATACAAGTACATTGAGGTTAAACAATTAAACGAAGACAAAACAAAGGCGAAGATCACAGACTATTCAGTTTCTTCCGTGGATGGTGACGACATGACACCGATGACCTTTGAAGGTGCAAAGTTGTTGTTTATCATATACGATGCATCAAAAGCCTCCACCGAAAATATTGAATCTATTCGCAAGCTCATAAAAGATTTAGACGGTAAAATTGAAATGATGGTGCTCACCTCATCAAGCGCTGAGCAGTTTGAAGCATTCCGCCACCAAAATCAACTTGCCATACCCTATTATTTTGCTGATGCTACCGTGTTAAAAACAATTGTACGTTCCAATCCGGGCATAACACTTTGGGTTGATGGAACAGTAAAAGGTATGTGGCATCACAATGACACCCCTGAAGCATCTGAGGTCATTGTATTAACGCATTGAGTTCCATGAAAATTTACCTCATCGGAATGCCCGGCTCAGGTAAGAGCACATTAGGTAAACAATTAGCTGATCATCTCTCGTTAAACTTTATTGATCTCGATAAGGTAA
The DNA here is from genome assembly GCA_031388805.1 of Chryseolinea sp. Taxonomy (GTDB): domain Bacteria; phylum Bacteroidota; class Bacteroidia; order Cytophagales; family Cyclobacteriaceae; genus Chryseolinea. Next base: position 79,200 of record JANMRZ010000110.1, read on the forward strand.
TTGAAGACCACGAACAAAAAGATGTGAAAGGTATTTTTCGCGAGCAAGGTGAAGATCATTTTCGCTTGATCGAATCAAAACTTCTTCATGAATGGGCTGGCACTGAACAAAGTTTTGTCATGGCAACGGGTGGCGGAGCACCCTGTTTTCACAAAGGTATTGATGTTATTAATCAAACTGGGTTGAGTGTTTTTCTGGATGTGTCAATTGATACTCTTCTAAAAAGGGTTCATACCAATGCTGACAGACCTTTACTGAACACGCCAGATGCAAAAGAAAAAGATGAAAAACTTCGAATGATAAGAACATCCCGATTGAGTTGTTATCAGCAAGCTCATGTAATCGTCATTGATCCTACTTTTAAAAAATTGGCAGAAGCAATTCAGTTTAAAAAATAAAGCCAACAGTAATCATTCCTGTAAAGGTATTCTTTTTGATATCAGCAACAGGACCACTTCCATCTTCCAGAAAATAAGGCTGATAAGAGTATTTCTTTTGCGAACTGTTTATCAACGCCAAGTCAACAAAATAGGATTTAGTTCGAACACCTGCTCCTCCGCTAATATTCGTTATGCTATTGTCCAAACCTAAATCTTTTTGATAGCCATTACCTTGCACACCATATCCACCTCTTAGTCTATAGGTTTTGTACCTAAACTCAGCACCAATTCTATAATTCAGAGTGTTTTTATAGAGATTTTTGATGTCATTATTTTCCAAACTAAAATCAATGGGATCAACAAATTGATCGTTGCTTGAGGAGTATCTTGTTTGAGACGGGTTAGTTAACTCTATGTCTCCTGTCAGAAATCCAAATTTTGAAATGAAGGCAATACCAGCGCTAAATTTAAGGGGCGTGGTAAGTGTATATTCAGTTACAATAACTTTTGTCTCAGCAAACTCTTCGTTAAGGATAACATCACCATCTCCAAAATAATCAAAGTTATTCCAACTTGAACTCATTGAAGCATCATAGCTATCAGTGATGCTATAAACAGTTGGCGTGGTGAAAGAGGCTCCTATTTGTAAAAAATTTACAGGCCTAACAATTACCCCAATGGTAGCATTAATACCTTTTCCCTTTGTGCTCAGATTCTCTGTTAAATTAAGACTGTTAACAACATCGCTTTCAAAAGATTCTTTATAAATAGTTTCGGATTTATACTTCAGTGACGATATTCCAATCCCACCTCCAAAAAATAGAATATCATTAAAATTACCTCCATAAGAAATACTCCATTGGTTCGTAGCTCCTTTCGTGTCACTAAATCTTTGTTGATCTGTATTAATTGGAGAGTCTGTATAAACTGGAGCATCGGAAAAATACTCATCATCAGGAAATGACGGATCCAAAACACTTGCCTCTCCAATCAAAAAATTCCGGTAAGCCAGACCCACTGGAGCATCATGTAGCCATCCATCGTCTTTATCAAACTGAATATTGGTGGTACCATCTGCCTGATCTATGTAAGAATTAATAATCGATGAATTTTTATTTGTCCCACCAAAACTTATAGCCCCTTGAAAATCATTAACACGTGACATACTAATTGCAAATGATCCTCCTAAAAATCCCTCCTTATTATCCTTTGAACTATGAAACACTGCGCTAATACCTGGAATATTTAAAATCGTTTTGCCATCCTTGTCAAAATCGCCTAAATATTTGGTTGACGAATTATAGCCTGACACTGCCATAGAGAAGGTTACTTCTGAGCGGTTGTACATTCCTAAACCTGCAGGGTTGGAGAGAGCAGAGCTGTAATCTCCACCCAATGCTATCTGAGATCCGCCAATCGCTTGTATCCTCGCACTGCCACCTGGCTTGGTTTGACTAAACAGCAATGCACTTTCAACATAGCCTTGTCCCATGGAATAGAAAGCGATGAACAATAGAATTCCTGCGAGGGTATATTTTTTCCTTCGATTTTGCATACTCAAAAAGTAATGAAGATATTAGTCTCTGCCGCGGGTTCTTGCGTTGCTTCCTGATCCAGTTGACGTAGAAGATGACTGCGTACGTGTTGCTCCTCCACTATTACCTCCTCCATCAAATGAGCTACTTCTTGTGTTGCTTTGATTAGAGCGATTGAAGTCGAAAGAATTGTTTTGTTGATTTGTGTTATTCCAATTGTTGTTGTTGTTACCGGAGTTGGTCTGGGTTTGCTGAGCCGTTCTCCATGAACGATTGTAATATGCCGATTGCTGAGTGGTGGAAACTGCTGATGCATTTGAAGATGTTCTTCCTCCAGTATAGGTTGTTCTACCTCCTCCATTACTTGAAACTACAGCACCACCGCTCGTAGCTCTTGATCTTCCGCTGTTTGAATTACTTGATACAATACCACCACCAACTGTGGGACGTTTGCCATAGGTAACTCCTCTTCCGTTTGACTCACCATAATTGTTAACAATGATTACGTTTGATGGATATCCATAACCACCATATCCATAATTGTTGTAGCCCCATCCAGAAGCATAACCGTATCCCCAAGGTGAACCACCACAATAGGGTTGATTCCAATAATTATAATTTCCACCCCAGCCGTAGTTATACGATCCACCATAATAATAACTAAATGAGCTAGAGAATCCATTAGTCGAATAGAAAGGATCATACCAAGGACTATTATAAGCTCCGTAAGATCCATAGTAAGGGCTGTTCCAGGAATTGATTGATGAACCCATGTAGGTTGAGCTGTACATTGGGTTGTTATACCAATTGTTCAAGTTGTTATTAAACTGGTTAAGATTATTGGCAGGCGCATTTTCATATTGATAGTTGGCAACGAAATAGTCCTGATTATCTGTTTGCGCTTCTTCAGCATTTGATCGTGCCGCGAACTCAGGATTTACATTTCTGGCTGAGTAAGTAGCACTGGCATAAACCTCTTCTGTGTTTTGGTCGGTGCTTTTATTCTTTGCGTATGGTACATATGCTTCCTCAATCGGCTTTTGAGCCCTCAGCTTAACACGATCTTTCTTATTGAAATACATATCATCACTCTCAATAGCCTGTGCAAATGCAGAAAAGGCTATAAAAGAAGAAACAGCGCTGAGCAAAACGATCCTGGTTTTCATAACTTCTTGGTTTTAATCTCTTTAATAAACGACAATTCGTTTTAAAAGTATTGGATAAAGCTACAAAATTTAGCCAGTATTTATTCTGGTAAAATTATATTTGCCCTCCGGATTAAATTAAACAATAATTATACCAAGGATGGGCAAAGAAATTCCAAGTCGCAGTGAAGATTATTCACAGTGGTACAATGAGCTGGTGAAGAAGGCGGACCTGGCAGAACACTCTGATGTGAGGGGCTGTATGGTGATTAAGCCGTATGGTTATAGTATTTGGGAGAAGATGCAGCAAGCACTTGACAAGATGTTTAAGGACACTGGCCATTCCAATGCTTATTTCCCACTATTTGTGCCAAAAAGCCTCTTTGAAGCAGAAGAAAAAAATGCCGAAGGTTTTGCGAAAGAATGTGCCATCGTGACACATTATCGCCTTAAAACCGATCCAAATAATAAAGGAAAGCTAATTGTTGATCCTGACGCTAAACTGGAAGAAGAACTAGTGGTTCGTCCTACCAGTGAAGCCATTATCTGGAGTACTTATAAAAAATGGATTCAATCGTATCGCGATTTACCTATACTCATTAATCAGTGGGCAAACGTAGTGCGCTGGGAAATGCGTACACGTCTATTCTTGCGCACGGCTGAATTTCTTTGGCAGGAAGGGCATACCGCCCACTCAACATCGGAAGAGGCAGTTAAGGAAACCTTGCAAATGCTGGATGTCTACGCTGAGTTTGCAGAAACCTTCATGGCAATGCCTGTCATTAAAGGCAGAAAATCAGAAGGCGAAAAATTTCCAGGTGCGTTAGATACTTATTGCATCGAAGCCATGATGCAGGATGGAAAGGCACTACAAGCTGGAACCTCTCACTTCCTTGGTCAGAATTTCGCGAAAGCCTTTGATGTTAAGTTCGCTGGTAAAGATGGAAAGCTTGATCACGTGTGGGGAACTTCATGGGGCGTGAGCACGCGTTTGATGGGAGCACTCATAATGGCACACTCCGATGACGAAGGTTTAGTATTGCCACCAAAGTTGGCTCCAATACATGTTGTTATTGTTCCGATTTTCAGAAGTGAAGAAGATCTGGCAAAACTGACAGAGAAAGCAAATGAAATCTCTGCATCGCTTCGCAAGCAAGGTCTTTCAGTAAAATTTGATAACCGAGATACCTATAAACCAGGTTATAAGTTTGCAGAATGGGAATTAAAAGGTGTACCTGTGCGCATTGCTATCGGTCCACGCGATTTAGAAAATGGTACGGTAGAAGTTGCCCGCAGGGATACAAAAGAAAAACAAGTCATCAAACTCGATGATGTAGTGATCGAAATCCCTAAACTTCTTGATGCCATTCAGGAAAATATTTATCAGCGTGCACTTACATTCCGTACAAACATGATCACTTCGGTTAATTCTTACGAAGAATTCAAAAAAGTATTGGATGAAAAAACCGGATTTGTTCTGGCACACTGGGATGGTTCACCAGAAACAGAAGCTGCCATTAAAGAAGAAACAAAAGCCACCATTCGATGCATTCCATTGGATGCAAAAGATGAAGCTGGGGTTTGTATCTATTCAGGCAAACCATCAACCCGGAGAGTAATGTTTGCCAGGGCCTATTAACCATATAGTTAACATTGCCGTTAAGTATTGATCAATAGTCTGGTCAGGCCAGTCTGAAAATCAGTGGAATCATCGTATAATTTGTATTTTTGACTTTCTCCCCTATTCTATGTTGATGTGGATTATCATTATATCACTCTTATTAATCGGCTTGGCGCTGATTATTGTAGAGTTGATTTTCATTCCGGGAACAACCGTGGTTGGCTTATTGGGTTTAATCTTTGCCATTACCGGCATTGTCATAAGCTACAATCATTTTGGCAACGATATTGGTTTCTACATTTTGTTAGGCACTATTGTGACTACCGCAGTAGCCGTTGTGTATAGTTTTCGATCAGGAGCCTGGTCGCGATTCTCTCTTAAATCGTCAAGCGATGGCAAAGTGAATGAAGGAATGATCCAGGATTTTCATGTGGGTGATGAAGGTATAACTATATCTACCTTGCGCCCTTTTGGCAAAGCGACCTTCAACGACAAAACCATGGAGGTAAAAACTTCTGGCGATTATGTAGAGCATGGACAAAAAGTAAAAATCATTAGCATTGAATTAAATCAAATAACCGTACAACCTATTAACTAAAAAACATGGAATCAGAAGCAATACCATTACTCATGATCGTTTTTGGAGGGATTATTTTCTTCTTCATTTTTCTCTATTTCGTGCCCATTAGTCTTTGGATCACAGCCTTATTCTCTGGTGTAAAAGTTGGTTTGTTTGAACTGATGTTCATGCGCATTCGTAAGGTGCCACCACGCATTGTTGTTGATTCACTCATCACAGCAACAAAAGCTGGTTTACAGCTTACATCCAATGAATTGGAAACCCATTACCTTGCTGGTGGCAATGTGCCAAATGTAATTCGCGCACTTATCTCGGCAGATAAAGCAAATATCAATTTGAGCTTCAAACAAGCTACGGCTATTGACTTAGCTGGACGCGATGTGTTTCAAGCGGTGCAAATTTCAGTTAATCCAAAAGTAATCACGACACCAAAAGTAGCCGCTGTTGCTGCAGATGGTATTCAATTGATCGCTATTGCACGCGTTACGGTTCGTGCAAGTATTGCGCAGTTAGTAGGTGGTGCTGGTGAAGACACGATCCTCGCCCGAGTTGGAGAAGGTATTGTTTCCTCCATTGGTTCGGCTCGTTCACACAAAGAAGTATTAGAAAGTCCTGATAAAATTTCGAAGCTCGTATTGTCCCGCGGATTGGATGCCGGTACAGCATTTGAAATTCTATCCATTGACATTGCTGACGTAGATGTAGGAGCAAACATTGGCGCGAAACTTCAGATCGATCAGGCTACGGCCGATTTAAAAGTTGCTGAGGCAAAAGCAGAAGAACGCAGAGCAATGGCGGTTGCCCTCGACCAGGAAATGAAAGCAAAAGCAACAGAAGCTCGTGCGAAAGTAATTGAGGCCGAAGCAGAAATTCCAAAAGCCATTGCTGCCGCTTTTGTAAATGGAAACTTAGGCATTATGGATTATTACAAAATGCAAAACGTTCAAGCAGATACAGACATGAGAAATTCTATTTCTGGCACTGGTAAAAGCTCAAGCGGACCGAAGAAGGATTCTTAATCAATAAAATATCACACTTTTAAAATAGCCGCATCAAAAATGCGGCTATTTTTTTTACAACTTAAACTCTACACTCTTTCAGACTTAAAAGTTTCTTCCGTTATTTGTCTCCTGAATAGTTCTTTAAATTTTCCGAATGAAAAAGATAGCTGCATTAATTGTTCTACTGTACCTTTTTAGCATTCCTTCACTTTTTTCTCAGGTCAAAAATTATATACCGATAGTGAAGCCTGTGCTCTATGAAAAAACAAAAGAGACTTTTGAAAACATTGCAACAAAATTTGAGCAAAAAAATTATCATGATCTGGCCGAGGTCTTTCGCTCGTTCGCAAAAGGTGGCCATGGCAGTGGATTTGTATATGTTGATGCGGATGGAGAGAATTATATTATTACCAATCGACATGTTGTAGCCAACTCAGAATATGTAAACCTGGAATTTATTGGTAAGGCGAACACAAAAACTGTTTACGAATCATGTCCTATTATCTATACTGACAATGAAATTGATTTGGCCATTATCAAATTTCCAGACAATGAAAAGGTCTTTGATAAATCATTCTCAATCAATAACGACAAGCAACTTGATGGGCAAGAAATATGGTCTGCTGGCTTTCCTGGTTTGCTAGGAAAACCTTTGTGGCAATTTGCGAAAGGAAATATAACCAACGAAGAATCATACGTTGACCAATTAGTAGATCCAAAAGTATCCTACCTCATTCAACATTCCGCCAGCATCGACCCAGGCAATAGCGGTGGCCCATTATTAGTATCAAAGAATGAAAACGGAGCAGAAGGATACACCGTTATCGGAATCAATACATGGACGATAACAAACAGACAAAACACTTTCTTCGCTATTCCTTCTATGAATTTTCCAGGCCTGATTAACAACGCTAAAAAAATAATTACGCTTCAAAACAATAAAGATTCTCTTCGCCTTTTGCTTATTAAACAATGCCAATTCTTTGCAGCCGAAATTAATAGCGACAAACCAAAATGGGATAACGTATTAGGAAATATCTCGTATGCCTTTGTGGGTGAAAAAGGATGGGATAGTTTTTTAGAAATGCTAAAAGAGAATGATGAGGAAACGCTAAAACACTTAGAATCCAGATTTTTTAATTACAGTCCGATTGAGGCAATGCGCTATTCTATATTGTATCAAATCTGGAAACGGGTTTATGCTTCAAAGAGTAAACTTTCTGTAGTTGAGTATAAAGGAATAAGCGTAGCGGATGAAGAACTGTTCTCAAAATCAAAGTCCATAAGGACAAACTTTTTAATCAACGGCAAACAACAAGAAATTGAGTGGATGTTTGAGCACGGTCATTGGCGAATAAGTAACTACGACTTTGATAAGAATAACAAAGTCGCTGAAAAAACTGAAAGTAGTGATGAAGAATTTTCGGAGTACGTTCCGAAAAAACGTAAAGAAACCCTGAACTATTTTAGCGTTTCTGTTTTTACATCTCCCTATATCCGTTTCGAAGATAAAGCGCTTAATAATAGTTTTAGTATCCTTGGGTTTGGAGGATCTGTGAATTTTACATCGGGTAGGTTAAACGTCTTCCTTCGAGCGAATTCATTGAGTTTAAATAATGAAATGGAAAATCCACCCATTACAGCCGAAAAAATCACTGCTAAATTTCTGCACATCAGCCATGGAATTACCATTGATTTTCTCACAACAAAACTATCTCCTTATTTTTTGGTAGGCCTTAACTATACCAAGTTTACAGAGTCGGGAACGTATAAGACGTTTACGGAAAGTAATGAATATGAATATGTGGGCAGTCAACTAGGACTTGGTTTGCGATACAAGCCCAAAAAGAATTGGAGTTTCTTTTGCGAGGGATCATATTATGCTGATTCTCTTGTGCCTTATTATTCTTTGCAATATCCAGATGAAGATCAATTGCTAGGAAACTTCCAGGTTCTTGCCGGGCTTAGTTTTAATTTCACAAAAAAGTAATTCAATAACACACTCCAGAATGGCAACAAAATTACCTTCTCCCCGAATTCTGATTTCTATCCTATTGTGTACCATACTTGGTAGCTGCATCGATCCATATACTGAGCCGCAACCCCTTGATATCATAAAAGGCAATGTAGATGTTCAACAAGGATACAATAAGTCAACACAGAAACATCCTACTTTAATCCAGGGTCAGGTTTTAAGCAAAAAGGATCAACAGCCAATACCAAAAGCAAAAGTTACAGCGCGTCTCGCTAACTCTAACACCTCTTATACTACACTTAGCAGGGACGATGGCTCTTATAGTTTATATGCCGAAGGGCAATTATCATATGTAATCTATGCCGAAAAAGAGGGATATGACAAGTCGTACTATTTAGTCCAATATGATTCAGTCATTAGTCTCTATGCAGATTTGTATGCTAACATTCTTGTTGACGCGTATGATCCTACACCAAAATTTAACGTGAATCATTTAGCGGATAAAACACTTAGCTATTACGCTTCCGACTTAAGTTTCAATGGAACTAATTTAGTCAGCAACTACTATTATGACTCGTATGTTGTTCGTTACAACAATTCCGGAAATGTTACAAACATTAATTCATTTCAATATACTTGGAATTATTTTGGGTGCGAGGCAGGAAATTTTTACTGGATTGGATATGGCGGAAATTATTTATCGAAATTAAGCACATCAACTGGTAGCATAATCACTTCATTCCAGGTCGCATTACCAGGCACAAGTGGCAGTGATATAGAATATTATAACAATACCTTATGGCTCCTCGACAATGGGCATTCTCTTTTTAAAGTAACAACAACGGGAAGTATCGTTGGATCTTTGGATTTTTCTGAAGTGACTGACGTTTCTGAATTACTTGGCATCACACAGGCAAACGATTTTCTTTACGTTTTATTAAGGAACACTGAAAACTACTATTTGCTTTATAAAATTGATCCCAACTCACTCGAGGTTGTTTCAAAAGGCTTTTTACCTTATTCACTAAATTCCAGATACCTTGGAGGTTTAGCGTTTGACAAAACTAATTTCTGGACGCTTGAGGGAAGTAGTAAACTTGTAAAGCTGAGTATTCAAAATTAGGAGAACATGAGAATAGGACGCGAGAGAAAAGCCTACCAAAAAAATTCCCAATCTTTTATATTCTTCATCTAAATAGCCGTGTCAAAAGATGCCGTTATTTTTAAAGCTTAATCTCCACCCACTCCGATTTCCTCATTGCTAAAAATGAATTAGAAGGAGCATCAAAAGTAATTCCATCATACACTAACGGAATCGTGCTAATACCCTGCAAGGTAACAACACCGTATTTTCCATCACGCTCAATAATTACGTATCCTTCAGATGTGCATTCAATGTGATGATATTTCGCATTGATCCATATCTTCCCTTTTGTATCGGCTAATCCAACTAATTTTTGTTGCTCAATCAATAGGTATCCATCGCGAAGTGTTTTAATATGATCATAACGCGCAGGCAAAACTTGTTTGCCATTCAGATCAATCAATCCATAAAGTCCTTTTTGCTTCACCAACGAAAAGCCATTTTCAAAAGAAGTTACTTCTTCATAGGTAGGCTGTATCGCAATTTTATCATCGTGATTAATGAAGCCCCACTTGCCAAGAATTTTAATAGCAGCTAAATTTTGTTGAAACGGTTTAATGCCATCATAGCGATTTGCAATGCGCAGCCTTCCACGCGAATCAACAAAACCATACTGACCCTTTTTCTTAATGCCGCGAAGGCCTTCCGTTTCCGGGAAGATTTTTTCAATCGATCCTTCAGGTTGAACCTGGCGATTGACAATCACACCATTCAAATCAATTTCCCAGATCGTTCCGGAGGGGAGGTACTCGAACATTGTCTCCGACCGGACTTCAATTTTATTTCCTGTGAAGTAGATTACATTTCCATCAAGAGATTTTAAGTAAGTCTGCGTTGGTGCAAATTCCAGAAAACGCTCTTTACCTATTAGCTGCAATTTATTAGAACGAGGTGTTGCCAGCCATTCTTCTTTCAAATTAATAACACCATATTGATTGCGAAATTTCACCACAACATTTCCTTCATACACCTGAAGTATTGAATCGTATACGCATGCAATTATTTCATTACCTGACGAATTGATACCTCCCCAAAAACTTCTGTTTATCACCGGAAAAAAACTTCCGTTGAAAGATCCAATACTCTCATAGGCTTTACTACTCAGTTGAACACCCAACGAGTCTAACAATGTCCAGGTGTTCTTTCCATCTGCTTTATTTCTCGAGATAAAAAATTTACCATCGCGTTTCAGTTCACTAAACCTTGGTGCAAGTACTATGGAACCATCTGTGCTCGTTACACCAAACTTTTTATTGACAGAGAATAGCGCTTTCCCTTTTTCAAAATTGCTTATGAAATCAAAACGCGTGGAAATAATAGGTTTAAGTTGATTGTTAACCAACATTACTTTACCTGCCGTTTTAATCTGAAATAGATTTCTTCCAATCGGTATAACTGAATCGGCACGAAGCATTTGTTTTACGTTTGCTTTTCCATCCAGAAAAGACCAATCGCTCGCTGCTCGTGCAAATATTTTTCCATCATCATTAATTTTTATTTCACGATAGGTAGGCTCAACTTTTACCAGACCTTCCCGATCAATCAATCCTTGCTGAAGGTTCTGATGGATAATGGCCAGATTTAGTTTGAAAGAAGAGATGCTGTCAATATTAAATTCAGTGATCTGTTTTCCATTGTCTGAGAAGAGGGCTGTCTTTGCATCAAAATTTTCAATCGCATACCGAAGAGAGCCTAAAGCCCTGATGCTCTTATACTGTTGTGGAATTAATGTTCTATTGGTAAGGTCTATCAATCCATATTTAAACTGATTACCTACTTTGGTAAAAACAATAGCACGAAGGGATGAAATTTTTATGCCGTCATATTCGAAGGGAATAATTTCCTTTCCTGAAAGGGATATGCATCCGGTAACGGTGCGCAGCGACAAATTCGACTTTTTCCGTGCAATGATTAAAGACGCATCGCCCGGAAAAATTTCTTCAAACTCAGTTTTTGTAATGCGATGATTGCTCAGATTAATCAAACCCCACCGGCCGTTTGATTTGTAGCCTGTAACATCGCCAAGTGTGGAGAAGGTAGCATCACTCCAGCCCAAAGCTTCATGTTGAGCGGGTATTAAAACCCTTCCCTGATCGTTTTTAAGCCCAACCTTTCCATTCTCCTCGAAAACACTGTATTGGGCAGCAGTGGAAAAAAATGAGATCAGCAAACACCAAAAAAAACTACTCGCACGCTTCATCTTCGGCAAAGTTAGAAGGGAGAATGAAATGAATGGAATTTTTGTGAACTTTGGAGCCAAATGTTTTGTGTTAAGGGTTGATTGCATTAAATCGACCCTTAATGATCAACTGATAACTTATAATTGAAACATGTACATTGAGCAACTATACACCAATTGTCTGGCCGAGGCCGCATACTACATAGAGTCAAATGGTGAAGCGGCTATTATTGATCCGCTTCGCGAAACAGAGCCTTACATTGAACTTGCTCAAAAAAGAAATGCCAAGATCAAATATGTTTTTGAAACGCATTTTCATGCCGACTTTGTTTCGGGGCATCTCGATCTTGCACGAAAGGTAAATGCCCCGATTGTATATGGTCCGTTAGCCGACACACAATACAAAGTGTACAATGCTAAGGATGGTGAAGAGTTTACATTAGGCAAACTAAAAATTCGTGTGTTGCATACCCCAGGTCACACACCTGAATCGTCTTGTTATCTGTTGCTGAACGAAGAAGGAAAAGAACATGCCATCTTCACGGGTGATACATTATTCGTAGGAGATGTTGGTCGTCCTGATTTATTGGATGGTGTAATGACCAGTCAGGAATTAGCAAGTATGATGTTTGATTCGCTCACCAAAAAAATCAAAACACTTCCCGATCAAGTAATCGTTTACCCAGCCCATGGACCCGGTTCAGCTTGTGGAAAAAATATAGGTAAGGAAACATTCTCCAGCATTGGCGAGCAAAAGAAATTCAACTATGCGTTGAAAGATATGAGCCGTGAAGAATTTATATCGAAAGTAACAGATGGTATTCTTCCTCCTCCACAGTATTTCTTCGAAGATGCGCGTATCAACAAAATGGGCTACGAATCGATTGAAGATGTAATTCTTAAAAACACGAAACCATTAACAATTTTCGATTTCAAAGCTGCAATTAGCGCAGGGGCTATTATTTTAGATACAAGAAGTGCAGATGAGTTTGAGAAGGGATTTGTAAAGGGATCAATTAATATAGGTCTTAATGGGCAATTTGCTGTGTGGGTAGGTACCCTAATTGATATAAAGAAAAAAATCGTGTTGGTAACTGATGAAGGGAAAGAACGTGAAACCGTTTTGCGTCTGGCGCGAGTGGGTTACGAAAACATTCTTGGTTATTTGATAGGTGACATTGCCCATGTTTCTCTTGATGGAACTTGTGAATCCGTCCATTCTATTAAAGCTGAAGAGATGAAGACCGAAATGCAAAAGGGCGCAATAGTTTTAGATGTGCGCAAACCAGGCGAGTGGAATGTAAGTCATGTTAAAGATGCTACGTTCTTACCTCTTGCTAATTTTCCAAAAAACCTGGAAGGCATGGATAAAGAGAAGCCTTACATCGTTCATTGTGGCGGAGGTTATCGTTCTATGACCGCCATATCCATTATGAAAAATCATGGTTTTCAAAACCTGATCAATATTTATGGAGGCTTTGGTGCGATGCAACAGGCGGGATTGGAAGTTGTGACGGAGGAGTTGGTTAACAGTTAACTGAAAATCATATTAACTTGTTGAAGATGATTCGCATTTCAAAACTTTTTCTGTGTATCATTTTGCTTGTTGGATTCTCGATAACCCTGAGCTTCTCACAAGTATTCGAAAATGCCAACGAAGCTTTCTCAAATGCTTCATCAACAAACAAAAAAGTATTACTTGTTTTCTCCGGATCCGATTGGTGCGCACCGTGTGTTCAACTGGAAAATAAAATTCTTTCCACCAATGTGTTTTTGGATTTCGCTAACAAGAATCTAATCATTATACATGCTGATTTTCCGCAGCGAAAAAAATTGTCAAAAGAAATACAATCACAAAATGATGCGCTGGCAGAGCAATACAATCCAACAGGAGCATTTCCAGAAATCGTTTTGCTTCGTTCCGACAAATCCGTTGTAAAGAAATTATCGTACAGCAATCAGTCGACTGACGAATTCATTAACGAAATTGTTCCTTACCTATCCAAATGATTTCGCAGGCCCGATGTGAATGCAAAAAGCAAGTCCGGTTAATGGGCTCGTTTTTTGAATTCATCATTGTAGAAAAACCAGGTGCAGGTTATGAACTTATTGAAACAGCAATTGATGAGGTGAAACGAATTGAAAATCTACTCACTGAATTTTCTTCTACATCTCAAACCGCATTGATCAACCAATCAGCCGGAATAAAATCCATTTCAGTTGATGCTGAAGTTTATGCAATTATCAAGCGATGCATTGAACTTTCTAATCTCACACAAGGAGCATTTGATATTACAGCAGTAGCGCTTCGGAAATTATACAATTTTAAGGGCCAGAACTTTTCGTTACCTCATAAAGATGAAATCAGAAATGTCTTAAATGTTGTTGGTTACCATAAAATTGATCTCTCAAAACCAAATGAAATCTATTTATCAAAACCTGGAATGCACATCGCCTTTGGTGCTATTGGAAAAGGATATGCTGCAGATTGTGTAAAAAAAATCCTGAAAGAAAAGGGAGCGGAACATGCGGTGATCAATGCCAGCGGTGACTTAACCGCTTGGGGCAATCGCCTGGACGGAACTCCATGGAAGGTTGGCATCGCTGATCCAGACAAACCATCGAGCATTATGGCGTGGCTACCTATTGATAATTCTTCTGTTGCCACATCGGGTGATTATGAGCAATACTTTGAACGCGAAGGTGTCCGCTATTCACATACTATCAATCCGAAAACAGGACGTCCTGTGCAAGGAATTAAGAGTGTTACTATATTCGGGCCGAGTGCCGAGTTGTGTGATGCGCTCGCGACTGCCGTCACCATTATGGGTGTTAAGGTAGGATTACATTTTCTTGAACAATTGCCGAACATACGTGGAATCATTATAAATGATCGGAATAAGATTTTTACTTCACGATATTTGAAATGGAATAATCTTCAGTCTGATGAATAAGACCCTCCTGAAATATTTAGCTTTAGTCATTGCAGCACTCACAACATTTTCCTGCGAAAGTGTTAAACCTTATCAGCGTGTTTACCTGAACGACCTTGAAATGAGACCAGGCCAGCCGGGAGCGAGGAGTTTTGAAGAGAGTGTTCAGGTTTATCGCGAAGGTGCGTCTGGCGGCGGCAGTAGCAAAATCAGTGGTGGGTGTGGCTGCAATTAATGAAGTGTGAAGAAACGTTACGTTATCATTGGTTTATTAGCAGCAGCGCTTACCTCTTCGGGACAACGCTTGGATAGTGCTTACAAAAAACAAACGCTCTCAAAAACAGATGTGCAGGTTCTCTTTTCGTATTACACACAAGACAACGATCACTCCGCTGTAACGGGAGGTATTGGCACAGAAAATCTTCAGGTGTATGCCCCTCAAATTTCCATCGATCATCAACCCGATTCATTCAATACGATTCACATCGATGGAGGTGTTGACATTATCAGTTCGGCATCTACTGATAACATTGATTTTGTTGTTTCGTCTGCATCGAAAGTAGACGCTCGATCGCATATTAATATTGGTTATAATCGATTGCTTCACGACAAACAAAATCGTTTGGGTGGAAATGTATCGTATTCAATTGAATCCGATTACACATCACGCGGTGGAGCATTAACCTGGAGCAAAACCAACGCTGATCAAACACGCGAAATCTCTGCGAATGTTCAAGTGTTTTTTGATGACCTGCGTTGGGGTAGATTCGAAGGCGGTAAACCCATCAAACTAATTTATCCTTCTGAACTGCGCGCACAAGAATGGTTCGATTCGTATAAACGAAATTCGTTCAATTTTTCGTTCGGTATTTATCAAACCATAAACCGAAGAATGTCATTGGGAATTTATCCCGGTGTCTCATATCAATCAGGTGAATTGGCGACTCCTTTTCATCGCGTGTATTTCGCCGATGATTCGAAACGTGTAGAAAATCTTCCGGGCAGCCGATTAAAAATCCCGATAGGTATTCAACTCAATTCATTTTTAGGAAGTCGTTGGATACTTCGATCTTATTATCGCTTTTATTGGGATGACTTTGGAATGTTGGCACATACCTTTTCAATTGAATCGCCAATGAAAGTCATACGTGTGTTAACATTCACTCCATTCATTAGACTATACACACAATCCAAGGCTGATTATTTTAAGCCATACAAACTCCACGACATCAACCAAGAATTCTATACTTCCGATTATGATTTGTCGGAATTCACGAGTTACAAGACTGGCCTAGGAATTCGTTACGCACCCTTCAATACACAACATCGCGTTACCTTTAAAGAAGTGGAGTTGCGGTATGCCTATTACAAAAGATCCGATGGATTACAAGCCCACATGATTACAGCTTACTTTAGCTTTAGTAGTCAGAAGAAAAGGAAGTAATCCCCACAGAAGACTATCTAAATTATACAGCTCGGAATCTCCGTTCATCCCAGAAAACGTTTGACTGTTATCCATTCACGATTTCCATAACATTGCTATATTTGATAACCATCCTTATCCCTTATGAGAAAAATCTTCATCCTTACCTCGATTGCTGTTTCAGCACTTCTTATTTTTTGGGCCGTCTATTGGATTTGGGCTCTTCTCGGTTTTTTACTCGTTACACCATTGGTCGTAATGGGGGTTGAGGATATGATTCAAACACGACAATCATTGAAACGGAATTTTCCGTTGCTCGGCAGACTTCGCTATGTCTTTGAAGATTTACGTCCGAAGATTCAACAATATTTTGTAGAGTCGGATACAGATGGCTCTCCTATTAATCGTAATGATCGGTCCGTTATTTATCAGCGTGCAAAAAAACAAGTTGATACGACACCGTTCGGCACACAGCTTAATGTTTATGCAGAAGGATACGAGTGGATGGGTCACTCCATTATTCCTGTTGATTTTCATAAGGTTAATCATCATCCCCGCTCCCTGGTAGGTAATAAAGATTGTAAGCAACCCTACTCCGCCAGCCTATTGAATGTATCAGCAATGAGTTTCGGTTCGTTGAGTAGCAATGCTGTCGAAGCACTGAATTCAGGTGCAAAAATTGGAGGCTTTGCACATAATACAGGAGAAGGCGGACTGAGTCCTTACCACTTAAAAAATGGTGGCGATATCATTTGGCAAATCGGTACAGGATATTTTGGTGCGCGCGATGAGAACGGAAATTTTTCCGGTGATGTATTTAAAATAAACGCATTGAAGCCTGAAGTAAAAATGATTGAAGTAAAACTTTCACAAGGTGCAAAACCAGGGCATGGTGGTATTTTGCCAGCAGCCAAAAACACACCGGAGGTAGCTGCCATTCGTGGTGTGATGGCAGGCACTACTGTTTACTCTCCTCCTTTTCACAGTGCTTTCTCTACACCAAAAGAATTAATTTTGTTTATCAAAAAATTACGTGAGCTATCGGGAGGAAAACCCGTTGGCTTCAAGTTGTGTATCGGCCGTAAAAGTGAATTCATTTCAATTTGCAAGGCCATGATAGAATTGGATACCTATCCGGATTTTATTACGGTTGATGGTGGCGAGGGTGGAACAGGAGCCGCACCACCAGAGTTCTCAAATTTTGTCGGTATGCCGTTGCTCGATGCACTTGCTTTTGTGGCCAACATGCTTCAAGGTTTCGGCATTAAACAACATATTAAAATCATTGCCTCCGGAAAAATTCTTACGGGGTTTCACATAGTAAGAGCCATTGCGCTGGGTGCGGATATTTGTAACAGTGCCCGCGCCATGATGATGGCACTAGGCTGCATACAAGCATTAGAATGCAATAAGAATACATGCCCAACTGGCGTGGCTACACAGAATCCTTATTTTGTTAAGGGGTTAGTGATTGAAGATAAAAAAGTCCGCGTGGCCAACTACCACAAACACACAATTGAAAGTTTTGTAGAGTTGATTGGCGCATCTGGTCTAGATAATCCCGAGAAACTAAACCGTCATCAAATTTCTCGCAGGGTATTTATGAATGAGGTGCGCACATTCGAAGAAATTTATCCTTCTGTTCCGGTAGGTGCTATGCTTAGCGAAACAATTCCTGATCCCTATGCACAATCATTTCATTCCGCAAGTGCAGAAAAATTCTAAGTAGAACTTGATAATATCAGGAGAATATATGTATTAAAACTCCTCCACATTCCTTAAACTATCATGGAGTTTTATGAGTTGATCTTGCAAGATTTTAATGTCTGATTTATCCTTTGCTATATCTCCTTCCATCGTCATATTTTCTTTTTCCAGACCGTCATTTCTAATTCTGAGTTTGCCCGCATCTGAATCACCACTGTTTATTTTCTTATTGTTGTCCAGCATCGACTTCTTATTCTTCTCAATCTTCTTCTCGTCTGAAGTAATTTCTTCCTGCTTATCCTCAAGGGTCTTTTGTAACTCTTTTATCTTCTTGTTGTAAAAATCCTTGTAATGAAATTTTACAAAACTCTTCACCAGCTTTTCGCCCCTTTCAAATTCATCCGAATAGAGTTTACTTCCAAAATGAATATCATATCCCGGACTAAATGTAAATGCCACGGCTGTCCCCCCCGATTCAGCAATGAAAAAAGATCGCTGATCCAATCGCAAGCCCGACATTTCATTGAGTTGCGCCTTCTCCACCATCATCATGGTTTTATTTTCCTTAGAAACTTTTAGATTGAATACTTCTTTCATAAAATCATCATACGATTCCATGCATGCATCCACTTCTTGGTCGAGATGGGCAACCCAGGCTTCAATATCCTTTCCGTCCTGATTTTTGATGGTCTTACTCTCAACTTTTAATTGTTGAGCAGAGCAGATGGAGAATGTAGCAAGGAATGCAAGGGTGAGTAGGTATGGTTTCATAAAACTGTGTTTGCTATCAAATGTAGAAGAATAAGTGCTTAAGCGAAAGTTTGACTTTCGGAAAAAATTGACGATCTGGCGAATAAAGCATAGCTTTGTGAAACTTTTTATACGTGATCCGAAAGTTTTTTTCCCGCGACAAAAATTACATTCTCGAACAGGCGCAACTTGCCCAGAAAGACGTCTTGCTCCAATACCTTGTCGATTTTGTGAAAGTGGAGTATATGCTTCGTTGCAATCCACTAGGCTTGGCCGATGAGACCTCACAAAAAGTACAGCAGCATAGTAGTTCTGATATGAGCCACCTTGAAGAGTTCTATTTGGTATTGGCCGGTGTATTTCGTTTTACTTTTTATGGTGATAATCAATTAGAATTTGGGTTCGATGGTCGTGACGAAAGCGCACGATACCGGGAAGAATGGGAAACGGCTTACAAAAGCTGGGTAAAAGAATTTTGCAAGCATGAGAACTTCATCCGAGCCATTCTGGAATTGACTGTTTTCTATCCTGAAGAATATACACCTCAAATGGTTGGTCTTAGATTAAGCACCTTCATTACTAAATTCTTCGAGGTAAAGATCGATCCTCAAAAAGGCATCTTGAAAAAAGCAATGGCTTAGGTTAGTCATCCTTTAAAAGTTCTTTAACAATACTAACCGCGGGACCTATCGCTGAATCACAAATTCAGTAAAGCCAACAACGTTACCTTCTTTTACAAAGTAGTTTTCAACATTTGCCATGCGTGGCCCATGTTTACACCACTCCATAAATTCATTCAGCTTTATTTCGTTACCTTCTGCTTCAATGTAAACACTTCCATCAGATTGATTTCGTACAAAACCCGCGATACCCATTTCTTTTGCCTTCTCTAGGGTAGAAGCTCGAAAAAATACCCCTTGTACTTTTCCTTTCACTGAAATAGAGGTATGCTTGATCATAGTCAAAAGTACAAAACGTGAATAAACGAATACTCATTCTCAATTTCTGAAATGCTGATCTATCTGATCATTTTTTACTACGTCAGTACACTGGCATTCGCTAAACGATTTTTTCTTACTTCCCTTTTTTGATGAACCCACTCTGGCCACGATGAACGATCTTCCGCATCATAAATTCTGATATTCTGATGTTCATCCGGAATTAGTAACTCTTGTGCCCTGCAGTTAAGAATTTTTGCAGCAGCCTCCACACCCGAATTAGTTGCTCCACCCACACCATGCGATAATGTACTCGCTCCACACAAGAACAGATTCTTAATCTCGGATTTTGCCTGAAATGAGAATGGACCTATTTGATTAAATGACTTTTCTGTTCCATAAACATTTCCATTTGTACTCTTTATATAATATTCGTTTGTCTTCGGTGTGCCAAGTTCCTTCTGCACAATGTTTTGTCTTGCACTCGGAATCACTTTCTCGAGACTGTTCATTAATTTTTCGGTGATTCTTTCTTTGTATTGCAGGTATGCATCACCATGATAGTCTTCTTTTGCATTAAACTCATTAAAGCTGTTATACTCAATAAACGTTACTACTTCAAGATTGTGATATCGTCCATTAAAACTGGCAGGATCTTTCAACGTTGTGCAGCTAATAAACACGGCCGGAAACTCATTGTCCTCTACTATTTCTTTGGAGGTTAATCCCTGAAATACGGTATCAAGGTCCTTATCCTTTAGCATCCAAATATTTCCTGAATCCATGCCTGACTTTGTAACATCAAAATCCAACGTGATGAAAAGAATTAAGGATGTTACTGAATATTTAGTTTTAGAAAGTTTCTTTAAAAGTTTAGCACTTAGATTTTCTTTGCCCACTAAATTTAAATAGGTAGTTGATGGATCAGCATTTGAAACAATGGTTGTCGCGTAAATCTGTTCACCTCCCGCTAGCTCAACTCCAACGGCTTCATTATTTTCAATTAATATTTTCAGAACGTTTTGTTTTGTTCTGATTTCACCACCATGTTTTTTAACAGCATGTGTCAAAGCTTTAACAATACCACCTCCACCGCCAAGCGGATAAAAAGCACCATTAAAATAATGATACATCACCGTGCAATGAACAGGGAAACTGGCACGATCGGGGGGTAATCCATGATCGCCACATTGAATGTTTAATACCGCCTTCAACATCGGGTCTTTGATATGCCAGTCTATCACTCTCTTTAAACTGAACAATCCGTATTTGCCCATGTGCCTTGTTCTAAAGGGAATGGTGATGGCATCCCAAAAACCATTCATCTTTGGAATGAGTTGTATCTGGTCACTCACATTCAGAATGAGCCTCAAATATTTTTTTAGCCTTTTCCTTTCTTTTGGAAACCGAATGGATAAACTTTCGTGCAATTCATCAATGCCCGCTGGCATATCAATTTTTTCATTTTCAATCCAACAATGTTCGTAGCCTTTTGCATTCATTCGAAAGAACACAAGGTCGTTTGCAACGCCTAATCCCTCGTATAATCTACTTGTTGATTGTCCTTTATCAATCAAGCCTATATAGTGAACCCCAGGACAGAATCGTTGTCCTTTTAAATTGAAACTATGACACCAACCCCCAGGAACATCATGTTGTTCCAACACTAAAACTTTTTGTCCTGCCCTGGCGAGGCAAATAGCAGCAGCAAGTCCGCCTGCACCCGATCCTATTATGATGGTATCAAATTTGTTCATTCAGAACAAGGTAGTAAATGTATTTGTGGATTGAATAAAATTTCAACGGAGGATGTGCAGCATTTCAAATTATAATTGTAAATAATAGATAGGTAAACTTTCAAAAACCTCTTTATAGGGCATAACAAAAAAAAAACCCTGGATAAAAACATTATCCGGGGTGTTTTATACCTTAAATTTTTCTTCAATTTCTTACTGAACTTATGGGCTTTCTTTCAAATACCTATGGCACAAACTGACCATGTGGATGCAATGTGGTATTTGATTCTCATAAACGAATTTGATTTAGTCTTGAAAATAGAAACGAAAACTGTATCCTGAAATGGAGTTTATACAGTCGGCATGACTGGGAAACAGAAGAAAATTGAAAATAGTGTATTACTTTTTATTCGCTAAGTATACCCCAACCAAAATAGCAATCATCCCAATAAAGTGACCGATAAACAATTGCTCACCATCCAACACACCCCACATCACAGCTACAATCGGCATAATGTAGGTCACTGAACTGGCAAAGAGTGGCGTTGAAATTTTTAACAGCTTCGTAAAAAGAAGATTAGCGATTGCAGTACTCATCAACGCCAACACTGTAATGTATCCAAAAGCTTTCCATGCGCCTGGCGCTTCAACAAGTTTAGTTGTGAAGTCAGTGAAGCTAAATAAGTAAAGCATTGCAAATGGTCCGGTGAGAAGTAACGCTACACTTGTGATGGTGATCGAACTAATGCTATGAACTCTAAATTTCAACCAGTTGAGATTAGCACCATAAAGTGCGCAAGCCAGCACAATCAACAACGCATAAATATTAAAACCACTGATGGTTGCTGATGATCGCGAAAGCGCAAGTACTACAGCTCCGGCAAAACTGATTACAATTCCCAGTAAAGTATAACCCTTAAATCGCTGATGAAAGAAAATCGCTCCCAAAATCATCACCCATACCGGAGAAAGTGTATTTAGTATTCCGGCAACAGAACTCTCTAATCTTGTTTGCGCCAAGGCGAAGAGAAAGGCAGGAATAAAAATTCCCATCATACCGGATACAAACAAATTGAAATAATCTGTCTTACTCAATTCCTTAAAACGAAGTAGTGCAAATGGCAAAAGAAAAATAGTCGCTGCTGACACGCGTAACGCACCTACCTCATCAGGAGAAAATACTTTCAGCCCTTGCTTGATGAGAATGAATGAGGTTCCCCAGATAAGCGATAGAACAATTAATAAAATAATGGAGGTGGCGCGATTCTTATCTGGCATAAAAAAATACAAAATGTATTTTAGAGGTAAAAAGTAAGCGGTAGGATCTGCTCTTCAAATCGCAAATCAATAATCAATATCACAAATTGTATTTCTCTAAACCGAAATCAACATGCCTGCATACGTCTCAATCACCTCATCGAGTATGGCATAGACTTCTTCTGCAGTTTCAACTTCAACGAGCCTTGTGCGGAAGGGTTTAAAATCTGGAATGCCTTTAAAATAATTGGTGTAATGTCTGCGCATTTCAAAAATACCTAAGCGCGGACCTTTCCATCGCATTGAAAAATCAACATGCTTCTTTGTTACACGAACACGCTCTGCCATATCCGGTGCGCTCAGCTTTCCGCCTGTCTGTAAAAAATATTTGATCTCATTGAATATCCATGGATAACCAATCGCTGCACGACCAATCATGACACCATCAATACCATACCGGTTTTTATACTCCAATGCTTTTTCTGGAGAATCGATATCACCATTACCGAAAATTGGAATGTGCATGCGTGGGTTTTCTTTGATCTTTCCGATCAAGGTCCAATCTGCAGGGCCTTTATACATCTGTACGCGCGTGCGTCCGTGAACTGTCAGCGCCTTGATGCCGATATCCTGTAAGCGCTCGGCAACTTCTACAATATTTTTGGTGCGATCGTCCCATCCCAAACGGGTCTTAACTGTAACGGGAAGATGAGTAGCCTTTACAATCTCAGCCGTCATGCTCACCATCTTCGGAATATCCTGAAGCAAAGCAGCACCAGCACCTCGACACGCCACAGCTTTCACCGGACAACCATAATTAATATCAATCAAATCGGGGTTTACAGAAGTGGCAATCTCTGCCGATTGCACCATATTACCGATATCACCCCCAAAAAGCTGAATGCCAATGGGGCGCTCATATTCAAAAATATCAAGCTTCTGACGGCTTTTGGCTGCATCGCGAATCAAACCTTCAGAAGAAATAAACTCCGTATACATTAAATCAGCTCCGCCCTCTTTACAAACAGCACGAAAAGGCGGATCACTCACGTCTTCCATGGGCGCGAGGAGCAGCGGAAAATCACCTAGTTCTATTTGACCTATTTTTGCCATATTAGCGCGCAAATTTAACCAGTATTTGTGGATTAACCTTATGCTGGATTGAACTGACCAGATGACAGAATTAGAAAACGAAGCAAACGGGCCATTTCAAACTTTAAGGCCAAAGCCATTTGTAGTAATTGCTGTAACCTTGGCCTCCGTGCTTATCGGTTTTCAATTGATAGGCCCAATCATTGGATTCTTTCTTTATGTACCATTTTATCCTGGCGATTTAATGAGTATGACGGAAGGAGTGCAAAACCCAATGAAGCATCCGGAAATAAAAATGTTGATGTTTGTTATGCAGGGAGTTGGCGCTTGCTTGGGATTGATTCTCATACCTTTTTTCATTCGCAAATGGAGCCAGACTGAAGAAAAGATTTTGGCTCAGCCCTTTTACATTTTTCCGTTCTCATTGGTAATCGTTATTGTCATTGTTTTCATGGGATTGAATTCAATCTTCATCGAGTGGAATCAAAATTTCAAATTTCCAGAAGCACTGGGCGGATGGGAAAAATCGCTTCGCGCGATGGAAAATCAACTGACTGAACTTACAACGTATCTCACGACCTTCGATTCAACTTCACAAGTTATTATTGCCTTTATAGTAATTGCCATATTACCAGCCATCGGTGAAGAGCTTGTATTCAGAGGAATATTACAGAAAGAATTATTTCGCGGTACAAAAAATATTCATCTCTCTATCTGGATTGCAGCGGCCATCTTCAGTGGCATACACATGCAATTCTATGGATTTGTTCCTCGCATGTTGTTAGGTGCTCTATTTGGTTACCTCTATCATTGGTCTGGAAATTTAACTTTATCCATGCTAGCTCACTTTGTTAACAATGGATTTATGGTCATAGCATTATACCTTCATCAACAAAAGATGATTGACATTGATATTGAAAGTACCGAATCCCAACCCTGGCAAGCGGTACTCTTCAGTGCTATCTTTACTGTTGTATTGCTTTATACTTTTAGAAAATTCTATCAGCAAAAAAATCTAACGACACCTGCGTGAGCTCACCTTTATCCAAATACAACAACCTTACACAACGTATCATCACTGGCTTGGCAGGTTCTGCAGGAGTAATTACTGCTGTCTGCTTAAGTGAATGGACATACTTTGCTGTCTTTTTTATTCTCGCCCTTTTCGCATTGCTGGAGTTTTACAAACTCGTTGGCCTAGATGGCATGTTGCCTCTCAAAACCTTTGGTACCATTTGCGGACTTTTGATTTTTTCTCTTTCCTTTTTGATTGAAGACAAATTGATTTCATATCGGTATTATTTTTTGATCTTCCCGATGATCTCTTGTGTCTTCCTCATTAAGCTGTACAAAAAATTTGAGCGCAAACCGTTCACCAATATTGCCATTACCATTCTTGGGATTTTTTATGTAGCCGTTCCCATTTCATTACTAAACATTGCGGCATTTGAAAACGGATCATACAATTTTGAAATCATTTTCGGATGTCTGTTTATTTTGTGGGCAAGTGATACCGGTGCTTATTTTGCAGGAACATTCTTTGGCAAGCGAAAATTATTTGAACGCATCTCGCCAAAAAAATCGTGGGAAGGTTTTTTTGGTGGTGCTGTACTTGCATTGGCTTTCACTTATGGTATCGCATACTATTTTCATACCCTTGCATTTTGGCAATGGGCTGTAGTAGGTGTAATCATCATTATCGGTGGAACACTTGGTGATCTTGTTGAGTCGCTTCTAAAACGGAGCATCGAAATAAAAGACTCCGGTGACAGCCTTCCCGGCCACGGTGGTTTTCTAGATCGCTTCGATGGCTTACTCATCTCTGCACCCTTCATTGTTGCTTTCCTGGAAATTTTTTAGTCGTATGAATTGCTCGTAATGGTGTATTTTCGAATAACCAACTACGAACGACTAATAAGCATTCTTGATGAACATTGCCTCTTACATTGAGTATACGAATCTGAGTCCGGTAGTTACTATTCGCGATATCGATAAGCTCGTTGAAGAAGCAAAACAATATGGTTTCTTAGGGATCTGTGTGCCCCCATTCTGGGTAAAACGTGCACAGCGCGAAATTGGAAAAGAAAAAATTATTTTAGTGACCGTTGCCGGTTTCCCCTTAGGTTATAGCATGACGGAAACCAAGCTCGATGAAATCAAGCGCGCCATCGATAACGGTGCAGATGAAATCGATGTAGTCTGGAATATTTCCTCTTTCAAAACTGGCATACCCTGGACAAAAATTGATGTAGCGAAATGCAGTAAACTAGCACACGATCATCAGAAGATTGTGAAAGTAATCATCGAGACTGCGTATCTTTCTGAAACTGAGCTGGAACAAGCGTGCAAAATTTGCGCAGATGCCGGGGCGGACTATGTAAAAACGTCTACTGGCTTTGCGCCCAGCGGAGCGAAAGTAGAAGATGTAAAACGAATGAGAGAATTTTTACCCAGTCATGTAGGTATTAAAGCTTCTGGCGGAATTAAAACGCTTGAACAAACACGAGCCTTAGTTGCAGCAGGTGCGGACCGAATCGGAACTTCTTCCGGCATTGCTATTCTTAACGAATCTACCACCAAACCCTGATTACATAATGAGTTCATTTTTAGCATCTGTTTTCCCAACAGAAAACGAAATTCCTGAGCCGTTCAAAATAACAAGCGCTATTGAACAACGTGAGTACTTAATCGATGGCGAATTAAAGATATGGCACGGCAATCTCAATCCTGTTTTAAGTCCGGTATGCGTAAAAGATGGTAATACCTATTCTCAAAAAATAATTGGAAGTACTCCATTGCTCACAACGAAAGAATCGCTTGAAGCATTAGACGCAGCAGTAAAGGCTTATGAACTTGGTCATGGACTTTGGCCAACGATGAGTGTAACCGAACGTATTGAATGCGTAGAAAAGTTTCTGGCGGCCATGCGATTGAAACGAACTGAAGTTGTAAAGTTGTTAATGTGGGAGATTGGTAAATCATTAAAAGATTCGGAAAAAGAATTTGATCGCACGTGCGATTACATTGTCGATACGATTAAAGGATATAAAGAGCTTGATCGCGTTTCTGCAAAGCTTATTGAAGAACAAGGTTTCATGGCACAGATAAGACGCGTACCGCTTGGCGTTGCTCTTTGCATGGGGCCATACAACTATCCTTTAAATGAAACCTTCACTACGCTGATACCTGCACTGATCATGGGTAATACAGTTGTATTCAAACCCGCGAAATATGGTGTGTTATTAATTCGTCCGTTAATTGAAGCGTTCCGCGATAGTTTCCCTAAGGGCGTAATCAACATTATTTATGGTCGAGGTCGTGAGACCGTTGGTGCTTTAATGGAGACAGGTAAGATCGATGTATTTGCCTTTATCGGAACAAATAAAGGAGCTAACGAATTAAAGAAGCTTCATCCAAAATCACATCGGCTCAAAGCCATTCTTGGATTGGATGCAAAGAATCCCGCCATCGTTTTATCAGATGCTGATATTGATAATGCAGTGAATGAATGTATCACTGGCTCTCTGTCATTCAATGGACAGCGATGCACGGCACTTAAAATTCTTTTTGTTCACGACTCCATCATTAAAATGTTCGTAAAGAAATTTAATGAGCAGGTGCAGAAACTAAAGCCTGGCATGCCTTGGGATAGTGGTGTTGGATTAACTCCACTACCTGAACCTGGCAAAGTAGATTTCCTTCGCGACTTGGTCGAAGATGCAAAGAAGAATGGCGCCAACATTGTAAATGAAAATGGTGGAGAATATTTAGAAACATTTTTCTATCCCGCTGTACTTTATCCGGTGAATAGCAAAATGAGAATTTACAATGAAGAACAGTTTGGTCCTGTAGTTCCAATCGTTCCTTTCTCAGATGATAATGAACCTATCGATTACGTAGTAAACTCAAACTTCGGACAACAGGTAAGTATTTTCGGAACGGATTCAAAACGCATTGCCAAACTCATGGATGCATTTGTAAACCAGGTGGGTCGCATTAATCTGAATGCGCAAAGTCAACGAGGGCCCGATACCTTTCCATTTACGGGACGAAAAGATTCTGCCGAAGGTACTTTGTCTATTGCCGATGCTCTGCGTGTATTTTCAATTCGCACTATTGTGGCAACTAAGAATACCGATGAGAACATTCAAATCATCAGCAACATCATCCGCAACCGCGAATCAGCATTTTTAAGTACAGACTATATTTTTTAGCATTGAATTCTTTGTGAGTCTTCGTGACTTGGTGTCTTTGTGGCCGATAACTCCTCGCCACTAAGACTCAAAGTATCACGAAGCTAATAACTCACACCTTTAATTTTCCGAAACAAGGTAATCGCATTTCGATCAGTAAGACCTGAGATGAAATCGATGACTTGACGTAGCATCAAATATACATTATCAGGCTGCTGAAGTATAGATGCACGAATTTCTTCCGGTAATAACAATTGAAGGTTTTGATATTTTCTGGATTGTGTTCCCTTTATTAAATAAAACCCAGCCTTTGTAAATTCTTCCAATAAACCTGGTAACACTTCATGTCCGGCTGCTTCAATCTCTACCACTTGTCTGGCGCGATAAATTTTTTCAATAGATACCTTGATGATTTCTTTCAATCCATTCTTAGAATGACAATGGTCGGCTAATGCCTGATCAAACTTTCCTGCTAGAATATTTTCTTCGTTGTCTAAAAAAAGAGAAGAGCATTCATCCATCAAATCGCCAATGGCCAAGGCACGCAGGTATCCAATCTTTTCCTGTTGACTGGCGAGATGTGGAAGCTTGCCTAATTTCGATTTGTTTTTGGTGAGAATACCTTCAAATAAATTTCGGGCATCTTCATAACCCACCAATCCCAAACTACATCCATCTTCCAAATCGATAATGCTATAGCAAATGTCATCCGCAGCCTCCACTAAAAATGCCAACGGATGTCTGCTTGAAACATAATCCGAAGTCTGTACTAATTCGAGTTGACGTGCTACCTCTTTAAAAATTTCCTTCTCTGATTGAAAGAATCCGAATTTCTTTTGGCTACGCTTCGATTTATCACGATCAGGAAAGAATGACGGACAAGGATATTTTGTGAAGGCACCTAATGTAGCAAACGTCAGCTTCAATCCATATTGGTTTTTATTCAGGATACGAAAGCCTTGGGCGTTACCCTCAAACTTGATCAGGTCGCTCCACTCCTCTTCACTCACCAATGGTTCAAAAGACTGTCCTAGAGGATGGTGAATAAAAAAGTCAGAGATCGAATCTTCACCGGCATGGCCAAATGGTGGATTACCCAAATCATGGGCCAATGAAGCTGCAGCTACGATCGCACCAAAATCAAACAATGAAAAATTTGAATTCAGTTCCGGATGTCGTTTTAGGATTTCTTCACCCACACGTTTTCCCAGCGAACGCCCAACGCTCGATACTTCAAGACTGTGAGTCAATCGTGTATGTACAAAATCTTGCTCAGGCAATGGGTGAACCTGCGTTTTATCCTGAAGCCTGCGAAAAGGATGAGAGAAAATTATACGGTCGTAATCCTGCTCAAACGCACTGCGTGAAGGTTCACTACTAATCACCGGTTTTTGTCCGGTGCGTTGAGAAGACAAGAGTTCATTCCACTTCATGAATATTCAATAAGACTGAGTTTCAACAATAATCAAAGGTACGATCCTTATTATTCAAACAAATCATTACTCCTTCAATACAAAATCAATACACATTACTGCAGCCATAATGAGTTGACGCAATGGATGATTCTCCGGCACTTCATTGTTTATTTGCAAGATGTAATTGTCAGCAGAAGTAAACATCTCCTTGCCCAAACCCGCCCATTTTTTTGTTACTGTGGCAAACTCTTTTCCGTCATTTGAAACAAAACGAAAATCCCAGCTGGTCCATTTACCTTTCAACATACACAAGGGGCGCTCGTTCGCATCAAGCACTTCGAACTTACCTCCGATGCTGAGGAATTTTTGTTTGAATTTACCTATCACAATTCCGTTTTCATCCAGCACCTCCACAGTAGAAAGAAAAAGAGACACGCCTCGTCTTACCGTCAATACCTTCTCGCCTGTTGGTGTTTTGATTTCAATATCAAAAGGAGTCATTCGCTTGTAGTCTGTGAAGCGAAACATCTTGGTAAAGAAACCAAGATTCTCTTCGCGACAATTTAAAACAATTTGTTTTGTCTCCGGATCATAAATATCGAAGTTGCTTGCGGCTTTGAATATGGCCGCGTGTTCTTTTACGAAAAAAGTGTTCTTGTTTAAGGTTACGTTCATAGGTACTTAATAGATTATTTAGATTTCATCATAATAGGATCCTGATTCAATAGCTTTGTTAAGGCGCTATATAATTCAGGAATTTCAATTTTAAATTGATTACCGCAAAGAACTCATATGTGTTTGTGTAAGCATACGATCTGAATAGGTATCATTCCAGTCAACTATAATATTGAATACCTGATGATCAATTTCATCCAGGCGATTTAACAACCGATGATCATCAGCGCGACTGCACCTGAAATAATAATAACACTTACCATATGTTATTATATCCTTCGCAAGATATTATTGATTGAACACGATTCAATTAATTGTGCACGCACGTCTTCAATCTTTACGCGCTCTTGTTTCATTGTATCGCGATCACGGATGGTTACGGTATTATCCTCTAATGTTTGGTGATCGATCGTTATACAATAAGGAGTACCAATCGCATCCTGACGTCTGTAGCGTTTACCAATCGCATCCTTCTCTTCATAGAAACACTTCAGATCGAACTTCAATACATTCATGATCTCCATTGCCTTTTCTGGAAGTCCGTCTTTCTTCATTAATGGAAGAATGGCCACTTTGTTTGGCGCAAGTGGCGCAGGTATTTTTAATACCACACGCTCACTTCCATCTTCGAGCTTCTCTTCTGTGTAGGATTTCGAAAGAATAGACAAGAACATGCGATCAAGACCAACAGACGTCTCCACTACGTATGGGATGTAGTTTTTATTTTCTTCTGAGTCGAAGTATTGCAATTTCTTTCCAGAGAATTTTTCATGACTCCTCAAATCAAAATCAGTACGAGAGTGAATACCTTCTAATTCTTTAAAGCCTATCGGGAAATTGAATTGAATGTCGCATGCAGCATTGGCATAGTGTGCCAAATTCAAGTGGTCATGATAACGATAATTATCGGCGCCAAGTCCCAATGCCTGGTGCCACTTCATTCGTTTCTCTTTCCAGAATTCATACCACTTCATTTCCTCACCTGGCTTTACAAAGAATTGCATTTCCATCTGTTCAAATTCCCGCATACGGAAAATGAATTGACGCGCTACAATTTCATTCCGGAATGCTTTTCCGATTTGAGCAATCCCAAAAGGGATTTTCATTCTTCCCGTTTTTTGCACATTTAGAAAATTGACAAAAATACCTTGTGCTGTTTCAGGACGTAAATAAATTTTGTTTGCATCCTCAGCAACGGAACCCATTTCGGTAGAAAACATCAAATTGAATTGGCGCACATCAGTCCAGTTCTTTGTTCCAGATACAGGATCAGCAATTTCCAAGTCAATGATGATTTGTTTCATCGCAGCCATATCAGCACTGTTCATCGCAGCTTTCATTCGCGCATTGGTATCATCAATTTTTTGTTGATACTCCATTGTTCGCGGGTTAGTCGAGATGAATTTTTCACGATCGAAAGAGTCACCAAAACGCTTGGCTGCCTTTTCTACTTCTTTCTCAATCTTATCTTCCATCTTGCTGATGGCATCCTCAATCAACACATCGGCACGGTAACGCTTATTTGAGTCTTTATTATCCAGCATCGGATCACTAAAAGCATCTACGTGACCAGAAGCTTTCCAAATGGTGGGGTGCATGAAAATCGCAGAGTCAATCCCTACAATGTTATCATGAAGTAGTGTCATGAACTTCCACCAATATTCCTTGATATTATTTTTCAGTTCGGCCCCGTTTTGCCCATAGTCATATACCGCGCTGAGACCGTCATAAATTTCACTTGAAGGGAAAATAAACCCGTACTCCTTGGAGTGGGCAATTACATTTTTAAAAATATTATCGTCCTGATTTGCCATAGGGGGCAAAGATAATATTAGTCAACAGTCTACGGACAGCTACCCGGTTTTTTTTGAAAATGGAATGAGGGTTAACGTGCGTTCGGTAAGTCAATTGCCTTAAATGGGTACCTAGCTAGGTAACATAACAGTGAAGGTTGCACCCTTTCCTGGTGATGATTCCAGTTGAATGGATCCTGAAAGTTTAGCAATGGTTTCCTTAACAATGTAAAGACCGAGACCAGAACCTTCGGCACGATCATTTGCGCGATAAAACATATCAAAAATTTTACCTTGATACTCCAACGCAATACCAGGACCATTGTCGGAGACAGTAATGGCATTGAGTCCATTGTTGCTAACATTAAAATTCACCGCTACAAATGGATTTGGATTTCGCCTGTCGTGATGCTTAATGGAGTTACCAATCAAATTGCTTAGAATTATTTTCAGTCGGGCTGGATCAGTCTCGATGGAAACGTCTTGTGGAATATTGACCCGAAAGTCGATGGTGTGCTGTATATCCTGGATGCTAAAATCTTCCAAAATTTCATTCACAGTGCGATGAATGTTTACCTGTTGCTTGTTAATATCAATTCTTGAATTCCTGGAGAAGTTAACGATGTCTTTAATTAAGTCATCCAAACGGTGAACGCGTGAGTGGATCATATCCAGACAGCGCAAAATTTCGCGTGGATTCTCCGAACGTTTAGCGATCATAACTAATCCAAGGATAGAAGTAAGTGGAGAGCGTAAATCATGAGATGCACTATATACAAACTGATCGAGTTCTGCATTGGCTTTGGTAAGACTTTGATTTTGTGATTCGATTTCCTTTTGCTTTTCCTTCAGTGTTTCTTCTGACTGGTAGTTCACTTTTACCAAAACGTACAGTATTAAACTGGTGGTAACAGTGACACAAAAAAAGTTAATGATTTGATTTGAGTGGATATATTCCTTCGAATACTGAACTATTGGAAGAACAGAAATGCCAAAGACAAAGCTCATCAAAAAGCCAACAAGCGAAACCAACGAAAAAAAGAATGCCGTTTTCCTATCCTCAAAACCGAAGAGTGCATACGCTCCAAGACAGGTTACCAAATAAAATAAATGAGCATCGGTTTGAAGAGCAGACTTCGATGAAGATAAGAAAATAACAAGATTTCCCGTCATCACCAAAATGAACTTAGCAACAAAATGTTTTCCATCTCGATTCAGTTTCCACGAAAAAAATCCCGCAAGGAGCAAGAGACAATATGGAATCATTCATTTCGTATAGGTAATCGTATACAATATAAAATATACCGATACCTATGCTGACAAAGGAAAGATAGCCTGTGAGTAATGCCTGCTTATACTCATTATTCGAACGAAGCTTTATATTATTTTTTAAAAAAATCTCTCTTCCTTGCATGTCAGTTTCTCTTGCTTGCGTCTCTTACTTTGGTAGCCTTACTATAAAGGTGGAGCCAACACCTGGTGATGATTCTAACTGAATAGATCCGGAAAGTTTAGCGAGTGCTTCTTTTACAATGTATAAGCCAAGTCCGGAACCTTTCGATTCTTCATTGGCACGATAAAACATATCAAAGATCTTAGTGTGATATTCAGGCGCAATGCCTTGTCCGTTATCTTCTATCTGAATAGACAATACACCCCCATTGGTCTGGAAACCAAATCGTATAAACTGATTGAGCTTTCTTGCATCATGGTATCGAACTGCATTCGCAATCAGATTACTTATTACCACACGAAGTCTGGCTTTATCTGATTCGATTTGAAGATCTGCTGGAATGTCGATTACGAATTGAATTTTTTCTGCTTCAGGCGAATACTTCAGACTTTCCCATACTTCAGTAGCAAGATCAGCAAGGGCTACCTTTTCTCTTCTTGTTTCTAAACGATTATTTCTCGAGTAGTCGGTGATGTCTTTAATAAACTTATCCAATGAATGAACGCGATCGCGCATCATATTCATGTAGTTTTTAACCTCCACAATATTATCGGTGCGTTCTGCAATGCTGATCAGTCCCATCACCGAAGTTAAGGGTGCGCGCAAATCGTGCGAAGTGCTGTAAACAAAGCGATCCAATTCAGAATTGGTCTTCACCAACAAACTATTGTTTTGTACCAATTGAGTTGCATTGTAATGATTCAGACTAATCAGCAGGTACACGGCCATTAGTCCGGCTGGTAAAGCAAACGTAAAGTTGATTACAGCGGAAATCAACAGCATTTGGTCACTATAATTACGTTTCGGCAACAGGCTAAAATCAATAAAATAAGCCGCGAGAAAAAGAATGTAAGTAAACACCGAAAAAAGAATAGATAATTTGCGCTGCTTGTAGTTAAATACAGCAAAGGCGGCTATGCTGTTCACTAAAAAGTAAATAAAAATCCCTGTATTGGGAGATTCGCTTGATGCCAGAAGATAAACAAGGATGTTTATCGTGGGCAACAAAAAATAATTTGCCAAGCAATGATCGCCCTGACGATGAATAAAAACCGAAAGCACTAAGAAAAAAATAGCAGTAGCGTAGACCGGCAAAGTTATATACGTCTGAGTAAAAAGGTCAAGAAAGAAATAAATCATGCAGATAAATATTGCAATCAGAGCAAATTGCCCCGACAGTATTACCTGCTTATACTCTCCATACGATTCGATGAACTTATCCCCCCTATGATCAAATCCCGAATACCCTTATTCAATCTCATACTCCCTACCGCATTTTAATACTACAAACTTAGAGCACATTTGGCGATGGCATTCTTTCATATCAAAGGCAAGGGTATGCGTGCAAGTTTTTTTTAGAAAAGGATTTAGACCGATGTAAGAAATTGGTTGAATTCACCACCGTTTATTGGGCGTGCAAGACTGGCGATTAAAACATAATTCCTGCCTAAAAACCTGTGATGGATATTGAAGAAAATGAATATCTTTCCACAAACCTATGCGCTTCAGTTTTAAAAAAATAGCGGTTGCCATTGCCTTTTCCCCACGGTTAGAAGCCTTGTTGGCGGAGGCGTTACGCATTAAAAGCTATTGGAATGCTGAACTTATTCTCATACACGTTGGCCAACATGGTGAGAAAGAAGAGCAACAGCTTGCCGAACTTCTAAAAACCACGGGGCTTCATCAGTACAAGGATTTGAAAGTTGTATGGGAGAAAGGAAATCCTGCCGACAGGATTCTAAAAACCTGCACCAAAGAACGTGTTGATTTATTAGTTGCCGGTGCATTGAAAAAAGAAAACATGGTGCAGTATTACCTTGGCACCATTGCCCGGAAAATTTTACGCAAGGCCGATTGCTCTGTTCTCATGCTGACCAGTCCATCCATTACACCAACATCTTTTAAAAATATTGTTGTCAATACAGAAGATACAGCGTTTGTGGAAGAGGTTCTTTTAACTTCTTGTCATATCGGACTAAAAGAAAAATCAAGCTGGCTACATGTGGTGCGCGAAATAAAAATGTACGGCCTCACCATGTCGGCATCGGAGAATTGCACTGAAGAGGAGTACGATAAATTAAGGCACAGCTTAGTGCAAGATGAAATCACAGATGTGGAGAAAATCCTGTTACGTATTCCCCATGAAGGACTGAAGGTGAACATTAAACTCGTATCTGGAAAATCAGGCTTTGAGTTGTCGCAGTTTGCACAACGCAAGAATGCCGAGTTACTAGTTGTCGGTGCTCCACAACGGAGGTTCTCATTATTTGATCGCGTGTTCACACACGATCAGGAATATTTGTTTGCAGATTTGCCGTGCAATCTGCTAGTTGTTCATCCAAGAAAGGAGGAAACTCATGGGTAAATTAAGTCATGCTGATGTTGTTCACTTGCTGATTCAACTCGGCATTATGCTGATCATGGGCAGGTTGCTTGCCGAAGTTGCACGAAAATTTAATCAGCCGGCTGTAGTGGGTGAAATCATTGCTGGTATTCTATTAGGCCCAACAGTTTTAGGTATGCTTCAACCTGAATGGTTCGAAGCGCTTTACCCTACGGCTTCTGCTGCCCGTGTTGTACTCACAGGACTTGTACAAGTTGCAGTCGTAATGCTTTTGTTTATTGCGGGACTTGAAGTTGACTTGCATATTGTTTGGCAACAAGGCCGACAAGCAATATCCACCAGTTTTTTCGGATTGATTATCCCCTTCATCATCGGATTTACATTTCCCTATTTCTTTCCTGATTTTTTTGGAATAGCGCAAGGAAACGAACGAATCATCTTTGCCTTGTTTATGGGAACTGCCATGGCGATAACAGCTCTACCTGTTATCGTTCGCATTTTGATGGACCTCAACATGTTCAAATCAAAAATGGGAATGTTGGTGGTGGCGTCCGCAATGGTAGACGATGTAATTGGGTGGTTAATTTTTTCTGTTATTCTTGGTTTGATTGGAAAAGGTGGACACACCATGTCGCTTGGCAGCACCATGCTTCTCACTGTTGGTTTCACGGTGATCATGCTTACTATTGGCCGCGGATTGTTAAACCGTGTGCTGCCGTGGATAAATAAAAAAATGGCCTGGCCAGGAGGTATTTTATCCATCTCATTGGCACTTTGTTTTCTGGGGGCAGCGTTTACGGAATACATTGGCATTCACGCCATTTTCGGTGCGTTTATTATTGGTATTGCCCTTGGCGACTCCGAGCATTTTTCTGAACGCGCTAAGGAAATTGTGCATCAGTTTATCAATAACATTTTTGCTCCGCTATTTTTTGTTTCCATTGGGTTGCGTGTGAATTTCTTCACCAACTTTGATTTAATGTTAACACTTGTCATCCTCGTAATCGCCTTTACAGGAAAAATTGTAGGCAGTGGTTTCGGTGCGCGCCTTGGAGGTTTCAGCTGGAGAGAATCGTTAGCAGCGGGTTTTGGTATGAATGCTCGCGGAGCAATGGAAATTATTCTGGGGTTGGTAGCATTAGAGAATGGATTGATCAACGAAAAAGTTTTCGTTTCCTTAGTGATCATGGCACTCATCACCAGCATGAGCAGTGGCCCATTGATGAAGTGGGCGTTGAAAATGAGGTAATAAGGATTTTCTCATCGAGTCTATCCTTGAGCGGAAAAGAATTTAACTTTCTTTCTATTGTGTAAACTCTCTTTAATTCCTTTTGCGATCCTTCCAAAGGATATTGACTCACCATTCTTTTCCATAAGTTCTTTGAATCTATTTCTGGATTGTATCCACTCCTTACGTTGTTGCAAAAAGAGTTTTACAGAAATAGCATACGAAAAACGAAAAGCTAGACATCTCAGTATGAGTTCTAGAAATACTTGAAAAAACCAAAATATCAATTGACCATCGCTCAAATGAATAGCATGAAGAAAAAGTTTATTTCTATTATAAATAATATTGACATACTTTTTTTTGCTCTTCACCTTTACAGTAGATGAAGTACGATGACGACAGACAGCTCTGTTCTCGTAGTAACATCGCCATCCTAACCTCCAGGCGCGAATCGATAAATCACAATCCTCAATATAAAACGGAGAAAAGAGTTCGTCCAATCCCCCCAATGCTTGAAGCTTTTTTCTACTGACCAATGCGTTCGCTCCAGATAAATAGAACGTATAGAGAGACTCTTCCTGCATTGGCTGCAATAAATAATTGATGGAAGTCTTCACTTTAAATCCTTGAAATTCTGGAAGCCTGGCTGCATCTTGAATTTTATCATCGTCCCAACCAACAATTCTGCCCATCACTCCAAATGTATCATCATATTGGAAGTACTTAAATAAATGGATAAAGTAGCCGCTCGTTAAAATGATATCACTATTCAGTAAGAGTACCAGATCAAAACGTGCCTCCTTTATTCCATTATTACATGCTCCCGAAAATCCTTTGTTCGTATCACTCTTTACAATCTTAATGTCAGGATGGTTAATCGTTAGATATTCTATTGAGTTGTCAGTAGAGCAGTCGTCTGAAATAATAATTTCAAATGGTAAGTTCGTTTCCGTCATTACCTTAATCAAGGGAGGTAATGTATTTGGGAAAAGACTTAATCCGTTATAATTCGGCACAACTACCGAAATACCATTGGGAGGCTGCTCCATCTTATCGTCACAAAATGGAAGGGTTCTGTTAAGCTCAAGAAGCTTTGCATACTTAAAAAAAGTATAAACCGAATTTGAAAACGAAATTTGTAATCCCGAAAGACCAGAGAGAAATCCTCTTCTCAGTATGTAATTTCGAAAAAAAGTAAAAATTGATTTATATACAATCTTAAAATGCCCACTACCAACCTTGATCTTATTACTTTGTGCAAAAAGAGTTGAATACTGATTTGCCTTATTCAACAGTTCTTCAGAATTTTTATATGCTATATGAAGAATGTTACCTTTTAAATGCTCAACCTCTTTGTGTTTATTCAAAATGACAGTCTCATGCGGGCTGGGGCCACCCCACCTACCATATTCCTTATGCCACAGTCTTAGTTTTTGATCGGGGTACCAATCTGTATACCATATCCACTGACCTTTATAACTAGATAAGCGATTCATGGTGTATGCCCTGCATTCACCATGTTTCTTTTCAGTTAGTATGGAATCTATTAGTTCTTCCGATAAATATTCATCGGCATCTACTGAAAGTATATAATCATACAGTGCAAAATCAGTGGCAAAATTCTTTTGTTGAATATATCCTATAAAATC
The DNA here is from genome assembly GCA_031388805.1 of Chryseolinea sp. Classification (GTDB taxonomy): domain Bacteria; phylum Bacteroidota; class Bacteroidia; order Cytophagales; family Cyclobacteriaceae; genus Chryseolinea. The sequence continues at coordinate 117,346 of JANMRZ010000110.1, forward strand.
GTTTTGAATAAATCGTACACCCAATTTCTCACAAATGGCCTTCGTGCCGTCTGTAGACCACGAGTCTATCACAATGATTTCATCTGCCACCGTAAGCAATGAGTCAATGCACCTTGCAATGTTCTTCTCTTCATTGTATGTAATTACGACAGCACTGATCTTAAACATTACTTTATAAAATTTATCTTAGACTTGAGTAAGTACATTAACCACTAAAGCAAGTTAGTTTGTAGGCAATCCCTTATGAAATTACTTTTTATTCAGCCTCATTATCGATTTGGTGCTTTAGTAGAAAGCTTTCTCAATATCAATCGATCTAGCATGAATGTTAGTACTAGGGCCAAAAGAATAACTCCGGTCAATGCGTAAATTTCACTCAAATTGCGAAATAGTATAATCATAATAATAAATAAAAGATGCACTGAAGTCAGGATAGCCGTTGTTTTTGAATGAGTCATTCCCAATCTCATAATAGTATGATGGATATGGCTCTTATCAGGTGCGAAAGGAGATTGACCTTTTAGCACCCGGAGAATAAAAATACGAAGTGTATCACTTAAAGGAATTATAATAAAGCAGATGGCAGGAGCAATTGTTGCTGTGAATTTAACAGCGTGATATGCCGGCAGGGATGTATTAACATTCATAAAATGAATTGTGAGCACGGCCAGCAATACACCAATAACCATTGCGCCAGTATCACCCATAAAAATCTCTGATGGCTCCCAATTAAAAATAAGAAATGCGAGTATTCCTCCGGCCATAGCAAAACAGAAAAATGAGAATACTAAATCGTCAGCCAGAAAAAACCAAATGCCAAAGGCAGCAAGAGCCACCAATCCTATGCTTCCGGCCAAGCCATCTAATCCATCAATAAGATTAAACGAATTGGTGATAACGATAATGGTAAAGATTGTAAGAATATAACTAACAATTACCGGAAGTTCATTTATTCCCAAAAAACCATGTAATGAATTGATCTGGATGCTCGATCCCATGAGAATAATGACTGCCACAATTTGTCCATACAATTTATGCAGCGCACGTAAGGGCACAATATCGTCTCTCACACCCAAAAGAAATACAATAAAAAGACCAGCAAGAACATAGCGCATAGTTGCCCATTGATTAGAATCTAACCAAATCACAGAAGCAATTGCAAATCCGCAAAAAATGGCAATGCCACCCAAAGAAGGCGTAATCTTTTTGTGAATTTTTCTGCCGCCTGGCACGTCTCCAAGGTTTTTGGCCAGCGAGTATTTAATGATAACCGGTAAAGTAATAAAGGAGACTAGAAATGCGGTAACGCACACTGTCAGAAGTGTAGCCATAAACAAAAATATTTTCCAAAATTAAGAATTTTAGGTTGATTGTAACCTATCATCTGTTTCTGAATGACTCTCGAAAGGAAGAAATATAAAGGCACTAAGAAAGAAATAAAAAAATACAATACCCTTGTGAACACTGAGGGAAGATTCTGTCAGCATATACAAACTAAAAAGCATATTAAAGATGAGAAAGGTATAGTTGGAGCTTTTCAACGATTTCCTAAAGCTATAAACCATTAGTGAAAGGAAACATACCAATTCAATTACACCATTACGTACCCAGAATTGTAAGTATTGATTATGTGCATTGTACGCGCTGTCTATTCCTTCCTGATATCCTGTCTTAGAGTATCCGGCATTGAGTGAGATCTGTTCACTTCCAGTTCCAACTCCTAAAATCGGAGCTGCTTTTATTGCCTCAATTGCACCACCCCAAACTTTGAATCGATTATCCAGAGCAGACGAGACATTTTTGCCATATGTATCAAAAAAAGTGGACACTCTATTCGCATCTAGAAGAAAAACCATAAGACTAACTGTAGCGAGTAGGAAAGTCATCAACCAAGCCCTTCTTTTAAAAACAACAATGGTGTAAAGAGAACACAGTAGCGCAAAAATTATTAGCCCCATTTGAGATCGAAGGAAAAATAGCATACCAACAATATAAAGAAGCAATAATAAAAGTCCTGCTAGTTCAAGTTTAGACAGTCTCCTAAAACCAGATCTCCCTTTTTCCATAAAAAAAAAGAAAACAAACATTAGGTAAACGCTTAAGTAGGAAGGGTGTATCAAAATGTTGTCTGAAAAATAGGTGTGACCTGATTCGAAAACATTTTCTCTTTGCGTTTCATCTAACACAAAAATTGAATTTCCTATTCCATAAAGAGTCAAGCCAATTGCCCCAATAGCAAAAGCCATTATTAAATTAGAAGTTGTTACTCCGTTGTGCCTAATGAGCCAAATAAAAAAAGGAAAGAGTAGGGCGAAAAAGTAACGTTCTATATCCGCATAACCTTGAGATAAGTCAGCAGAGTGTAGTAATCCTAATAATTGAATACTAAGATGAGCACCTATTAAAATGAATAAGGGTTCTTTGAAGAATTTTAAATCGAGACTCTTATTTACTAAAGTATTAATGAAGTATGCTGTAAGCAACACGACACTTATTGTTGCATTTGCTCGAATGGGTAACACGATGGAGAAAGCAACCAGCCCCGCAAGAAGGATATTGACTTTAGCAACTATATGGTTATTCTTCAAAGACAACAAACTATTCATTGGGTAAAGATACGTTAGAATTACATATTACATTAGCATAAGTCACAGATCCTTAACACTTATAGTTTAGCAAAATTAACGCAAGTGGTTAGATAGGGGATTATATATGTAAACGATTGCTAAGCTGATTATTACAAGAATATTATTAAAGAGTCAAATTCATTCAGACACAAACAATCAGTATAGACTAGGCCTGACAACATCGATCGAGTAAATGATCATTTCGAATTAACTGATTTGTACCACTCTACCATCCTAATAAGCCCTTCATTCGTAGTAAAATCTGGTCTAAAGCCTTCATTAAAAATTTTCTTAGCAGAATGATATGTTTGAGTGCCCAATTTTTTTATCCTGGCGGAAGAAATTGGAAAATTTTTACCTGTTACCTTAATGAATAAATCAAAAGGTAAGCCTACAATTATTCCTAGACTCCTTGGGACAGTTAGTCTGATTTTTCTGCCTAAAGCGCTGGCTATTTCTTCGCCGATTGTTCGACTTGAAAGCTGAGGCTCATCAGCGTAATTATAAATAGATACTCCAGGTTGCATTTTTTTCTGCAGAAAAAGAGTTGCTTTTACTATGTTTTCAACGTAAGCAAGCGACTTAATATTATCGGCTTTACCTAAATGAAAATACAAACCCGAATCGACTTGACGAATAAGATTGAACATGTTGGCCACATTATTCGACCCAAATACCACAGTTGGTCTTATGATTACTACCGACCTTGACGAATCTTCTGCGGCCCACCTAGTAAGAACCTTCTCTCCGGCCAGTTTTGATGCTCCATATGGAGAATCCGGTTTCGGCTCCATATTCTCCGTGCTTATTTGCTCACGTATTCCATAGACTGCAACGGATGAATAAAAGATGATTTTTTTTATACCATATTCTGATGCTACCCCACACAAAATCTTTGTACCCTCTTCATTGGTATCGAAATACTCATCATGACCTATTCCAAAGTCGTGATGTTTAGCCGCGAGCGAAATGATTGTTGTAATGCCATTACCTTCAATAGATTTTCTAACATCCTCTTTTATTCGAATATCGCCTTTAAGAAAACTTGATTCATATTTAAATGAAGGCTCATTTAAATCAAGAACAACTATATCGCTGCCAGCCAAGGATTTATGAAAATGACTTCCAATAAAACCAGAACCACCTGTTAATAAGATACTAGGCATAATTCGGTATGTATAAAATTTTCACAAGATTAAAAAAATAGAATTTACTGATTCGTTAATCTAAGATCGTTTCCTTTCAAGATATGTGCTCACGACTTTTTGATTAATGCTTTTTCTGGATGAATCAAAAAACCAGCCCCACTTGTTAAAGTAAACAAATGCACCGTGAACATTGTATGCCATAAGCTTTAAACTTTTATAAGATCCTTTTGCGTAGTGATGATAAATGGTGACTAAAGGAAGAAAAATTGTTTTATACTTTAAATGCATCCTCCTCGTAATATCAGCATCCTCAATGTACATAAATATGCGGTCATCAAATAGGCCAATATCCTGCAATGCTGTCGTTCTGAAAAACATAAAACACCCCGAAAGATAAGGTATGTTCATTACCTTATCATATCCGGTTTCCTGTAGTTCATACTTTATATTTCGTTGGGTTGCGCCCGGAAACCACGGAAAAAATCTGCGACCGAACAGATCGACCGGTGAAGGCAGGAGCTTACATAATCGTTGGATTTTCCCGTTAGGATAACATACCTTCGGCATTATTTGTCCTACATCCGGATTATTTTTCATGAACGTGATCAAAGGTTCTAAGGTGTTCTCCCCAAAATAAACATCCGGATTAAGTATAAGGTGATAGTTTGATTCCGTTAGCGCCCTAGCCATGGCAATATTGTGTGCTTTGCCAAATCCCAAATTTTTACCCGTATGGATATACTCACATCGATCATCCTTTTTAAGGCTACGAAGACTATCTGTGGATGAATTATCAATCAAATAGAATTTGAAATCAAGCCTACTCCTATAAACACTCTCAATGGCTTCGTTGACTAGTTCCGGATCAGACTTGAACATTACTAGTGAAATGGTGAGGTCATATTTTTTCATTTTTTTGAATGAGCAGGTGAATAAAAAACAATGCGTTAAAGAAGGAGTATAAAATACTTCCCGTGTGTCTGCTTATTAAATTCTCGGTTAACAATGAGACTAATAGTATGATTAAAAAGACTGTGTAAATATAATCGGATGCTTTGATGGAAGAAAAGAATAAAACTGAATGCATTATAAAAAATGATAATAGACCAAAAACCCCAGAGCAAAGCAGAATCATCAAGTATTGGTTATGGGTATTAAAATAGGTTGATTTATTTTGTTCAAGAGCTGTACGCTGAGCGACATCCGCTCCAAATAGCCCATAACCAATCAATGGGTTTTTATTAAATAATTTAATAGCGTTTTCCCATAAGTAAATCCTATGAAGACTTGTTGAGGAAAGATCTCCTCTCAAATCAGTTGATTTGGAGTCATTAAAAATTGTTTGCAGTCTATAAACGCTTACTGGAAATAATAGAGGAATTGCGATAGCGAAAATCAGCACCCCACCCACTACAACTCGCGCCATTCTCGTGAGACGAGAGAAAAAATAAGAAGACACGAATAGAAGTAAGACAAAAAGTAAGATCAATGATATTTTGCTGCTGAGTAAAAGAACACATCCAATTAATAGTAATATTCCCGCAATGACGAGTGAATTCAATAGTAAGTTATTCTTCAAAATTGAAACAGCAAAAACAATTGCTACAATAAAATAAATGCTCAAATAGGTAGGATGAAAGTTGATGGCGTCAGCAAATTCTGTATAAAGAAAGAAGCCCCAGTTAACCAGGCCGATTGGATTGTTCTCGTAAAATTTCAATGTCTCTTCAAAATTCCAGTTGTGAATAATTCTCTCATGGTCGGTAAAGTTTTTCCAAAATGCCATTCCAATACAAAATAATGCAGCTACAATGCACCCACTAAAAAATGAAAGTTTGCTAAGCTCAACTCGTTTGCTCGAAGGATTAGTTATAATAACCAATATTGCATAAAGCACTATTGGGAGGAACTTTTCAAGTGAATGCCACCCCTCTCGAATATTCCCAGCAAACACATCTATTAAGAATCCATAAAAAAAAATTAGGAATGGTATAATTAAAACAATAGTTGCTTTCCAATTTCTATCTTTTAGTTGCTTGGTATCGGAAAAGACACAGAAAAGAACTAAAACTGATGATAAAACAAGGGAGATGTTGAATATCTTAATTGAGCAAAAAAAAGTTAATGGCGTGAGGATATAAAAAAAATCCTGTAATCTTTCTTTACTGCTATTATTTAAATAATCAGGACTCATTGGTTTTACTTATTTATTTAGCCAAATACTTTTCATATAGGGAACAGTATAGGCTTTGATATTTAGAAGACATTTTTATCGCACTCAATTCATGCTCGATAATTTCTTTTGCTGCATTTTGTGAAATCGTATATTCTTCACCAACTAGCGCATTAATTGCATTTGTCAGAGCCCTGCTTTCTCTGGGTTTAAAAGTAATACCTGCCTTGGAATTATAAGAAAGGATCTCCCTATGAGCAGGAATATCTGAAAGGCATACGGGTAATCCACAGCTTAACGCTTCGAGTACAGTATTTGGTAAACCCTCTGACAATGACGCTGAAATGAAAAAATCAGAAATTTCCAAAAAGTCAACAACATTCCTTGTAAATCCTTTAAACATAACATTGGGTAAAGCATATGTTTTCCTTAATTCATCCTCTAACTCCCCTTTACCTAAAACCAACAACACAGAAGTCTCCTTGGCATTACTCTCAAGAAATCCCTTAATGAGAGTATGAGGATCTTTCCTATTACAAAGTGATCCAACGGTTATGAATATTTTCTTATTTGTTGGAACTCCAACGCTTTTTCTTTTTTGAAAGATACTCTCAGGAGAAATAACTTTGAATATCTCTGTATCAACTCCATTAGGGATAAACTCCATTGATTTTAACTTGGATTTGTAAATTTCATATACAGAGTGCGCGCATGCAACAACCCTTTCGAGGTGGGCGACATGTTTAACTTGTTGATATGCAAAATAATTTCCCATAAAATATCCATAGGTATTAATATAATTATGCTGCAGATTAGCATGAAGCGTACTGATTCGTATATACGATTCAAGTTGTTTAGCTGAAAAGATATCGGCTCTTAAAGAATGACTGTGAATGATATTGGGTTGAATCTTTTCCAGAAATTTTCTAAGTCTTTTACCTCCAGAGAGCACCCAAGAAAGTCTGCTTTGATTAAATTGATAAACCTCAACCCCAAGTTTTCTAAAGTCTTCCAAACTTGATATCAGGGGCTCTGGTGACAACGTTACAATTACAGGTTGAAAACTTACTACATCAAGGTATTTAATAATATTAAAAATAACATTGGTGGGACCTCCCTTCTCTAATGTAGAAACAAGAAAAACAACTCTAATTTTCATGTGCCTTAAATTCTAAATTTTTAGTTTTACTCTTTTCCAATAAAAAAATCAAAGCCATAGCTACATATAAAAATGGCATAAAAGTAATGGTTGAAGATAATGTTGTTATTAGAAAAGGAATAATAATGAATAGTGCTTTTCTTTTTGTCGTCAACACAAACTGAATCAAAAGAAATATCATAAGTAGTAGTCCAATAACTCCTGACTCAATCAAGAATACCATAAAAAAATTATGGGCATAAATTCCTAATCTTTCAGAAGAATTGGAGAAGCCAATTCCGAAAAGGATTTCTTGAAAGGAAGCATCAGATAGGTATCTATACACATTGCTAATTATTTCAAGTTTTGATTGAAGACTTAAATCTGATTCGATTCGATTCTCCAAATAGAATTTGTAAAAAAGAAAAAATGACACTAAAAGAAAAACAGAATTGATCAAATAGAACCCAGGGCTTTGCTTACGCAAGAAGCGAATATAAACCCATCCTAAAAGTCCACCAATCCATCCCGCCCTTGAGAATGTTAATATAAGAAGGATTAAAAACAATAATTTGGTTTTAGTCCATCGCTCACCTTGCTCTATTTCCAAATAGTAAATAAAAAAAAGAATGATAATAATGTGAATCGCAACAGCATTGCTATCCATATACATCAATCCACCAAATTTATATTGATAAATCCAACGTACGTCACCGCTACCTTCAAAAATTGCATAATTAGAGTTTGGGTGAGTTAGTCTCCATGCACATTCCACTAGAAGAATAATAGCTGAAAAGTTAACTAACTTCGTAGCTAGTCGGATTCTCTGTTCTGGATATAACTGATAGCCAAACGCTACAACTATCACATAATATCCAATCGCAAAGATCACTCCCATATATCGGACAAAAGGCGCTCCTATTAGAGATTGGGTCAATAAGAAATAAAAAATACTTACAAGGGAAATAATCATGGTATTTGTAATGCAAATCCTTTTTGAGAAGATAAGTAATAAAAAAAATCCAATAAAAAATAGAATTAATGTTGGCGGAACTGTAATAACAGTATGACTGGTGAGACTGGAGAATGGGATGATTAATAAAAGAGAGAAATAGATGAGCACTTGTCTATTAAAGACAAGGTCATCATGACGTAAAATTATTGATATTTCTTTATTTCTTTCCAATGTCTTAATCTGATCTATTCATTATGAGACTATTGCGTTTCTATTTCTTCAATACTTGCTTGATTTTTCCGGTCAACCGTGCTCCTAGTAAATGTTTAGCCGTAAGAGTCAAACGTACATACATCAAGTAAAATTGATAGTAAAACCATTTGTCTATGCCATTTTCATATTTTAAAGCAATATTTTTCTTGTCTTGAATAGCCGTTATAATTCCTTTTTCTGTTGCCCCTTCAGTGCCATCGAAATAACAAATCAGAACGTCAAGATCAAGAAATTTCCTATTCTCTTTATAAGCACGAAAGAATAAATCATGATCAGCGCCAATTTTATACTCCAAATTAAATTTATACTGTTTCATCAATGATGTACGAACAAAACAGGCTTGATGACAAAAGGGTGATCGGTTCCACATTTTATCGAGCGAATATTTTTTAAAAGGGGCATTAAATTCAGCATATTCAATGATAGCATTTCCATACAAAAGGTCTGCATTCTGCTTTATAGTAAATAGATTTAATACTTCGTCTGAGGCAAAGCGATCACCACAATTCATAAAATTAATCCATTCACCGGTCGCAATATCAATAGCTTTATTCATTGCATCATAAATGCCCTTATCGGGTTTACTTGTCCAGTATTTTATCTTTGGTTCATGTTTTTTAATGATCTCAATGGTACCATCTGTACTACCTCCATCAATAATGATATACTCAACGTTTTTATAGTTTTGGTTTAAAACGCTTACAATAGTCTTTTCAATATTCTTTGCTCCGTTAAAAACAACGGTAACAACTGAAATCAATGGATTATCTGTCAAGTCTTTACTTTTCATCTGTATGACTGCCAGGGCTAAACAACTTTTCTTTGCATTTCTTCAATAATCAACTGATCAAGAACCTCTTCAAATTTCATTGAATAAGACCATCCAAGTAACTCCTTGGCTGAGGTATTATCTCCATAAGTATCTAAGATATCAACAGGTCTATATAAATTTCGATCCACTATTAGTTTGCTTTTGTCCAATTCAAGTTTTTCAAATACATATTCAATAATGTGCCTTAATGAAATGGAACGACCTGAACAAATGATAAAATCAAGAGGCTCTTTTTGCTGAAGCATTAACCACATGGCCTCCACATATTTTGGAGCAAAACCAAAATCTCTTTTTACCTCAATATTACCTACGCGTAAAAAGTCTAATTTCCCGGATTTAATCTTGAAACTTTCTTCCAATACTTTCTTTACAAAAAAAGTGTTAGATCTCAAATGAGATTCGTGATTGAACAAAATTCCATTGCATACAAAAAGGCCATAAGATTCTCGAAAATTAACAACGGTCCAGTAGTTAGTTGCTTTTGAAATTGCATACGGACTCAATGGATGCATCGGAGTAGTTAATGTCACTGGCAGATTAGTCACTTTGCCAAACATTTCTGAACTCGATGCTTGATAAAATCTTATATTCGGATCTACTAGTCTGATAGCCTCTAGCAGATTTAATACTGAACTTACATTATAGTGAATTGTAGTAGTAGGCTGCGCAAAAGACAATCCAACTGAACTTTGAGCTGCAAGATTATAGATCTCTTTTGGGTTATGTTTCTCAAGAATTCGAATAACAAAAGGTAAATCACACAAATCCCCTTCTTCAAATATGATTTTGTCCTGAATCCCGAGGTAAGATAAATTAAAAAGGTTTTTTGAATTATTATTACGTGTTATTCCTATTACTTTATACCCTTTACTTAAAAGTAATCGCGCCAAATATGCGCCATCCTGCCCAGAAACACCTGTTATAAATGCTGTAGTCATAAGATATTTTTATAAAGTGCATGAGTTTCAAGAGCCGTTTTTTCCCACGTAAATTCCCTTACTCTTTCGAAACCCTTGCTTTTCAAATCATTCCTTAAGTAAGAATCATTTAAAATTAATTCTGCAGCATAGTAAATAGAATCCTTTTTTAATGGATCAAAATACAAGACTGCGTCTCCACCAACCTCTGGTAGCGAGCTTGTGTTACTTGCCAAAACCGGACATCCACAACTCATAGCTTCTAATAACGGAATTCCGAATCCTTCGTATAAGGAGGGGTATACAAAGGCAATTGCATTAGAATAAAGGTTGTGCAAACTTTCATCAGTGCCTGGATAGTACCGAACTTGGTTTTCAATCTTTAAGGATTTGAACAATTCAAGTTCTTCATTATCAAATTTACCACCTCCTGCGCAAAAAAGAAAAAGGTCTCTATGCTTATGCAATAGCTGAGTAATGGCTTCCGTAAAGGGGATGAAATTTTTATACAGATTTCTTTTGCCTACATAAAGGAAATAATTTTGACTTTCGTTACGAGAAGTCTCATTCAACTTATTCATAACCTGAAAAGAACTTGCTAAATAGATCACTTCAATTTTCCAATCCGGTATATTGTAAAATTTCATTAGATCGTTTTTTGTGTGTTTTGAAATGGCAATAATTTTAGTTGCCCTTTCCAAAACTTTTCTCTTCATCTTTAACGCGTTAATATCATTTTGAATATAAATTTCATGAATAAGGTCCAAGCACGTCAGAACCATTGGCTTTTTATTAATTCTCACGTGATATGGATGGTAGTAGGTAGGATGGAATATATCATGATCATTTTTCAATATAGACAAGCTAGTAAAGGCTGCATCAATATTTTGTATGAGTGTACCTTTCCCCTTAAAATCAGAATTTTTAAAAAAAGAATGTGCTCTAATTGCACCGTTACTCTTTATATATTCATTGTTCGAGAACAAAACCGGGCAGCTTAAAGACACATCCTGATAGTCATTAAGTAGATTTATTATTTCGGCAAAATATCTAGAAATACCTCCATAGTTTTGAAAAGCAAAAATCTGGTGATCAAAAAGTATTTTCATTTTCTAAAGGTTACCGTTTTATAAACACTCCTCACTCTAAATCAATCAGCAGATTCAAAACATCTACTATTTGGGATTCGCTACCTGTTCTCTTTTGCGACACTAGTTTTTTAATGACCTCTATTCTGTTTGGTTTCTTGAATACAGTCAATCCCTTCGATACTATCTTGAAGACAAAAGTAAGTTTGACTTTAGATCCAGTAATCTGGTATCGAATGATCAACTTAATTAAGTTGACAGGAATATAAATTCCCTTGAGAAATAAATAGATATTAATATAATTTGAAAAAGTACTTTGATAGTGCACAAAGGCGAGCTTCTTTTCCGCTACATTAATCTCCAAATTATCTCCCGATTCAAAATATGAGCTTTGCTTTACTTGTGCTCCATGCCACATTCTAATAGACAATGCGTTTTGGATAAAGTAGAATTTTGAATTAAAAACCAGTTGGTTATTATCCTGATAAATTTTTCTGGATGAAACCAAATACTGCAGCATATCCTGATCGCTTCCGATTGGATTTCTGTAAAGGGATTCGTTGACTAAGCTTAAATCAAACAATCGATATTCATCTCTCTTTTGAAAAGCTTTATTAGAATACCCGATTATATCATCATTCAGCTCTTTTAATTCTTTTTCGTAGGTTCTAAACCATTCAAAATTAGAAACAGATACAAAAACAGGGCATCCTTGCAACATGAATGTTTTTCCAGCCGTATCATGGCACAATTCATCTAGGGAGGCGTGCAAGATTACATCACTATCTATATGCCAGAATTGAGAATTATTACCAAGTTCCTTCTCGTGGATATTTTGAAATGCAATCCATCTCAAAAAACAATTTCGTTCATAGTTGCTATAGTATTTATGAAGTGATGGATATTGCTCAACAATTTTTAAAAATTGTTCACAATAATCAATAATGGTAAAACCAGAATTTTCCAATAAAGTAAAATACTCATTTGATATCTTCTCTATCCCCTCTAGAAAAACCACTTTGAACTTAGTCGTAGAGCCATACCTTTTAATGCTCTGCGCTAACAATTCAAACGGAATATTCTTTTTAAGATCGGTCTCATTAGTGTTACACCAGACTGCTGTATAGAACATGTATCTAATCTTGTTAATAAAAGTAATCTTTATCCTTTATCACCCATGACTTAATCTCCGCTTTATTAGATCATAATCTTTTTGAAGAAGAGATGTATTCCTTGAGAAAAAGGAATTATAAACAAAAGCAATCTTAGGTCTAGCAAGTATCTGAAAAATATTTTGATTTAATTTTTTAGGAGTTAGCAGATGAATATTTTTAAAATTTGAATATACGTTGAGATTTAATTTTTTTGCAATTTCTTTCAGTGTACTAAAACTATATAAGGCAATATGTTGACCTGTCTCTAGTGCCAGATACTCCCATACAGATAGCTCAAAAGAAGATGGCTGAAGTTCCGTTGAAAAGAGAATACTGTCTCCATAATTTAGCATTTTTTGAATTTCATCCATTGGGTTCTCCAAATGTTCAAAAAGCTCAAAAGCCGTAACGATTTCATACTTTATATCCTTATGTTGATTGGTGACATCAAAGTTTTTAGCAAAAAGATTCTCACAGAATTTATCTTGCCTGTAGAAATCAAATCCTTTATCTCTCATTAAGCGAACAAATAAGCCATATCCTCCTCCGTAATCGAGAAATTTTCCCTTTGAATTATAGAATTTTGTCAAGCACGCTTCTGAAATTGTAGCCAAGTATAAATTTCTATAAGCTAACCCGATATCAAGTGATGTTATTATATTTTCATAAGCTTCATTTAGCCAATAGGGCTTTTCAGTTTGTATAAAACCGCACGTATCACATTTATAATAGATAACATCATATTTGTTTAGTACCTTTTTAACAAACAGCGTTTTGCTTTCACGAGAACATATATTGCAGATCATGAATGATGGATTGAGGGTCGAAAGATCAGTTTATAGTATATTAAAATTACAAGCAGGCAAAGAATAGAGAGTAATAAATTTTCACTTGTGTATGTGAGCAGAAATAGGAGTGACGGCAATGTGATTTTTATTCCTCCGAAGATGTCATTAATCTGTAGCACTTTCTTATTAAAGTAATTCATTTGTATGGGAGTTACTATAAGTCCTGAAATTATAAGGCCGATCACTAATCCTCGGGTATCTAAAAAGTAATACATTAGAGGGATAAAGATTACCCTTGACGCAAGGTTAGCAATCATGAAAATGGTATTTAGTCTGAAATAACTACTGCCATTGAGAAAATAGTACGGAATTATTGTTGTTGACATGATTAAGTTATAGCATACAAATAAACTAATAAAGTCTATTGTACTATTATAAGTCTCTTCCTTTAGCCAAAAAAGGATTATAGGATCTTTTATTAGATAGAATATAGATAATATGATCGTTACAATGACCAAGAAATAGAATTGAATTCTATTATATAGCAGATCAACTTTTTCTCCGTTGTATATCTTTTTAGATATAATAGGAAATATCCAGGAAATTGAAGCAGCAAAAAAACTGTGAATTTGAGTAAAAACTGTAAGCGCTATTGAATAGTATGCAAACGTTTTAATATCAGACAACGAAAGAACAATGAATTTATCAACCTGACCAGATATAATACCGATGATGGACTGAAACCACGTCCAAACTCCAAAACTAAAAATCTCTTTCAAATATGTCTTTTCAAAATGAGGAAAGAATTGAGTGAACCCTGAAAATCGATAAACTATCCATGCCTCTACAAATAAATAGATTAATGTGAGGAAGCAAGAACTAAGAAAAATGTGTATTAGTGAAAAATCAAAAAAGACGAGAAGTAAATTAATACCCAAAGAACTTACCTTACCTAGTACTGATATTTTTGCTGATAGATCATACCTCTCATATCCTTTAAATACTGCTAAGAAAATTTGCTCTATGAATTTCAATCCTAATGTAAAACCGGCTATTTGAACTGTATGAAAAACCAACTTATTATGACTCTCGGAAAGATTTAACCAATTATATTCTTTTAATATAAAAGAAAATATTATGGCAGCTACAAAGACAACAGCACAAAGGACTAAATATATGGAATACGTTGCTCCTATAATTTTGTTTACTTTTTCCTTATTACCCTCAATAAGATACTTAGAGATAAACTTTACTGTGGCGTCACCCAAGCCAATATTCAAGACACCGATACTTGCTATAATTGTATTGACAAACATCCACAATCCATAGAGCTCGACTCCAAGCTTACTAATGAAAAATGGAGTTGCCATGAGCATAAGAGCCGGATAAACAACAGCATCTACAGAACTCCAAGCAGCATTACTTAAATTCTTAGATTTGATAAAGTTTAATATTGGCTGCTTCACTTTTAGTAATATTATTCGAATATTGTTTGGCCTCAGATGCGTCTGAAGATTATTTATGAATTAACGCTTTTGAGGTGTTTAGCAAAACTCGGCTTGCAAAGTTTATTTTGAAATTCTGTTTCTCATATATTCCCTCTCGAAGCTTGCATACCTACTCTTTTTTTAACTGATGCCGCATAGATATACTCAGGCAATCGAGAAAATTGAAGGTGCGTTTATCGTTTTTGCTCAAATCTGAAATGAAGAGACTATTGTCTAAGTTATATGCAATGTTTATTTCTCTATTAGGCTCCAAGGTTAGAATATGGTGCTCTAAATGTTTTATACTCAATTATGCCCTTGAATTTGATTGCTGTATAACCTTCCGCTAGAAAACGAGTCTGTTAAAAGACTCCAAATCTTACCGCTATTCATCTTCTTAAAACCACCTTACTTCTGGGCAAGCATTCAAGTAGCCGATAACTAAGAATCAATCACGATTAATTAATTCATTGATATAAATAGGTCATTAATTCCACAAATTAGTTTACTGATTCTTCGATTGTGTTGTTCTGTAAGACCCAAGAGAGATAAACTTCTTTTAATCCACTAAACAGTTCAATTTCTGGCGACCAATTAAGGTTTGTAATCTTACTTACATCCATTAATTTTCTTGGTGTGCCATCGGGTTTTGTTGAGTCGAAGGAGAGATCTCCATCGAAATTAACAACCTTTTTTATTATTTCAGCAAGTTCCTTTATTGTAAGATCTTTCCCAGTACCAATATTTACAAACTCAGTATCAGAGTAGTGGTTCATTAAAAATAAACAAGCATCTGCCAAATCATCAACGTGTAAAAATTCCCTTCGAGGCGTACCAGTTCCCCAAATTTCTACAACTTGACGGTTATGGATCTTAGCTTCATGAAATTTCCGTATCAGCGCAGGAATAACATGTGAGTTCTGTAAATCATAATTATCGTTCGATCCATATAAATTTGTCGGCATAGCGCTAATAAAATCACAATTATATTGACGTCTGTAACTTTCACACAATTTTACACCAGCAATCTTTGCTATCGCATAAGGCTCATTTGTCTCTTCTAAATAACCGGACAATAGGTATTCTTCTTTAAGTGGCTGAGGCGCCAATTTTGGATATATACAAGAAGAGCCAAGAAACAACAACTTCTTTACTTTATGCACATAACTCTGATGAATGACATTACTCTCAATCATCAGGTTCTCATAAAGGAAATCAGCACGGTAGGTATTATTTGCCAAAATTCCTCCAACCTTAGCTGCAGCAAGAAAAACATATTCTGGTTTCTCTTCTTCAAAAAACCTTTCAACTGCGATTTGATTTCTCAAGTCAAGTTCCGAAGAAGTTTTAAGAACAAAATTGGTATAACCTTCTGCCGTTAGCTTCCTCACAATTGCAGACCCTACCATACCTCGATGGCCGGCAACGAATATTTTAGATGATTTCTCCATTACTCGTGATGCTGAAAAATTTTATGCCCTCCCTCTTTCAAATAATGATCGCGCTTAAATAACTCCAGATCGCTGTCTATCATTTCCTTTACAAGGGAGTCAAGATTATACTTTGGCTTCCAACCTAATTTTGACTTTGCTTTAGAGGGATCTCCAATCAACAATTCGACTTCTGTAGGACGGAAATATTTGGGGTCAATTTTAACAACCTCTTGCCCTACTTTAACATGAAAGTCAGTGTTTTCTGACTTAATCACAATTGCACTTTCGGTGAGACCTTTTCCAGAAAACTGGAGGGTGATACCGAGTTCCATAAATGATTTTATAATAAAGTCTCTTACAGTAGTTGTAGTTCCAGTAGCGATAACAAAATCTTCTGGTGCATTTTGCTGTAGCATAAGCCACATAGCTTCAACATAATCTTTTGCATGCCCCCAATCCCGCTTAGCGTCAATGTTTCCCATAAACATAGTCTGTTGCAGACCTAATGCTATTCTACATGCAGCCCGAGTAATTTTACGAGTTACAAAGGTTTCTCCCCGAAGTGGTGACTCATGATTGAACAAAATTCCATTACAAGCGTAAAGATTATAAGCTTCCCTATAATTCACTGTAATCCAATAGCTATACAATTTTGCCACAGCATACGGTGAGCGCGGATAAAACGGTGTCTTTTCGCTCTGCGGTACTTCTTGCACTAATCCATACAGTTCAGAAGTAGATGCTTGGTAAAATCTGGTTTTCTTTTCAAGACCTAGAATTCGAATTGCCTCCAATAAACGTAACGTTCCAATTCCATCAACATCAGCTGTATATTCTGGTGTGTCAAAACTCACCTTCACATGGGACATTGCTCCAAGATTATAAATTTCATCGGGCTGAACTTCCTGGACGATTCGAATCAAATTTCCCGTATCCGACAAATCGCCATAGTGAAGTTTAAGTTTTAGATTGTTATCGTGGGGATCCTGATAGATATGATCTATTCTATCCGTGTTGAACAGCGAACTCCTTCTCTTTATCCCATGAACTTCATAGTCCTTGGAAATCAATAGCTCCGCTAAATAAGCCCCGTCTTGTCCGGTAATGCCAGTTATAAGTGCTTTCTTCATTGCTAAAAAAAAATAGAATTGCAAATCTAGTGATTTCCAAAGCCTGTTAAAAGCTAGTTTAGAGGATCATCTCAATAAATGTTCAACTTGACTTTCGAAATGCTTCTTAGATTTACGAAGACAACCTTTCTCAATAATCTGCAAAGCAACAGGCGTAAGTCTACTTTAATTTTCACCGGCTGTCATCAATCCGGTGGCATAATGAGTACCTAAAAAAACACTTTTCGATAGTGAGAGTGAACGAAAACGAATTCATCTGAATGCTCCAGTTTTAGGGGTTTCATTCGCTAAAATGATGTATTTGTACTTTCTTTGCGCGAAATTACTGTTTCTATGAGTAACGCTACAGATGAGATTGACTTACTTGAACTCTTTACAAAAGCAATACTGGCTTTAAAAAATAACTTTATTGCACTTGTTCTTGCTTTTATTATTGGCTCGGGGTTGGGGCTGATTTATTACAAATTCAATCCCAATGTCTATGAAAGTGAGATGATCATTACTTCTGATATTCTAACTGAATCATACAGTAAGTCTATTTTTACTAACGTTCAAAAGCTGATCAAGGAAAACAACCTGACTTCTCTTTCATCCATTCTCCATTTGTCAGAAAGTCAAGCGGCAGCAATCAAAGCGGTTGAATTGAAAGGGACACTTGAAAAAGGTGATAACCTCCAAGAGCAAACCAAAACCTATATTACAATTACCGTTAAGTCACTAGACAATACAATTTGGCTAAGCTTGCAACCCGGAATCGCTGCATTTATTGAAAATAATGATTTTGTAAAAATCAGAGTTGCGCAAAGAAAAAAGTTTTACTCGTCACTGCTCATGAAGATTGACCACGAACTGAATGACTTGGAGATAATGAAATCCAAAATAATGGATGGAAAACTTTCCTCAAACAGCAAAGATGGAATGCTCCTATTAGATCCAACAACCATCAACTCAAAAATACTCGAGTTAAATAAGGAGAAAATAAATTATCAAAATAGTCTTGAACTTGTGAACAGCGTTCAGGTAGTTGGATCCTTCACTGCGTTTAAAAAACCGGTAAGTCCAAAATTGTCAACCTCGGTTCTTGGAGGAGCTGCACTGGGATTATTTTCCTTTCTTACTTTCATCGGATTAAAGTCGATTCAAAAACTTATTCGCTTGTCTGAAGAAAATAATGGATAAGCTGAATCAACTATCGAACAACCCACCTAAAATAGAACCCGCTTCCTTCCCGCTATTGCGGCCATAAGGTGCAAGTGCCTGAACAAGTTTTCTGATTGGCATTGATTGTAACCATACTTTACCTGTGCCGCGTAAAGTTGCCAAAAAAATTCCTTCGCCTCCAAACACCATTGATCGGAGTCCGCCAGCCGCTTGCACATCAAAATCAATTTGTGATTCAAAGGCTACTACGCAACCTGTGTCTACCCGTAATGTTTCGTTGTTTAATGTTCGTTCAATTACTGTGCCTCCCGCATGTACAAATGCCTTTCCATCTCCTTGCAATTTTTGAAGTATAAAACCTTCACCACCCACTAATCCCGATCCCAATTTTCGATTGAATGTAATGGATAGCTTCGTGCCAAATGCCGCACAAAGAAATCCATCCTTCTGAACAATCATTTCATTATTAGGACTTTGTGATAAATCAATAGGAATAACTGTTCCGGGATACGGTGCAGAGAAACCTACCTTCGCTTTTCTGCTTCCTCGATTCGTGAAATGTGTAATAAAGAGAGATTCTCCTGTGAGCATCCGTGAACCAGCCGACAACAACTTATCAAACAAACCCTGACTGGGATTAGACCCATCGCCCATTTTACTTTCGAACATAATGCCGTCTTCCATAAAGAGCATGGCACCTGCTTCTGCAATAACCGTCTCTGTTGGATCCAGTTCTACTTCTACAATCTGAATGCTTTCGCCTTTAATCTGGTAATCAATTTCGTGTGATCGTGCCATGTTAAAATTGGTTTTGAATACTACATACGAAGTAAACAAAAAAATGGACGACTTACGATGCAGAAATTATGATTTGATCTTGCACAACATGATCGAAACGACTTATGAAAGAAGTAAAAACGAAATTACTTTTTTTTCTTTTTTTCCTTCTTCATGTCTTCATAGTCATCGCGCTCAGCCAGTTTTTTATCGTCAACATTTTTATCGAGGAAAGCATTGATATCCTCAATGTTCATGTTGGCTTTTATTTCACCAAACTGATTGATAGTAATGTCTAAGCCCTGGAGATCTTTGTGTACTCGGGCATTTGGTTTGGCGGCAGGTTTCTTTTCTTTTTTCATGATCGGGTTTTTCTAAATACACTCAATACATCATTGGGCCACTTTTACTTTCAATGTTTCAAGAGCAAAAGCAATTCGTTTTACCACTTCTTCCTTACCCATAATCTCCATGCTGATCATTAAATCGGGACCAGCACCAAGACCTGTTATGGAAAGGCGTAAGGCTTGTAAAATTTTTCCTGTACCAATGCCTAATGACGCGGTAACTTCTTCTAATGTAGTTTTAGCAATCACAGCATCAAGAGAAAGTAGCGCTGCGATAGCATTTTTGTAAGCTGAAATTACTTTAACAGCTTCGTCATTCCACTTTTTACTTACTATTTGTTCATCGAAAGAAGTTGGTGCGATAAACAGGAACTTGCCTTGTTCCCAAAAATCTTTCGGGAAGGTAGCGCGCTCTTTCATCAGGTGCGCAATCTTTATGGCTTTCTCTTTTGTGCAACTTACATTTTCCTTTGCAAGAGATTCTAATAGGAAGCCTGCTAATTCAGAGTCGGATTTTGCGCGCAAATATTGTTGGTTGAACCATTGCGCTTTTAAAATATCGAATTTCGTTCCGGCCTTTCCAATCCGTTCGATTGAAAATGCCTGGATCAATTCGTCCATGGAGAAAAGTTCTTGTGTTGTTCCAGGATTCCATCCAAGGAAAGCAAGGAAATTAATCAATGCATCAGGAAGGTATCCCGATTCTTTATAACCAATAGCATCTTCACCTGAGATCGGATCTTTCCATGTCAGAGGGAAAATTGGAAATCCTAGTTGATCCGCATCACGTTTGCTGAGTTTCCCATCACCGGATGGTTTCAGTAACAATGGCAAATGGGCAAACTGAGGCATTTCATTTTCCCAACCCAAAAATTTATAAAGCAATGCATGCAATGGAGCAGATGGCAACCACTCTTCTCCACGAATAACGTGTGAAATTTTCATGAGGTAATCATCCACTACATTGGCCAGGTGATAGGTGGGCATGCCATCACTTTTCATCAATACCTTATCATCAATCTGAGAAGAATGAACCATCACCCAACTGCGAATCAAATCGTTCAACCGGATCTCCTCTTTCTTTGGAACCTTTAAACGAATAACATAAGGTGTCCCGGCATCCATTAATGTTTTTAGCTCTTCAGTAGAAAGTGTTAATGAATTACGCATTTGCAAACGTGTGATGCTATTGTATTGCTGATTATCAACACCCGCTGCTTTTAAGCGCTCGCGCATTTCATCAAGCTCTAGTTCAGTATCAAAAGCATAATATGCGTTGCCCTCATCTATTAACTGCTGTGCGTATTTCTTATAAATATCTTTCCGCTCCGATTGGCGATAAGGTGCATGTGGTCCACCCACACCAACACCTTCATCAATTTTTATCCCAGCCCATTCCAACGATTTCATAATGTATTCTTCTGCACCAGGCACGTACCTGTTTTGGTCTGTGTCCTCGATACGCAGAATCATAGTACCTTTATTCTGGCGGGCAAGCAGGTAATTATACAGGGCGGTTCGAACTCCTCCAATGTGCAAGGCACCCGTGGGGCTAGGTGCAAAACGTACGCGTACTTCTCTCATCTTTCGTTGCTTCTTCTGGTTGTAGCCACTCGCAATCGAGTGTTTTTAAATTCGTTGCAAAGGTAAAACATGATTTAGACTTACAGCCTGCCGACCCTAATAAAAGGCTTTAAAAGTTCGATGGCATAGATAAAAATCCGCTTTCAATTCCAAAAGCCTTTATACCTTTACGCTCTTAGTCCAATGTGACATTCAAAATGATGGAAGAGAAGAGCTTAAACTTTCTTGAAGAGATTGTAGAAAACGACCTGAAAGCAGGGAAATACAAAAGTATAATCACCCGTTTCCCTCCCGAACCGAATGGTTATCTCCATATGGGGCATGCAAAAAGTATTTGCCTCAATTTTGGACTTGCTTTAAAATACGGTGGCCAAACCAATCTTCGCTTCGATGACACGAATCCCGTGACAGAAGAGACGGAATATGTAGAGAGCATTAAGGAAGACATCAAATGGTTAGGCTTTAATTGGTCTCAGGAACTTTACGCTTCTGATTATTTTGAAAAGCTCTACGAATTCGCTGTTCTGCTGATCAATAAAGGACTGGCCTATGTAGACGACAGTACAAGCGAAGAGATTGCCATACAAAAAGGTTCACCTACAAAAGCTGGAACCGACAGTCCTTTTAGAAGTCGCAGTGTTGAAGAGAATTTGAAGTTATTCAGCGACATGAAAGCGGGCAAGTATAAGGACGGTGAAAAAGTTTTGCGTGCGAAAGTGGATATGAGTCATGTGAATATGCACATGCGTGATCCGCTCCTCTATCGTATCAAACATGCACACCATCATCGCACGGGAGATGTTTGGTGCATCTATCCAATGTATGATTTTGCGCACGGACAAAGTGATTCAATTGAAAACATTACTCACAGTATTTGTACGCTGGAGTTTATTCCACATCGCGAGCTGTATAACTGGTTTATTGAGAAGTTGGAAATTTATCCTTCCAAACAATATGAGTTCGCGAGACTGAACATGACCTATACGATCATGAGCAAACGCAAGTTGCTGAAGCTCGTGAATGAAGGATATGTAAAAGGTTGGGATGATCCGCGTATGCCTACTATTAGTGGAATGCGCAGAAGAGGTTATACCCCTGAAAGCATCCGTGAATTTTGCGATAAGATCGGAATCGCAAAACGTGAAAATCTAATTGATATTGGCTTGCTTGAATTTTGTGTGCGTGAACATCTCAATAAAATTGCTTTCCGCAGAATGGTGGTGTTCAATCCGCTTAAAGTGGTCATCACCAATTATCCGGAAGGAAAATCAGAAAACCTCCCTAGTGAAAATAATCCTGAAGATCCAACATCGGGATCACGTAATATGCCATTCAGCCGCGAGCTCTTTATTGAGCAAGATGACTTCATGGAAGTACCGGCTAAAAAATATTTCCGACTTGCACCCGGGCAAATGGTTCGATTGAAAAGTGCCTACATTATTAAGTGCGAAGAAGTTGTTAAAGACACTAATGGAAAAGTGACAGAACTAAAATGCACTTACATTCCTGAAAGCAAAAGTGGATCAGATGTATCGGGCATAAATGTAAAAGGTGTTATTCATTGGGTAAGTGCAAAAGAAGCATTACCTATTGAAGTTCGTTTGTATGATCGATTATTCAACAAAGAAGAGCCAGCACAAATTGAAGAAGACTTTTTAGGATGTTTAAATAAGGATTCCGAAATCATTCCTGCAGCTACAATTTATGCTGAACCCGATCTTGCCAATGCAAAGCCAGCGGATCGCTTTCAATTTTTGCGCACCGGCTATTTTTGTATTGACGCTGATTCAAAACCAGGCAAGCTTGTATTTAATCGCACCGTTACCTTGCGGGATATGTGGGCGAAGGAAGTTAAAAAAGGATAAGGCGAATTACGAGTTACGAATTACGAGTTGTAGAGTGACGTTTGTGATTCGTAACTACTAAATTGCAATCACTTTACTGCAATACACGATATTTCAACATTGACATCTTTCGGTAATCTGCTTACCTCCACCGTTTCACGTGCTGGCGGATTTTGAGGAAAATGCTTTCCATAAATTTCGTTCATTTTTGGAAAGTTGTTCATATCCTTCAGAAAAATTGTACTTTTCACAACGTGCGAGAAATCCATTCCAGCAGCCGTTAAAACATCCGCAAGGTTTTGCATTACCTGAGCTGTCTCTTCTTCAATAGAAGAGGTAATAATATTGCCAGTAGATTTTTGAATGGCAACCTGACCACTCATAAAAAGCATATTGCCAACCTGGACAGCCTGACTATATGGACCGATTGGTTCTGGTGCACTTGCAGAATAAACGACTGATTTTGTCATGATTGTAAAGTTTAAAAATTAAATTAGCAGGATTCAAAAGTACAGAACAACGGTGGTATCCTTTCATTCGCTATGAAGATTCTTGTAATTGGTGACGCAGGAAATCTACAAGAGTGCAAAACGCGCTTTGGTGATTCACATACCTATATGTTTGAAACGGATCATCATGAAGCTGAACAACATGTCGAAATGACTGATCTTGTTTTTGATTTTATCATCGATGAGGATCCTTTTCAAATCGACATCTACAAAAACAAAGTAAACAGAACCGTATTTTTGAACACTGCAAAAATTTCACTTGCTGAACTTTCTAATTTGGCCGAACACGCACTGAAAGGGAGAGTCTTTGGTTTTAATGGATTACCTACATTTCTAAATCAAAAATTATTAGAAACAAGTCTTTTGGATAATAAACACGAAAGCTGTCTGGAAGAAATCTGTAAGAAACTGCAAGTTGAATATTTACTAGTAGACGATCGCATTGGCATGGTGACACCACGAGTGGTGTGCATGATTATCAATGAAGCATATTACACCGTTCAGGAAGGAACCGCCTCGCGCGATGACATTGATAAAGCCATGAAACTTGGCACCAATTATCCTTATGGCCCTTTTGAATGGTGCGAACGCATTGGCATCCGACATGTATACGAATTGCTCGAAGTATTATACGAAGATACCCATGATGAACGCTACAAAATTTGTTCGTTGATGAGGAAGGAATATCTACTCGATTGAAACTTTAGACTATAGCAAAAACTTGTTCTGAAAAACTATCTTTAAGAATACAATCCAGATAATTCCCCTCTGTCGTCAATGAACAAAGTCGCTGCTTCAATTGTAACGTACAAAACCGATTTGAAAATACTTCAGCACGCCGTTGAAAGTTTTCAAAATAGCACGGTTACGGGCCGGCTTACCATTATTGACAATTCACCTACCGAAATTCTCCGTGAACGATGTGAAGAATGGAAAGTTGACTATCTACATTCCTCCAGAAATATCGGATATGGAAGCGCTCACAACATTGCGATGAAAGAAAGCCTGGATCGTTCAAAATATCACCTGGTCTTAAATCCGGATGTATATTTTGAAAGAGACACAATCGAAAAATTGTATTGGTTTATGGAAGAAAGGCAAGATGCCGGGTTAGTAATGCCCATGGTACGGTATCCAAATGGGGAAACCCAGATGTTATGCAAGCTCTTGCCAACACCCCTTAACTTAGTCGCACGCAGGTTTTTTTCAAGAGCTGAGTGGTCACAAAAAATAAATGAGCGCTATGAATTGGCAGCTAGCAACTATAATCAAATAATTAACGTCCCCTTTTTATCGGGATGTTTTATGTTTTTAAGAACAACTGCCCTCAAGCAAGTGGGACTTTTTGATGAACGTTTTTTTCTTTACGCTGAGGACACTGATTTATCGCGAAGAATAAACCAACAATTTGAAACACTATTCTACCCAATGACCGAAATTTTTCGTGTGCATGAACGTGGTTCTTACAAAAACTTTGAACACACTGTGTACAACCTGAAAAGTGCAATCTTATACTTCAATAAATGGGGTTGGTTTTATGATCCTGAGCGAAAGCAGATTAATCGCGATACATTACTTAAATTGAATCAATGAAAGATTATTTCAATCCCGCTAAAGCGTGAAAAAAACAACGGAACATACTGCATTATCAAAAAGCATTATCAAAACGTTGCTTTACTTTGATATTTTTCATTATCCACTTACCGCTTCTGAAATCTTTAATCTCCTCCCAACCAATCACGTAACTTCAGATAAGGTTAAAACTGAATTGGACAGTTTGTGTAATCAATCTATTATTTATCCCATCTTTAATTTCTACAGTCTTCATAATAATATTGCATTGGGAAGCCGGAGGATAAAAGGCAATCAAATGGCTTTGCACAGCCTTTCGCTAGCACAAAAAAAAGCATTGCTTATTTCTAAATTTCCCTTTGTAAGAGCAGTCATGGCTTCTGGTTCATTGTCAAAAAACTATATGGATGAATCGTCTGATTTGGACTTCTTTATCATTACCAAACCGGGCCGATTGTGGATAGCGCGTTTTCTTTTAGTGTTGTATAAAAAAATATTTCTTTTCAATTCACACAAATATTTCTGCATCAACTATTTTGTAGATGAACTCCATTTGGATATTGAGGAAAAAAATCTTTTTTCTGCCACTGAACTTGCCACACTAATTCCGCTCTATGGAAAAGAGTATTATCCTCAATTAATTTCTGCCAATGATTGGATGAATTTTTATTTGCCCAATCATGTTCCACGTTCAACAGAAAATGTATTGACCTGTCATCCGGGGTGGTTTAAGCGAAGCGTAGAAAGTCTTATTAACAAGGTATGGGCAGATAAATTAGAGAGCGCCTGTATGAGACTTCTTTCATCGCGGTGGAAGCAACGTTATCAACCTATCTATTCCAAACCTGATTTTGAAATTGCCTTCAAAACAAAAAAATATGTATCCAAGGGGCATCCTAATAATCATCAACGAAAGGTATTGGATATGTACCAACAAAAGCTAGAAGAGTTTGGAAACAAATTGAGCATCAACTGGAATGACTAAAATTCTATTCACGCATAGTTATTTTTATAAACTTGACTCAAAGCAATGGCGCTTTAAGCAACCTTATCCTCCTCTGGGCACGTTACTCGCTGCATCCGTTGCTCGAGAAGCCGGTTTTGATGTGCATGTCTTCGATTCAGCTCTTTCAAATCATCCTGAAGATATTCAGCTTTCATTGAAAAAAGTCGCGCCTTCGTTCTTCATACTTTACGATGATGGTTTTAACTACCTGACTAAGATGTGTCTTAGTGTAATGCAAGAAGCTGCCTTCACAATGGCTGAACTAGCAAAGCGACAAGGGGCAACCGTCATCATTTGTAGCTCCGATTCAACCGATCAATACGAAAAATACTTTCAACATGGTGTAGATTATGTTGTTCGGGGTGAGGGCGAAGAAACATTGAGTGAATTATTAGGTTCGTTGAGAGATGAAAAGGATGTTCGAAACATACCTGGCATCGCATTCAGAAATAAAAGCGAAACGATCTTAACACCTTCTCGTTCTGTAATCCGCAATCTGGATTCTTTACCCCTGCCTGCCTGGGATCTAATTGATATTGAACCCTATCGTAGAATCTGGAAAAAGCACCACGGTTACTTTTCACTAAACATTGCCACAACAAGAGGTTGTCCATATAAATGCAATTGGTGCGCAAAGCCCATTTATGGGAATCGATATAATTCACGCTCTCCACAAAAAGTAGTGGAAGAAATTGAATACCTATTGAAGAAGTTTCAACCCGATCACTTCTGGATGTGCGATGATATTTTTGGATTGAGATCTGGCTGGACCAAATCATTTAGGGATGAGGTCGTTAAAAAAGAATTATCCTTCAAATATAAAATTCAATCACGTGTCGATCTCCTGCTAGAAGAAGATACTATTGACGCACTGGCCGAATCGGGAGCAGAAACCATTTGGGTTGGAGCGGAATCTGGTTCTCAAAAAATTCTAGATGCCATGGACAAAGGCACAACAGTAGAACAAATTCATCAAGCCACCAAGTTGATGCAACAAAAAGGAATTAAAGCCGCTTTCTTTCTTCAATTTGGATATTTAGGTGAAACAAAAGAAGATATTGACGCTACGATCAAGATGGTCCTTCACCTTATGCCCAATGAAATTGGTATTTCTGTTTCGTATCCCTTACCCGGAACTAAATTCTATGAAACCGTAAAACAAACATTACGAGAAAAAAAGAACTGGAACGACTCGGATGATCTTGCGATGATGTTTGAAAATACATTTACGCCTGCCTACTATAAAGCATTGCATCGCTATGTTCACATTGTTTATCAAAAACAAAAAGGATATTCCATCCTAAAGAAATTCTTTAGCGATCCACTGAAACTTACCTATAAAGACATTCGCTCAGGTCTAGCTGCTTTTTATTATATTCCCGTCTCCTTTACCCAGCGAATGAAATTAATCTTGAGCAAATAATAGAAAGCTTTGAAAACAACCTGAATGTTCAACTTGAAGATTCGTTCTTATAAATCATAAATAAGCTTGTCGACCCCTTTCGATCATATTGCATCAACCTACGATTCAACATTCTCCAAGAGTATGATTGGCCAGTTGCAGCGTAAGCAAATATGGGATTACTTGGAAAGAAAAATAACACCCGAACTGAGTGGACTAGAAATACTTGAGCTGAATTGCGGTACAGGAGAAGATGCTTTACTCTTCAGTGAATTGGGATTCAACATTGTTGCCACCGATGTATCAGAAGAAATGCTGAAGTTAGTAATGGAAAAAGCTTCACACTATTCAATGCAAAATAAAATCAGTTCGCATTATCTGGATCTTGATAACCTTGATGGAATGATCTTTGAAAAAAAATTCGATCTCATCTTTTCGAATTTCGGTGGTTTGAATTGCATTAACCCAGAATCCTTCCAAAATATTTTACTAAAAATTCCAACTCTACTTTCTCCAGGTGGAAGATTTGTAGGTGTGATTATGCCAAAATTCTGCCTCTGGGAAACATTATATTTTCTCGCGAAATTTCAATTCAAAAAAGCATTTCGTAGAATGTCCTCTAAAGAAGTAATGGCAGATCTCGAAGGTACATTGATAAAGACCTGGTACTACAATCCCAGTCAGGTGAAAAAATGGTCTCAGGAAAAATTCAATGTCATCACAACAAAACCTATTGGATTACTTCTGCCACCTTCGTACTTAGAAAATTTCTTCTTAAAAAGAAAAACACTCTTACTTCGCTTTCATACACTCGAAAAAAAATTAAACCGGTTTTCATTTCTTTCTTGTTTGTCTGACCATTTTTTGATTGATCTGAAATTAAAATGAAAATTCTGCTCACACACGGATACTTCCTAATAGACGATCGAAAAGAGCAGCAAATCATGCGGCCTTATCCGCCACTTGGTTTGCTCTACATAGCCGCCTACCTTGATGAGTACAATATTCTAAACAAAGTTTTTGATACAACCTTTTCTGCCAAAAAGGAATTTCAACAATACCTTCTCGCAGAAAAACCATCTGTCGTTGCGATTTACGTCAATTTGATGACAAAGTTGAATGTGCTCGAAACAATTCGTTTTATAAAAGATTATTTGCCAACAAGTAATATTATTCTCGGTGGTCCCGAAGTGACACACAGTGCAGAAAATTTCTTACGCCATGGTGCTGATTTTATTGTTATTGGCGAAGGTGAGGAGACTATGAAAGAACTCATCCAAAGCCTCGCTCTAAACCGTTCCTTTGAAGAGAGCGACTTTGGCTTCATCCATGGAATAGCATTCTTAAAAGATGATCTGTTCATTCAAACACCTGAACGGGAGAAAATTAAAGATCTTGATGATCTTCCAATGCCTGATCGAAAAAAAATAGATCTCAATCTTTATCTCAATGCGTGGAAAAAGTATCATGGTAAAAACGCAATATCCGTTAGCACCATGCGCGGTTGTCCTTATACTTGTAAATGGTGTAGCCGCGCAGTTTATGGTTTGAGTTACCGGAGACGCTCGCCTGAAAAAGTTGTAGAGGAATTGGCTTTGATTCAAAAATACTATTGCCCGGATTCGCTTTGGTTTGTTGATGATGTGTTCACGATTAGTCATAAATGGTTAACTGCATTTCGCGATGAATTACAAAAGAAAAATATTCTCATTCCGTACGAATGCATTACTCGTGCCGACCGTATGAACGAAGAAGTGATAAAGATGCTTAAAGAGACCGGCTGCTTCCGGGTTTGGATTGGGGCAGAGAGTGGGTCACAAAAGGTAATTGATTTGATGGATCGCAGAGTCGATGTGAATCAAGTACGCGACATGATAAGGCTTACAAAAAAATACGGCATCGAAACGGGTACATTTATAATGCTCGGATACCCCGGAGAAACGGAAGACGATATTGAAGAAACCATTTATCATTTAAAGGAATCAAATCCAGATCATTTTACCATTACAGTAGCCTATCCCATTAGAGGCACAGAGCTTTATCAAGAAGTTGAAACTCAACAAACAATACCATTAGATTGGGCAACTAACACCGATCGACAAATTGATTTTAAGCGGACTTATTCAAAAAGATATTACGACTATGCTGTGCGTAGAGTAATTAATGAAGTAAATTATTTCAAGACCAATGAGCGAGACACTGCAAGCCGACTGAAGTTAAAAACAAAGTCGTTGCTCGCTAAGGCTGGTATGCAATGGTCTAAGTATACTCTGTAATTGATAATCTACCTTAATTTAGAATGCGGCAGCTTTTACTGAATTCGTATACATTATTATCGGATTCCCATAAGAAAAAGATTATTCCGCAGATCCTGCTGCTAACGCTGGGGTCTCTCCTGGACTTTTTCAGCTTAGCTTCATTCCTCCCAGTTATCTGGTTGATCATTAATCCACAGCAAACCTTAACCTATTCCTGGTTAAGGAATATCTATAACATAATCGGCTTTGATGATCCGGTTTATATAGCCGTTTTATTTACCGCAGTCGCACTATTCTTTATTGTTCTAAAAACGCAAATACAAATTTGGATTTCGTTCCGTAAAGCTTCTTACGCTTACAATGTTGGAGCTGATCTTGCCTCCAGAGCGATGACACATTACCTGAATATTTCCCATATTCAATTCACACAAAGCGATTACTCGCGTGAAGTCAATCGGATATCAAATCTTCCACTAATCTTTGCCAATAATATTGTCATTCCATTCGGCACTATACTTTCAGAAACTGTTGTGTCATTTTTGTTATTCGGTTGTTTGGCCTTGTATGATTACAAGATCTTTATCTTTCTTGCCATTCTTCTTATTCCTGTTCTTTTTCTTTATCATTCAAAGCGAAAAAAAATAAGTCAAATCAGTGAGCAACTAAAAATTACTATCCCGCTTTTACTGAAACATGCTCTGCAAGCTGTGGAGAGCTTATTAGAAATAAGACTCCACCAAAAGGAGACATACTTTAAAAACAGATTCAACCAAACCTTTCATCAACTGGAAAAAACATTTGCCCTCGATCATGCAAATAACACAAGCGCCGCGCGCACAACCGAATTGATAGCAACCCTATGTGTCGGTACACTCTTACTTTACGTCCTGTTAACCGGTCAGTCTACACCTAACAGTATTCTATTGCTTACTGTATATGCCGGGGCCAGTTTTAGAATCATTCCTTCCGTAAACAGAGTGTTTGCTGCTTTATTGCAAATTCGAACAAATGAATATGTACTTCAGGAACTTCAACACTCCGTGGCTGATAAAGATAATTATCGTGAGGCAATCGAACCTCTTCAGTTTAAAAGCTCTATTGAACTTCGGAATATTTATTTTGCTTATGAAAGCAAACCTCTCATTTTAAAAGACGCTTCGCTCACCATATCCAAACACGAAAAAATCCTGCTGACTGGCAAATCGGGTTCAGGAAAAACAAGTCTTCTTCTTATTCTCCTCCGGTATGTCACCGAGCTACAGGGTGGCATCTATATTGATGAAAAAAAACTCGAAACTGAAATTACGCTAAAGTGGCAAAGGCTTCTGGGCTATGTTCCACAGACTCCTGTTATCCTTGACTCGTCCATTTTTGAAAATATTGCTTTCGGAGTTCCTCCTGACCAAATCAATCATCAGCATGTCAGCAAACTTATTCATGATCTTGACCTTCAGGAATGGATTGATAGTTTAGCCGAAGGTTTGCACACTATTATTGGTGAGAGGGGCGTAAAAATTTCAGGAGGCCAGCGGCAACGATTAGCCATTGCCCGAACTTTATACCATGGAGCCGAAATTTTGTTGCTCGATGAAATAACAAATCAACTCGATAAACAAACCCGTCAGGAAATTTTGAAAATGCTAAGTAATGGTGTGTTTCAAAACAAAACCATCATTATGGTATCACACCTCATCGAAGATGATAATTTCTTTGATTCAATCTATGCAATTCAAAATGAGCAAATCATTAAAATGTAACAGAATAAAAAAGCGATCCATTATTTCAGTTATAAATCGTATCAAATGAAGGAATCAAAAACATTGATTGTCATCACGCCTGGATTTCCTTCCAATGAATCGGATGATACATGTTTGCCCGCACATCAAACATTTATCCGATCTCTAAACAAAGTTTTCCCACACCTTAAAATTGTTATTATTTCCCTACAATATCCTCATCACACGGAAAGTTATCAGTGGTATCGTAATTCCGTCATTCCGTTAAA
Source organism: Chryseolinea sp. (assembly GCA_031388805.1). Lineage (GTDB taxonomy): Bacteria > Bacteroidota > Bacteroidia > Cytophagales > Cyclobacteriaceae > Chryseolinea. The sequence continues at coordinate 148,954 of JANMRZ010000110.1, forward strand.
TGGAAAAAGAATTCCAAAAATAGCAAGACCTTTTCTATGGTTAAAAATATATCGACAACTCCTCCAGATATCGCAACATCCTGTTTTAGGAATTTTGAGTTTTTGGTGTCATGATGGGGCGCTTGTAGGAAATTACTTTGCGAAACGTAATAAGCTTCATCATTTATGCTGGGTAATCGGTCAGGATTCTCGCAAAGGAAATCCTTTCGTGTTCCTGATGAAACCAAAATCGGATGACTTAGTTGCCATGTCTGATTTTCTGGCTGATGAGTTTGAGAAAAACTATTCTACGCGTCCTGATTACGTTGTGCCAAATGGAATTAATCCTGATGAATTTTCCACTCTAAAACCTGAGAGGTCGATTGATTTACTTGCCGCAGGATCGCTTATCCCACTAAAACAATATTCTATTTTCCTTGATGTTGTAATCGAACTGATAAAAGTAAAACCGTCTTTGCAGGCAGTTCTTTGTGGAGCCGGAGTTGAAGAGGAAATGCTAAAGCGTAAAATCGCAGATTTAAAACTGAATAACAACATTGTTCTTAAGGGAGAGCTTCCGCATAAAGAAGTTTTATTTCTGATGCAACAGTCCAAAATTTTTGTTCATCCCTCTTCATTCGAAGGATATAGCACAGTATGCCTTGAAGCACTATATGCCGGATGCCACGTAATAAGTTTTATTGCGCCAGAGAAAAGAAAAATAGATCATTGGTATATTGTAAGTTCTACGGATGACATGATAAGAACAGCGAAAGAACTCCTAACCGAATCGGACTTCACATCGGTTCTTGTTCATCATATGGATGACTCTGCTCGTGAAATGATGAAATTATTTTATTACAACGAAACAATTACATCATAAATGTCTTTTGCTGTTGCTTCCGGTGAAAGCTTATCTGAATATCGTATTAGTACCTTCTGTTTCTCTTGTTGTAAATTCAACTGCGAACATCTTATTAAAGTTTTACCTAAATCGGTACTGTCTTTCGATGTAAATAGCAATCCACACTTGCCATTTTCTGTCATCATTTTGAAAGAAGGAATGGAGGGCAGAATAGGTATGCATCCACAAGACATTGCCTCACAAATTGCCGTTCCGCTTCCTTCATAGTGCGAAGTTGAAATAATAAAATCAGCACTATTATACCAATACAGCATTTCACTATGCTCAACTCGTCCAATCAAACTAATCGAATCTTGGGCATCTAGTTTGTTTATCACTCTTGCAACATCGTCTAAGAGTTCATCCGATTGATAAATCATGTACAGTTTTGCTGAGGAATTCAATTTTGTGAAATGAGCGAACGTTCGCACAACTAACAAAGGATCTTTCATTGGAAGCAGACGACCGACCCATAAAAAGACCAAGTGCTCTGGAACTTTGGTGATTAATTTAGCTTCCTCTTTTTTAATTAGATAGAATAAGGACGACACCTCCATTACCTCCTTAATTTTGCTCTGATCTTTAATCTGCCCAGCATCGATCCATTGCTTACCCAAATCATACGAGCAAAATAGATAGGCATAAATATATCGATCAGCCCATCGTTGAAAGTATTGACGAATATCCCTTAATGGTCGTTCGGCATGATGTTGTACCATAATTTTAGCACTATTTCCCAGTTGCCATCGAAGCATAATAATCTGCCATGGAGAAATTAACCCATGAACAATAACTACATCCGGCCTCAGTTTTTTTACATAAACATTAAACCGAAAAGGTAAAAGAAGCTCCAAGCGACCAAACTTTGTAAAGTGGTATTGCACTTTATTTTGCTTCAATGTACCACGGTGATTAATGTGATAAATAGCGATTACTTCAGCAAGACGTGCCAAACATTCTAATATCACTGTGGTATGTTGTATTCTTTTCAACCATATTAATGGATCTGGACAATCCGACACAAAATGATATGAAATATGAATGATTCTCATTTGTATAAAGATATTAATACTCGGCAAGTCCTACCTTATAAAGTAATTGACTTCCTAAGTAAATTGATACTAACTTTAGTAACTTTCATGTCCAATATGAAAAAAGTTTTACTCTTTAATCCAAGGGCTGGAGATTCAGTCCACATAATCCCAAACGCAATCTTAGCTATTGCCGCTTCGATTGACGGTCAGTTTGACTATGCTATTGTTGATGGAAACCGAGAGAGGGAACCGTTAAAAAAAATCCTATCGTATTTGAATACAGGCGAGTTCGGTTTTTTTGCGTCCACCGTTATGCCAGGTCCTCAACTCAGACAAGCCATTCCTTTTACAAAATCTCTTCGCAAACAATTTCCTGAGCTAAAAATAATTTGGGGAGGCTACTTTGCATCTAATCATCACGACACAATTATTAAGTCTGGACTGGTTGACATAGTGGTAAATGGTCCAGGCGATAATGCTTTTCCATTTCTTCTTATTGCTTTAACTAATGGAGATTCACTGCAGAATATTGAAAACCTGGTTTATTTAAACTCCGGGAAAATTATCAAAACAAGAAAAGCGTCTATCCCTGATCAAGATGCTCTTCCCTCATTGCCCTATTCGCGATTAAATAATTTCTATTCCATTGACGGTTATTTGGGTAAGACTTTTCTTGGCAATAAAACGATCGCATATCATTCTAGTATTGGATGCCCTTTTACATGTTCATTCTGTGGTGTGGTTCCTATTTTTGACGCAAGATGGAAGGGTAAATCGGCTCAAAATATTTACAAAGACATCAAATATTTAAAAGACACTTTTGGTGGAGATGCTTTTCAATTCCACGACAATAATTTCTTTGTTTCCGAAAAACGTTCTGTTGAATTTGCTCAGCTAATTAAACCAGAGAAAATGAAGTGGTGGGCCGAAGGTCGAATTGACACAATGGATCAATTTTCCGATGAATCGTTGAGTGCGATTGCTGACTCTGGTTGTACGATGATTTTCTTCGGAGCTGAAAGCGGAAGTAATAAGCTGCTTTCACAAATGGATAAGGGTGGAAAACAAACTGGAGATAAAATAAAATCGTTTGCTGCACGGATTAAGAAATTTGGAATAATACCCGAATACTCTTTTGTTCTTGGGCTTCCAGCTCCAACACAAAAACAGGTGTGGCAACAAATCTATGATGAGGTAGCATTCATAAAAGAAATTAAGACTATCAATCCACAAACCGAAATTGTTATTTACGTTTACACACCCGTGCCAACAGAAGGATCTGAACTTTACGCTGAATCCGCAGCGAGAGGTTTTTCATTTCCTCAAACCCTGGAAGAATGGAGCAAAGAGCAATGGCTCAACTTCGATTTGCATCGCGAATTTCTAACCCCTTGGCTTAAGCCTGAAATGGTTCGCTATATTCATGACTTCGAAACCGTGATCCATGCACAGTATCCTACCGTAAGCGATCACAAACTCTCAGCACTACAACGAAGAATGATGAAGATTCTTTCTTCCCTGCGATACCAAACGAATATTTTCAGTTATCCCTACGAATTAAAAGCATTGATGAAATACTGGCTTCGCTATCGTCAACCAGAAATTCAGGGATTGTGATGTGGTGGAAAAAACTAAAGCAAGCTCCGCTTCTTACTCCTTTGGAGGGGTATAATCGCTGGGCACTCTCTTACCATAAGGAATCCAATCCTATCAAAAATTTATCGGATGGTCTCATTGAAAAATTTTTACCTGATCTTCGAAATAAAGCTGTATTAGATGCCGGATGTGGTACAGGAAAGTTCTGCCAGATAGCCGAAGCTCAAGGTGCTTCAAAAATTGTTGGTCTTGACCTTTCTCCGGCAATGATTGAAGTCGCACGTAAGAATTGTCTCTCTGCAGAATTCAGATGTGTGGAGCTTTCTACTGCGGAGCTTGAATATCAGCACTACGATGTTATCATAAGCGCCCTGGTATTAGGACATATAGAAGATCTCAAAACAGTGCTCAATGTTCTATTGACATCTCTAAGACCTGGAGGTATTATTATCATAACAGACTTCCATCCATTCCTTACGCTTTCAAAATTCAAAAGAACTTTTACTGATACGCTTACAGACAAGAAGTATGAGGTTCAGCATCACCTCCACCTTTTTCAAGAATATGTAAAATGTCTAAATGATCAAGACGTGATGATTGAAGTACTGGAAGAACCATTCTTTCAAAATACTCCGGTTGTATTTGGATTACGGTGTAAAAAAAATTTGCTGTAGTGGATCTTCTTCTAAAAAATATTACCTGGCAAAATGATAGTGAAGGCATTACCGGAGACGTCCGCATAGCTAACAATTTATTGGTGGAAACAGGGCAGAATCTTCAGTCAAAAAAAAAGGAACAGGTAATCGATTTTAAAAATCACTTCCTTTACCCGGGATTAATCAATGCACACGATCACCTGGAGATGAACCTTTACCCAACTTTAGGATCTCCGCCATACAATAACTATGTTGAATGGGGTACAGAAATCTATAAGCCCTTAGTATCACCTGCCAGGGAAATTGAAAAAGTAAGTATTGAAAACAGGCTTTTGTGGGGCGGAATAAAAAATCTAATTGCAGGAGCAACTACCGTGGTACATCACAATCCATGGCACAAAAGCTTGAGCAAAAGTAATTTTCCTGTAAGGGTAGTAAAGGATTATGCCTGGGCACACTCTCTTCAGTACGAAAAAAATATTTCAAAAACATTTCCTAAGAAGAAAGAAATACCTTTTATCATTCATGCAGCAGAGGGTAAAGATGATCTGGCCTTTGCTGAAATCGCTACGCTCTATTCTCTTGGATTGTTGCAATCCAACACCGTTGTTGTTCATGGTATTGCTTTATCGGACTCAGATATCCAGCTATTAAAATCAATGCAAAGTTCAGTGGTGTGGTGCCCGGCATCAAATCTCTTTATGTTTGGAATGACGGCATCCATCCAAAAATTAAAAAATGTAATCAAGATTGGCCTTGGATCTGATTCTACCCTTACTGGTTCTCCAACATTATTGGACGAAATAAAAATTGCCCGTAAAACAAATCTTTCTGATAGTAAAATCATTTATGAAATGGTTACCAAAGCATCGGCTGAGATTTTCAATCTATCCATTCCTAAAATTAGTCCTCTTAACAAAGCCGATTTCTTTATTACACCAATAAAACATCCTGATTATTATGAAAATCTGATCGAACTAACACCAGCGGACATCATGCTTGCATCTATCAATGGGGAAGTGCAGCTACAGGATTCATCCATTGATTTATATTCAAAAACCCTAAAAGGAAATTTTTCTATTCTTGGTCGTTCAAAAAATATAACGAGCGACATTGTTACATTAAAAATGCAAATCGAAAGAATTGTAGGCAATAAAATTCTCGAAAGAAATCCTTTGTGGACACTGATAGAAATTTGACTAAGACAAAAGTCCAATATGCAGAGAACAAACACATCGTTCACAAATTGAGTCGTGTTTCACGTCAAGGTTCTTTCGAAATGAAACAGCCTCCTTCGAGTTCAGAATTTTGTGAAATGATCCCGTTGAAATGTTTCCGTATGACTTATGAAAAAAGCATGGTCGAACTTCACCATCTGCTTCAATAACAGCTGAAACCCAGGGAGCATTACATCGCTTAACCGGAAATTGAGCCTGCCCCAATAGAGCTTTATAATACTGAACAATACCCAACATCTTCTCCGGACTTTCAGCAATAAATTTTGATTGATATAAATCCGTGAACTGATGAATAGAATCATTGACCAATTGTTCGAATTCAATTATATCATCATTATTTAATTCAATCTGAACGACTTTGTTCTCTTCCCAAGGATTCTCACGATTAAAAGCATGGGATGATACATCAGCAGCGAGAAATGAAATCTGGTCAAGACCTAATGATTTTGCTGTCGCGATAATGTCGATTAGGGAGATATAATTTAGTTTTTGCAAAACGCACCTACCCGTTACACGAAATGCCGGATTCAATTCTTTAAGAGCCGTTACACCTTCCTTTAATTTCTCAAATGCAGAAGGAATATTGCGGATCTGATTATGTATTTCTGGGCTACCATCCAGTGATACAATAACATCGTCTACATGTTTGATTACATGATGAGCATTCGCCTTTAAGGTGACACCAGTAGATAAAAGACTAATCTTAATTCCAATTGATTTCAATTGACCGCAAAACTTCCAAAGATTTGAATGCATCAGCGCTTCTCCGCCAGAAAGAGCCACATGCTTCACTCCCAATTTCCTAAACGAATCAATATGTTTCGCTAATACATCAGAAGATATTTCATTTTTGTTTTGATTGGCTTTCCAGATATCACACATCACACAACGACAATTGCAGCGGCTGTGTGGCATCAGCACCAATACTGGCAATGTGCTGAGATGATGCGTGGTAATATTCAGAATCCTTTTCAGCATGAATCTTTATAAACTCAATATACATTGTTCAAGTAAAAAAAATCAATCATTTCTTTGACTGATTTTTGACCAGAGCAGGAATTTCCTCCATGGCGAGTACTATGGATATGATATAAACCGGAAGAAAAAAACGGGTTGTCAAATCAGGAAACATAACGTAGCGGATGACCAGATAAAATATCATGAGTAAAAAGAGATACTGAGATTGGTTTAATGACCTAATCGAAAACGCTTTTCCATAAAAAAGAATCAACGCACAGATTGCCATCACAATACTGAGATGACTTGTTTGCAAGGTATTCAATCCAGTTACTGATTCTTTCAAAATCATCAGAAAGTTTACTTTCTTAGAAAGACCTCCATAAAAATTTTCAAAGCCATTTTGAATGTTGGCGTGCACCATTAACCAAAATGCAAAGCCTATCCAAAGAGCAATTATAATCCAAAAAGCAAGGTGGGGGATTTTGTTTTTTGCCTGTTCTCTTAGCATGAAGTACTGAAAGAACAATATAATTCCAGCAAGAATAATATTATCAACACGGACTAAAATGGAAAGACTTAAGATGAAAATTATCCAGACCCAAGATGATGAATTCATTAGCAAACAAAATGCAATGAGGATTACAAGGGTTGAGAGAGCATCTGGAGTTGCCAATCGTGCAGCTTCCAAAATTGGTGGAGAAATCACAATGCATAGTGATAAAATGGCCGAAAGCCACTCAGGGAAAAATTTACTGAATAACCATACCAATAAAAAAGAAATAGCAACGAAAGAAAAAACCGAAGGAACGAAAGGTGCTTTAGATAAAGGAAGACCAACTTTGTAGGCTGCATAAGATAGGAATGTGTACAATGGTTTTACTCTAAAGAATGAGGTATACTGGAGAAATTTATCAGGATGATTTAGTACATCCTTTTTTACCATGTGAGTAGTGTCTGTCATTAGCGCATATTTGTCAATAGGGATTTCCTGTTGAGCAATGTTGTATATGGATTGGTGGATTTTAGTGATATCATCTTCCTCGAAACCTAACACAATCGCCATATAAGCAAGAGTATCCCAATTGTACAATGGTTTTTCATAGCATACCCATGCAATCTTAACTATGGCCAAGAAAAAAATTGAGAATACAAGAACTTTCCTGAATACCATTCAAGAAAGTTACTGAAAAGCGAAAAAGGAAGAAAGGAAAATCCCTGGTGATAATTTGAATGAAGGGAGCGTCCTTATGAAAAGACTTTTAGTCCTTTGTTTGGCTCACAAGTTCCGTTGCATTTAAGCTTGATAAGGAAAAAATCGAACAAGAAAAACTAATTACTCTACTGTAACCGACTTGGCAAGGTTTCTAGGTTGATCAACATTACATCCTCTCATTACAGCGATATGGTATGAAAGCAATTGCAATGGTATAACAGAAACCAAAGGCATGAGAGCTTCATGCACAGCAGGAACCTCCACAACAAACTCCGACATCTTAGGTATTATTTCATCCCCCTCTGTCACTACTGAAATAACCCGGCCTTTTCTTGCCTTCACTTCCTGAATATTGGAAACGACTTTCTCGTATGAACTGTCGCGTGTAGCAATAAACACTACTGGCATTTCTTCATCTATTAAAGCAATTGGTCCGTGCTTCATTTCCGCAGCAGGATATCCTTCTGCATGGATGTATGAAATCTCTTTCAGTTTCAATGCACCTTCTAATGCAACAGGGAAGTTGTATCCACGGCCAAGGTATAAGCAGTTAGGGGAGTCTTTAAACGTTTCAGCAATCTCTTTGATCTGATCATTGAGTAACAAAGCTTTCTCTACTTTATCTGGAAGGTTTTCCATCTCCACCAAAAGCTCATGCAATTTTTGTTCGGTTATGCTCCCTTTCTTTTGTGCTACAATCAAAGCAATCATGCTCAACACCGTAAGCTGAGCTGTAAATGCTTTTGTACTAGCCACACCTATCTCAGGACCAGCATGGGTGTATGCTCCTGCATGTGTTGCACGCGCAATAGAAGAGCCAACAACATTGCATACACCAAAAATGATAGCACCTTTTGATTTCGCTAATTCAATAGCCGCTAATGTATCCGCAGTCTCGCCTGATTGAGAAATGGCAATTACAACATCCCCTTCACGAATAACCGGATTGCGATATCGGAACTCCGATGCATACTCAACCTCCACTGGTATGCGACAAAACTCTTCAAAAAAATATTCAGCCACTAAACCTGCGTGCCATGATGTTCCGCAGGCAACAATTAAAATCCGATCGGCATTAACAAGCTTGTTAATGTATTCACGCAATCCACCCAAAATCAATCTGCCTGATTGCGAGTCTAACCGACCCCGCATGCAATCTCGTATCGATTTTGGTTGTTCAAAAATTTCTTTCAACATGAAATGCTCGAAGCCGCCTTTTTCAATTGCTTCCAATTCCAGATCAATGGTTTGGATGTAAGGAGTGAGGGGTAAGTTGGCGGTGTTCGTTATGCTGAGTTTGCCTGCGCGTATCACAGCAACTTCCTGTTCGTTTAAATACACTACTTCATTGGTATATTCAACAATGGGTGTAGCATCAGAGGCTAAGAAAAATTCATTTTTACCAACACCGATAACCAAAGGACTTCCTTTTCGTGCAGCAACCAATAGATCAGGTTCTTCCAATGAAATAATAACAATAGCATAAGCTCCAACCACTTTTGTAAGCGCTAACCGAACAGCTTCTTCTAATGAACAATTTTCATTCTCTTTTATATCTTCAATAAAGTGAATGAAAACTTCTGTATCGGTTTCACTAAAGAAAGTGTGACCCTTGCGGATCAATTCCTTTTTAAGTGAACTATAGTTTTCAATAATACCATTGTGAATAATGGCTAGTTTTTTCGTTGCTGAATAATGCGGATGCGCATTAACATCATTCGGCTCACCATGTGTCGCCCAGCGGGTGTGGCCAATACCAATATGACTGTTTAAGTCTTTTCCCTTAAGGTATTCTTCTAATTCAGAAACCTTACCTTTCTTTTTATAAACGTTTAGTCCACCGTTCAATAATGCAATACCAGCACTATCGTAACCGCGATACTCCAATCGTTTTAAACCTTTAATAATAACTTCTTGCGCTTGGCGATGACCTATATAGGCAACAATTCCACACATGTGTTTTTAATCTTTAACAGTTGGTAGTGTATAGTAAATGCGAAGTTTGATGTTGTCTTTTGGAAAAACAACACGGTTAACAGACTTGGTAGTACTGGGCTGAAGCGGATATAATGCAAAAGATGTCAATGATGTTTTTTCGTCCTCTTTCGCATAAAGCTGCTGAAGAAAACGCGTTAGATAACCATTGTATTTTTTTTCTGATTTAGAATATGAGAGTCTGAAATAACCACCATCATCACCCACCACTGTAAATATACTATCATTGTCTACAGCAACTCCCAGTGGTGCGCTTGCAAAATCAGGACTTATAAAAGATTTATAAAGAGCATAATCCTTGATCGATTGAGCATCTTTTGTTCCATACGAATATCCTCTATTGTTGTCTTTCAATACACGCATTGTTAAGTATTGAGGGGGGGCAAGGGCTCCACCGTCTTCTGTATTTCCAATAACCAATTCAGCGGAATTAATGATCAGGTTTGGAATAGTATCACTAAACTCCAAAAACTTGCTTACATCCAGCTTCGTAAAAACGCCAGTACCTGATTGAATATAGCGTTTGTCATCGTTCGGATAAAATTCCTGATGATACTGCGTTAACCCGGCTAGTTCGGTACTACCCTTATCACTGGTTATGTTGTTATAGCTTACTGTTGAGGTGAACGATAGACCAAGCTGAAGAGTGTCGGAATCGGTATGATAATGAAGTATAATTCTTGATGACGAGGCCGCTGGAGAAAAGCCAAATATCTTGTCACTTTGGTTTGGTAGAATAGCGATTCCATAAAACTCCTTTATAAATTCTGAATAGTTTATGAACATGGAGTCCGCAGTTGTCGTAGCATCTCGATATCGAATAGCGCTATTAAAAATTCGTTGACCAAAACTAATATCAAGCGGCATTGTTATCGTTCGTGCTGTGTCCTTCGCTGCATCTATATAAGTTTGAAATTCAGTAGGATTCACTGCGAATGACTTTGAGCCCAGTAGACCAGGCTTTGTCATGATTGGAGTACTGTTGAAATATGTACCACTAAGTGTATCGTTCAACTCTTGATCAAGCTCATAAACGGATATTTCCTGAGTAGATGCGGTCTTGGAGTTACCATACGTGTAGAAATCAAAGCGTAGCAGAAGGCTGACCGAATCAAATACTGCGGTGCTCGCAAGCTTAGTTAGTGTGGTGGTGTAAAATTGTGTGCAGGTCGAAGATGAAACATCACCAAATTTAACATCAGAATATTTACCTACGAGTAAACGCTGTGTCTCAGTTGAATAGTTATAATAGTTTGAACTGCGAAGAGAATCGAGCAGAATGCTGCTCCCCACAGGTAACTCTATATACTGTACATCGAATTTGGAATTTGGATTTTTGTATCCGAGAAAATTGAATTCGTCCTTACACGAAAAAAAAAATAAGGCAACTGCAAGTACTGCCAGTTGCCTTATACGGTTAACCCATAAGTTCATTATAAAGATTGTAATACGATTCGGTTGCGTTTTCGTCATTTTCAAAATTTTCAACTTTCTTTTCCTTTATTTTCTTGAAGAGGCCTTCCAATTTTGTTGTCTCTCCGGCCGCAATAACGGCATCCGAAAACTCAACTCCCAATTTTATAAAACCTTCAAAATCGGCGGTTTTCAAATTACCCAACATATTGTCCTCAATATCCATCATCTTCACTTTGTCCATGATGTTTCCTTTGAACTTATGGTTGAACGGATTATTGTAAATCGAGAAAACAGTTTT
>JANMRZ010000116.1:0-3703 GCA_031388805.1 Chryseolinea sp.
TGAAAACACAGGTTTTGGCGGGTTGCAAACCCGCCCTGCGAACTAGAAGAAATATAAAAAATGAGCAGTCTAATGACTGCTCATTTTTTATATTGAAGTTTTCTCTGCTTAGAAGCAGAGAAAACTTGAAGCCACGCGAAGCGTCCCACCTGCCGAAGCGCAGCGAAGGTGTACATTCTCCTGGCGATTGCCCAGGGCGCTTTGTTAGGCGTTTTATGTTTCCGAAGCAACATTATTTCCTGACACGACTAAATCAAATGATGATTTCGGCATTACTTTCGTAAAGTAATATTCTTCAACTTCATCCCATAGCAAATGCCATCGTTGTAAAAACTGTTTATCTTCTTCTCGTTTATCTAAACTGGAACATCTATTAATACTGCCAAATCAACCAAATCAGCAATTTCTGGGTTTGAAGAATAAGCACCTTCAAGGATAATCACGGGTGCGGCTTGTTTCTCAACAAAATGTTTACACATCGCATAAGTTCCATCTGAACGTAGACCCGCCGCAAAATCGAAGGGATGCCAGTTTGCAGTTTTACTGGCAAGCAAAGGTTCTAATGCGTCGGTGCGCAATCGTTGCCAATCAAGTACATCTCTTGCTCTTTCTGATATTGAACGCACATCCCATTCCCAATCAGGGATATTAGCGGAAAAGAAATCATCCGATTGCACAACCACAGCGCCTATTTCCTGTTCCAACATATAAGCCAGAGTAGATTTTCCTGCTCCACTACCGCCATCTAATGCAACCAAAATTGGTGAATGATGGGTTAGTAAAGTACGATTGATTGCAATCACAATTTGAGAACAGGCTTCTGATAAATCAAACATCTTTTGTCCATCTAACTGTTCAATGAAGTTACTCGGTTAATCCCCCAACGGTTTGTGTTGATAGCGTGTGCGCCGGCGTGGACTCTGCCTGAGAGCAGTATATACTCGAAGCCAGAAAACTGCTCGAAAATGGCGCCACCTGCCGAAGCGTAGCGAAGGTAGTGCATATCATCCTGGCATTCGCCCAGGGTGCCTTGTTAGCTGGCGTTTTAATAAAAGATACTACCGTTTTTTAAGCACTGTTTCTAAAATTTCTGTGACCCATCCATTGAGGCTTTTATCTGCTAATTTTGCCTGAATATAGGCTTTGCGATGTAACTCGGCTGGTAAGCGAAGTATAAACTTTCCTGAAAACGGCTTTTCAGGTGATTCCTTTCGTTTAGCGCAAAAGTCGAGATAATCATCAACCGATTCCTGAAATGCCTTTTGAATTTCATCAGCACTTTCACCTTCAAAAGTTATCACATCACGAACGTTGATGACTTCGCCATACAAAATGCCTACTTCATCATCAATTTCAACTTTACCGATATAACCCTTGTATTCCATCATTTCTTTACTCCTGCTGCTTCAAGAAACTTGCGAACAGATTTCACTGCTCCCTTATTTGTTTCTTTACGGGGATGCGGACGGTGAAAAGGATGGACAAGCCGTGTTTGTCGGATTGTCCAAGCATTGCGGGAATGCATTGTAATCCCCGCAATGCGGTACTTTTCACCGTCATTCTTGGCTGGCATTGACAAAGTCCCCCAGACTATTAGTAGGGACTTTGAGACAATAGGGACATAAGGAAAATAGCTCATAGATTTATATTCAATGGCGGTAATGGTTCTTCTCAATCAGTAGTGTTAGATGAAGTTGTAAATTAAAAAGGATTGATTTATACTGATAAAAGAAGCCAATGCAAGGATCGCGATAATGTGTGAAGGGATAATAATATGGAAACTCAAAAACAGATGATAACAGTAATACAAAAAGGGGAAATAGCTGAATTCGAGCAAGAACTCGAATCTCCGACGAAAGACGGGATGTATCTGCCAAATGTCAAATATTTCGAAATGAAAAGTGTAAGGAATTACGGAGGAGTAAGATTTAGGATCATGAAAGGAGTTTCGATTGGAGGAGGGCAAGCAAGAAGTAAAGACGAATTGACAGAAATTGACGAGGGCTACCTGAGCATATCGCAAAAAAATTTAATGTTTGCAGGCCAATCATCAACAATATCCATACCACTAAAGAAGATTATTAGAACTCAACCATATTTAGATGGAATAGGAATTTATAAAGAAGGTCGACAAAAAGAATATAGGTTTGTTTGGGGAAATTATATTGACATGAAATTAGTTGATATTAAGGATGATGATGGAAAAATTAAACCACTCACAGGAGGAATTATAAATCAATATATTGTTGCATCAAAATGATTATCAACTTCGAAACTTGGAAATAAAAACGCCTCTTTTTGGAAGGGCGTTTTCGTTGCTAAAAATCTATTTCAATTTCAAACGGGATTTGACGTTTTGATTCCTTTGTATCCAGAAAACTGCTCGAAAATGGCGCCACCCGCCGAAGCGCAGCGAAGGTGTGCACGCGGTGTTGGGCTTTTTTGACATTGCAAGACTCTATATATTTTGAAGTTGCAGACGAATCAAAGTACCCAGCTTTTGCACGACTTCATTATATATAGTAGGTGATAACTTGCAGCTAAATTTTGCTCGCCGTGCTTTCCAATCAAGACTTTTAACTTGGTCAGATAAAACTGCACCGCTTACTTCCAAACCTTCGGGTATTTTGACTTCAAAAGGATACCCTTTGACTTGGCTGGTAATAGGGCAGAGGATAGCTAGACCAACTTTGCCGTTATAAGCCTTTGGAGACAAAACCAATGCTGGTCTGTGACCTGTTTGCTCCTGCCCTGCTTGTGGATTAAACATAATCCAAACGATGTCGCCGCTTTCAGGAATATATGCCATAGATTCACCAAGCTTCATTTCCCACGGCGAAGCCAGTATCAACTTCATTGTGAAGATTATTTTTGTTGATACCCGCTAATAATTCTTCAAGTGTCCAACTCGGTGCAACAACGGGAGTAATAATGATTTGACCTTCGACAATGCTAATTTCTACGAGGGAATCGTTTTCTAATTGAGCGTCAAGGGCAAATGCTTTTGGTATTCGTAGGGCAAGACTGTTGCCCCATTTTTGGACTTTTGTAAGCATAAGGCTATCTCCTTTAGTATCTACAAAAGATACATCCTTTTACTCAATTAATCAAGTGCTATTTTCATTCCGCAAGGGAAAGCCCAACCAGGTGTTTACCCGCCATTTTGCGGTCTAACTGCTTATAAGCGGCCAAAGATTAATTAATATTCTAACACCCAACAACTGCTCATCTTTCATTTATTGAAAACGACTCACACTTCTGCGCTTTTCAAGCAAGTTTTGAATCCTTTGAAACCTTTCACGAGTCAACGGGAATAACCAGGCGAAGACAACCGCCCCGGAAAGCATGATCGCGCCCAGCGGCGAAACCAGCAGGCGGATCATCAACAAGGCGCTTTCCGATTGAGGGAAATTGGTGACCCCATCCGGCGGCGTGAGATATCCGGACCAACCCAGAGCCTGCAGGGTCAGGAAGATCACAAAGGCCCCGGTCAACTTGCGGATGAAGGCGCGCGCGCCAAAATAGATCCCCTCCTGACGGCGGCGCGTGAGCAGCTCGTCCCATTCGATGATGTCCGCAAACATCGAATCCGGCAAAATGTACGCGGCAGAGACACCGATCCCGGCCAGCGCGGCAACGGTCAACAGGTAAGGGACATTATTCGCGGGGATGGTAAAGACCAGCAATTGCACCAGCACCCAGA
>JANMRZ010000118.1:0-8539 GCA_031388805.1 Chryseolinea sp.
GATGGTCAATTTCGTTGCCGCATCAAGATCAGAACCGAATTTAGAGAATGCCTCCAATTCACGGAACTGTGCCTGATCCAACTTCAATGTACCAGCCACTTTCTTCATCGACTTGATCTGTGCAGAACCTCCTACACGCGATACCGAAATACCTACGTTAATAGCAGGACGGATACCCGAGTTGAACAAGTTCGTCTCCAAGAATATCTGACCGTCAGTAATTGAAATTACGTTCGTTGGAATGTAAGCCGATACGTCACCTGCTTGTGTTTCAATAATTGGAAGAGCGGTTAACGATCCACCACCTTTCACCAAATGCTTGATAGATTCAGGAAGGTCATTCATGTTCTTCGCAATACCATCGTTGTTGATGATCTTCGCGGCTCTTTCAAGCAAACGAGAGTGAAGATAAAATACGTCACCAGGATATGCTTCACGTCCAGGGGGTCTTCTTAACAACAAAGACACTTCGCGGTATGCAACAGCTTGTTTTGACAAGTCATCATAAACCACCAATGCTGGTCTACCCGTGTCACGGAAAAATTCTCCGATCGCTGCACCTGTAAACGGAGCAAAGAATTGTAATGGAGCTGGATCAGCAGCAGATGCAGAAACGATCACAGTATAAGCAAGAGCACCAGCTTTTTCAAATTCAGCTGCAACGCTTGCTACCGTTGACGCTTTCTGGCCGATGGCTACATATATACAAAATACAGGTTGTCCTTTTTCGTAGAATTCTTTTTGGTTGATGATGGTATCAATCGCCACAGCAGTCTTACCTGTCTGGCGATCACCAATGATCAACTCACGCTGACCACGACCTACTGGGATCATAGAGTCAATCGCTTTGATACCAGTTTGAAGTGGCTCGTTTACTGGCTGACGGAAAATTACTCCCGGAGCCTTTCTTTCCAATGGCATTTCATAAAGTGATCCACTGATTGGACCTTTACCATCGATCGGTTCGCCAAGTGTATCCACTACGCGACCTAACATGCCATCGCCTACTTTAATAGAAGCAATCTTACCAGTACGCTTTACAGTATCGCCTTCGCGGATACCTTTCGAGTCACCAAGCAATACGGCTCCTACGTTGTCTTCTTCCAGGTTAAGTACAAGGGCTCTAAGTCCGTTCTCAAACTCCAACAACTCACCGGCTTGTGCTTGTGTAAGTCCGTAGATACGTGCCACACCGTCACCAACGGATAGTACAGTTCCTACTTCTTCCAGTTGCGCTTCGGTGCGTGATTGTGAAAGTTGTTCGCGTAAAATCGCGGATACTTCTTCTGCTCTTATTTCTGCCATGATATCGTTTATTATTCGAGAGTTATATTCTTAAAATTCTTTGATGTATGGGTTCTGACTGAATTTCACCTTAAGTGCTTTCAGCTTATTCTTTATGGACGCATCGATTTGTTTGTCGCCTACATTCAACACAAAACCGCCGATCATCTCTTTATCAATCTTCTCAATCAATTCAATGTTCTCACAACTTGTTAAGGTCTTGGCCATTTTTTCAAATTCAGCTTTCAACGCCGCATCAAGTTTCGATGTTGTAGTGATGGTTGCTTTGCTTACGTTCTTAAATGTATTGTAAGCGTTATGGAATTCCTTCGCAATGCCGGGTAACAATGGCTCGCGGTTTTTGCGAGTAATAATATCGAAGATGGATAAGGTAAGCGCATTCACCTTGCCTTTGAAAAGAGCTTGAAGAATTTCGCGTTTCTTATCGTGTTTAATAACAGGACTGTTCAGCATCACAACAAAATCGCGATTGCTCTCGCAAACAGAAGAAAACAACAACATATCGTTGTGTACTTCTTCTACAACATTCTTCTCTATTGCAAGGCCAAGAAGTGCTTTTACATAACGCGAAGCCGTCCGAAGGTCTGCCATCTTAGTTGATCTTTATATCTTTAATGTAACTCTCAACTAATTCCTTTTGTGCTGTATCGGTAGACAGATTCTTTTTGATTAGCTTCTCTGCTACATCCAAGGAGAACATGGCAACCTGAATTTTTATTTCTTTCAAAGCAGCTTGCTTTTCAATGTTGATTGCCGCACGGGCATCCTGAATAATTTTATCGGCTGCTTTCTTTGCATCGCCTACCGCTTCTTCTCTCATTCGATTGGCTGCCTCACGCGCTTGCGCCAACATCTTGTCGCGTTCTTCACGCGCTTCTTTCAACAACTTCTCATTTTCTGATTTAAGTTGTGACATCTCATGACGTGCTTTCTCAGCTGTGTCAAGAGCGTCTTGAATTGATTGCTCCCTTTCTTTTAAAGAAGCTAAAATTGGCTTCCATGCCAGTGCTTTTAGCAGGAAGAATAATCCTACAAAAACAATTAATTGCCAAATTATTAATCCTGAGCTAGGGGTAAGAAGTGGATTATTCATGATCTATAAATTACTCTGTGTAGTTTCAATAAAAAAAGAAACCTGCCTGGCCAAGTGCCTAAGGCAGGTTTCAAAGCGTTTAGCCTTGGAATGAAATCAAAAGACAAATTACAAGAGCGAAGAGCGCTGCCACCTCAATAAGAGCGGCAATGATCAACATCGCACCTTGAATTTTACCAGATGCTTCCGGCTGACGAGCCATACCTTCCATTGCAGAGCCACCGATTTTACCAATACCGATTCCAGCGCCAATTGCAGCTAGACCAGCACCGATTCCAGCGCCCATGATTGCAAAGCTCATGTCTAATAAAAGTGCTACTAACATAGTGTTAAGTATTTAAGTGTGAAAAAGCCCCACGACCAATCGAGGGGATATCTTTAATCGGATTAATGATGTTCGTGATCAGCAGTAGCCATACCAATGTACAACGCAGTGAACAGCGTGAATACATAAGCCTGAATACCGGCAACGAGCAACTCAATTAAACTGATAAACAATACGATTATAGAAGATCCGAAACCAACCCAGATACTTCCGAAAATAAATGCCAATGATATTAAGCTCAGCAATACAATATGCCCTGCTGTGATCGCTACAAAAAGACGAACCGTAAGGGAGATGGGCTTTGTGAAAATTCCAATAAGTTCAACTGGAAGAATAACCAATCTCAACGGAAGAGGAACACCCGGTGTCCAGAAGATGTGAGCCCAGTATGCTTTGTTGCCATTTACATTCGTGATGACAAACGTTAACAACGCAAGTGTAAGCGTTACTGCAATATTCCCTGTTAAATTTCCTGCACCAGGAAGAAGACCTAATAAGTTTCCAAAGAGAATAAAGAAGAATAGTGTCAACAGGTACGGAAGAAACTTCTCGTAGTTGTGACCGATGTTTGGCTTCACTATTTCATCGCGCACAAACATAATAATCGGCTCGATGAACGATTGAATTCCGCTCGGTGCAGCACCTTTATTCTTTTTATATCCTTTCGCCACTGCTAAGAATACAAGCACCATTAATGTGGCGTTGATTAAAAGCATGGCTACGTTCTTGGTGATCGAAATGTCAAAAACAGCTTTACTTGAATCAGCCAGTATAATGTGATTGTGATCGAGTTTGTAGCCATTGTAAGCTACTGCATTATGATGCTCGCCATAAAAGTTGCGAGAAGAGAAAACATCAAGACCTTTTTCAGAAGAGTAAACAATTACCGGAAGGTAAATGGTACCGTAATGACCATCCCATAAATGCCAGATATGATCGTCAACTACGTGGTGCAGGATTACCTCACTAGCATTGAAGGGTTTTTCTTCAGCGTGATCGGCTTCAGCAGGCTCTTGCTCGGCAGCAAAAAGACCTATTGGAAGCGTGCAAAGCAGTATGATAAGAACTGAGGAAATTCGCTTTAAAGAGCTGAGAAACACGGTCATTCGGGCTTATTTCAAGGTTTTTAAAATCCGAGCGCAAAGGTATTAATTCCACCCCCAGAAAAAAATCTTTTAAAAATTTTTTGCCCTATTTAACCAGTGTGATCGCGATTGGTTTTTTGAAACAGGAAAGCAATTTCAAGTGCGGTAAAAATGAAATAGCAGATCATGAAAAAAACGATATTATATGTTGCTCCTGCCCGATCTTTCAGAACAATAAAAAAGGCATACGCACCAAATGCCAATATTTTTACAACCATCATCAATAGGTAAAGTTGCACAAAGGTCTCAGGCTTGTTAATACGATAGAGGTATCGAAACATGATTGCTGTCCCGAGCGTGAGGAAAATGAGCGTTTGATAGAAGAAGCTGGGAAGTTTTGGAATCCACAAGAGCTCGTGCGCCATCCAAGCCAAGCCACCAATGACTAGAGCTGAGACAAGCAGTACAACAAAAAAACGAATCACGGATTATCTTGCTTTACAGATTTATAGACTTGGTACATCATTCCGCCAAAAGCTGAAAATCCAAACAAAAGCATGAAGGCAGGAAACTTAAGCGCGAGATAGTTGTCCAATAAATAACCCAGCCATCCCATAAAAAACATAGCAGCCAATAATTGAATTGCGAGGCTGCTATATTTTAAGTAGCTGTTATATGGTTTTAACTTCTTGTTCGGGGATGGATCGGCTGAGGCCATTATCACCTATTTTAATGTCTTTGATGGTAGCACCCATTTTGCAACTTCCGTTGAAAACTGCTCCTGGTTCTACTACTAATTTACCGGTAATAATATCGCCATTGATAACAGCTGTTGCTTTCAGCACCAGCAATTCGGCAATTTCTAATTTACCTTTTACTTCGCCTTCAATATCAGCGTTCAATGCAATGATATTTCCTTGCACATGCGAGGAGTGACCAAGTGCAACTTTCGATTTTGATTTTACATTACCTGTTACCTTACCTTCTATGCGAATGTTGCCGTAGGTTTCGATGTTACCTTCAAGGTATGTGCCTTTGCCGATGGTGTTGCTTGAGTTGCTAATCTCTTCGGCTGCGCGTTTTTGTTCTTTTGAATTCAGCATGACGTTTCTGGTTAAAAGGTTACAAATTCTTCCGGATTAAGTGAGTTGCCATTGAACCACAATTCAAAATGAAGATGTGGGCCATTGGTGAGTTCCCCGCTATTTCCAACTATAGAAATGATTTCACCTCCGTTGACAAAAGTACCAACTTTTTTCATGAGTTGTGCATTGTGCTTGTAAGCAGAGATAAGGTTGCCCCGATGTTGCACCATAATGACATAGCCAGCATCTTGCGTCCACGATGAAAAGATGACGGTTCCATCGGCTATACATTTCACCGGTTCATTTACTTTAGCAACAATATCGACACCAAGATGACCCTTCTTTACATTGTATGAATCGGATATAAATCCCGCCAGGGGAGAGTAAAAAAAGGTCTCTTGCAATTCACGATACTTCGAATTGGTAAGGGTAATCAACGATAAATCTGATTTTTCAAACTCTTTGCGAAAGGTGGAATCGTTCTCGGTTGGTTTTAAGCTTGTGGGCTTTGTTAAGATCTGGCTTTCGCTCTGAATACCTTCTGAAGGTTTTTGGATTGCACCCGTATCGCCACTTAAAATTTGCTGAAGATTACCAATAAATTGACTCTTTTGCTCATCTGCAATGCTGAGCGAATCGACACGTTGCCCGAGCGCGAGCAGCTGTTGATTTAACACCATTTGTTCATACTTGGGATCAAACCATTTCTCCAGCACGGTTTTCACCATAAAAAGACTCAGCACAAAAATGGTGGCAAACAGAATCACTGAAAAAAGAATTACTTTCGAGTAGGTAAACCCGGCACTGGTTTTTTCAGCAAAGTTCTCTTCGTTGCGGATGATAAGCTGGTACCGCGTGGTTAACCAATTTGATAATGTCTTTTTTGGTTTCAATATATTCCGCTTTTTTGCACAAAATTAGATATTCTGGCTTACGAAAATATGGAATATTGGTTTTTTGCGTTTTACCTTGACAAATCACATTAGCTTGAAAAGCTGCTGCACATCCATCTTCATTTTACTACTTCTCGTCCTGCTAAACGGATGTTCGTCCGAAAAAAAAACATGGACGAGCAAAGCATATCATAATACTACATCACACTTCAACGGATATTACTATGCCAACGAAGAAGTGCGAAAAATTGAAACTACAATCTGGGGGAGCTTACGAGATGACTACAACAAAATCCTGCGCCTTTATCCGTCATTAGATTCAGGCCTTGCAAAAAGTTACGATAAAGAAGTACAAGAAGCCGTAAAGATGGCTTCGATCGCCATTCAACGCCACCCCAACAGCAAGTGGGTTGATGATTGTTACATTCTGGTTGGCAAGGCACGGTTGTATAGTTTAGATTGGGGCAATGCCATTCAAACATTCAAGTTCGTAAATGGAAAAAGTAAAGATCCAGATGCGAGACATCTGGCCATCATCACACTGATCCGCACATTTACAGAACACCAAGAGTATAACAATGCACAGGCTGCTATTGACTTTCTTCAGAAAGAAGAATTAAGCAAATCGAATCAAAAGTATCTTGCTCTTGAGAAGGCTTACCTCTACCAGGAGTTACGTGACTATGACAACATGGTGCGCAACCTTACTACTGCCACACCTTTGCTGCGCAAGAAGGATAAGCCCGGAAGAATTTATTTCATCATCGGACAAGTGTATCAGAAATTAGGGTTTGAAGCAGAAGCCTATAATTTCTATAAAAAATGTCTGAGTACAAATCCAGAGTACGAAGTGGATTTTTATGCGCGTCTCTATTTAGCACAAGTAACTGAAATTTCGAGGAGTAGAAGTGTCAATGCGGCGCGCAAGTCTTTTAGAAAATTATTGAAAGACTCTAAGAATAAAGAGTTCAAAGACAAGATCTACTATGAGATGGGAATGTTTGAACTCAAACAAAAAAATATACAGGAAGCCATTGGTTTTTTAAATACCTCCGTTCGCGAAGGCACGAACAAACTCATCGATGGCGAGGCCTACCTTCGCCTGGGTCAGATTTATTATGACACACTTAAAAATTATGAACTATCACAGGCCTACTATGATAGCGCCATTATATCATTGCCAAAAGATTTTGAAGGCTATGCTGCCATTAAAGCGAGACAGGAAATACTCAATGAATTTGTAAAACATCTGAAGACCATTCAATGGCAGGATAGTTTATTGACCCTGTCCAAACTTGACACTGCATCATTGCGCAATCAGATTGATTCGGCTTTTGCTGCCAGGAAAAAATTAGCGGATAGCAATGTTAAAAAGGCAAAAAAGAAACTATTCAATCGTGTAGAGATTGAACCAACAAACAATTCTGTATTCGCTTCTGATGAAGATGGCACAACAGAAGAGACGGTAGATTGGTATTTTGGAAATCCTTCTGCGATGGCACTTGGTCAAACCGAGTTCGCGAGAATATGGGGATCTGTTCCACTGGAAGATAATTGGAGACGTTCGCTGAAATCTGCATCCACTAGTACTGTAGTGCGAAATAATACTGCCATTACAAACGTCTCTGGCGATAAACCTGAGGAAGCGACAGCAAAAGCAGGAGCCAATCCCGCAAAGGCTGAATTCGACAGAATCATTTTAGAAATTCCATACAGCGATAAAGCAAAAAAAGAATCACTCAAGAAAATCGAAGATGCCTACTTCGGATTGGGCGACATTTACCATTTCAAATTACTTGAGACAAATAATGCAGTGTCCTCATATACTCAGTTACTTAACCGTTTTCCCAATACAGAATACGAACCAGAGGTGCTTTATAAACTTTATTTGATTTACAAAGACAGTGATCCTGCAAAAGCAAATCAATATGCAGAGTTGCTAAAAGAGAAACATCCTGAATCTACCTATGCCAAAATATTGGTAAAACCCAACTACCTTGAGGAGTCGGGCCTTGCACTCGAAAAGCAAAAAGAGATTTACAAAGTTGCCTATGATTTTTTTCAGGCGGGCGATTACAAATCGTGTGAAGAAAAATTAAATGAGGCGATGGCCTTGGGCGAAACGGTATTCACACCTAACATGAGGCTACTCTCCATTCTTCTCATTGGCAAAACACAAGACATTGATCATTATCAAATGGCTTTGGATCAGTTCATCAAAAAATATCCGGAAGGAGAAGTGTCTGCCTATGCTAAAAAATTGTTGGACGTATCGCGTAATCTGGTTAGCAGTGAAGAGAAGAAAAAAGGAATTCAATACATACGCTCACTGGAAGAGCCTCACTATTTTGTGATCGTTTACAAGAAAAGCGAAAACTTGAGCGACATTGCCTCTGCTACACTTGAAAAGTTCAATAAGGCAGACTTCAATGACTTGAAACTTAAAACGAGTAATTTGGTTTTAAACGATGAGTATGCCCTTACTTTTGTAGCCGATCTGCCCAGGATAAGTTACGCATTAGAGTATGTGCAGACATTCAACGAAAAGCTTCCTGCGTTTACCGAACTTCGAAACCATAAATTCAATAGTTTTGTAATTACGAAGGACAATTTCGATATATTTTACAGAACTAAAGGTCTCGATGAGTACATCCAATTCTTTGAAAAAAACTATCCAACAGAAAATCAGTAATCTCTTTTCACTCCAAACACCTTGGTTTAAGAAAATCATAAAAGGCATTTGGATCGTATTC
>JANMRZ010000168.1:0-4638 GCA_031388805.1 Chryseolinea sp.
ACATGACATGGGTATGGTCTTCACCGGAATTCGTCACTTCAAGCATTAATCCATTTGGCGAGCCAAGCGGATTTTTAAATCGTTCACCAACCGATTGGCTGTTCATTTTTTTTGACTGGCAAAAAAATTACATTTTTGAGTCGGCTCGTATTATTTTGGTAAATTAAGTGCAATTTTACAGGTGACTTTTTTTAGTAACTCAACGCGAGAATTTTTAAACTACAGGTAACACATACATGGGATTTTTTGACTTCTTCTCCAGCGACATTGCCATCGATCTTGGCACCGCGAACACCCTCATCATTTATAAAGATAAGATCGTTGTTGATGAACCATCCATCATTGCGATCGACAAAGCCGCCAACAAAGTTTTGGCCATTGGTCGCGAGGCCATGCAAATGCATGAGAAGACGCACGATTACATCAAGACCATTCGCCCATTGAAAGAGGGTGTAATTGCCGACTTCCAGGCAGCCGAGATGATGATCCGCGGATTGATCAAAATGATCGACACTGGCAAACGTCTCTTTCCACCATCCTATCGCATGGTGATTTGTATTCCCTCTGGAATTACCGAAGTAGAAAAACGAGCGGTGCGCGACTCTGCTGAGCACGCAGGTGCCAAAGAAGTATATATGATTTACGAACCGATTGCTGCGGCTATCGGTACGGGCATCGACATCGAACAACCAATCGGAAACATGATTGTAGATATTGGAGGTGGTACTACTGATATTGCTGTAATTGCTTTGTCTGGTATCGTCTGTGATCAGTCCATTCGTGTAGCGGGTGATACCTTTAACCGAGACATTCTTGATTACATGAGACGCCAGCACAATTTGTTGATTGGCGAGCGTTCAGCAGAAAGAGTTAAGATTGAAGTAGGTTCTGCACTAACTGAATTAGACGATGGTCCGGATGATTATGAAATCAGAGGGCGCGATTTAATGACTGGTATTCCGAAAACTATCAAGATTTCATATTCTGAAATTGCTTTCGCTTTAGACAAGTCGGTATCGAAATTAGAAGAGGCTGTGTTAAAAGCGTTGGAAACTTCACCTCCTGAGTTATCCGCTGATATTTACGAACGTGGGATCTACCTCACCGGAGGTGGTGCTTTGCTTCGTGGCTTGGATAAACGTCTTGCACTGAAAACAAAATTGCCGATTCACGTGGCTGACGATCCGCTTCGTGCTGTTGTGCGCGGAACAGGCGCTACGTTAAAAAATATAGAAAAATTCCGTGCGGTATTGATGACATAATTCATGGAGAGGTTATTTCTCTTTGTCTACGCCAATCGCGCTTTCTTTACTTTTTTGTTACTGGAATTATTTTGCGCATGGTTGATTGTAGAGAACAATCGCTATCAGGGTGCCAAGTTTTTCAATTCATCAAACAGTTTCATTGCAGAGACCAACAATCTTTCACAAGGTGTGCGCGAATATTTTCAGCTACGTGAAATTAATCGAACACTTGCTGAAGAGAACGCAGCTCTTCGCAACCAGCTTCAGAAAGAAAATCCATCCATCACAAAGGTTGACTCACTAACGGTTCGCGACTCTACGAGCATTACTCAGTTTGTTTTCGTGAGTGCCAAAGTGGTAAACAACTCCGTTGATCGCTTTACCAATTTCATCACCATCAACAAAGGAATGGACGATGGTATAGAGGCAGGCATGGCAGTGATCAGTCCTCTGGGTGTTGTTGGGAAAATAAAAACCGTTTCAAATCATTACAGCGTTGTTACCTCTTTGTTGAATGTCGATGTAATGACTTCGGCTTTGCTCAAACGCACCGGCCATTTTGGAACCATTCAGTGGGATGGAAAAAATCCATACACCATTAACCTGAAATACATACCAAGACATGTAAAGCCTATTGTAGGAGATACCGTGGTAACTTCAGGCTACAATGCCATTTTCCCCGCAGGAGTTATTGTTGGGGTTATTTCAGAAGTGAAATTGCGTGATGAAGAACTCTTCAATGATTTGAAAGTAAAACTCTCACAGGATTTTAAAAAGCTCTCCTATGTTACTGTGGTGAGGAGCATGATGAAGCAGGAGCAAGATTCTTTGGAGCGAAGTGTAAACCAGGTAATACGATGAGCCGCGTTAACATTTTACAAATCGTCAGCTTTTTCATTTACCTTTTTTACCAGGTATTGGTGCTACAGAACGTGGTGCTTTTCCACACGGCCTTTTGTTTTCTTTATGTAGCTTACCTCTTGCTATTACCTGTCGAAACCAATCCGCTCATTCTAATGGGTCTTGGTTTTGTGATGGGCTTTGCGGTAGATCTATTTTACGAAAGCATCGGTCTTCATGCTTTCGCTTGTGTTATGATAATGTACGTGCGGAATTATTGGCTAAACTCCATTACACCTCAGGGTGGATATGATAACAATGCAATACCTTCTATGAATCTTGCAGGGTTACAATGGTTTTTGGTTTACGCCATGCCTATAATTTTCATTCATCACGTGGCTTTGTTTTTTGCAGAGGCTGGTGGCTTTGGAATGTTTTGGTTTACGCTTCTTAAGGCAATAGCCAGCACTTTTTTTACAACATTAGCGTTACTAATTGCACAGTTTTTATTTCCGAACAAGAGACGGTAATTTTAATAGGGCGTTAAAAGTTTTATGCGTTTAGCAAACTGAAATGAACGAAGGTCGCAAAGAAGTTATTCAGATTGTATTTCTGTTGATCGGAATCGTTTTCCTGTTCAAGTTATTTTTTATCCAGGTTGTTGACAGTCGTTACAAAGACCTTGCAAACGGAAATGCCATTCGCAAGGAAATTCAATATCCAGTACGCGGAATAATTACCGATCGAAACGGAAAATTGATTGTGTACAACAATCCGGAGTACGATTTGATGATTGTTTTACACGAGGTTCATGCGTTTGACAGTGCACAGTTTACAAAAGTATTTGATCTTACTCCTGTTGCGCTTCGCGGATTGTTTAAAGACTTCTACAAAGAGATCAAGAATAAAAAAGCAAACTCGCTTCAGCCTTATCCTTTTCTTCGACAGCTATCCAATTTTGATTTAGCCAAAATACAAGATCACGTTGATGAGTTTCCTGGGTTCTATATTCAGGCACGAAGCACAAGAGCCTACGCATCTAAAGCGGCTGCCAATGTATTGGGATATGTAAGCGAAATTTCAAAAGGGCAGTTGGATGGCGATGAGACTACCATTTATCGTCAGGGAGATTATATAGGACAAAGTGGTGTTGAGAAATATTATGAAGAATACCTTCGGGGGCAACGTGGCGTGAAGTTCTTCATGCGGAATAAAGACGGTGTAATTAAAGGATCGTTTGATGATGGAGGTTCTGATACACTCTCAATACCGGGTCAGGATCTCACCTCAACCTTAGATTTAGATTTACAAGAATACGGCGAATACTTAATGGGAGGAAAAGCCGGAAGTGTTATCGCAATCGAACCTTCAACAGGAGAAATATTAGCGATGGTGTCTGGGCCATCCTATGATCCAACATTACTTACCGGAAAAAACTACAGCTCGAACTTTGTGTTGATCAATAGCGATTCACTCAAGCCACTCTTCACCAGACCGCTGATGGCACAGTATCGTCCAGGATCTATTTTTAAAATCGCGCAGGCAATGGTTGCCTTGCAAGAAGGTGTTATTACTCCCGAAACACGATTTCGGTGCGACCGTTCGATCATCAATTGCCATGGGCCACACTCGAATGAAGACTTAAGAGGTGCCATTGCCAACTCATGTAATCCGTATTTCTGGAATGCGCTGAAGAGAATGCTGAATCAGGGAAAATCCAACAGCCCATTTGAAGACACGCGAATTGGTTTAGCTGAATGGAACAAACACATTTCCAGTTTCGGTTTCGGAAAGCCATTAGGTATTGATCTTCCAAATGAAAAAGGTGGACTTGTGCCAAGTCCTGCATATTACGATCGTGCCTATGGTGGACGACCCTGGAAATTTTCAAACATTTATTCCATCGCCATCGGTGAAGGAGAAAACCTGGTTGTGCCTTTACAAATGGCAAACTTCGCTGCCACGGTTGCAAACAGAGGGTATTACATTACACCACACATGGTAAAGTCAATTGGGAAAAGCGGCAAACCACTTTCGCCTTTTCTTGAAAAACATTTCACCACAATTGACTCTATTAATTTCAGAATAGCCGTTGATGCTATGGAGCGAGTGGTAATGGAAGGAACGGGAAGGCACCGAGCCTCACTAAAAGATGTTATTGTGTGTGGTAAAACCGGATCAGTACAAAACGAACCACATCCAGATCATTCTGTTTTTATCGCCTTCGCGCCAAAGCACAATCCTAAAATTGCAGTATCCGTTTACGTTGAGTTTTCAGGGCAAGGCGCAAGAGCAGCAGCCTCTATCGCCAGCTTGATGATTGAAAAATATTTATACGGCAAAACCACGCGTCCTCAAATTGAAGCGTATGTATTGCGCGGAAAGTTTTTAGACTAGTAACTCATTCATAAAAAAAGAAAACGTCTTGCGTCAGGAAGCAGTTATATCGAACAAAGTTGATTGGGCAACCGTAATGTTGTATGGAGCGATGGTGCTTTGGGGTTGGCTCAATATTTATTCGGCTACCTATGATGAGAATCAATCCATCTTTGAT
>JANMRZ010000184.1:0-5283 GCA_031388805.1 Chryseolinea sp.
TTATTTTCGTGCGGTGGATTGACGGCAACACCTTTGATTGTTTGAGGTGTAAATTGAAAAGGCATGTCTTTTAATTCCGGATTACCCAGAACTTGAAATGGAAAAGGTGTACCGCGCCCGAGGCTTATCACCGTTCCTTCGAAAAGGCAGATGTAAGGATACATTTTTACAGCTTGATTGTTCGGAAGGTTCGGTGATGGTTTAACTGGGAGTATGTAATCATCGGAATGTTGCCAGTTTCTTAAAGTGACGATCTCAATCTCACATTTTAGTTTGTTAACCAACCACTCTTCGCCATTGATCATTTGAGCCAGCTCACCAACGGTCAATCCGTGTGCGATTGGAATAGCATGCATGGCAACAAATGACTGCAACGGTTTTTCATTCATCGGTCCATCAACAAATGCATTTGGATTAGGGCGATCAAGAATGATGAGTTTCTTTTTCGTTTCTGCACAGGTTTCCATTACATAATGCATGGTGCCGATATAGGTATAGAAGCGAGTACCTACGTCCTGAATATCAAAAATCACAACATCAACATTAGAAAATTGTTTGGCTGTGGGTTTTCGGTTTTTACCGTAAAGGGATACTACTGGAATTCCGGTTTTAAAATCAACACTGTCATTGACATGTTCACCATCTGCTGCGTTTCCGCGAAAGCCATGTTCAGGTCCAAATATCTTAACGATGTTAACACCTCTGCTTTTCAGTGTATCGGCCAAATGGGTCTTGCCAATTAACGAAGTATGATTGACGACCAATGCCACCCGTTTGTCTTTCAGTTTAGGAAGTAACACATCAAGTTGTGCTGCACCAATTACTGGTTCTTTCTGTGAAGCTATTTCTTTGGTAATTGATGAAGATGTATTTGATACATGAACGCCACTACCGCAGGTAACGAAGGTCAGTAAGATGAGACAAGCAAAAAAAAATCTTTTCATATGACCAAAAATAGTAATCCAGAATGAGATGTAATTAAGTATTGATTGTGGTCTAATGTTATCCTACTTTGCGTAAAAGTATAAACGTTGAAAAGTTAATCATAAGTTTGAACCTTTCGTATTTCATATCGAAAAGAATAAGCCAGGAGCAGAAACAGGGCTTTGCTTCTACCATTCATAAAATTGCCATCGCCAGCATTGGCATTGGTTTGGGTGCAGCCATTGTTTCGTTTTTAATATTGAAAGGTTTTCAGGAAACCATCAAAAATAAAATCTACGACTTCAGTGGTCATCTTGTTATCACCAAACATTCAATGAGCAATTCGCCTGAAGAGCAGGCGATGAATTACCAAGTTGACGCCTATCTACATCCGGAACAGTATCCGAATCTGAAGCATATTCAAGAGTACGCTCATAAGGCCGGACTTGTTAAAGTGGATGATGAGATATTGGGTGTAATGGTAAAAGGTGTTGGTAAAAGTTTTAATGCGCAAGATTTTAGTGAGAATATCATCGAAGGAAAATTCATTACGCTTCCTGATTCGGGTTATGCCAATCAAGTAGTAATCAGCAAGGACATTTCGAATAAATTGAAAGCAAAGGTAGGCGATCAGATTATTGTACACTTTTTTCAAAACCCTCCACGGTCACGAAAACTTTTAATAACCGGTATTTACAAAACGGATTTATCGGAATACTTCGACAGCAAAATAATAATCGGAGATATCCGCCTTATTCAAAAGCTTAATGACTGGGCAGATATATTGGCAGGAGGCATTGAAGTATTTGTCAAAGACATTGATCGAATAGATGACGTTGGTTATGCTATTGGCGAAACCATGGATTATGATCTGAATGTTGAGCGAGTGAGTGATCGATACAGCCAGGTTTTCGAATGGCTGGATTTGATTAGCCGGCAGGTCAATATTATTCTTGTCATCATCTTGCTTGTGGTGTGTGTCAATATGGTTTCTATCGTGCTTATTTTGGTAATGGAGCGAACGCAAATGATTGGAATGCTAAAAGCATTAGGAGCGGGCAATAAATTGATACGGTCAATTTTTGTTTATAATGGTATTAGCCTTATTTTGAAGGGACTCGTGTTTGGCAACGCCCTCGGCTTAGGACTTTGTTATGTTCAATATCGATTCAAGTTGGTTAAATTAAACCCTCATGATTACTATATGGACGTTGTACCGATTAGCTGGCATTGGGAAATCGTAGCACTTTTAAATTTTTTGGCCTTTTTGGTTATTGTTTTGGTATTACTCGTCCCAACTATGGTCATTTCCCGAGTAAACCCAATAAAAGCCATTCGATTTGATTAATGACAATTACCGTTTAGACTTCAAATATTTTTATACTTTTGTTAAATAAGGAGCCCACCTTATCTCACTTTAAATGTTATAATGTTATGCAGTTAAAATTTAAAAATCCGGTTAGGCCTGACCTAACCAACACGATCACCAAAAGAAACCGCAGACTTCAGGCTTT
This sequence comes from Chryseolinea sp., assembly GCA_031388805.1. Lineage (GTDB taxonomy): Bacteria > Bacteroidota > Bacteroidia > Cytophagales > Cyclobacteriaceae > Chryseolinea. Next base: position 2,439 of record JANMRZ010000184.1, read on the forward strand.
CTTTAATGCAAAGAATCTTGATGTGCGGTTGCATGGCGATGCGCAGAATCCACTTATGGTGCTGTGCGGTTGCGTAGGGTTATCTGCCTACGTTCACAACTTCGACCTTCGCTTATTGGACAAACCCAATCAGGGAGAGTTGATGAAAATCTTTAAGCTTACTGAGATCATTCAAGGTACGCGCGAAGAACTTGTGGAATGGATGCAGCAGTATCCCCAAATGCCGCTCTACAGAATTCAACATGCGGATAGCAAGTTGTTTTTATGTGGTTTCAACTTCGTTGATCGCGAACAAAAATTAGGTCGTTATCCTGTTTTTGCTCGCGAAGATTATCACATCTACAAACAGCGCGAAGCGGCAGAAGACATTCTTGCCATGCTGAAAGAAGATGGGTATGAAGTGGAAATCACTGAGCCTGATTTGGAGATGGTGAAATCTCATGTTGGTCCGATTACATTCATTGATTCGGAAGAACAAGAAAGTTTTCACCAGTCTCGGGACATTTAAAAACAAGTGTTGGTTTAAGAAGGCTGACCACTTGGGATGTACTTCTTAAACCAACTTTGTATGGTTAACTGAAGCACTCCAAAAAAAGCTTCCTTAAAAATGCCAGCCGACATTTTGGATTCGCCCCGTGTGCGGTCTGTAAAAATAATAGGCACTTCCGTGAGGTTGAATCCAAACTTCCACGCCAGGAATTTCATCTCTATTTGAAACGCGTACCCAACGAATTTTACATTGTCGAGAGAGATTGTTTCCAAAACTTTTCTTTTATAACACACAAACCCGGCAGTTGTATCACGAATCGGCATGCTGGTAATTAGTCGTACATAACTGCTGGCAAAATAGGAGAGAAGCACGCGCCCCATTGGCCAGTTTACTACATTAACTCCGGTTGCATAGCGTGAGCCAATGGCCACATCACTTCCACGCTCCGAGCAGGCTAAGTATAAGTTTACAAGATCTTTCGGATCGTGCGAAAAGTCAGCGTCCATTTCCAGGATATAGTCGTAGCCCTTTTCGAGAGCGTATTTAAATCCGGTTATATAGGCTGTTCCCAATCCCAGCTTTCCTGCCCGCTTTAGCAGATGGAGCTTTGTTTCAGATACATTATAGTGATGCTGCAATTCTTCAACAATCTCAGATGTTCCATCAGGAGAGTTATCATCAACAATCAGAATATGGAAGTCTTTGGGCAAGGCAAACGCAGTATCGATGATAGAACGAATATTTTCGCGCTCCTTGTAGGTAGGAATAATGACGATAGCGTTGCTCACCTGATTTTGGATTGTGAACAAAACTAGAAAAAGATGGAGGTTAATCAATCGTTTGTTTGATCAGACTGGGATTTATTTAGACCGAACGGCCGTGTGTCGCTATGAAATCAGCGATTTTCACGATACATCCTTCCAATAAAAAATTATCGCTTAAATTTAGAGGCAAGGGATAATCTGATAATTTTAATCCTTGACTAAAAAGCTCTTGTTATGAAGAATACCATCGTAATTGCCTGTTTACTTTTTGCTTGCACTTGTTTTGCTCAAGGCACATTTGAAGGAACGATAAAATATTCCATGAAAATGGAGATTACCGATCCGGCTACAAAAGCAAGAATGGAAGAGGGGCAAAGGATGATGAACGATCCGGCCACACAATCCAAGATGAAGGAAATGGAAAAGCAGATGAACGACCCCCAGTTTAAGGCGATGATGGAAGCCAATCCTCAGATGAAGGCTCAGATGGAGAAGACGTTGAAGATGATGCAGGGAGGAAGTATGGGCTCTCTGATGCCATCTGGTTTTGTAGTGAAGATAAAAGGTAATAATAGTCTTGCGCACATGGAAGGTGGTATGTTAGGAGGAGTGGATCTACTGAACCTCACCGATAAGAAACAATCCTACTCAATCGACCGAAGTAATAAGACTTATACAGTTCTTCCTCAAGGAAAAGAGGAACCTTCGAAAACAAATCCGGATGTAAAAGTGACCAAAACAAATGAGACGATTAGAATCCTCAACTATCTCTGCACCAAAACGATTGTAGAAATCACACAGAATGGAAAAGTGATGAAGAACTTCTACTGGACGACTACAGAAATAAAAGGTGTCGATTTTTCAAACCTTTCCAAGCAACATGTTGGCCGTGGAAATCAAGCCATGTTTTACGAAAATATAGAAGGAGTTCCTTTGAAAGTGGAAATGAACATGGCCGAAGGCTCAATGACAATGGAAGTTACAGAGGTCAAGAAAGAATCCCTTAGCGATTCGTTATTTGAATTGCCTGCTGACTTTAAGGAAGTGAAAGGATTTACAGGGAAATACTAGATTCGTTGATCGATGTTCTTTGATGGTTATTCACGAACATCGATCAACTAATAACCCAAAATCTTCAGCATACTCTCACTCGTCTGCTCGTTAGCAAAAAGCTTCGTAGTAATCTCACCGTCTTCGTTGCGATCGATCAGCACGTGTTTCGGTGCAGGTATCAAGCAATGCTGAATACCTCCATAACCTCCAAGCGATTCCTGATATGCACCAGTATGGAAGAAGCCAACATATAAATTCTCTTCATCGGTAATCATTGGCAAGAACACTTCACCTGTGTGCGCTTCTGAATTGTAGTAATCCATACTGTCGCAGGTAAGGCCACCGATGTTTACCTTATGATAGGGGTCATCCCATTTGTTTAAAGCTAACAGGATGTATTTCTGGTTCATGCCCCATGCATCGGGAAGGTGCGTGATGAACGAGCCATCAATCATGTACCAGAGTTCTTTATCGTTTTGTAATTTCTGATCGATCAAAGAATATAAAACAGCGCCACTTTCACCAACCGTATAACTTC
>JANMRZ010000190.1:0-44087 GCA_031388805.1 Chryseolinea sp.
TCTTTAAAATACCTGATGGATTTCCTTCTTCAATTCAGATAACGCATGTGCAATCGGATCAACGGTCTTGATAATTGACTTCTCAAAAATCTTCTTCGATAAATTCAAACTCGTTGATTCAGGAGTCATTTCGCTGGCCGCTTCATTTATCATTACAATCAAATCTTCTTTTGAGTTTTTGATCATGTTCCAAACCTCCTCACCAATGTAGATCTGTTGTGAAGCATTGTGGTTATATTCATTTCGTATCTCGGTCAACAATAACTGATGAAACTCGCGGGCAGGCATACCTCCTGCGTTTAATCGCATTAGTAGATTTTGTGGTGCCATGCGTTCCAGAAAAAGCGTCATGCGTTCGTACGCTTGTAAGCGGTTGGGTAAAACGGTTTCGATACATTTGCCCCGGACTTCCAATTTCTTGATGTCGATTTCGCGTTGGACGAATAAGCGTACCACCAAATACATTGCATAGAGGACAACCGCAGCCGGCACCAGAATTTTTATAAACTCAATCAGAGCATCCATAGAATTATTTTGAAATTAAATATGTTCGAAATTTAGATAATTTTAAAGGCAATTTAGCCGATTTAGAAATGTTTGACTCCCTTCAGCCTGTAACCATTTCAGCCCGTGCACTGGACGAAATCCGAAAGATCATGCAAACCAAAAATATTCCGGCCGAATATGGTTTACGTGTGGGTGTTCGCGGTGGCGGATGCTCAGGCGTTTCACTGATCATTGGCTTCGACAAGAAAAAGGAAACCGACATTGCTTACTCCGTGGTTGATGTACCTGTATATGTAGACAAACGCCACACGATGTATTTAATTGGCAAAGAGGTAGATTTCTTTGAGGGAGAGGAAGCGAGGGGGTTTATGTTTGTGGATGGGGTGAAGCAGGAAAAGAAATAGATAAAGCTTCTGTGAATAAGTTAATAACTACTTAGTCCAATTGGCAATTGCGAGTCCCTTAATTCTCTTGAAATGTTTTGTATTGTTTGTGATGAGTTGCATTTCACTTGCCATTGCAATTCCTGCAATTAATGTATCAGTGTGCCCAATTTCAGTTCCTTTCTTTCTGAGGTCTGCTTGAATCGTTGCAGTAATTTTGGCTGTTCTTAATGTTAACGGAATTACCTTATTTAATTCAACAAATGCTTCGAACTTTTCAAGTTGTTTCCTGGCATCTTTATACAAAAGGCCATTCAAGATTTCGTAGTAAGTAATAATGCTCAAATTAATGAAACCGAATTCTTCCAAATGCTGATCAACCTTGGCGATGACTTTCAAATTGCCCCTCAAAAACTCCGAAAGAATATCGGTGTCCAATATCGAGGGTTTCATAAATCAATTTTACGGTCAAAAAGTTTAGAGCGTGTTTTCTTGATTTGATTCAGAAAATCAGCATAATCTTTTTTACGCATATCGCTAAATGCCCCGCCATAAGACAATATTTTCTTTCGCACCGTATCGGTGCTTTTTGTCTTAGGATTTAGAGAATGAACAAGTTGATAAACCTCTTCCAGCCGGTCAACTGGAATATCCTTCATCTCTTTTAAAATGGCGTTTAATGTTGACATTGCTCTTGTGAATTTTAATCTAAGTTAATGAATAAAATGATTGGTTTAAAGTAGGCAAGCACCACACCAGTATTTAATTGGCAAAGAAGTGGATTTCTTTGAAGGCGAGAAAGCGAGAGGTTTTATGTTTGTGGATGGTGTGAAGTGACACTTGTGTATACGTCCTCGTGTGTTGGTAACAACTTCTCCATTTCTTTAACAGGAATTTTCGTAGAGAATCACTTAACTTCCATTAGCATAGAATCTACCAAGGATGAGCTTGGTGCATTTATCAAGCTATCCAGTTCGTCAAGTCCGTAGGCTTTGTACAAGCTATCATCTTCTCGACTAGGATGCGGAAATCTAGTTCTTGTAAAGGAATCAATTTTAACTGAGTCCCAATTGGTAAAATCAATTTGAATTGTATCTGATCCATTGCGTATTATAATAACCTTCCTATTATCGAGGATGAGAGGTTCGCGTTTAAAAAAAAATTCATTCACTGCAAAGTATAATGCAGCTAAAATTGCAATAGCAATTAGAGCGTTGCGCTTTTCTTTGGTAAATACTCCTCGACTAGAAGGTGGTTTCAACATGAATATCTGATAATAAGATTTTTCAAAACATTGAACATTTATGAAAATAATAAGTTGTCCCTAACAATTAAATATGACTCTCTTATCAAACCTTAGTTCAATTATTAAAAAAAGTGAGTCTACTCCTAATAGGTCTTCGCCATATCACTCGGAATGCAAATAATAAAATCAGCTGTCTTCTTATTTGCATCTTCTAACTTATCGATAGCAGTTTGCTCAACAGAATGAATGGTGACAATGTTGAGATTGGGATTGGCCTTCTTTAGATACAAGTAAATACCTTCAAAGTTTTGGGAATGATACGATCCGTGATAATGGATGAACACAGATTTTCTGTTTTGCAAAATGAAGTGTGCCATGGTAGCATCTTTCACGGCTTGTGATCGCGCGATATTTTCTGCGCTTCCAGCCGGGCCATGTCCACCCATGGAAGCGACCATACTTTTGTAGCCGGGCAATTCAAGATCGATTGTAATCGGCAATGGTGCAATCCACTTCTTTGCTTCATCGGGTAAGGTATTCAGTGCATCAATACCTTTTCGGAAAACGAGGTTGGCGTATCGTCTCGGTACATTCGTTGCAACGGCTTTTAATTTATTTGTTTTCGCAAATTCAATTAACGGTTTGTAATCGTTTTTATAATTGTCCCAGACTTTAGCTTCGCTTAGCAAATGTTTTTCTTCAATGGTGCCGTTTACATATTCATCTAACACGATTTGATCATCAGCTTCAAACATTTCCATACCGATCGTTACGTCATTATGTTTTGCATACACATCTTTTAAGATCTGAAACTCCAACCAGTGATCAATCGAGTTGTCGTGAAGTTCGCCTATTAAAATAATATCGGCTTTTTCCAGTGCCTTTATCATCTTGTCGTAGTCAACTGATTTTCCTTCATTGCTAAAAAGAGTGTAAGCAGGTTTATTCTGAGCAAACGTTGTCAGGCTTAGAAATAAAAATGCAATCAGCAATCTCATGTAATATGATTTATCTTTTCTTCGTAAGGCTAACGATAGCCTTTCTGCATTTTCCACCGATGGGCGGATTTAGTTTCGCAATTCGCAATTCAACGGAAAGAACAGCGGGCATTGATGCGAGCACATCGTTGGCGATTTTATCTACAATTGTTTCCAGCAGTTTGGAAGGTTGATTCATCTCATCCTTCACAATCTTAAAAAGTGTTTCATAGTTGACCGTGCCCACCAGATCATCGTGCCGGGCAGCTGTTGCAAAGTCAGTTTCAACAGCAATGTCTACTTCAAACCAATTTCCTGATTCACGCTCGTGCGGATACACACCATGAAAGGCATGGAACTCGAGACCTTCGAGGGCAACTCTTCCCATTACCCTATTTCGTCAAAGAAAGATTTCTGAACTTTTTTACCATTGTTGCTCTCCACCAAAATAGTTTGCTCTTCCAACACAATTTCTTTTTCGGTAACGATCGATTTGCGTGAAAGTTCGAACTCAAGATTGGGAAAGATAGCTCTACGCGTTTCGCGCTTCGCCATGGCTAAATGTTTTTCAGGATCAAATGTATTGGCGGCATTGCGCGTTCGTTCTACATGTTCTAATGCATCACTACCCAATCGTTTCAATTCACTGAGCAACGTATCGCGTGATGATTCAACTTTTTTATAATTATCAACCAATGCTTTCAGGCGATCTTCCATCTCGGCTAAAATTTCTTTCGCCCGCATGTCTGATTCTTCAATGGTATCTTTTGCTTTTGATTTTGCTTCGCTGATCATGGCGTCTGCTTTGAACTGGGCCTCACGCAGATAAAGCTCACCAGATGTGCGTGCCTGTTCAATTACATTCGCTCCTGTATCTTCAGCAGTTTTCAATGTTCTGAACAGTGAACTTTCTACTTCACGTAGTTTGGCTACTTCGAGTTGAGCAGCTTCCAGTCGGATGCGACATTCTTTATTTTCATCTAAAATCTTTTCCCATTCCTGAGAAAGCGATTGCAGAAATGCATTGACTTCATCTTTCTCGTACCCTCTGAAATTTTTCTCGAAGGTTTTTTGTCGGATTTCAAGCGGTGTTACTCTCATAATACTAAAGTTAAAAAAATGATACTATTAGTTTAAAAAATAATGTTCCATGTTGATATGGTTCGATCATCGCTGGCACTCAACAATTGATCGTGATGGGAAGTCCACAAAACTTTATTGACAGAAGTGCCGTGCCCTGCATGACGGGACTTATCTATTACCTTCAGCAGCTTCAACTCTTCGGTGCTCCAAACCTTAATGGACTTATCCATGCTACAAGTTACAAAATGTTTGCCATCCGGGCTAAAATCGAGGTGGTTTATCGCAAACAGGTGCGCCACCACCTCACCCTCTTTGATGTAATCGGCCTTCACATCCCAGACTTTAAACCGGGCATCGCGCGAGCCGCTGAATAGAAAATTCCCATCGGGTGAATAACGAACGGTGAACACCGAATTGGTATGCGCCTGCCACTCCTTTTTTAATTTCAGGTCATCGAGATCAAAAATTCGAATGGTATGATCACTGTAGCCAACCGCTATTTCCCTCCTCTTTCTGTGGATGGAGATGCTTCGCGCACTTTTTTCGGATGGCGCAGTACGGGCTACAATATTCAATCGCTTTAAGTCCACCTTCATCACCACACCTTCACCTGTGGCCACAAATAAATGGTCGATGTAGGATTGAATATCGAAGATGGCAGTCTTGGTCAGTTGCAGAGAAGCTATCTCTTTTTTGTTTTTCCAGTCCAGCAGGTGAATGCCCTCGTAGTTATGGCCCGCTATAAGCAAATCATTTTCAGGATGATAATGTAAGGCGTAGATGGAGTTTGGAAGTTTGGCAATAAGTTCACCCGTTTCAGGATTGTTCAAATCCCACATTACCACCATACCATCGCCCGCACCCGAGAAGAACCGATGCGGCTCATTTGATTTTGCCAATGTATAAACACAATCACGATGACCGCTTAAAGTCTGGAGTCTGGAAACCTGAACGTTTGACATGTATAGCGCTAAACTTTGCGAAAGTTCTAACTTTCGGCAAAGTTAATCATTATGCCGCTTGAAAAATTAGTTGTGGAGTTGGGGCGCACATGGGCTTTGTGGCGGATTGAAGAAGAAGAGGAGACACTCGCAGAGACAGTTCCATTCGAAAAAATATCCGATACCATCACCAGTCCGCAGAAGCGATTGGAGTGGATCGCTGGTCGTGTATTGGTGAAAGAAGTAATGGAGGCGATGGATCTGAATTTTCAAGGCATTGTAAAAGATGAATTTGGAAAACCATTTCCGGAAGGGTATGATTATCAACTTTCGTTGAGTCATTCATTTCCGTTTGTGGCGGTGTTGTTGGATAAGTATGAATCGGTAGGTATTGATTTGGAACAGCCGAAAGAAAAATTATTGCGCATCGCTCCAAGAATACATTCGGAAGATGAATTGAAGGATGCTGGTACCGACATTATAAAGCATTGCATCTACTGGTGCGCGAAAGAGACCCTCATAAAAATCTACGGAAAGAAGGACCTGATTTTCTCAGAGAACATGAAAATACTTCCATTTCAGCGCCAAATGCAGGGTGATATCATTGGAAAGATTATTGTAAAGGATGTAGAAAGGGTGATACCTTTATACTATCAGGTTACCCCAGAGTTTGTTTTGGTGTTTAACAAAAGAATGCAGTGAGAGCCTCTTCCCCAACCCTTCTTCGAAAGAGAAGCGAGGCCTGAGAGAATTAAGAGTTGGGATAAAATTGAAAGTCTAAAAATGTTATTTATGAAAACGCTGGTCATTATTTTCTTGAGTCTGGTTAGCATTTCGCTTACAGCACAGGTACCAAACTTTACACTTACCAATGTGGTAAATGGAAAAACGATTTCGTTGGATACCTACCCATCGTGCGCAGGTATATTGATTGTGTTCACCACTAATGCTTGTCCGTATGATGAATATTACCGAACACGTATTAAGAAAATCTCAAACGACTATCAGGATAAAGTACCTGTGTTGCTGATCAACTCCAGTATTGATGCTACCGAGTCTGCGGAAAACATGACAAAAAAAGCGCAGCAGATAGGGATTACCATTCCATACCTGGCAGATAAAGATCAAGTCGTCATGCAAAGTCTTGGCGCTACAAAAAAGTCCACAGGTATTTTTATTGAAAAATTCAGGTGGAAAATTTTCTGTAGTGTATAGTGGGGCCATTGATGACAATGCTCAAGTCGAAAAAGATGTACATCAATCTTATCTTAAAGATGCCATCGATATTATGCTCACCAATCAAAAGATTGAAACAGCGGAAGTGAGGCCAGTGGGGTGTGCTCTTCGGAAGAAATAGAAGAAGGTAGGAGGAAAGAGCGAAGAGGAACAAGGTAGGAATTTCGAGGAACGATTAATTTGTACCTCGTACCTTGTAATTCGTAATTTCCCTTTGACCTTATTAAAGTTTTTCAGAAGTTGCCGTGATTATTTTATGAAAGACACCGAACTCAAAGCGCTGGTATCCCTCCTCGAAGACGAAGACACTCAAATCGTTTCTCATGTGGAAGAAAAGATACTTTCTTTGGGTACCACCATCATTCCGTTTTTGGAGCAAGAGTGGGAAGGTAATTTCAATCCACATGTGCAACGTAAAATTGAAGACCTTATACATGTTCTTCAATATGAGTTGGTAAAAGAACGCACCAAGACCTGGTATGAAAGTGAGGATCAGGATTTGTTAACCGGACTTTGGTTGATTGCTACCTATCAATATCCCGATCTAGAATTAATAAAACTGAAGCAAGAACTCGAACAAATCTATTACGATACATGGCTGGAGTTTAAGCCAGAGCTCTATCCATTCGATCAGGTGAAAGTGATTAACAGTGTGCTCTTTAATAAATTGAAGTTTGGTGCCAACACCAAGAATTTTCATTCACCCGGAAATTCAATGATCAACACCGTGTTGGAAACAAAGCGAGGTAATCCGATTACGCTTTGCGTCATCTACATGTTGGTAGCACAAAAATTAAAGTTGCCAATTCACGGTGTAAATCTTCCGAATCTTTTTGTGCTTACCTATAAAGATGAAAATCACACTCAGTTTTACATCAATGTATTTAACAAGGGATTGATTTTCTCAAAGCAGGATATTGAGAACTACATCAATGAATTACATTTAGCACCACTGCCATCTTTCTTCGAACCCTGTTCAAGTCTTGAAATCATTAGACGCGTTTTCCGCAATTTGATTATGTCGTTTGATAAAATGGGAGAGCATGCGAAGGCGGAAGAAGTGAAAGAGCTTCTGCTCATCATTGCTGACGGTGCGGATTTGGGAGTTTAGGAATCCAAGTATTTTAGTATTTAAGTGTGTATGTGTTTTAGTCAACTGCACCACCAAAACACTCAAACACAAACACACCAAAATACTTTATTACGTTTGAAATACTCCTACATTAAATTTCTCAACCGGCGCTTGATTGGCAGCTTCAATACCCATTGAAATTGCAGTTCGTGTTTCAATTGGATCGATTACCCCATCAACCCAAATTCTGGAAGCAGCGTAATACGGACTGAGTTGTTCGTTATACCGATCCGTAATTTCTTTTAGCAATGCATCTTCCTCCTCTTTGGAAATTTCTTTGCCTTGCGCTTTCAATGTACTTACTCGGATTTGTACCAATGTCTTAGCTGCGGATGCTCCGCTCATCACGGCAATCTGTGCTGTGGGCCACGCAAAAATTAATCTTGGATCATATGCTTTACCACACATTGCATAGTTGCCAGCACCATATGAGTTACCCACGATAATGGTAAACTTTGGAACGGTAGAATTCGCCATGGCATTTACCATCTTCGCTCCATCTTTGATAATACCTCCGTGCTCTGCTTTGCTGCCTACCATAAACCCACTTACATCTTGCATGAAAAGCAATGGGATTTTTCGTTGATTGCAATTCATGATGAAGCGCGCTGCTTTATCTGCCGAGTCAGAATAAATTACACCGCCCATTTGCATCTCACCTTTTTTGGTTTTCACTACTTTGCGTTGGTTGGCAATAATTCCAACAGCCCATCCATCAATGCGAGCCGTTCCGCAAATCAACGATTTTCCATAGAGTGCTTTGTATTCATCAAAGGCTGCATCATCAATTATTCGTTTGATGATTTCCAGCATATCATACGGCTTGGCGCGATCAGCTGGAAGTATTCCATAAATTTCTTCCGGATTGAATTTCGGAAGTTGAGGAGTTATGCGATCGAATCCTGCTAAAGCAGGAGATCCGATTTTATCAAACAACGATCGTATGTAGTCGAGACACGCTTCATCATTCGGAAATTTATTATCGGTTACACCCGAAACTTCACAGTGTGTTGAGGCTCCTCCTAATGTTTCATTATCAATATCTTCACCGATTGCTGCTTTCACTAAATACGATCCGGCAAGAAAAATCGATCCGGTCTTATCCACAATCATCGCTTCATCCGACATGATCGGAAGGTAAGCGCCACCGGCCACACAACTGCCCATGATCGCGGCAATCTGCACAATACCCATCGATGACATCTTTGCGTTATTCCGAAACTGTCTTCCGAAGTGTTCTTTGTCAGGGAAAATTTCATCTTGCATGGGAAGAAAAACTCCGGCACTATCAACAAGGTAGATAACGGGTAATCTGTTTTCCATGGCAATCTCCTGCGCACGTAGATTCTTTTTTGCTGTTATCGGAAACCATGCACCTGCTTTTACGGTAGCATCATTCGCAACAATTACACATTGCCTTCCTTTTACATATCCAATGCCTGTAACCACGCCGCCAGAAGGGCAACCGCCTTGTTCGGCATACATTCCATCACCGGCAAACAAACCAATTTCTAAAAACGCTGAATCTTTATCGGTTAGATAAGCAATTCGCTCACGTGCAGTAAGTTTTCCTTTCTGATGTTGGTCTTCAATTTTCTTTTCGCCACCACCCAACTTCGTCTTCTTCGCCCTGGTCTGAAGTTTATAAATGAGTTGTTTGAGCTGATCTTCGTTCTTGTTGAATTCTAAATCGGTGGCCATGAAGGGTTAGTAATTGGAGGGTTAAACCATTACAACATTTGAAGTTAGTATACTGGAAAGACTAAAAATCCATATTTAATATTTGTCTACTCTGAGCGATAAGGTAGTAAAAATCTATTCTGTTGGGTTAAAAAGTAGGGTTAACCAGTTAGTTAAACGCAAACAAGTTTCCTCGTCTGTTGTCAAATACTTTTTAGTAATACCTAAACCCATTGGTGTTCCTGGGTCTTCTTGCCAAGAAAGCCATGAGTGAATGGCAGCTTTAGATTTATGAGTTAAGGAATATTTATTCAATTTCTTGTCCTCAATTTCTTTAAGTGTTGAATTAACAATGGGGAGTAATTTATCATCCTTTGGAACTAAAAAGGCAATGAAATCTTCAATCATTCCATTCAAGTCATTATTTGGCATTATCCAAACTCCAATTCTTTTGTTGGCTTCGTTTGTAAGAATAAGCCCGTTAGTTGGTAGTTTCTCGGGAATATCAAAACCCTGTTGAAGCAATAAACTTTTTAGAGAAGTCCAGCGCCCTTTCAAATCTGCATCAGCATCAATAATAATTCCGATAGTACTAATCTCTGACTGTTTAAATCTTACGGGGATTTGTTCATAGAGCTTATCAATACCTTTACAATCAACTACCTCAAAATTTTCTTCGAGTTTAAATTTTACACATAAAGCCCAAATCACATGTTGATCATCATTCCCTTCTACCAAGAGTTGGCTACTGAATTTTTCATTTACACTCATTATATTATCGGGTCTCGATATTTTGATTTGTAGCAATTTTTAATTCGTGCGCATTAAATTCAACCTGCTTTATTACACCATTAATATTGTCTAGCCGAATCAATTTTCCTTCAAGTGAATTATTAGGGCTATTCAAAATATTCTCAAATCCAGAAATACAATCTTCACTGTGAGTTGTTATGAATACTTGAACGTTTAATTTTTTTGCCAAATTAAAAATGACGTTCCATAGTTGTTTTTGAACAGTATAATGCAATCCATTCTCAAATTCATCAATTAGCAAAAATCCATTATCAGAATTTACCAGTGCTAGTATTATAGTTAGAATTCTGTTCATTCCATCTCCCATGCTACGCAACGGCAAAACATTAGCAGTATTTGATAATTTAATTACCGCTGTTCTTTCTCTAGAATTTTCTTCTATGAATGCCACTCGTTCAGTTGATGGTTCTATGATTTTTAATGCATCAATTACATATTGCTCTTTTTCAGTAAGGGCTATATTATCCCAAAGCTTACCATTTATTTCCTTGTCGATATTTCTCGTCCTTATAAATTGAAAACTTTCGTTATTACCAAGTCCTCTAAAATTAATTCTATACGGTCTGTCATCAGAATCAAGAGGAAGTATGTAGGAGCTATTTCCTACTCTTATCTCAACTCCCACTTTGAAGTTTGCTAGTTGTTTATCAGCCTCATTTTCCAATAAGGTTCGTCTTCTTGTTACAACTATACCTTGGCTATCTCTTTGGATTTCATCAAGATATTTTATGAATCGAAGAGAAATTGATTTTTCATTGGATTTTTCTTCTCCAAACAAAGTATTTTCAATAGTACCTATTGAAATAGAATGTTTCCTTTCAAAACCAATAAACCTATCGGTAAATAAGGAAGAGAAAGTTTTTATATTAGACTCTGTTGGATTTTTGGTTACATCCGATGTTCTTACTACTTGTCTAGAAAACTCCCCCCTTTCTCCAAGCAATTCATAAATCAGATTCAAATCTCCTTTAGTAGCATAGATTGCAATTGCCTCAAGGATGGTCGATTTACCGGTATTATTTTTACCTGTAATGAGATTTACCTTTCCTAAAGAATTAATTCTAAGTTCTTTTAGATTTCTATAATTTTTTATGTCTAAGGAGTCAAGCATATCTTGTAATGGGGAAGGTCATTGTTAAATCTTAATTTCATAAGTGGTCTCCAAATCAACGTATTTTAATCTTCAATATAGAAATCTTGATTGCAAGATGCTCCAATTGATCCAAAGTGCCTTAATCAGAAAAATCAGCAGTTGCAGATTTTATTTCTTCTTCTCTGCCTGCTCTTTCAGCTCTCGTTCAATCTTTTTACGACTCTTGCCGAGTGGAGACATAAAATGTTTCGGATTGTTATTGAAATGACTGGCCAAGGAATCGATAGTGACTAAAAGCCGGTTGAGGTTTACGTAAAGAGAATCTTCTGTCATCAATTTACTTGCCGTATTGTCGCCTTTGTTAAGGCGAGATAATGTCTCGTTCAGTTTTGCTAAGGATACTTGCGCTTTGTTTAACGTCCCATTAAGCTCCATCATCTTTAACGAATCGGAAAGTGTTTTAAAATTAGCCAATGTAGGCTTCAACTCAGCCAATGTTGTATTGATGTTGCCTGCTACAACTTTAAACTCACCACCCAGATTTCCAATATTTGAGTTTGCTGTGGCTAATGTTTTATTCAACAAGCCAGGGGTTTGTTTCAATCCAATAAACATGGTATCGATGCGCCCCATATTTTTAGATAGTCCGCCTACTAATTCATTCAAATGTTTAAGTGTTTCTTGTAGGGTAAGCGCGACAGGTTGAGCAAAGTCTAACATCCCCTTAGCCACTGCTGCTTGTATAGTGTCTTTTGATTCGAGACGCTTTCCTTTCGGGCTGACATTCAGTACAACAAATCGACCTCCTAATAACTCACCATTCAACTCGGCTGTTGAGGAATCGGTTATTATAATACCTGTCTCAATATCCAATTCAACAATAACACGATTCTTATTTTGCTCAATCTGAATGTCGCTTACTCGACCAACGGCCAAGCCATTTAAGTATACCAGGTTTGACTCTGTAAGCTTGTCTACATTTTGATAGATAACATAATACTTATTGGAAGTAGTGAAAAAATCAATCCCTTTTAAAAAATTGAAACCAAAATATAACAAGGCAATAGAGATGACCATGAAAAGGCCAACCTTAAACTCTTTAGATACTTTCATCAGTTAATAATTTTTCTTTAAGGTCAGATGGAATGTCTATAACCATTACCATTCTTTTGTAGCGGTGCGATAATAGGCATTTCATGCGTAAGCGTTTGGAAACAAAGTCCTCTTTTTTTCAGGACGTCAATTTATAGATTCTACTTCATTTTTATAGTCTTTGAACGCCCGATAAATTCCTGAAGCAATCAATTCCTGACCCTCATCGCTATTTAAGAACTTTTCTTCAGCCGAGTTCGATAAAAAACCGGTTTCTACATACACACCGGGCATCGTAGTTTTCCAAAGTACTAAAAAACCCGCCTGTTTTACGCCCCTGCTTACCCGGCCAACCTTACCTTTAAATTGATCTTCAATTTTCTTGGCAAGCTTCAAACTACTTTCCTGATACGCACTTTGTGTTAGGGAAAACAAAATATACGATTCCGGACTTTTAGGATCGAAACCCTCGTAACGTTCCTCGTAATTTTCATCCATCAAAATTACAGAGTTCTCACGCTTGGCAACATCCAGATTACCTTCGTCTTTATGATGTCCCATCACATAGGTCTCTGTTCCAAAAGCTTTTGTATTGGGGTTGGCGTTAACATGTATACAAATAAAGAGGTCAGCCTTGGCTTTGTTGGCAATGTCAGCGCGTTCATCCAAAGCGAGGTATCGATCGTCCTTTCGGGTATAGATTACTTTTACTCCCGGAATATTTTTTTCAATATAGGCACCGACCTTTAGTGCAATTTTCAATGCTACGTCTTTTTCCTTTGCTAATTTCCCTTTTGTGCCCGGATCATGCCCACCATGACCTGCATCAATTACGACAACATCTACCTTCGAATCCTTGGGTGGAAAGGTGGTAGATGAGTTTAGCAAGGTTATTGCTATTAGCAGCGCAGTTAAACCGATATTCCTCACGGGTCTTAAGATGTTCAAAGTATTTGCAATAACTTTACGCAAAAGTGTACATTTTTCAGTAAAAGCTAAAGAACTGACTTTCAACTCGGCGCGTGTGCGATATATTCTATTCATAATCTTTATTCTTTTTTCAGTTCAGGCTTCTATTGGCCAAGTGGAGGGACGTGTTAAAACTCCACCTGGAACATTGCCCGTTAAAACTGACTCGTTAACCAAACCGCTTAACTCAATAACCATTCCAACCGATTCACTTACTCTTCCTGCCGATAGTCTAAAACTCGATTCGATGGCTCTAAAAAAGAAAGGTGACATTGAAACGACCATTACCTATTCAGCAAGGGACTCAATTCGTGCGAATATGGATGGCAAAATGATTTGGCTGTACGGTGATGCAAAGATAAAGTACGGTGAAATAGAATTAGAAGCAGAAGAAATTATTATCGACTACGCCAACACTACCTTAACAGCACATGGCATTCGTGATTCGCTTGGTCAAAGAGTAGGATATCCGATCTTTAAAAATGGAGCGGAAGTCTATGAAACGAAAGACATCATCTATAATTTTAAAACGAAGCGAGCACGCATTAGCGAAGTTGTAACAACACAAGGCGAAAATTTCTTATATAGTGACATTGTGTATAAAAATGAAGATGGCAATCTGTTGAGTATACGCAATACCTACACAACCTGCAATTTAGAACATCCGCACTACGCGATCAAAGCGACAAAAACAAAAGCGATACCGGGCGATAAAATTGTAGCCGGTCCATTTTATATGGAGTTTAATGAAATTCCATTACCTATAGGTTTCTTATTTGGTATGTTCCCTGATCAGAAAGAAAGCGCATCGGGCATTCTCTTCCCTACTTTCGGAACAGAGAACAGAAGGGGGTTTAACATGAGAGGCTTAGGATACTTTTTTGATATCAGTGATGAAATCAAACTTGGTGTTACTGCCGATATTTACACGAAAGGCTCGCATGCACTTTATGTAAACTCCAATTACATGAAGCGGTATAAATACACCGGTAGCTTCAACTTCGGATATTCAAAAAATCCTGGTTCTGATAACAAAATTGAAAGCGAAGATTACACGAAAGACTACAGGCTAACGTGGAGCCACACACCACAAACAAAAGGAACAGGTCGGTTCTCTGCATCCGTAAACGCAGCAACGGCTACCTTTAACCAAAACAATAACCTGGCGTATGGCACATCACAAGCTCTAACATCTTCCAGCATCAGTAATATTTCTACCAAACTCAGTTCAAACGTATCCTACAGTAAACGTTTTTCCGGAACACCTTTCTCCCTGGGATTAAACCTGAGTCATAACCAGGATCTTGTAACAAAAATTGTAGACTTACAATTACCGAGCATTAGTTTAAACATGACTAACCTCTATCCATTCCAGAGTAAATCAGGCAAGACAGGACCATTGGATAATTTTTCTGTTGCATACACCATGAATGCTGCCAATCGTCTTAGTAATAATCTAGGGAAAGTAGGAGTTGATCCTACAGTAGATAGCATCGCTAATTTTTCGATAAACAACTTTCCAACACTTTTTGAAAATGGAAGAAAGGGTATGCGTCACACTGTTCCTGTTTCATTTTCATTTAAGGCGCTTAAGTTTCTTACCGTTTCTCCTTCTATAAGCATGACTGATATAATGTATGGCGAAAAACAAAAGTGGGGCAACGTAGATGGTGTTGCCAAAGTAATTGATACGGTTGGCGGCTTCAGCAATGTTTTAAATTACTCTGTTAGTGCAGGCCTCACTACCCGTCTCTATGGAACGTACTTCATTAAAAAGAAAACCAGTAAAGTGAAAGCCATTCGCCATGTGGTGAATCCTTCCATCTCTTTTGGCTATACTCCTGATTTCAGTAAGAACAAAGAATATTTTGATACTGTGAGAATAACGAATAGCAATGGTACGGATCAAATATTGTATCAATCCAAGCATCAAGGCTACCTTTATGGCGGATCAACCATTGGCAAAAGTGGATCAATTGGTTTTGGAATAGGAAACAACCTTGAAATGAAAGTTCAAGGT
Organism: Chryseolinea sp.; assembly: GCA_031388805.1. Classification (GTDB taxonomy): domain Bacteria; phylum Bacteroidota; class Bacteroidia; order Cytophagales; family Cyclobacteriaceae; genus Chryseolinea. Next base: position 15,173 of record JANMRZ010000190.1, read on the forward strand.
GTAGATGATTCCGTAGCAAGAAAAGTAATGCTACTCAATAATCTTTCCCTCAACTCAAGTTACAATCTCATTGCTGATTCGTTTAATCTTGCTCCTATTAGTATTGCAGCAAACACCAATGTCTTAAACAATAAATTGAATATAAACCTCTCTGCTTCTCTTGATCCTTATAACTACTACACCGAATACAGTACCCCAACAGAGGAAGGTGATGAGATTATAGCGACTGAAAAAAGAAGCAAATCACTCGCGTGGAAGGCTGGAAAAATAGGCAGGATTACAAACGCATCATTGGCCATTAGTACTAACTTAAATCCAAAGGCACAGAGTAAAGAAACAAGTAGTCGCGAAAAAATCGGAAAGTCTGATTTACCAGAACAGGAGAAACAATTCCTCCTGAAAAATCCAGATGCATATGTGGACTTCGAAATTCCGTGGAGCTTAAACCTGAGTTACAATTTAAATTATGGTCATCAGGTTAATCAGAAACCAAAAGTTACCCAAACCATTAACATGAATGGCGACTTATCAATATCAGAGAAATGGAAAATAACCTACAGTTCTGGCTATCATTTTGAATCAAAAGAATTTACCCAAACCAACATTGGCATATCGCGCGACTTACATTGCTGGACAATGAACGTTAACTGGGTTCCGTTCGGAAGATTTCAATCGTACAATTTTACAATCGCTGTGAAAGCCTCCATTCTTCAAGATTTGAAAATTGAAAGAAGAAAGCCATTCTTCGATAATTTATAGTTGCACTGATTCTGGTGCTAAACCAGATTTTCTTTTACCGTTTTGTTCACCATGTCGATAGCATTGTTTACTCCAAGTTTCTTCATGATGTTGAACCGATGCGTTTCAATCGTGCGCACACTTTTTCCGAGCGATTCTGAAATGTGCTTATTTGGCTTACCATCAATCACCATTCGCAGAATTTCTTTTTCTTTCTTGGTCAGGCTGTATTGATCTTCCACAGGCGCAGTGCGCACGGTAGATTTCGTATTGAGTAATCTATTGGCCAATACATTTGATACCGCACCACTGAAATATTTATTCCCTCCATAAATCTGCTTCAATGCTTTTACAAATTCACTTTTATCGGTGTCCTTCAATACGTAACCATAGGCACCGGCATCAAGCGCCTGCATTACATACTCTTCCGAATCGTGCATGGAAAGAATAACGGCTTTTGTTGCAGGTGCATAATCTTTCAACTTTGCTGCTGCTTCCAATCCTGTCATCTCTGGCATCCGAATATCGAGTACCAAAATATCCGGTTTATATTTCTTTGCTGCTTCTAAGGCTTCTAGCCCGTTGCTTGCTTCGCCCACGACATTAATTTCTGAATCGGACTCGAACATGGCTCTCAATCCTTTGCGAACCAGAACGTGATCATCGGCCAATACTATATTTATTTTTTCCATACGCTATAGCTCAAAGTTTCAAGTTCAAAATTCAAAGCGGAAAGGTCAAAGTAAAAAGCTCCGGCAACTAAAATATTACTTCAACGCTTCGAACTTCAACACCAAAATACTTACTCACCTACACACTAAAACACTCCATCATTCCACAACAACCACTTTATGGATTGGAACATGTAACACTACACTTGTTCCTTTACCGGGATCAGAATTGATATCTAGTTTTCCGTTAATATATTCAGTGCGTTCATACATATTAAAAAAGCCACGGCCCGATTCGATGTTCACGCTTCGCGCTTCGACTAGTTTTGTTTCAAAACCTTTGCCCTCATCTTTCACCACAATCACTAATTCATTCTCTAATTCGGTTAATGTTATCTCAATTACATCAGCTTCCGAATATTTGATGGCATTATTAATCGCCTCCTGAATAATTCTAAAAATATTATTTTCAATTTTCTGTGGAAGCCGTTCTATCTCCCCATCTGTTTTATACACTAAAGCAATATCGGTTAGCTTTCCAATTTCTTGTATAAACACATGAAGAGCAGCCTGAAGTCCATAGTCGCCCAACACAGTTGGTTTTAAATTAAAGGTGACTTTTCTTACCTCTTTAATTACCTCTTTAATGAGCTGTCCAACTTCTATAAATTTTTGTTCAGCACGTTCAGCTTGCTGCAAATCAATTGATTCAATTTGAAATTTCAGCGACGTTAACATTTGTCCAATGCCATCGTGAATATCCATGGCAATCCGTTTACGCTCTTCTTCCTGCCCTTCCAGAATAAGTACAGAACGAAATTTTTGTTGATTGATTTTCTTCTCAATCTCTGCACGGTTCTTCTTATTCATGTTCTGTTCTGCAGCCTTACGCTCGGTAATGTCTGTGCCCATCACCAACAATTCATCAATTTCATTTTGATTGTTGTAAACCGGTGTAATGGTAATATCAACCCAGCAATCATGTTGTTTTGAATCTTCAAAATATATTTCCCCCAGCCACGATTTTTCTTCCGATACATATTCGACTACCTCATCCATCCAATCGTCTGCATTTTTCATTCCCGGAAAAAGATCACACAGACGCATGCTCTTTTTTATTTTCAATATGCCGGTCCGATCGGCAAACAAATCGGTGATGAAGGTAACGTTACCGCCTCGATCTGTCTTGGCAAACAAGCGCGGGTTTTCAGTCGGTTGATTGACGATGGAAATCTGTTCGTACGATTTTTCTAATGATGCATACAACTCACCAATCTCTTTTGATAACTTCCGTGCGTTCATTTCAGAGTCAACCAGCTTGTTCACCGTATTGTTTACATGTTGCGTGGTTGGCCGGAAGATGAACATGATTTCGAGCGCAATTACCACAAGTGAAATAATCATGAGGATGTATTCCATCTTACTCAATGACGAAACTTTTTCATGCGCTTCGTTGGCATATTGAAGCACTATGCGTTCCATGCCACCGAGGAATATACCCTCGTGATCAAGAATACCATTGATATGTGGACTCAGTAAAGTATATGATACAGCCGGATTTTTCTTCAATATTGTGATAATGGATTGCGCACTTTGGTGCATGGAATCAAAGTCAGGTTGGATAGAAGCAAATAAGGTAACGATGGCTTCACTATTTTTTCCAGGTAAGCGAAGACTATCATTGCCATGGCGCAATCCGTCTTGCGAAATTTTCCAAAGCGAAACAGCAACATCGAGTTGCTTCAGTTTCTCAATTCGATCACTTTCAGATTGATCTTGTTTTAAAAGCAATACCGTCTTCGAAATTTTCTGACTGAGCATCCGCTGCTTACCCGCAATGTTCACTACGCGCGAATCGCTCTGCTGATCTTTTAAGTGGAGTTGAATAAGCACTTGCCCGATGATGGCGACAGTGGCAATGGCACTCAATGCCAGAATGTACCACGTACCGAGTTTACTGAACCGGTTCAGTCTTAGCTTTACATCGCTGTCAAAATTTAAGTGCATATACGTAGCAAGTTACTTAATTTTAGATTACTCCTTACTGATTTCTATGAGCGGAAGTAAGTAATGAAGATTGTTGTGTGCAGATGATCGCACGGCATCCGATAAAAAAATGCCAGGCTTTTACACCTGACATTTCACCTAAACTGATATGAAGAAATTGCTCTACTCCGTAAAGCCGATGTAAACAAAACCATCTTCCACCTTTACCGGGAAAACGGAAATTTTCTCTTCCTCCGAATTCAAACATTCACCACTGCGCAATGAGAAATTCTTTTTATGAAAAGGGCACGCCACTTTTGGCTCATCCTGCAATGAACCAATCATTCCCCGAGACAAGGCCATCTGCATTTTATGCGGACATAAATTTTGACACGCATACCATTCATTTCTACGCGTAAAGTTGAACACTGCTACTTGCAAGTCTTTATACTTTACACATGCCCCGCCATTCTCCGGGAAGTCAGATGTACGTGCTGCTTTATACCAGATTTTTATTTCGTTGTTGTTCGTCAATGTGTCCATCTCTTCTTAGTTGTTCGTTGATAGTTGATCGTTGTTGGTTAGTTAATCTGCCATGGTTAGACAATTCGAAACTTTGAACTCTAAACTTTCTTATTCCAATCAATCGGCATTTTTTGTCCACGCAAATCAACAAATGAAAGTGTATCGTCTTCCGCATCATCGTTGATGAAGTGTTTGAATTTGGAACGCAATTCAGGATTCTCCACGACCTTCTTCCATTCGCATGCATAGCCAGCGATCAACTCTTTCATTTCGCGTTCCAACTCTTCACCAATGCCAAGTGAATCATTTACTACTACATCGTATAGGTATTCTAGCCCACCTTCCATTTTATTTAACCATGTAGCTGTTCGTGTTAATGGATCAGCCGTCTTAATATAGAACATTAAAAAGCGGTCAATGAATTTTACACAGGTATCTGTGTCAACATCATTTACTAATAACTTGGCGTGTTGAGGACGTGATCCTCCATTGCCACACACATATAGGTTCCAACCTTTCTCGGTAGCGATAATTCCAAAATCTTTTGATTGGGCTTCAGCACATTCGCGAATACATCCCGATACCGCACCTTTCAGTTTATGAGGTGATCGCAGACCTTTATATCGATCTTCAATAAAAATGGCAAACGAAACTGAATCCTGAACACCATAGCGGCACCACGTAGAGCCCACACAACTTTTTATAGTGCGAAGCGATTTACCATACGCATGTCCACTTTCAAAACCCTCATCAATTAACTCTTCCCAAATTTCGGGAAGCTGATCGACACGTGCACCAAACATATCAATGCGCTGGCCGCCTGTAATCTTGGTGTAGAGATTATATTTTTGTGCGATCCTTCCTATCGCCATTAATTTCTCCGGTGTGATTTCTCCACCTGCAATTCGTGGCACTACCGAGTAAGTACCTCCACGTTGAATGTTCGCCAGAAAGCGATCATTGGTATCCTGAATAGTATCTTGCTCTACAATCAATTCATTCCAAATGCTGGCCAGTAAAGAAGCAACAGCAGGCTTACATACTTCACAACCATCGCCTTTTCCACACGAATCCAATAAAGCATTGTAGGTTTTAATACCTTTTACTTTTATGATGTCATACAATTCTTGTCTGCTATAATCGAAATGCTCGCAAAGGGTTTTCTTTATTTTATGACCTAATGATTCTAACGTGATTTTCAGAATGTCATTCACCATGGGTGTACATCCACCACACCCTGTACATGCTTTCGTGTTTTTCTTTAATTCATCAATTGTCTTTACACCATTCTCTTTGATCTGACAAACCAAATCACCTTTCGAAATATTTTCGCAAGAACATATCTGTGCTGTGTCAGGAAGACTCTTAACACCAGCACCTTCATCTGCTTTTCCGGGTGTGCCTATAATTAATGATTCAGGCTGTGCAGGCAGTGGCATTTTATTCACCACCATTTGATGAAACAAATTATATTGAGAAGCATCACCAATTAAAATTCCTCCCAACAAATATTTTCCATCTTCGGAAATGTTGATTCGCTTGTACACTCCATTGCGTTTATCCTGAAAAGCAATCGGAATACTACCTGGTGTTTCACCAAACGGGTCACCAAAACTTCCAACATCAACACCCATCAACTTCAACTTCGTTGACATATCAAAACCAGCAAACTGTTTTGATGTATCATTCAACAATTGCTTCGTAACAATGTCGGCCATTTCATAACCTGGAGCAACAAGTCCGTATATCATATTATTATGAACCGCCACTTCACCAATGGCAAAAATAAATTCATCGTTGGTGCGCAAAGAGTTGTCCACGATTACACCACCGCGAGGATGTACTACTATTCCGCTCGACTTTGCTACTTCATCGCGCGGACGAATCCCCGCAGAGATCACGAGCATTTCGATTTGAAGTGAAGAGCCATCTGCAAATTCCAATCCTTCTAACTTTCCGTTGCCGGCAATTTTCTTCGTGCTCTTATTGGTGTGAACTGTAATGTTGAGTTGAGAAAGTTTGTGGGTTAACACAGATGAACCTGCATCATCAATTTGCCTTGGCATCAAACGCTGAGCGAATTCCACCACATGTGTTTCTAATCCCAGGTCGAGCAATGCTTTTGCAGCTTCCAATCCCAACAAACCTCCACCTAATACAGCTGCTTTCTTTATTTTTTTTCCGTACTCTATTATCTGATTTAGATCTTCAATGGTTCTGTAAACAAACACACCATGACGTTCCACTCCTTCCAGCACCGGAACAAAAGCACTCGATCCGGTTGCGAGTACCAGATAATCATAATGATCAGTCTTACCAGAATGTGTTTTTATTTTTTTGTTTTGGCGATCAATCTCGGTCACGAGTTCTCCGGTATGCAACTGAATATTGTTTTCAACATACCATGATGCAGGTGCCATCAATAATTCTTCAGCAGAAGTACCTGAAAAATAACTGCTCAGATGCACCCGATCGTAAGCCGGGCGAGGCTCCTCTCCATATACTATAATCTCAATCTCCTTCGACTGGTTACGTAGCTTCTCACAAAACTTATAACCAACCATTCCATTGCCAACTACGATTATCCTGTTCATTGCAAACGATTTAAGTAAGTATTGTTCAATAATTAAGTAATTATACGTATTAATTTGAGAGTTAAAAACAATAATTACGTATAATTACGTACAAATTATTGAAACATGAGCAACTTCAATCCAACACTAAGTATTGTAGGTGCCGGTCCAGGCGATCCGGAATTGATCACGATTAAAGGATTGAAAACCATCCAAAAGGCGGACGTTATTTTATACGATGCACTTGCCTCAAAAGAATTATTGGAGCACGCCCGACCATCTTGCAAACTGGTTTATGTTGGAAAGCGAAAAGGCAAAAAAGAATTTTCGCAGGATGAGATCAACCAGCTCATTGTATTTTATGCTACTCGATATGGATATGTAGTTCGATTAAAAGGAGGTGACCCAAATGTATTTGGTCGTGGGCACGAAGAATTAGAATATGCCGCCAGACGCGGAGTAACTATTCAGGTCGTTCCCGGAGTTTCAAGTTCAATTGCTGCACCATCTGCTGCTGGTATTCCATTAACGAAGCGCGGAGTGAATGAAAGTTTTTGGGTAGTGACAGGTACATTGTCATCAGGGGAACTTTCAAATGACATTTATCTTGCCGCGCAATCATCAGCAACGGTTATTGTGTTGATGGGAATGAGTCATTTAAATACGATTACCTCCATCTTTCAAGATTCACGTTCACAATTCGAACCCATCGCCATCATTCAAAATGCAACTTTGCCGGAACAAAAAGTGGTGACCGGCACCATGGTGAATATTCATCAGCAGGTAATGGAGAATGGAATTTCCTCTCCATCTGTTATCGTCATTGGAAAAGTGGTAAACGAACGAATCGCAATGGAATGTCTTGTACCTGTAGAAATTCACAGGGCATTGCACCGATGATGTTTATTTTTCAGAACTTTAGTGCATGATATCTTCTACCGATCAACTCAAAAACGCCATTGAAGCTTTTGATGTTTACAACCAGAACGATCCCAATAAGGAAGAATACAATGGCGAAGTATTTTCGAAAGAAGTACTCTACTCCAGCCGCATGACGGATCGACTTCATCAATTCGCACCTGACGTTCCTGATTATATAAAGCTTGCAGCACGATGTCAACATATTGGAAGATGGGAGATTGCCCGTGATCATTTTCCAATGGATAAGAAAGGATATTTGCAATGGCGAAACCAGGAAAAAATTCATCACGCAAAAGTTGCAGAGGAAATTTTAAAAGCATGTCAGTACGATGCAGAAACGATCGATAAAGTAAAATTCCTGGTGCTTAAAAAAGAACTCTTTACGAATGCCGACACACAATTATTGGAGGATGTAATCTGTTTAGTTTTTATAGAATTTTACATCGAAGCCTTTGCTGCGAAACACAATGACGATAAAATGGTTGACATTATTAAGAAAACATTGAAGAAGATGTCTCCAAAAGGAATAGCTGCATCATCTGGAATTACCGTTTCAGAAAAAATAAAATCGTTGATTCAGAAAGCAACAATGTAATCAAAAACAAGGTGTAACTAAGAAGTACGAGTAATTGTACTCTCAACATCTTGAATAAAAGATTCAATAGAACGATCTAAAATTTCAAACACTTCCTGAAAGTTCTTTTCACCTCCGTAATATGGATCAGGAACATCTGCACCTTTTGCTTGCAAATCGAAGTCACGCATTAAGATAATTTTGTTTTGGTGTACTTCGCCTTCCGCTAAACTCATAATGTGTTGATGGTTCTTACTGTCCATCGCCACAATCAAATCGAAATAATCGAGGTCACGTTTCTTCAGTTGGCGTGCAATGTGGTTCATGGAAATTCCATGCTTTGCTGCATTGGCAATTGTACGCGAATCGGGTTGGTCGCCAATCTGATAATTAGAAGTGCCACACGAATCGACTTCAAAATAGTGTGCTATATTTTTTGCTTTTACCTTATCCTTAAAAATGGCTTCCGCCAATGGAGACCTGCAAATATTACCTAAACAAACGAATACTATTTTCTTTTGAATCATACTGTAAAGCAAACGTTTACCTAAAATAAAGGCGCAAATTAAATCAAAAAGGTTACTAATGGCATCACCTGGTATTAATGAATGTAGAGTATTTTTTTAAGCCTTTGATTTGAAAAGCCTGCCTCCGAAAAGAGCGGGCTTTTCTCTTTTTTACACCTCTCCTTCTTCTATATTTACCGTCTATTATTTAGTTCGCTTAAGACTCATCGCTTAACAAAAAGAAAATGGAATTCATTAAGGTAACATCACAATACGAAAGTGGCATTGCGCTTATTCAGCTTAACCGTCCGAAAGAATTAAATGCGTTGAATCGTCAATTAATGCAAGAGGTGCGTGATGCTTTACAACAATTCGATAAGGATGAAACCATTCGTGTGATCATCATCACAGGCAACGAACAGGCATTCGCAGCGGGGGCTGATATAAAACAAATGGCAGATCAATCGGCAATCGATATGTTGATGATTGATCAGTTTAGTACGTGGGATCAAATTCGCAAAACAAAGAAACCGATTATTGCAGCTGTATCCGGTTTTGCATTGGGTGGTGGATGTGAGTTTGTGATGACATGCGATATGGTGATTGCATCTGAAACAGCAAAGTTTGGTCAGCCCGAAATTAAAATCGGAACGATGCCCGGTGCAGGTGGAACACAACGTTTGACAAAAGCAATCGGCAAAGCAAAAGCGATGGAACTCATTTTAACTGGAAGATTCTTATCGGCAGAAGAAGCACACTTCTATGGATTGGTAAACAAAGTTGTTCCCGTTGAAATGTATTTGTTTGAAGCTGTACAGCTCGCGAAAGAAATTGCACAGATGTCACCCGTGGCAGTTCAGCTCGCAAAGGAAGCAGTGAACCGTTCATTCGAAACCCATTTAGATGAAGGCTTGCTGTTAGAACGAAAAAACTTCTACCTCACCTTTGCATCGGAGGATCAGAAAGAAGGCATGAAAGCATTCATTGAAAAACGAAAGCCTGAATACAAAGGAAAGTGATTCATTCTTCATTGGTGTTCGACCTTACCAAAGCTGACAGCCTCTTTGGTGCCACCTCGCAATATGCGGTGGTGAGAGCATCAACCAACATAGACTTTTTAACTTTCTTCAGATTAATAAAAGTCCAGCCTAGCTTGCCCCATTTGTTGGGCACAGGAAAGAAAACAGATTTGTCGTAGGACGAAAAAACATTCTGATCAATCTCTGATAACCGAATGCACGCTTGGTTATTTATAGTATCAAGCGTTGTTAAAATTTTCTTGCGCACACGGAATGAAGTTTTTTCAAAATGAGGCGCTTCTGTCACTTCTGGAAGCGAAAGAGCAAGTTCTTTGAACATATCTATGCTAACCATGATTGTATAGATTTTTAGGCTCCTAACTCTCCATGAATCCCTTTGCGGTAGGACTGCATTAAAATTAAAAACATTCCCACCATTATAGAAACGTCAGCCATATTAAAAATACCGGTCTGAAAAATAACAAAATCAATGTGTAGAAAATCGGTTACAGAACCATAGGTAATACGATCGTACATATTTCCGATCCCACCACCGAGTACAAAACTAAGTCCGACCAGCGTTGATTTGGAAATGTTTGTCTTTGTAAAAAGAAAAAACAATCCATACATCATTACAAATACAGGCATAGCAATGAGAAGAATAATTCTCATTGCATTTGGTAGTTCATTTCCCCAACTCAAAAATGCTCCTGTGTTTTCAACTTTTGTCAGCGTGAGGTAATCATTCACAAATCCAATGCGCTCATGATATTCAATGGTTTGTCGCACAACATTTTTTGAAATCTGATCGCAACCGACATTCAAAATCAAAAGCACCAGAATAATGAATGTTCTTATAATGCTTCTTGTTTTCATGGTCATAGATTATTGATACACTCGAACATAATCAACCTCCATACGTTGAGGCCAGATACTTTCATCAACACCTTCTTTACCTCCCCAGTTTCCGCCAACTGCAATATTCAATATTAAATGGAATCGTTGATCGAAAGGCCAGCCGTTGAATTCATCTGTTGGAACTTTGTCGACAGAATGATAAAGTTTATCATCCACATAGAAATCTATTTTATTTTCTGACCAGTCGATAGCGTACACATGAAAAGCATCCTGAGCATCGGCAATAGTAATTTTTCCTTCCTTCTGCGTTTGCTTGATATGGTTGTATGCTTCCGTGTGAATAGTGCCATGCACTACTCCAGGATCAAACCCAACATGTTCCATAATATCAATCTCACCACTCGCAGGCCAGCCTCCATATTTCCAATCGGTAGAAAGCATCCAAATGGCAGGCCACGTCCCTTTTCCTTTTGGCAGTTTTGCCTTTACTTCAATGCGGCCATAAAGCCAGTCTCCTTTTCTCTTTGAAACCATCCTGCTGGATGTATATGCTTTTCCGCCAAGTGAATCTTTATGGGCCTCGATTATCAGCATGCCATTTTCAGCCCTAACATTTTTAAGATCCTTCGTGTAATACTCCCACTCATTATTGCCCCAGCCACAAACATCGGGGCAACCATCACCTAAATCGTAATTCCATTTGGTGGTGTCAGGAGTACCTGAGTACTCAAATTCGTCTGACCACACTAGTTTTCTCTCTTTGGATTGGTTACAACTCATAATCATGAGCACCATTGGGAGAAACATCAATTTTTTCATTTACGCAGTTGTTTGGCGCAATTTACCAAATAATATGTGTGGCGGAATATGTAATTTTCTTTTGCCCTTATCGGTAACCATTTGACAAACCCTAAGTTACCCTATTTGAAAACTTCAAAACCGGATTTGGAAGCAATTAGTGATAATGCCTTGATGCTAAAGGTAAAAGAGGGCGACCTTGATCGGCTTGGCTTGCTGTTTGAGCGATACAAGAAACCGTTGTATGGTTTCTTCTATGGGCTGACCCGAGACACAGACTTAAGCGAGGACCTGATTCAAAATACTTTCATTCGGATTTTGAAATACCGCTACCTCTTTCGCGGAGAGGGCGACTTCAGAACATGGATGTTTCACATCGCGCGCAATGTGAATCACGACCATTTCCGGAAGAATAAGCTGAAGGCAAAAGACTCGCTTGAATCATGGCAAGATCGATTAGGTCATGACGAGAATAAGTCGACTGAAATGCAGCAAGATGAGGAGATACAACTCCTGTCCATGGCCATGGATAAATTACCGGAAGACAAACGCGAAATCTTATTGCTCAGTAAGTATCAGGAGAAGAAGTACAAGGAGATTGGAGAAATATTAGGATGCACGGAAGGAACAGTGAAAGTAAAAGTCTTTCGGGCCCTGCAAGAATTAAAAGCAGTTTATACGCAGTTAGAAAAGCGGATGTAATATGGAAAAGAGAATGATTGAGGAATTGATTGCGAAGTATAATGTATCACAAAGCAGTGCTTCTGAGTTGAAGATGATTGAGCAGTTGATTGAATCCGGTGAGATTGAATTGAATGACTTAACGGATTTGACTCAGTTGGAAGAGCATGTGCTTAAAATGGAAAGCCCTTCACCTAGTGTTGAATTGGATAATCGATTCTATCAAATGCTGGCGCAGGAAAAAAAGTCTGTTAAGCCTGCCTTTTCATGGAGTTCTTTATTTTCATGGCCTGAACTACTCCCAAAACTTGCTCTTGCCTCCATTACATTATTGATCGGTTTTGTGGGTGGATATGTATTGCAATCACCATCTCAGGAAACTGAAGTAACTGCACTCACCAAAGAAGTTTCTGATTTGAAGGAGATGATGATGCTGTCACTTTTGGAAAAAGAATCAGCAACCGATCGCTTAAAAGCAGTGAGCCTTACAGAAGAGATGGATGCAAGTAGTAAAGTAACCAGTGCTTTACTCCAAACATTGAATAACGATACCAATGTAAACGTTCGGTTGGCAGCCCTTGAAGCATTGCAACCCTACGTAAAAGATAATCATGTTCGGGAAGAATTGATTCGCTCTATTGGAAAACAAGATTCGCCCTTAGTACAAATTGCTCTGGCTGAATTAATGGCAGCCTTGCAGGAGAAATCTTCTGTAAAGGAATTGCAAAAAGTGTTAGACGATACCAATACACCGAAGGGTGTGAAAAATAAAATCAAACAAAGCATTGATGTTTTAACATAACACAATATGAAAAAAATAATACTCATGATTGGATTCATGCTGGTCATACAGCTGACCATCGCACAAAGTTTTACGGAGAAGATTACGAAGGAACTAACATTCGAAAAGAAATCAATTGACAACGCTCTCCAGATTGCTAACATCAGTGGAAACATAAAAGTAGTTGGCTATGCCGGAGACAAAATTTTACTCACCGTAGAAAAGACAATCAATGCAAAAACGCAGGAACGATTGGAAAAAGGGAAGAAAGAAATTCAACTGGGAATCATTGATCGTGCAGATACCTTGATTCTTTATTCCGATGGACCTTGCAATCACTTTGAAAGAAGAGAAAACAATAAGCGTCATTCCAACCGGGACAAAAAATGGGGTTACACCTGGAACGATCACAATGGAAGAGGTTGTGAAGAGAGTTACGACTACACATTGAATTTTACACTTCAGGTTCCAGCCTCTGTTCATCTTCAGTTGAGCACGATTAATGATGGCGATATTGTAGTGGAAAACATGAAAGGTAGTGTCGATGCAGACAACATTAATGGAAGCATCAAACTGAGCAATCTGGTTCGCGAATCTTCTGCCAGTACAATCAACGGAGATGTCGATATTACTTACACTCAAAATCCAGACAAGGCATGCCGCTTCTACACGTTGAATGGCGACATTAATGCTTACTTCAAAAAAGATTTAGCAGCGAGTTTGAGTTTCGAAAGTTTCAACGGAGAATTTTACACCAACATCGACAACATTGAATCATTGCCTGCCATGGTAGAGAAACAAAAAGAAGGTAATGGCATAAAATACAAAGTGAATGGCAATCGCTACAAAATTGGAAAAGGCGGTGCACTACTTGACTTCGAAACCTTTAACGGAAACGTCTATCTGAAAGAAAACTAACACAACAAATTAAGTACTGACTAATAGAAATTAAAATCGGAATTATGAAAAAGCAACTATTAATAATCGGAATTATACTCATTACATTCGGAGCAATACTGATTACTTCCTCAATTGCATCTGCGCAAGGAGGTAATGAATTCACAGTTCCATTGAGTGATCCTGCGAAGCGCGGAAAACTAAAAGCCAACATCAACTATGGTTCCATCACGGTAAAAGGAACAGCACGTAAGGATGTTCTGGTGAAATATAAATCTGTTGAAGATGATGAGGATGATAATGAGAGCGATGAGGAGGCTGACAAACACCACCACATTGATGTTAAAGTTAATTTGAACGCAAATAAAAATGAAGATAAATCAAAATCAAAGGAAGGATTAAAGCGTATTTCCGGAGGCGGTATTGATCTCGAAGTTTCAGAAAATGCCAACGCGGTAAAAGTACATTCCGATTCGTGGAATCATAAAATAAACCTGGAGATTGAAGTCCCTTCTGGTTTTGATCTGGATGTAAGTACCTATAACGATGGTGACTTGTTGATCACCAACATTCAAGGGCAGTTGGAGTTAACTAATTACAATGGAGAAATCACAGCGCTGAATATCTCTGGCTCTGTAGTGGCTACTTCTTACAATGGAGAAATTAAAGTAACATTCGATAAAGTAACCGAAGGCGCACCCATGTCATACTCTACTTTTAATGGAGACATTGACCTCACTTTTCCAGCGACATTGAAAGCATCGCTGAAAATGAAAACTGAACAAGGTGAAATTTTTACTGGCTTTGATATGAACATTAAGAGCACTGGACCCATTCAAAAGAAGGATGCCAAGTCAGGAGTATATAAAGTTGTAGTCGATGAGTGGAAATACGGTGATGTAAATGGAGGTGGTGCCGAGATCTCAATGAAGAATTACAATGGAGATATTTACGTAAGAAAAAAATAATATCTCTTCAACATAAATAAAAAATGCCAGACTCATCATCTGGCATTTTTTATTTCCTTGCAATTTACCTATCCGTAAATCTGATTCAGAACTGCTGCCATACGAATACCCGCTTGGTTAATTCGCAGGCGAACAATGTGAAGATATTTATACGAATATAAGTAACCCAGCTTGCCATTTCCATAATCGTAAACTTGTTTGCGATAGCTCATACTTTCATTTGCCCAATCTCGCACAGAAGCTTTTTGCCACACTACAAGTTGAACAGCATCAGGTGCAAGTAATGATTGACCTAATTCAGTGTAGCTTAATTTTGTATCATCAATCATGTCACTATCCCAAACACGATGAAGGTTACTATCTGTACGAAACCACGTAACCTTTATATCATTTCCACCGCGGTCATTTCCACCGCCAACATGAAGGGGTTGATGAATATCGCCAATCAAGTGAATCAACATTTTAATATGTTCCTCTTCTTGATTTGCGTTTAGTTTTTTTGATTTTAACTCAGCAATAATTCGTTCGATAGTTCCGATTACATCGCCTTTCGGGTTTTTCTCACTTTCAGCGTAAGTCTGTCCGTCTTGCACCGTTACCCAATGCCAATCAGATGCATAATCATAGGTAGAGTCAGATCGTATGTCATCCATCCAAGTGCTAACCATGGCAAGCGACTGACCTTTTAAAATACGATCAAGTTCCTTCTTTACTTTTTTGGTTAGATATTTTTCAGCCACATAACCGGTGGCACGATGGCCAGTGGCGCCCCAACTAAAACCAGTAAGGGTAAGAAGTGTAAAACTGATACTCAGGATTATGATTTTCGTCTTCATGTATAGTAAAGTTGGCCGCAAGTTCTCTGAAATTCTTGCAATCTGAAACGGTTCCTATATTAATTTATAATCAACTTTATAAACCTTCATTCTCTTTCCATAACCGGAGTTATAAGTGGATGAGACAACCCGAAGCTCGTTTTTACTGTTGTCCTTAATTGTATATCTTTCGCAAAAGGCGATTCTATGCCACAAAACGTTAAACTCTCTGCTTTCCTTGTTGCCAATCAATTTGATATAAAAGGCATCAAAGCTTTTCTCGACATTAAGCCTTTGGCTGATTCTTCATCCGAACTTTTTTACGGATTCGCTGGCGACAAGTATCAATACTATTTCAACTTTGGTGTAGTCGTGTTTTCAGGTTACACTGAAGATGAAATGAAATGGGCTATTAAAACAGTTCAATCTTTTCAGCGCGATCCGAACAATAACTGGATGCGCGATGACCATGAAATCAATGTGCAGGAAAATAGCGGGATGGTTTTTGAGTTTGATGAAATTACCGTTGCAAAGGTAGATGCAAAAGTAATTCGCATCACCATGTTCAATCTTGCCCAATCGGTAGCACTTGATCACTACCATGGTGTTACTGAAAATCTATTAACAGAAGTGAAAGGTTTTGCCGATCAATTAGAGCGCACCGGTAAGCTAAAGATCAGTCGCAAAAATATGATGCGGTTTCTTGGCCGCGCATTAAATACTCAAAACGACATTGCCGAAAACATTTATATCTTCGATGCACCCGATCTTGTGTGGGATGATGAATACCTTGATAAACTCCATCAGGGTTTAATGAAGCATTTTGATCTGCGTGTTCGATTTAGTGAAGTTGAATACACCCTTCGCATTATCGAAGATAATCTTTCGGTGTTTCGTGAAATCATTCACCAGCGCGAAAGCAACATATTAGAATACATTATTATCATATTAATTTTAGTAGAGGTATTCGATCTGCTCCTTACAAAAATATTGCGGATAACACAGTAACGGAGAAAGTAATATAAAACTCAAGCAGAATCCATGCATAAAGAACTCGTTTTAGGTTTTGATATTCAGGCACAACCCGATGAAGTTACGTGTGGACCAACGTGTTTACATGCACTTTATCGTTACTATGGTGAATCAATTCCGTTGAATCAGGTTATCAAAGAAGTAAAACAACTGAAGCTGGGAGGAACACTTGCCGTTATGTTGGGCAACCATGCATTGAAGCAAGGATACAAAGCACACATCTATACCTATAACCTAAATGTCTTCGATCCCACGTGGTTTAAACACTCATCAAAAAAAATGGTGCAATATTTAAAAGATCAGATGGAATTTAAACTTAAGCGCAGAAAACTTCAGGTTGCTTCCCGTGCCTATATTAAATTTCTAGAATCAGGTGGCGAGCTGCGGAATGTTGAGTTGGATGAAAATCTAATTAAAGATTATTTGAAACGATCCATTCCCATTTTAACGGGTTTAAGTGCTACCTACCTATATGGCACTGCCCGCGAAATTCCACAGTTTGATATTTATGATAGTATTAAAGGAGAACCAGCTGGGCATTTTGTTGTTATTACCGGATATGATGAAGATAAAAATTGTGCTTACATATCTGACCCAATGGAACCAAATCCGTTAGGTAAGGGGCAAGTTTACGGCGTAAGTTTTTCGCGATTGATCAATAGCATTATGCTCGGCATTGTTACGTATGATGCAAATCTTTTGGTGATTGAACCCAGAAAAGGGAAAAATCAGAACAAGAATTAATACTCTATTCATGCCCGATTACGTTCACATAACAGAAGTTAAGGTTCAGGAATGCAGAATAACAAATAGCAAAAAAAAATTAATTGCAATCAGACAGCATGATAAGAATCAAATTAGTACTACTCCTTTTCTGTGTTTCAATTTTTCAAATAGATGCGCAACCTACTATTAGTTTTACTTTCGATGATGGCGTAACAAGTGATATGCCCGGGTATTCATTTGAACAATGGAACAAGATGTTGCTTGATCATCTGGACAATGCAGGAGTAAAAGCTGTATTTTTTGTGACAGGGTTTAATAAGATGGATGACAAAGGCCAATTTCTATTGAAGAGCTGGGATGAGAAGGGACACAAAATAGGAAATCATACCTTCTCACATCTCAATTACAATAGCAAGACTGTATCCTTTGAAAAATTCAAATATGAACTTCTCAGCACCGATACAATCATCAATAAGTTTAATAATTACTTTCCCATGTTTCGGTTTCCTTACCTGAAAGAAGGGGAAACAAAAGAGAAAGTAGAACTTTTCAGAGCGCTTATGACGGATCATCATTACAAAAATGGTCATGCAACCATTGATGCCTCCGATTGGTACATTGATAGCAGATTAAGAAATCGATTAAAGGAAAATCCTAAAGCAGATATTGAAGGTTTCAGAAAATTCTATCTGGAACACGTATACAATAGAGCAATGTATTATGATGATCTTGCTTTTAAATTAACAGGGCGCCATATTAAACACACATTGATCTTGCATCACAATCTCGCTGCCGCTTTATTCCTGGGTGATCTTATTAAAATGTTTAAAGAGAAAGGTTGGAAGGCAATTGATGGTGCTGATGCTTACACGGACGAAATCTTTTCTAAAACGCCTTCAACTATTCCCGCAGGAGAAAGTCTTATTTGGGCGTTGGCAAAAGAGTCAGGAAAATTTGAAACGATACTTCGGTATCCGGCAGAAGATGGTGATTACGAAAAAGATAAAATGGATGTACTAGGTTTATAAATTAATAGAATGATTATGGATCAAACTTCATCAACAAAATAAAAACTCGTTAACCATGATGCCCAAACTTATTATTGTTGAGAATCCGGATCATTGGCAGTTCAATCATGAAGATGTAGAAGTCATTACTCCTTCCAAATACATTTCAGGAGAAGAGTATCAGCAAACCAAAGGTTTGAAAGTTTTGAATTTGTGCAAGTCATATCAATATCAAAGCATTGGTTATTATGTATCGTTGTTAGCGGAAGCTCGCAAACATAAAGTTCTTCCCGGTGTTTCAACTATTCAGGATATGCGTTTCCCCTCCATTCTTCGGGAAGACTCACAGGATTTTGATGATCTTATTCAATCAGCTTTTAAAAATGAAACACACGATAAGGTAGAATTTGATATTTTCTTTGGTAGTACACAGCATGAACACTTGAATAAACTTTCTAAACAACTTTTTCAATACGTTCAGGCACCATCGTTAAGCGCTACGTTTACTAAACGAAGTAAATGGGTTTTACAAAGCATTAAACCATTAAGCTTAGGTGAAGTGGAAGAAGAGCACAAACCGATCTTGCGAATGGCGCTCGAAAAATATTTGCAACGCAAGCGCGATGTTCGTCCAGATAGGAAGAAATACGATCTGGCCATTTTAGTTGATCCAACAGATACTAATCCCCCTTCTGATGAAAAGGCCATCCAGAAATTCATGAAGGCCGGAGATCAGGCTGGGTTTAATGTAGAGTTAATCACGAAAAATGATTTTGACGAATTGATTCAATACGATGCACTCTTCATTCGTGAAACGACCTATGTAAACCATCATACCTTTCGCTTTGCAAAAAAAGCGCAGTCGTTAGGATTGGCCGTGATTGATGATCCCGAATCCATTTTAAAATGTACAAATAAAGTTTACCTCAACGAATTACTAACAGCAAATAAAATTCTCACACCAAAATCATTTGCAATCAGCAAAGAGAATTACAAAAGCCTGCCTGAGAAATTAGCATTTCCTTTTATTTTAAAGCAACCCGATGGTGCTTTTAGTAAAGGCGTTTTTAAAATTCATCATGCTGATGAATACAAACAGGTTTGCACTACGATGTTTCAGAAATCTGAATTGCTCATCGCTCAAGAGTTCTTACCTACTCCATTCGATTGGCGTGTAGGAATTATTGACGGGCAACCATTATATGTTTGCAAGTATTTTATGGCCACCGCGCATTGGCAAATTGTAAACTGGAATACTGAGAAACAAAATCAGGAAGGCGCAGTAGAATCCATTGCCGTTGATCAGGCTCCATCGGGGCTTTTGAAAACGGCATTAAAAGCGACAGCATTGATTGGTAAAAGCTTGTATGGTGTTGATATGAAAGAAGTGGATGGTAAATTTTATGTAATTGAAATAAATGATAATCCTAACATTGATTCAGGCATCGAAGATAAAATCCTGAAAGAGAAATTATACACCACCATCATGGATGTATTTCTGAATAAAATTAAAACCGACAAATAAATGACGCAACCATCACGCCTCCATTTGTTTCAAGCCTTTGGTGTTGAATTGGAATACATGATTGTAGACCGCGACACCTTGAAGATTAAACCCATCACAGACGAATTGCTTAAACACGAGTTAGGACAATACGGAAGCGATGTTGAAAAAGGAATTGTAAGTTGGTCGAATGAGTTGGTACTACATGTTGTTGAATTGAAATCAACGAACCCAGAAAGTGACCTGCCTATTTTGATGACGGAGTTTGCTGAAAACATAAAATACATTAATACGATTCTAAAAAAATGGAATGCAATGCTGATGCCTACAGCCGCGCATCCCTTTATGAATCCTTCAACCGAGACAAAGTTGTGGCCTCACGATAGTAACGAAGTATATGAAGTCTACAACAAGATATTTGATTGTCGTGGGCATGGCTGGTCTAATTTGCAAAGCACGCACCTCAATCTTCCGTTCTCTGGCGATGAAGAATTTTCTAAGCTACATGCTGCTATTCGATTGGTGCTTCCCCTTCTTCCTGCACTCTGCGCGAGCTCTCCGATTCTTGAAAGCAGACGGACCGGTGTTTTAGATACTCGATTAACATATTACAAAGTCAATCAAATACGCATCCCTTCAATTACAGGACAAATAATTCCGGAAGCCGTCTTCTCTGAAGATGAATATGAAAATAGCATCTACAAAAAAATAAGAAGTGACATTGCATTGTTTGATCCTGAAGAAATATTAGATCCCGTTTGGGTAAACTCAAGAGGTGCCATGGCACGCTTTGATCGTGGTTCGATCGAGATTCGTGTTATGGACATTCAAGAGTGCGTAGCTGCAGACATTGCTATTGTTACATTGGTGATTGAAACCATTAAAGCATTGGTGGCAGAACGATTCATTGATTACAAAAGTCAAACAGCATGGACCACCGAATCATTAGTGGTCATACTCGATCAAACCTCATCAAAAGGACAAGATGCACTCTTGAATAATGGAGATTACCTTCGCGCATTTAATTTTCCATTATCTTCTTCAACAGCGGGAGATCTGTGGAAACATATTGTTGATGATCTTATTCGAACTGGAAATAAAGCTGTTGAAAAATATAAGACTGAGCTCGATATTATTCTAAAGCATGGAACATTATCACAACGTATTATCAATGCACTTGGCAATAATCTGTCTCACGAAAACATGGTGAAGATTTATAAACAGCTTAGCGATTGTTTGGAGGAGAATAGAATGTTTTTAGGCAAGACTAATTAAGTTCTGTTGAAATGAATTTTGAACAGATCTTAAAAAACATTGCCAAGCATGTAGCACTTGAGAAAGATGAGATAGACTATTTCACTTCCCTGCTCACCGTCAAGGAAGTTCCAAAAAAGAAATTCCTCTTACAGGAGAGCGAACCGTGTACAACGATCAATTATGTTCATTCGGGAATTCTTCGCGCCTATTGTCACGACAAAGATTTTAATGAGTGCGTCGTCATGTTTGCTGTTCAGGATTGGTGGATAACGGATATTCATGGATTTGCAACTGGTAATCCCGCCATCGTAAACATAGAAGCTATTGAAGATAGCGTAGTGTTTGAATTGCAAAAAAAAGATCTCGATAAACTCTATGTAAAAGTCCCCAAGTTTGAACGCGTCTTTCGCATACTCATGCAGAACTCTTACATACGCGAACAATTACGAACAACACAAAACTTAACACTAACGGCAGAAGAACGATATGTAAATTTCCTATCGAAGTATCCACACGTTTATCAACGCGTTCCATTAAAACAAATCGCATCGTACTTAGGTATCACTCCCGAGTTTCTCAGTGTGATAAGAAAAAAGAAGGCTGAGTGATTTCTTAATGTACCTTAAGGATATTCCTCTTCATAAGTAGTTTCTTTGCATCAACAAAAAATACGACTATGCTTATTCTTATTGCAGGCCCGTATCGCAGCGGCACAAATGATCAGCCCGAATTAATGGAGAAGAATTTAAGGTATTTGGAAGAAGTGGCACTTCCTTTATTCCGTGCAGGACATATTCCAATGATTGGTGAATGGGTCGCGTTGCCCTTACTTCGCGCAGCGGGTTCGGAAAAACCTGGTGATTCAATCTATGATGAAATTGCCTACCCCGTAGCAGAGCGCTTGCTTACCAAATGTGATGCTGTGCTTCGATTAGAAGGAGAATCGAAAGGTGCCGATCAGGATGTGCGCATTGCAAAAGAACGCGGACTTAAAATCTACTATAAACTGGAAGATATATTGAATGGGTAATGATCAGCTATTGTGTTCAACCTCTCTTTAAACACTTTACAATACTGAAAACCATTTTATTCTTAGTGTAATCCCGATTTCTTCAACGGCTCTAATAAATACTCCAACCCGTTAAGTTTAATCTCATAAATCGTGGCGAGCAACATACCTAACTTACCTGCTGGCCAACCTTTCTTGGCAAACCATTCCAGATAATGAATTGGTAAATTACAAAGTAAGCTTCCTTTGTATTTGCCAAATGGCATTTTCATAGTAACCAGTATAAGCAATGCATTGCCATCTGGTGCAGCTTCAGGAGTCTCCATTTTTAATTTCTCTTCGATACTAATTAACACCCGGCTGTTTCAATACAAAACCACTTTTTGTTTTTTCAGCGTCCACTATTTTTTTAACATCGGCTAATAGCTTCTTCGCATCATAAATGATTCCGTCCTTCACAGTATACTTCACACCACCAACACGAACAACTTTATTGTCATCCGTTAATTTAATTGCTCCTGTTCCATAAAGTACTTGGAGATTTTGTAGTGGATTTTCTTCCACAATTACAAAGTCTGCAAGTTTACCTAACTCTACTGATCCAATTTCTTTTTCCTTGCCCAAAGCCTGCGCACCATACAAGGTAGCTGAACGAATCACTTCTAAAGGATGAAAGCCTGCTTCTCGCAATAACTCCAATTCACGTATGTAGGCAAAACCATACAGTTGAAAAATAAATCCAGAATCCGAACCTGTTGTTACACGGCCTCCTCTGTTTTTATATTCCTTAATAAAGATCATCCACAATCTATAGTTTTCTCTCCAGTCGATTTCCTGTTCGGTTCCCCAGTTGTGCCAATACGAACCATGTGAAATTTTGCTGGGTTGATAAAATGCCCAGAGACTAGGTAAGGTATAATCTTCATGCCACTCAGCTCTTCGGGCACGATGCAAATCACGGCTTGCTTCATAAATATTAAACGTTGGATCAATCGTAAAATCGAGTGCCAACAACTCATTCATTACTTTATTCCAATGCTCCGAGTAGGGAGCCGCTGCTTGCTTCCAAAGCTTTCCGGCAGCTTCAAAACGATGTTGCTCATTCTGATAATTATAATCGAGTGGATAATTTTCTAAAGTTTGTTCTGTAAACAACGCTTCAGGCAATCCATACCAATGCTCCATAGAAGTTAATCCTGCTTTTGCAGAGTTCACTACATTCCAACGGGCTACACCCATTTGTGCATGATGGCACGCAGATCGTAAACCTAATTCTTTATTCTTACGCAAAGCTGCATCCATAATTTGTGGTGCAGCACCAAAGAATTTTATTCCATCGGCACCCTTGTTTTTATTTTCGACTACCCAGGCAACGGCTTGCTCAGGCGTAGATATTTTTTCCTTGCTTCCTTGCCCGAAAGAAGTGTAGGCTAAAATGCGAGGAGCCGTAATAGAATTTGCTGCACTCTTTTTCTTTTGATCGAGCACCCAATCAATTCCATTTCCTGCAGACGGATCGCGAATAGTAGTAATACCATGCGCCATCCAAAGTTTAAATACATACTCAGCGTTCGGAGCTTGGCTACCACCAATATGTCCATGCATATCGATGAAGCCTGGCATCAAATACATTCCTTCTGCATTCAGTTCTTTTCCTCCTGGTTCAAGTTTTGGTCTGCGTTCAGAATTAATGGTAACACCTGGATACCCTACTGTTTGAATGGCTACAATTTTATTTTGCTTCACTACAATATCAGTCGGGCCGATTGGAGGTGCGCCTGTTCCATCAATCAGCATTACTCCACGAATGATTAATTGTGGAAACGGACCATCACCATCCTTTACTTCTGGTGCTTTCTTTATATCTTCCTGTGCGTTGACAGAAAACGAAGTGATTATAAAAAGGATTATAAGGAGCTTCTTCATAACTTTAGTTTCACAGTTTCAAGCTAGCCAACTTTGCGATAAAAGAAAATGAGATTAAAGACCTTCAGTTTTATCGGTTGTGTGTTGATGCTGATGGCTTTGAGTTCCTGTCAACGGGTAAAGCCTAAACCTCCGATCGCGACAACTCTTGATTCTACCTTAGTAATTCCACTTTCTACCATCAACATTCCGATTGATTATGAAGTAGTGAAACTTCAGGAAATGGTGAATACCAAAATTAAAGGAACATTCCTGCGCCATTGGATGAAACTGAATAACAAAGGAGACAGTCTCTATATAGAGTTAGAGAAACGTGCCAACATTACGCTTACGTGGGACAAGCGGACACTCTCTTATTCTTTTCCATTGAATGTGTCCGCTAAGTTTAAAAAATCATTTGCTGGAATACGATTTAAAAATGAACAGCCAATCCAAACTGAGTTGACAATCCATTTATCTACAGAACTTGGATTTGACAATCAATGGAATTTAAAACCACAATCTACTATTCGTGGTATAGAGTGGATCAAGGATCCGAAACTCAAAGTTGCTTTCTTGAATATAAACCTCAGGAAAGTGGTAGAGAACGCCATTCGTAGAGAAGAGAAAAATCTTTTACCTAAACTCGATGAGGTATTTGGCAAATTAATCGATACAAGGAAAGTTGTTTCTAAAATCTGGATGGATCTCCAGAAACCCATTCGCATTAATAAGAAAGGCATGCAAGTTTGGCTCAAGGCTGAAGCACAAAATATATCAGCCCGATTAACAGATACAGGTCCAGAATTAATCACACTTGACGTGGAGTTAAAAGCCCTTGTACAAACTATTCTCGAAGGCGAGCCAATACCACCATCAAATACAAAACTTCCTGCCTTTAAACGGAAGGAAGGTGAAGATGATAGTCTGAATATTTTTGTGCTTGTTAAAATTCCTTTTACAAAAGCAGATGAGTTTCTAAACAAAACACTTCACAATAAAACGCTTTCTGCAAAAGGCTATTCCACTGCGATTAAAAATCTTGAAGTGTATGGAACAAACAAAGGATTAGCATTAAAAGTAAAAGTTCGCGGAGATATTGATGGACAACTCTTTATTAATGCTGTGCCGGAATACGACACCCTTCGGGCCCGCATTTATGCCAAAGACCTTAATTTCGATATTGATTCTGAAAGTGCTTTAGTAAACTCTGCCAATTGGCTCCTGCACGATGATGCACTCGATATTATAGAAAAAGAAATGAGTCATAATCTTCAGCCTTATATTGATGCTCTTCCTGAATTAATTGTTCAAGCTGTTGGAAAAGGGAACGTGGGAGAGAAAATAGACTTAACCATTGATGAGCTTACCTTAAAGCCACTTCATCACATCATTACGATACACGATTTTCAAATTATCTTTCAAGCGAATGGGAATGCTTCTATTGGCTTAAAACAAAAAGTCTTTGCGGGCCAAAAGAAAAAAGTTAGCCAACACTAATTCGGCATTTTCAACTAATTCAAAAATCTTATTGGGCAAAATACCACTAACTCAATAGACTCTTCCTGTTTTGCGGTTATCTGTTTTGTTGCAAATTTTGCAATTTTTAATCGTTTTCGATTGAAATTACACCCTACCTACAACGATTTCGGCAATTTTTATTCAAATACAATTCATTTTTTACCCTATTGTTAAATAATTGCTACTGATTTACAACAAAACAACCAGTACCTATAACCAAAATTAACTACGTATGAAAAAATCAATCGTCTTTCTGGTCCTGCTAGTCGCCATTAGCATCATGGCGGTCTTCATGCCTGCGGTTCCCAAACAGATCATCACCGAGGGGATAAACTCTGGTGATGTGGCTTGGATGTTAGCCGCCACAGCCCTGGTTCTCCTTATGACTCCAGGTTTGGCCTATTTCTATGGAGGAATGATCGACACGAAGAATATCATCTCCACCATGCTTCAAAGCTTTATCGCAATGGGTGTAATAAGCGTATTGTGGATCGTTGTTGGATTTAGTCTTGCCTTTGGAGAATCACAAGGAGGCCTCATTGGCGATCCTCGAACTTTCTTCATGTTCCAGAATGTATTAGATGGAGCACCTTGGTCATTAGCGCCAACCATCCCATTGGTATTGTTTGCTTTCTTCCAATTGAAGTTCGCTATCATCACCCCTGCGTTGATCACCGGTACATTTGCTGAGCGTATCAAATTCAAGTCTTATTTATTATTCCTTGTACTTTTCTCTTTATTAATTTATGCACCATTAGCACATTGGACCTGGCATCCTGAAGGCTTCCTTTTTAAATGGGGTGTTCTTGATTTTGCTGGCGGAACTGTAGTACACATGTCTGCTGGTTTTGCTGCCTTAGCTGCTTCAATCTACTTAAGAGATAAAACAGAAAAGAAAACAACAATTTCACCTGCTAACATTCCTTTCGTGTTGCTTGGAACTGGGTTGCTTTGGTTTGGATGGTTTGGTTTCAATGCCGGTAGTGCATTAAGTGCCGGAACATTGGCTGCATCTGCCTTTGCTACAACTAACACTGCTGCTGCTGCTGCTGGTCTAGCCTGGGTTTTATTTGATGCGGCACGTGGCAAGAAGCCTTCTGCTGTTGGATTTTGTATCGGTTCGGTTGTAGGTCTCGTGGCCATTACACCTGCTGCTGGTTTTGTAACGATCCCTTCTAGTTTATTCATCGGAACATTTGCTGCTATTATTAGTAACGTAGTAGTGCATTGGAAATCAAAAACTTCTTTGGAAGACACATTAGATGTATTCCCTTGCCACGGTGTGGGTGGATTAGTTGGTATGGTTATGACTGCTCTTTTAGCAAACACTGCTGTAAATGGCGCTAACACAACTGGTAACGGATTGTTCTTTGGTGATACTGCCTTGTTCATCGTACACATGAAAGCTCTTGCTATTGTTGTTGGTTACACCGTAGCCGGATCATTCATCATTCTGAAAACTGTTGACTTGATTTTCAACCTTCGCATTTCTGCAGAAGAAAAGAAAGTAGGTTCAGACTTCAGTCAACATGGTGAAAATCTTTATCCATTGAAAGAAGAATTAGCCTGATAAACCAAATAGCCTGGTTCAAAAGACCAGGCTATTTTTAAAACAAGGGTCTCATTAACCTTATTAACCTAAACTGAACTGAACAATAAAGAGTCTGTCGTTTTCATCAATCTTAAAAAGGTGTTAAGAACGATGCTCTTCATTTAATCTAAGTTTCAACCAAAACTCATTCTACCAATTATGAAAAGTTCAATTTTACGAAGTCTCTTATTAGTCGTTCTCTTAATAGCCTATCAAGTTGGTTTTGCACAAGATGCAGCGCCAGCAGCCGAAGCACCAAAGGAAGAGGAGAAGTCCTTTACTTTTGGCGGTTCGATCGATACTTACTTTCATTCTTCACTCAAAACCACAAATGATTATTATGGTGATGCTTACGCACCTTCAACATCTTTTGCTGATCTGAAAGGATTCTCAATAGGTATGGTGAATCTAATTGCATCTTACCAGGGAGAAAAAGCGGGCTTCGTTGCCGATGTAGTATTTGGTCCAAGAGGTAAGGCAGCTGTTTTTGGAACAGCTTCTGGCCAGGCTATTATTAACCAGGCATATGCTTACTACAAGTTCTCTGATGCCTTTACTCTAAACATGGGTCAGTTCAATACCTTCGTTGGTTATGAAGTGATTTCTCCAGCGGTTAACTTCCATTACTCTACTTCTTATTTGTTCTCATGGGGACCTTTCAATCATACTGGTCTTCGTGCTGACTTCGCTTTTGGTGATGGCTTTGTTGCAAAAGCATCAATCATGAATCCAACAGACGTTGTTGAATTCAATCCAGTAAGCACCTACACATATGGTGCACAACTTGGAAAGACAAGTGATGGTGGTGGTGTTTGGTTAAACTTCCTTTATGGAGATCAGGATGGAAGTATTGAAGATGATGGAGCATATTATAATGGAACTTCAAGAGGTTCTTTGTTTCAGGCTGACTTAACTCTGGGATATAACTTAGGAGAGAAATTTTACCTTGGATTCAACACATCCTATCAGACGATTGCTGCTGGTGAAATCACTGGAATAAATGGCCCCGAAGATTCTGATGAAGATGCAAGTTCATTTTTAGGTTTTGCTGTGTATCCAAAAATCACCTTATCTGAAAGTTTTGCTTTAGGATTAAGAGCAGAATATTTTTCATCTAAAAACAATCACTTTAAAGTTGCAGGTGATAATAGCCCAATCTTTGGTTTGGATACAGAGGGTGACGGAAGCGTAATGGAGTTTACTTTATCAGGTAATTACAAAGTAGGTGGATTTACTTTCATACCTGAGGTAAGGATCGACAAAACTTCAGAAGACTCTTTCTCTGACAAAGATGGCGAGCCTAAAGATTTAATGCCATCATTAACTTTTGCAGCAGTTTACAAATTCTAATATCAAAACCCGGATGATACTTCAGACGGTCATCCGGGTATTACAATATCAAAACAATAAGTAACTACAACAATTATGTCAAAAACAAAACTTGAGTACATTTGGCTTGATGGATACAAACCAACACAGAGCCTTCGTAGCAAAACAAAAATTGTAAGAAACTTCGATGGTGCATTGGAGAATTGTCCGGTATGGTGCTTCGACGGAAGCTCCACAGAACAAGCTCCAGGTGGTTCATCGGATTGTCTATTACAACCCGTAGCCATTTTTTCAGATCCAGCTCGTAAGGATGCATTCTTAGTAATGTGTGAAGTAATGAGCCCAGATGGAACACCACATCCAACGAATGGTCGCGCGACTATTGAAGATGATGATAATGATTTTTGGTTTGGATTCGAACAAGAATATTTTCTGTGGAATACAGAAACCGATAAACCTCTTGGCTTCCCGTCAAGCGGATACCCTGCACCACAAGGTCCATACTATTGTTCAGTGGGTGCAAAGAATGCCTTCGGTCGCGAGATCGTAGAAGAACATCTTGACTTATGCTTGGAAGCTGGAATTAATGTAGAAGGAATAAATGCTGAAGTAGCAACCGGACAATGGGAGTTTCAGATTTTTGCGAAAGGTGCAAAAGCTGCAGGAGATCAAGTATGGATTGCACGCTACCTATTAGAAAGAACAGCAGAGAAATATGGCATC
>JANMRZ010000192.1:0-1582 GCA_031388805.1 Chryseolinea sp.
GCTTTCCATTATGGCGCAGCGGTCATAAAAGTGTAATTTAACCGTCATTCACGAGTCACCGGCCCGGCTTAGCCCCGCCCGGTCGAGGGAATCATCCGGGGGACAGTTTGGCAATTTCGCTGGCAGAAAGAGTAAGCCTGCAGTCGCGCCGTATCCGCTCGGTGCCGCTGGCTTGGCTGCTTATCGGTGTACTCGCGCTACTGCTCGCGGTGCAGGTTGCACGGCTGTTCTGGGCGGTCGTCACGCCTGTAGGTCCGCTCGGAAACTGGCGCGCCGGACAGGTCAGCATTGTTCCGCCCGCCGCGCGTGCCGCGCTGTTTTTGGGCTTCGACCCCTTTTTTCGCAACGATGCGACCGCGACCACAGCCAATGTCACCTCGCTGAGCCTCACATTGTTCGGCATTCGCGCCAATGAAAGTTCAGGCAGCGGCTCGGCGATTATCGCGGGCGAGGACGGAATACAGAACAGCTACGGCGTCGGCGAGGAAGTCGCTCCCGGCGTCATCCTCGACTCGGTCGCTTTCGACCATGTCATATTGTCGCGCGGCGGCGTGAAGGAATCGCTGTATCTCGACCAGTCGGTGCCTGCCGAAACCGTCGGCACGACGCCCGCACCGCCCGCGCCAGCGCTTCCCGGCGGCGCGCCAAAAGCGCCGCAGCCAGGCCCTGGTGTCGGCCTCAACGCCGAAACCATCCAGAAGTCGATCGGTTTCGCGCCGCGCCGCGAAGGCGCGCGCGTCACCGGCGTCGTCCTGGAGGCGCGCGACGACGGCAGTATGCTGCGCATGGCGGGCTTCCAGCCGGGCGATGTCATTGTGGGCCTCAACGGCCGTCCGGTCACGTCCGCATCCGACATTGCCGCGCAACTAAAGCCCGGTGCCCGCCTCAGCGTCGAAATCGAACGCGGCGGCTCCAAACTCCCCATCGCTCTTAATCTGGAACAACCGTGATCCGTAATTTTTCCCTTATGCTGGCCTGTACCGCGCTAGCCTTTGCCGAGCCAATTGCCGCGCAACACACGCTCAATGTCCGCGATGCCGATATCCGTGCATTCGTGCAGGACGCCGCGCGCGTGACCGGCCAGACCTTCATCGTCGACGGCCGGGTGACCGGCAAGGTCTCGGTGGTCACCGAACGGCCGCTGTCGCGCTCCGAATATTTCGAGGTGTTCCTGTCGACGCTGCGCGCTAACGGCCTTGTCGCGATTCCGATCCGCGGCGGGGGTTATCGCATCCAGCCGTCCGAGGGCGCTGCCACCCAGCCCACCCGTGTCGGTAGCCGCGCCGCGGCACCGAGCCAGTTCGTCACCGAGGTGTTCCGCTTGCGGTCGATAGACGCAACGACGGCGGTAGAAACGCTGCGTCCGCTGGTCAGCCGTGAAGGCTCGATCACCGCCAACCGCAACGCGAACAGTCTGGTCGTTGCGGACTATGCCGACAATATCCGCCGGATGCGCGAGCTTATCGGCCAGATCGACCGCGATAGCGCGGCGACCAAGATCGTCACGCTCGAAAATGCCGGCGCGCGAGAAATTGCGACAGCCCTGCAGGGCCTTGTCGGAACAGGCGGCGAGGGCGGGCGG
>JANMRZ010000025.1:0-14570 GCA_031388805.1 Chryseolinea sp.
ATACTGCAAGCAATATGTGAAGGTTCAAGAAAAAGCAAAATCATGGAATTAAGCCAGAACTTCTTTCTCCATCACTACTTTACCATTAAAGTAAAGTTTTCCTTCGAGCCAGAAAGCGCGGTGCGGAAGGTGATGTTCTCCGGTTGTAGGGCACACAGCAAGTTCTTTTGCAAAAGCTTTGTAATGTGTTCTTCTTTTATCCCTGCGGGTTTTCGAGGTTTTGCGTTTAGGATTCGGCATAGTCTAATTCAGTTTATTTAAATTCTTCAAAATATTCCAGCGAGGATCAATTTCTTCTTCGCTTGTTTTTTCTTCTTCTTCTGTTGGCCCGGTTGAGTAAACAAACCGTACATCAGTTTCGTCATCTTCGTTTTCTTCATCTTTAAACTTCGGATGAAGCCGTTTCAGGGGCATGGCAAGGGCAATGAACTCGAAAAAGAAATGTCCTAGTTCAAGTGTTGCGGTCTCGCGGTGGATGAGTACAATCTCATCGCTTAGTTCCTCATCCCGGTCTCCATATTTAAAAACGATTTTGTTATTCGTTTTAATCGGATGATCGAAAGGTTCTAAACTCCTGTCGCACACCAATCGGGCTACGCCCATGATGTTAAATTCGGCCTCAATGAACGTTTCATGCTTATTGAGCTCTACGTTGACTTTGAAATCACCTTCTGAAACCAAGGTATTTCCAAATTCGCTGAAAAACGACTCCCCACATTCAAATTCGAATAGGTGAATCGAGTTGCCCAGACCAACAATATTAACTCCAAAAGCCCCCAAAGTAAAACCCAGTGGGTGTTAAAAATTAGTCGGCAAAATTAGGATAATTAATTAGAAAGTAAAAAGAAAGGCGTAAAAATGCCTATGCGAATTGAGTCAATGCCACCTCTTTGAACTCCTGAGGTGTCTTTTTTCCGAAGTGTTCAATGAAATAATCGATGATACCTTTCTTGAATCCAAGCTTAATAGCGATGTTTTTGCTGAAGATTATCTCACTTTCGAACACATTTTGGTCAATAAAAATCAATTCAATACACGACATAAGGTATTCAAACTTCTGGTCGGTAGAAAGTGCGCCAAGAGAATCAATCGGCTCAGGGTTACGAATTAGGTCCGCTACGGTCTCCTCTGAAAAATTTCGATCGTGGGCAATTTTGTAGATCAGGTCTCTCTCAATTTTTGCAAAGTGTTTATCAGCCTCTGCCAGTTGAATAAGTATATTCAATTGCTTTTTGGTAACTATATCCATCTCAACTAAAACTTTAAAATCAAATATAAGTAATAATAGAAAAACAGGTATACATCACTGTTGAATGGTCAAATAGGGCTACTTAGGTAAGCTTATTTTCTATGGATGGCTCCATACGATTCTTATAAATTGCTGCTGCCCGATAGATAGCTTCCCGCATCGAACTTTCATGTGCCTGATTTTTTCCGGCAATGGCGTATGCCGTTCCATGATCAGGTGAGGTGCGAATAATGGATAGGCCGGCAGTAAAATTCACGCCATTTTCAAATGCCAATGCTTTAAAAGCAACTAAACCTTGATCATGATACATTGCCAATATCCCATCATACTTTGTGTGGTTTCCGGCTGCAAAAAATCCATCGGCAGGGAAAGGGCCAAAAATCAACTTGCCTTTGTTTTTATACTCCAGAACCAGAGGTTTAATAATCTGCTCTTCTTCCGAACCGATTAATCCACCATCACCTGCATGAGGATTAAGTCCAAGGATGGCAATTTTTGGTTTACTGATTCCAAAATCTTTTCGAAGTGACTGTTCTATAATTTTCACCTTCGATTCTATTCTTTCTTTCGTGATAGACGAAGCTATATCTTTCAAGGCGATGTGCTCCGTCACTAACCCCACACGAAGTGTTTCGCTTACCATAAACATCACGCTGTCGCTTGCACCAAAATACTCAGTTAAGAATTCAGTATGACCTTTAAAAGGAAAGGCGTCACTGTGTATCGACAGCTTGTCGATGGGTGCCGTTACCAAAGCGTCTAAAAATCCTTCCTTCAATTCTTCACAAGCTTGCTTCAACATAGTTAATGCAGCCTTACCTGTTTCTTTCGAGGCTTTACCCGGTGTTATTTCAAGATTGTCTTCAATACAGTTCACCACGTTGATGCTCTTCGGGGCAAATTGTCCTTTGTTACGAACTTGTGTGTAGTTGAACTCTTCGACGTTCAATAGCTTTTTATAGTGCGATATGATCTTACCTGACCCATAGATCACAGGCGTGATAAGGTTTAGCAATCGGTTGTCGGCTAGTGCTTTGATCGCGACTTCCGGACCAATTCCGTTCAAGTCTCCTAGCGTAATTCCGATCCGTGGTTTTTGTGTTGGGCTCATGTTAGCAAATCTATATCCTTGCGATTTAGTAAAATTAAGGGCGCGGTACAAAAGTGATTTTCGGACTCCAGTGTTAAACCTGATTTTATTATTCGTGCCTTGAGGTTGTACTTCGTACTTTTGGTGCTTATGCGGGTAGTTAAGAAAGATCAGGTACGACCAAAGAAATCACTGGGCCAACATTTCCTTCACGATCAACACATCGCGAATAAAATAGTGGAGGCGCTGAAGGTTGGAAACGAACGGATTTCCGTTTTGGAGATTGGTCCTGGTATGGGCGTGCTCACTGCTTACTTATTGAAAATGAGTAATGTTGATTTGCAGGTCGTTGAGATCGACCGTGATTCTGTGGCTTACCTGAAGCAACATTACCCAGTCTTAACCGGTGATAAATTGATTGAAGGTGATTTTATGGAGATGGACATGGAGAAGGTACTTCCATCAAAAGTCTCTATCATCGGCAATTTTCCATACAACATTTCTTCTCAGATATTCTTTAAGGTATTAAGCAATCGTCACCAGGTCGATCAGGTTGTTTGCATGTTACAAAAAGAAGTGGCCGAACGAATGGCTTCGAAAGAAGGAAATAAAACCTACGGTATTCTGAGTGTTATTCTGCAAGCGTATTATAACATCGAGATTTTATTCAAGGTGTCGCCTGGCGTTTTTATACCGCCACCGAATGTAATGTCGGCTGTGATAAGGCTGGAACGAAATAATGTAGAGCGATTAGATTGTGATGAGGCACTGTTTGTTCAAGTAGTAAAACAAGGTTTCAATATGAGGCGCAAGACCTTGCGCAACGCACTAAAAAATTTAAATTTGCCAGCCGAAATTTCGGTACTTGAAATTTTCAATAAGCGTGCTGAACAATTGAATGTAGAAGCGTTTGTTCAACTCACTAAATTAATCGAGCAATCTCGTGAAGGAGCAAGGACTATTTGAGTTTGATTTAACAAAAGAATTTCGCGACCGTTTTCAGCAGGCGCTGGATGAACGCGATCGTGATTTTATTTTAAAATCGCTTGAAGATGTTAAAGCCGCTGATATTACAGCATTACTCTATGAGTTCAATGCGGAGGAATCCAAGTACGTTATGGATTTTCTTCCCATCGAAATGCAAGCCGAGATCATCAGTGATCTCGATCCGGAGACTCGAAAAAACTTTCTGAAAGTTTATCCTCCAACCGAGATTACCAACTTCCTCAATCAGCTAGCCTCAGATGATACAGCCGATATTTTAAATGAACTTCCGATCAAGGAACGTGAAGAAGTACTTGCGAATCTCGAACCCGAACTAAAGGTTCAGGTTACTGAACTATTGCGTTACGAAGAAAACGTAGCCGGTGGTTTGATGGCCAAGGAATTGATCAAAGCCTATATTAACTGGACAGTAGTGCAGTGCGTGGATGAGATAAGAAAGCAGGCTGAAAATGTTTCGAAATTCTATGCCGTATATGTAGTTGATGCCAATGAAAAGTTGGTGGGTAAAGTCGCACTTCAGGATTTAATTATATCAGACGCAAAGAAACTTGTTGCTGATATTTATGAAGAAGATATCGTTTCGGTAGAAACATACATGGAAGACAGTGAAGTTGCTGAGATTATGAAGAAGTACGATCTTGAATCTGTTCCTGTTGTCAATGTGCAAGGACAGTTAGTGGGTCGGATTACTATCGATGATGTGGTAGACGTTATTACCGAGCAGGCTGAAGAAGAACGTCAGATCATGGCCGGTATAAGTGAAGATGTTGAAGAAGATGACAGCGTTTGGAAAAATACACGTGCACGTTTGCCTTGGCTTTTAATTGGTGTAGTAGGTGGTTTGATGAATGCAAAATTCATGGGATTGTTTGAAGGCGAGTTAGCGCGTGTTACGGCCATTGCTTTTTTTACTCCGCTTATTCAAGCAACCGGTGGTAACGTAGGTATCCAATCGTCCTCACTTATCGTGCAAAGTTTAGCAAACTCCGACTTTGTAGATGATGGCCTTTGGAAACGTTTATCGAAAGTATTTTCGGTTGCTATCCTCAATGGTTTATTTCTTGCCGTAATTGTTTTGGGCGCGAATATTTTACTCTTTGGAGAATATCGATTGTCAATGGTTGTGGCATTAGCGCTTTTTAGTGTTGTGGTGTTTGCTTCATTTATAGGGACAGTTACACCACTCATATTAAATCGATTTGGTTACAATCCAGCGTTGGCAGCAGGGCCATTCATTACCACCACAAATGATTTGTTGGGTTTAACACTTTATTTTTTTACCGTTCATATGATCTTATAATGGCAAACAAAAAATGCTTAGTGATCGATCCGATGCACGAAAGTCTTTTTTCGATGCTGAATGAAATTGGATGGGAAGCCGATTATCAACCTAAGATTACGCGCGAAGAAATAAAAGCAATTCATACTCAGTATGCCGGCCTTATTGTGAGAAGTAAGACACCAATCGATCGTGATCTGCTGGGACAGAATCCTACTTTAAAATTTATTGGAAGAGCCGGTGCCGGGCTTGATAACTTAGACCTTGAATACCTGTCACAAAAAGGAATTCAGGTTTTACATGCGTCAGAAGGAAATAGAGATGCTGTTGGTGAACATGCTGTTGGGATGTTGTTGAGTTTACTTCGAAATATTCCAAAAGCAGATAGCGAGGTAAAGCAATCGGTCTGGGATAGGGAAGGCAATAGGGGAGAAGAACTGATGGGAAAGACCGTTGGCATTATCGGTTATGGAAATATGGGCCAGGCTTTTGCCAAAAGACTTAGTGGTTTTGGATGTACTGTTTTGGGCTTCGATAAATATAAAAGGTCCTTTTCGGATACTTTCTGCATAGAAGCTGATATGAAGACTATCTTTAATCAGACAGACATTCTCAGCCTTCATATTCCACTAACATCAGAAACAAAGATGTTAGTCAATGCCGAATACCTCAAGCAATTCAAAAAGAAAATAATACTGATCAATACAGCACGTGGGGAAATTGTTTCGCTGATGGATATAGCTACTGCATTAGACGATGGATACCTTCGAGGGGCTGCACTGGATGTTTTAGAAAATGAAAAGTTAAGTACCTTAACGCCAATTCAGGCGAGCGCATTTAATTCAATGCGTAAAAAGACCAATGTACTGTTTACCCCTCACATTGCAGGTTGGACGTTTGAATCGCACATTAAAATTAATGTAGCTTTGGTTCAGAAAATCAATGCACTACAATTGGTGTAAACTGATTTTAATTACTAATTTCCGATCGACAACTACCTGTACGCATGAGTTATTTTAAAAAGCGAGCAAAGAAATTAGGTGAGCTTTTCAATTCGATCATCGAGCGACCATTACTTACATCAACCATCGTTTTGGTTTTAGTAACGATTCTTGTGCTAGCGTTGAGTATGCGGTACTACGTGCGCGATTTCGATTCGTTCATTCAGCAGGTTTTGGCTGAAGCACACGGAATGATTTTCGATATAGCAGTTATCGGTATTCTCATTTTTTGGCTTAATCAAAATGGCGAAATCAAACAAAGGATTCGTACCTATAAAGATGAGATTGATGACTTTCGTTTGTGGGAATCAGAAGAAGCAGCGTTTCGTACAGTAGGTAATATCAAGCGTTTAAATCGTCATAAAATTCATGAAATCAATCTGGTGAATTGTTATTTGCCGCGAACGAACTTGAACTACGCGAACCTTTCGGGGTCAAACATGAACAGTGCAAACATCACTCAATCCTATTTGATTGAATCAAACTTAGAGAATGCGCGCTTGAATCAAACCAATTTTGAAAACTCAAATTTGAATCAGGCAAATTTAAAAGGAGCGTATGCCAGTGGTGCAAACTTCAAAGACTCATTTTTGATTAAGGCTCAATTTGAAAATGCATTTCTAATCAAAGCAAATTTTAGTAATGCTTTTTTAATGGAAGCTAATCTTCGCAATTGCTATGTAATGGGTGCTGATTTTGAAAATGCCAGCTTATATAAAGCCGATCTTCGGGGAGCAAAAGGATTAACGGTTGAGCAACTTTCTAAAGTTAAAACCCTTTACCTGGCGCAGTTTGATGATGAGATTTTAGAACAGATCAAAACCAACCTTCCAGAGCTGGTTGGCGTCTGACTTTTGCGGTAGAGCAATAATGTATTACCTTTGCTAAAGCAACGGTCTCGAAACGAGGCCGTTGTTTTTCTTTTTATCCTTCCGGAGAAAAAGATGAATAAAAACAGTATATACGATTTTAGTAAATTGAATTATGAGCAAAAAGATTTCATACTATACGAAAGAGGGACTTGATAAATTAACGAAAGAACTTTCTGAGTTAAAGACGAAAGGTCGTAGCAGCATAGCACATCAAATTGCTGAAGCCCGCGACAAGGGCGACTTAAGCGAGAATGCAGAGTATGATGCAGCAAAGGATGCGCAAGGACACCTTGAAGCGAAGATTGCACAACTTGAAAATTTATTAAGTGGTGCTCGTTTGTTGGATGAAAATAACATTGATGTTTCTAAAGTTTCCATACTTTCTAAAGTAACGATCAAAAACAAAAAGAACGGAGCATCTGTAACCTACATGTTGGTTTCGGAAGAAGAGGCAGATTTAAAAGCAGGTAAGATTTCTACTGTTTCGCCAATCGGAAAGGGTTTGTTAGGTAAGAAGAAAGGAGAGATAGTAGTGATTAAAACTCCCGCTGGTGATATGGAGTTTGAGGTGATAAACATTACTGTTTAAAATCATCACGATCATATGGCTTCCATTTTCACTAAAATAATCAATCGCGAAATTCCTGGACACATTGTCGCTGAAGATGATAAGTACATTGCCTTCCTGGATATAAATCCCCTCGTAATTGGTCACGCGTTAGTAGTTCCTAAACAAGAAGTGGATTATATTTTTGATTTAGACGATGAGACACTTGCAGGACTGTATGTATTTGCAAAGAAAGTAGCTCATGCCATAAAGAAAGTGGTTCCTTGTAAAAGAATAGGTATTGCTGTTATTGGTTTAGAAGTACCTCATGCTCACGTTCATCTTGTGCCAATGCAAACAGTAGGTGATATTAATTTTACTCGTCCGAAGTTAAATCCTGCTAAAGAAGAGATTACAGAAGTTGCAGAAAAAATAAGAAAGGCCATTTAATCTTTTACATAAAATCAATATCCACATTCAATGGATATCGCATTAAGTATTGCAATGCTTGTTTTACGGTAAGATCTTCAAAGAGTATTTGATGTAATGTACTTGTAATCGGTGCGCGAACTTTATAATAATCAGCACACTTCTTTACGATCTGAACAGTGTTGATACCTTCAGCAATTTCATCTGTACTGGCAAGAATTGCATCTAGTTTTTCTCCTTGTGCCAGCCGGTAACCTACATTAAAATTTCTACTTAGAGAACTGTTGCATGTTGTCACCAAATCGCCAATACCGGCAATACCCAAGAAGGCTGT
The DNA here is from genome assembly GCA_031388805.1 of Chryseolinea sp. GTDB lineage: Bacteria > Bacteroidota > Bacteroidia > Cytophagales > Cyclobacteriaceae > Chryseolinea. Next base: position 7,807 of record JANMRZ010000025.1, read on the forward strand.
TGTATTTCCTCCTAACGCACGACCCAGATAGACCATTTCAACCAAGCCTCTGCTGACTAATAATCCTTTTGCATTTTCGCCATAGCCCAACCCACTGAGGGCACCGGCTGCTATAGCAATTACGTTTTTAAGAACTCCTGCCAGCTCAACACCTACTAAATCTGAGTTGCCGTATACTTGGAAATTGTCATTGCGTAATAAACGAGTACCCAGATTAATTACTTCATTGAAATGACTGGCAATTACCGTTGCTCCTGGTTGCCCGGCAGCAAGTTCTCGGGCCAGATTAGGACCTGCTAAACATCCTACACGTACAACCACACTCTCTTCCAGAATAACCTCGCTCATCGTCTTCACCTGACTGCGATTTAACTTCTTCACAGTATTGAGTGTCTGCCCCTCAGGTAATGTAATATCAAAACCTTTTGTGCCGTGAATAAGAATATGGTAGGGATGGAGGTGTGGGGACAACTTCTTCATCATATCACGAAAGTGCGCAGAAGGCACCATCGGGAAAATGACATCGCATGTTTGGGCTAAGTGAGCCAGATCGTTTGTGGGCGCTACATTGTCATGAATAACATGCCCACGATTTTCTTTTTGATGATGAATTTTGCCAACAACTTTTTCATCGCGAGCATATAACAGAACCTTACTGTTCAGTGCCAGCATATTGGCCACCACCGTTCCAAAATTTCCGGCCCCGATCACTCCGATCGGTTTATCTCTAGATAAACTTTTCGAGGTCATAGCCAGCAAGTCGGTTATGGTAATAGTAGAGTGTGTTGAAGTCTTTGGTAATGATATTACCTTCTTTGTTGAGAAGCAACGGTCGCTTTAAATGAAAAATACCTACATTCTCTAATCCGTGCCGGATTACCAGATCGATTTTTCCTTTTAAGTGTGTAGCGTGATATACTTTGTTTTCTTCTTTCAGTTGATAGACATGCTTGCGTACTCGCTTGCAGGCGGCTCTGAATTCTTCATATGGCAATTCTTGATCCTCCTCTGGTAATCGTAGCAATTCAAAAAGATCAAGCTTGGGATATTTTTGCTGCCACATTTCAAACGCAACAAAAGCCACAAGATGACTGGCAAATACCCGATTGATACGATGATATTCCTTTACAATTTTCTGACTCAACATCCGCGTGTATTCATCTTCACGCTGTTTGTCAATTGTTAGTTTGTTATCAGTGGTGAAGTAATCTTTTGTGTCGATGATTCTTCCTTGAGCGTCAAGACTTTTTCCGTCATCATCAACATAATTACCCATGATGTCGAGACCCTGACCGATAGAAACCGATATGTTTGATCCTTTAGTGAAAAACTTAAAAAGAAACTGAAGTAATTGCCAACTGCCGTACTTATCCTGTTCGGGCAGATAACGTGATTGTCCTTTTGATGACAGGTAATCATCAATCAAATCAGGGGCTTCTAAAACAAAGTGGTAATTTAAGGTAACAGGTACAATGAAAATCTTCCTTACATCTTGTCCTGCCGGAGTTTCCAAATAAAGATTACGCTGTGCTTCAATAGCTGAACTGAGCAAACCAAGTTTAAGTTGAGTTTCAATCATTCCCGATCGCGATCGCGTTCCACCTGGAAAAAAAATACTATGTGCTCCCTTTTGAATTGCTAAAGTTGAGTAGAGTTTCAGTGTTTCAAGGTAGGGCACATTTTTTTTTCGCCTGTCTACTTTAAACGCTCCAAGGCTTGTCATAAAGTAAGCCAGGATCTTTATGTTAAACAGATTTAAGCCAGCACCGTAAATGAATGCAGGTAAACCCAATGAATGTATTATCCAACCGATTAATATTGAATCGAGATTGCTAAAGTGAGTAGGCACCATTACCACCGTTCCATGTGTAGCAAGTGAACGCAGTTGCTTTGCCTTACCTACAATTTGAATCTTATCCCGTAAGGTGTACTTATTGCGAAAGAATGCCCCAAACTTTTTTACGCGCGCCCCATTCAACAATCGGCCAAACCAAAACTTAATGACTTCGCGAGTAATTTTATAAGAGCTTGCTTTAAAGTCACCAGCAATTTCACTTGCGTAACGTGTGGTAATGCGCAATAGAATTTCATCAGCCTTTACTTGCGCTTCTTCAGGAGTCTTTGAGGCAAAAGAGAGTAATTCTTCTTTTATATTCCCCCAGAACCGAGGCTCATCAACGGGATCAACCCGCCAGCGGTTTCGCTTCATACGCTGTTGTTCGCGATAGACCGTGGATTCTAACTCCTCAATGACTTGCTTGGTTGTTGGCCGCACTTGTTTAATGCGATCAAACGATTTTTGGGCTACTTCCTCAATAAATTCCTTTCGGTTCTTACTGAGTTGATATACCGGCCAATCGGGTATCCCATCCAGAATGGGTTTATATTTTCGATTCTTATTTTTCTTCTCTACGACTTCCATCGGGTACGCAAAATAATACAATTTAGATCACCGAAGGATGTTGCCTGTGATTTTAGACTTTTTGAATGGCGATTGCCCAACTCTGTGCCATTTCCGCAAATCGATGCAGGGCTTTGTCAATAAATGCGGCATCGACTATGGTGAGGAGATCAGCATCGGAGGTAATATCGAACTGATCAATTTTGAAGGTTTGTTCTAAATAGCCTTGTTCTAATTTAACGAGGTAGCGATTGTTCCATGCAAAGAGTGTGATCTTACAATCAGGGTGTGGTATTTCGCCTACTACTCGCATGTTAAATTTTATTTTTGTTTGTCTTCTCCCGCCAGCGCGAGCTTATTTTTAACATGCACCCATTCATTCTCCAGACGTTGATAAACGCTGCTGGTATGGAGTTGATCAAGTTTCATTTGACGGATCAGTAGTCTCAGTTCAAGTTCTCGTTTGCGCAGATCATTGGCATCAGTAGGTTGGAAATTCATACTGGGGTGATGGTAGGTTAGGTTCGCGAATATATCGGATTAAGTTGGGTGATGAAAGCACCCATTAAAATTTGTATCCTTAAATATGGATTGAAGTTTTAAATGATAAAGTTTCTGGTCATTTCTTCTTTTGTCGCCTTAAAAAAATCCAGTTTCTTACCTTTGCTCGATTGTTAAACCATTGAAGTCCTGTAATCAACGAACGACTAAATCAAATGAAATGAAATATCTCATTGCTGGCTTAGGCAACATTGGTGCTCAATATGAACTCACGCGACATAACATTGGCTTTCTTGTGTTAGACCAATTGGCCGATCAGCAAAAGTGTTCATTTGGCATCGATCGACTGGCAGAAAAAGCAGAGTTTAAATTTAAAGGGAGAACAATTCACATCATTAAACCTACCACCTTTATGAATCTAAGTGGAAAGTCAGTGAGCTATTGGCTTCAGGAATTGAAAGTGCCAAAAGAAAACTTGCTGGTTATAGTAGATGATCTTGCGTTACCTTTTGGTAGTTTACGAATGAAACCGAAAGGAAGTGCAGCGGGACATAATGGATTGAAAAATATAGAACTGATACTGGGAGGACAAGAATATTCCAGATTGCGTTTTGGAATTGGTAATGCTTTTGGAAAAGGACAACAAGTTGATTTTGTATTGGAAAATTTTTCTCAGGATGAATTCAAAGCGATTCCACCAATAATCAACAAGGCAAATGAAATGATTCTTTCGTTTTGCACACAGGGGATAGATCGAACGATGACTCAATTTAATGATTGACGATTTTGTAGCCACAGATTCACTGATTAATCTGGGAATCTGTGGCTATGATTCTTAGCTTACTACCGAGCCAGGATTAACAACTTCATTTGGTTGAAGTAATCTCAATTTACCATCAGCATCTTCTGCCATTAAAATCATGCCTTGCGATTCGATGCCCATCATCTTTCTGGGAGCTAGATTCACAAGAAGTGTTACTTGCTTACCGATCATCTCCTCTGGTGAGAAATGTTGAGCAATACCACTTAGTATTGTACGCTTATCAATACCTGTATCCACTGTAAGCTTTAGAAGCTTGTTCGACTTCTCCATTTTTTCTGCAGTCAATACCTTGCCAATACGAATATCAAGTTTAGCGAAATCATCATAGGTAATTTCTGATTTCAATGGTGCCACTGGTTTATCTGCAACGGGTAATGCTTGTGGCTTTTGTTTTTTAAGACGTTCAACTTGTTTCTCCATATCAACATCTTCAACATTCCTGAAAAGCAATTCAGCACTTCCTAATTGATGAAACTGGGGAACGGCATTAATCAAACTTTCTTTAGTCCAAAAATCTTTCCACTTGGATTCAATTGAACTACTGTTGAGTTGTCTCTTGATGCTGATAGATGTATCAGGCAAGAAAGGTTCGCAAGCAATACCGATATTTCCAACAATGGTTAATGCATAATTCAAAATGCAACCCACTGCCTCCATATCTTCTTTCGCCAATTTCCATGGTTCTGTTTCGGCAAGGAATTTATTTCCAATGCGCGCCATGATCATCATTTGAAATTGCGCTTCACGAAAACGGAAAGTCTTTAGACAAGAAATCATTTCCTTAACAGCGGCTTCAAGATCAGTGTGGCTTTGATTGTAGACAGCAAGTATTTTCTTTCTTCGATCGTCAGTGCCTGGAAGTTCGTGTTCTGATGGAACTTTGCCATCAAAGTATTTCCACGTTAACACCATTACACGGTTGACAAAATTACCTAAAATGGAAACTAATTCACTGTTTACCTTTTGTTGATAATCCTTCCAGGTAAAGTCAGCATCTTTTGTTTCAGGGGCGATTGAGTTTAATACATAACGCAATTCATCTCTTCGGCCCGGAAAATCAAGAAGATATTCATGTAACCACACCGCATGATTTCGTGAAGTAGAAATTTTATCGCCTTCAAGATTTAAAAATTCATTGGCAGGTACATTGTCTGGAAGAATAAAATCGCCCGCTGCCTTTAACATCGCAGGGAAGATGATGCAATGAAATACAATATTGTCTTTACCAATAAAATGGATGAGACGAGTTTCCGGATCCTTCCAATATTTCTCCCAATCGTTCGGGCGAAGTTCTTTGGTTGCTGATATGTATCCGATTGGAGCATCGAACCAAACATAAAGTACCTTACCTTTTGCATCTGGTAAAGGAACAGGAATTCCCCAATCTAAATCTCTTGTGATTGATCTCGGTTGAAGGCCTTGTACGATCCACGATTTACATTGACCATAAACATTCGTTTTCCAATCGCTTTGATGACCTTCAATCAGCCATTCATTAAGCCACTTCTCAAATTTATCAAGCGGAAAATACCAATGCTTGGTTGGTTTTAAGACAGGCGAGTTTCCGGAAACTGTTGATCGTGGATTGATCAATTGTTTCGGACTTAAACTTGTTCCGCATTTCTCACACTGGTCACCGTACGCGTTAGTATGTCCACAGTTAGGACACGTACCAACAATGTATCGATCGGCTAAGAAGATATTTTCTTGTTCATCAAAATATTGATCCGATGTTTCTTCAGTCAATAGACCCTGATCATTAATTACAGTAAAAAAATCCTGCGCAGTTTTGTGATGAATCTTGTTTGATGTGCGCGAATAGATATCGAATGAAATACCAAAATCAATGAAAGCTTGTTTCATGATGTTGTGATATTTATCAACAAAGGCTTGTGGTGTAACTCCCTCTTTCTTGGCCCCGAGTGTTATGGCTACTCCGTGTTCATCTGATCCACAGATAAAAGCAACATCTTTACCAGACAAACGAAGATAACGAACGTAGGTATCAGCAGGCAAATAGGCGCCAGCAATATGCCCGATATGCAATGGTCCATTGGCATAGGGGAGAGCAGCAGTAATGGTATAGCGTTTAAAATCTTTCATATAGAACTAAATCCTCAGAATTAGAGCCTGCAAAGATGGGAATAGAAATGATGCTAAAAAAATCGAAGGATGGTGCCGGTGAATTGAATATTTCGCTACCTATGGATAGGTAGGGAAAATTGCATAAAACTCGGTGTACCCTTCCGGAGTTGTAAGCAAGCCTACCTTGCCACCTAATTTTTCAGTAGCAATTTTAGTGATGTATAAACCAATTCCGCCAGTCTCTGATCGTTCAGATGCACGAGAAAACATTTGGAATAATTTTCCCGGACTTGATTCGCTTATTCCAATACCGTTATCAACGATGCGAACTTTTACAAACCCATCGTCCATCATAGCGATGATGATATTCACAAATGAATCGATGCGGGATGAATCATTATAAAATTTGATTGCATTGTCGATTAAGTTTTCCAATACGATTCTAACCAACTCACGATCGGAATGAATTTGTGAGTTCGGACTGATGCTCTTGGTAATGGTAAGGTCTGAAGGAAGTCCTTTTTTCTTTTCAAGGAGCATCACATCATTCACAATATTTTCAAATTCAATTTTCTCAATACTCAGTTTTGAGTTATTGATTTGATTGATAATGACGAGTCGCGTTAAAATCGAATTGAGTCGTTCTGCGGTTATGTCTAATTTGCTGAGGTAGCTAAGCGCTAATGGATCTTTTACATCCAACAAAGCGACATTGCACATCCCTTTCAAGCTGGCTAATGGCCCACGAATATCATGTGATGTTTTATAAATGAAATTATCAAGTTCGGCATTTACCTGTTGGAGCGATTGATTAGCGCGTGCGAGGTCTTCGGTTTTACGTTCAACTTCAATATCCAATTCTTTATTCTTGTTTCCGAGCGCTTCGTTTTGTTGTTGAATGATTTCTTTTGCTTCTGAGAGTTTGGCATTAACGCGTTTGATGTTTCGATTGCC
>JANMRZ010000027.1:0-2332 GCA_031388805.1 Chryseolinea sp.
CACCGTTCAACTTGCCTGTATTGGCTGGGAAGAAGTACGGCGTAGAAAAACCGCTTAATCATGAACCGGGGAGCCGCCCTTTCAGCGGTTCCCCGTTCTATTTGATCAACGTCAATTATTTTTCCCGGCCAGAGACATGCATGGATTCAATTCTGTTCAACGGGCATGGCTTTGACCCGCCAGTTTTTTAGGCGGGTCGTAAGCCATGTTGGAATCATCTTCTTTTTCAGTTGGATACGTCTCTAACTTCCCCAATAACAACATAACAAGCAGCATCTCCTCAGCCGGTCTCAGAAGGTTTCTTCGCCGGTCGGGCTGTGTCCGGACCCTTCGGGCCTATTTTCTCCGGTGTTTCCAATTATTTCAACGATGAGGGCAACCGGGCCAACAACATGGTCGGCGCTTTCCTTCGATAAGCTCCGCGCATGCTCGCTCGATATGACTTTTTCTTGTTTCCGGCTTCTTGACGGAGATAATCCAGCAGATCCACTCATTGCGTGCGAGTGGCGTAAGATCATTCCACACTGCTAGCACCTTTGGGGCAACGGTAAGAGCTTCTCGTAAATCTGCTGGTACTTTATGTGCTACACCAGTAGCGATTTTTAATTTCATCATTTTATTTCTTTCAAAATAACTCTGGAAATCGTTCACTGTGGGTTGCTTTTACATATTTATCATTCAAGTCTGCTTTCCTGATACAACGGCTAAATGGGTCTGCGGGTTTCACCGCAGCACTCCGTTGTTGGTGATTCGATTTCCAGCCTGCTACTCTAATATCAACAAGAGAATATTCTCAGTCGTGGTTAATAGTGCTTTTGTCAACTGCTCTGATTGAATGTCAACATGATGCTTCGCGCTATGTAGATTGTCCTTTGTCCGACCTATCCACTGCCTGGTTGCACCCACCCATTCTGTCTTCTGATTGGGATATTTATTTTTTAGAAAAGTCGCTAGATCTATCCCTCTGCATACTTGGCCGATTACTTGGTCAAGAAGTTCAACCATAGAGTTAGCAGATTGGCTCAACCGATCGGGATTGTCTGAGCCTAAAGCCGCCCATGCACCATCCCTTCGTCTTCTTAACCGAGGATCAAGGCGATCAAGGAAGCCATCTAATTTGCTTTGCTCCTTGCCAGGGTCAACCTCTCGGAAATTGTCGAGCATGAACCTTGTTACTTCGTCTTTGTCGTCCAGTTCCTCAATGTGCTTCTTTGCCTCCGAAATAAGTCCCAATGCCCATTCCGCCTTCACTTGCCCACTCCACGGCACACCATTGTTATAGTGGCGAGACAGATATTTATAAATGTCTAAAGCTTTTGCACACACTCCGGCCAATAACAGTTCGTCTGCCTCGTCTTCGATTGACAAAAAAAACTTATCCTCATGATTTTCAATTATCAGCTTGCCCTTTCTGTCGTAGCGAGCAAATTTCTTCGTCATATAATCCTCTTAAAATCAATCCACTTCCTTTTGCCCCAACGTCGTGGGGGCGCACCAGCGCGTCAGCGCCTGTGTGTCGCCGCCTTGTTGAACCATTCCTTTTCGGCTATTTGTCTAAGGAATAATCAACCGTAACGACTACACGTACACGCTTATTGGGATCTGATATTCCGGAATAGTTACCTTCTCCTCCGTCGTTTTGGACTTGAGCAGGTTGGTCTCGATCGGAGATAGAAAACAGCCCTTGACTCGCTCTCCGGATTGAACCGACCTTGCTACCACTGTCTTGCGCAAATTGAGTTGCTGCTGCTCGCGCATTTTTTGTCGCTTCTGCCATCATTGCCGGTTTTATCTCGTTCAATTTGGAAAATATGTACTTAGGCCCTATTCCCTGCCAGTCGTTCTTTGATGAAAGTACTACTCCGGCTTTCACAAGTTCATCTGTCATCTTGCTAACCTGTGAAACCTTATCAATTTTGTTGGATCGAAGAAGTACCGTCGCGTCCAAAACGAAACGCATCATGTCTTTCATATTCGCTTGTGAAAAGTGACCAGCTTGTCGGTCCAAAACCCTCAAATCCTCGTTTGATATTTCCACATCTGTAAATCCATTTTTTTTCAGAAATTGTACAACCTTGTTTCTTGTTGATTCCAAGGTCTGGCTTGTTTCACTGAGATTATTTCCTGCAACTCCAACTTTGATTGGCCATACAGCCAGGTCCGCCTTTACGTCACGTTCAGAAACACCTTTGACGGTAACGTAACGTTCACCTTTCCTGGCTTCTTGAATAGAGCCTCCGAGAACAAACGAGCCGATCACAATTCCCAGAAAAAGTGCGACAGCAACAAATTTATTTGATGATTTTTCCATCTGTTGTCTCCTTTGTTCAAC
>JANMRZ010000067.1:0-9856 GCA_031388805.1 Chryseolinea sp.
GTAGTAGAGCAAGTCATCAGACCAACGGGATTACTTGATCCCGAAATTGATGTGAGGCCAAGTCGAAATCAGATTGATGATTTATTGGAAGAGATAGATGAACGTGTGAAGAAGAAAGAACGTGTATTGGTTACAACATTAACCAAACGCATGGCAGAGGAGTTAACCAAATATATGGACCGGGTAGGTGTGAAGTGCCGCTACATTCACTCTGAAGTGAAGACACTTGATCGTGTTGAAATTTTGCGTGAATTGCGAATGGGAGTGTATGATGTATTGGTAGGTGTGAACTTGTTGCGTGAAGGACTTGACTTGCCAGAAGTTTCGCTTGTTGCTATTCTCGATGCAGACAAAGAAGGATTCCTGAGGAATCAGCGTTCACTTATTCAAACAATCGGGCGCGCAGCGCGAAATGAAAATGGTAGAGTAATAATGTATGCCGATAAGATTACGGACTCGATGCAACAAGCAATTGAGGAAACCAACCGCAGACGACAAAAACAAATTGATTATAATTTAGAGAATGATATTACACCTAAGACTATCCTTAAATCTATGGATTCTATATTAGGTCAGACAAAAGTGGCAGACTCCAAGAAATCAACAAAGAATTATTATGTTGAAAGTGAAGAAACTTCATTGGCGGCTGACCCGGTAGTAGCTTACCTTAGCAAAGATGAATTAATGAAGATGGCAGACCGCACACGAAAGGCTATGGAAAAAGCAGCAAAAGAATTGGAGTTTATGGAAGCTGCAAAATTGCGCGATGAATACATGGCAATTCAGAAAATGATTGAAGATAAGAAGTGAAAAGTAGTTGATGAGGGCTGAACTTTTAAACCAGGCAAAGCCAAAAATCTAAATCCAGACATATGAATATCCTATTGATCAGTCTTGCCATTTTTTTCGCCAGTGTAGCGCTGATTTTTATTATTGCATTATTCGTAAAAAAAGGATATAGTCTTGAGCGCGAAATTGTAATTGACAAAACAAGTAATGAAGTGTTTCAATACCTTAAACATTTAAAGAATCAGGATAAATTCAGTAAGTGGGTGATGACGGATCCTAATATGAAGAAAGAATTTCGAGGAAATGATGGAACCGTAGGATTTGTGTATGCCTGGGAAGGTAACAAACAAGCTGGAAAAGGCGAGCAAGAGATCATGAGTATTGAAGAGGGAAAATATCTTGGCCTGGAAGTTCGTTTTGAAAAACCTTTTGTCGCAGTAGCGAGTACTCCGTTTACGGTTGAAGTGCTGTCACCCCAACAATCAAAAGTGAAATGGGGCATGACGAGTAAAATGAATTATCCTATGAACATCATGCTTCTCTTTATGAACATGGATAAAGTATTAGGCAAGGACATGGAAATTAGTCTCAAAACTTTGAAAGGAATTCTGGAAAAATAGTGCAACATCGTTGATAGTATTTGTCCCATTACGTCAAGGCTCTCTTTTATCAGGTAGCGCCATATCAATTGTCTTTTATATTTGCATTCATAAATTGTAATCATGGCTAAACGGTATTTATTTTTTTTGGCTTTTATTTTTTCAACTTTTTTTTCATCAGCTCAAATTGCAAAGGACATTTTGGTAGGAAGCAGTATCGACCTCATTAAAACCGATAATGATGGGTTTATGAGAAAGGCACAGTTTGGCATTGAAGGAAATTATTTCCTCACCCGTAAGTTTACTGCATCAGCAGGATTTGATTTCTGGACGGGTGATCATGTGAGTCTTGTGTTGGGTGGAAGATGGTATCCGGTAGACAATGTTTTTGTTCGCGCTCGTGGGTTGATTGGTGAAAATGATTTGGCTATCGGAGGTGGATGGGCGAAACCCATCAATGAAAACTGGCGCTTTGAGGCGATGGGTGATTTCTATTTTAAAGTTGATTTTTCTATTCGTGTGGGTGTGGTGTATATCGTCCGCATGAAGCAGAAATGAAGTATAATTAAGGAAAGTAATAAGGTAAAACACTTCACTTTTTAAATCCATAGGGACAATGCCTGCAACCGCTTTTGCAGCATGCCCCGCGCAGCAGATGGTAATGTTCGGTGAAGACATAAAATCCATTTTCAATATAATAGTCGATGTTTTCTATTTGTTCACTTGGCCTTGGAAATGATTTGCCCTTTAGTGTCGACACCTTACTTTCAATTTCAGTTAAGCAATTCGCACAAAGACATTCAAAATAAGAATTGTCTAAAAATTTCCTGGAGGCATCACTCAATGAAACAGTTGAGCATTGACAGTTACCCACATCGCCTACCTTGCATTCGAATCGTGAACCACATCGCTTGCAAACGATGACTTCGTGTTTGCCATCTTCCTTTGATATGGTTCGTGATTCCCTCATGCCAGCTTCATTTCAATAAACCAGTAGTTTCCAATGTGCGATGTTAAACCAAAGATAATATCAATTCGATTCTTAAATGTAGGTGCATTTACCACGAGGGTATGATACTCACCATTCTCACCGCAGGCATCAACTCCGATACCTTCTAACTCGTCAATTAAATCTTCATCGATCTTTTTGCCTAAGAATTTTTCGCCCATAGCTTCGTTGCACGAAACAATGTAGGCCTCAATTCCGCTGTCGATCATTTGAAACACCAACGCTTTTCGATGTTGTTTCCATAAAGGAAGAATGGCTTCGACTCCTGCGTCACGACAGACTTTTTCTTCCCAATCGCGATGAGCTTGAAGATCGATATCACCAAATACTCCAGCTGAAATAGTGTAGTCTGCTTTTAGTTCATGAAGTGTTTTGATAAAAATTTGTTCGTACGATTCCCAGCTTGCAGGTTTTGTTACGATCGGTAAGTTGAGCATGCTTGCTTGTTTTTCCAGAACTGGTTTTGGAATAGCATGACTTCTGCTTACCATATTGTTTTCATTCATCATGTTCAGTAATACCACCGGAGTATGACCTTCTTCCATTGCCTTTATCATTGCGAAGCAACTATCCTTTCCACCACTCCAACTGGTAACAAATTGACTCATGGATTGAAAACGAATTTTTGATTTATCGCTAATACCTTTTCTTTTAAGTGCGGTTCAAGATCAAATAGGATTGGATTAAAGAGTGAAGCCAACACTTCGATTCCATCAACTAATGTAGAAGCGGACGGTTGCGTGAATAATTCGAAATCAACAATAAATACATTTCCGTTTTTTACTGCCTGGAGCGAGGACCATTCCGGTTTTGAATTAAGTAAATGTAATTCTTCCATACTTCGTTCAGGACGAAATCCACAAGGCGCAATCACAAGAACTTCAGGATCATACTTTACTACCTTACTCCACTGTGTCACAATGCTATCGCCTTTCGGATTCGATAGCATATCGATTCCACCTGCCATGGCAATTTGATCTGGTATCCAATGGCCACAATTGTAAATGGGTTCTATCCACTCCATCAGCATGACGCGTTTTGGTTTCGCCTTTGCTTTGCGAAGTGTATCGATGATAGAATCAATTCGTGCTTGCAGATTAGCCAGGTAGGTATATGCTTTTTCCTCTTCGCCTAAAGCAGAGGCGATAGTAATGGCTGTTGCGAATACATCATCAAGGCCAGAAGGAGTAAGTGCAATTAGGGTTGGTTGTTTACTTAATTTCGCTACTGCTGCCGAAGTGCATGCTGTATCAATCTGACAAACTTCACATACATCTTGTGTAAAGATTATATCGGGTTGAATCGATTGAAGCAAATCGTCATCTACATAATATAAACTTTTACCTTGCGCTTTACTTGCACTGAAAATGGTATCAATCTCTTTGCTGGTGTAGGTATTACCTTCCAGGAAATAGCGTACTACTTTATGCTTTTCATTCAGTGCCTCCTGAGGACATTCGAATGTGACTCCATGCAACAGATGTTGCAAATTCATGTCATAAATCATTTTTGTAGCAGCGGGAAGGAAGGAACAGGCTTTCATTTGATTTGTGATTTAGGATTTTGTGACGTAGACAAAAAAAGCAATCCTGAAACGATCAGGATTGCTTTAGCCCACTTACTCACTCAACTGAAGTTTAAGAATAGGAAACTTCAGTTGTACAAATTCGAAGCTTCCAAACAGGAGCGCTCCGAATACCAGGTTCCCGATCAACACCTTTTGCAGATAAGGTAATGCGAGATAATAACACATCATTAGTCCGTGCCAGTCACTAGTAAAGGGTAAGCCAGTAGTAATGTCTGTTCCACCACCAAGCCACACACCCATATCCGACACAAGCCAATGAACGAAAGCACAAGCTGTCGCTGATAAGACCACACTCTTGATTGATACTTTTCTAATGTATTGTCCGATGAGTACCATCAACGCAAAGCTTCCGTATACCCACACGAAGCCATCATAAAAAAATACCCATTCATTAAAAACTAAAAAACGGTTGATAAGAATATCGGTTAGCCACAATGTAAGCAACGGAACGAGGTAGGCCTTCCATTTGTCTTGGTAGTAACATCCACCGAACACGGCCATCGCACCAAGGGGAGTAAGGTTTAAAAGTGCTGGTAGTAGTCCACTTGTGTTTGCAAGTCTGAACATGCCCGCTGCTAAAATAAAAGCCGCTAACACGAATGGCCGGGGATTGATTTGCTTTTTCATTTGTGAATTTGAATTATTTAAAAGCACATCCATTTGGTGCAATACCAACCGTACTGGTTTTTATTAAACTTCCACTTGCATCATATACATCAATGCTTCCTGCTGAACTAAAATTTGGAGCCACACAGCCAATTATATTTCCATTAAAGGGATCAATGGCCAATCCATAATAGTCTTTGGATTTGAATGCAGTAGTTGGCAAAGAAGTGGCTGTATTTGACAAACTATAAACCGCATTATCATAGATGTAGTATAATGTTGCTCCATCAGGAGATATACCCAGGTTACCTATGTTGCTGAATGAAAAATTATCTACAGTAAGCCGCAAAGTTTCTATGTTATCAGAAGAGATTTTACTGATAGAACCCTTGGTGCTTTCAGCTTCATCGATTCCAAAGTTTTCATCGTATACTGTAGAACCGCTTGAAGCAACCCAGATATTGTCATCTTTATCGAGTTGAATACTATTTGGATTGTCACCGATAGTAATGGTTTCAACAACGGCATCTGTAGTCGTATCAATTACTTTTACAGTGTTGTCTTTATAGGAAACAAAGGTTTCGTTATTAAAGCCACCAGTATTGGTTACGTATACAAGATTTCCAACTTTTAACATTCGATTCGAGCCAATACCTGTTGAAATGGTTTTGGTGACTTTATTGGTAGTGAGATCAATTACCTTAACCGTTCCGGTAACACCATTAGCTCCCCAGTCGGATACATATGCTTTTGATGATGATATACCAATAAAATAGCGTGGGCTTGGTAGACCTTCTGTAATGGTAGTAGCGGACGTAAAATTATTCACATCGATTACCTCAATCTTGGAAGAGTTCTGAACGACAATGTAACCTTTGTTTTCAAAGATGGTCATGGATTGAGTCTGATCTCCCAGAGGATGGGCTAAAGTGAAAATAATATTGTTTGTCACCACATCAGCTTTGCGATCGTAAAAGGAGAGCGATGTATTGCTGCCATTAAAAGCACCTTCGTTCACAATAAAAAAACCCGACTCGCCAGGGATTATTGGATCAGGATCGTTTGTACATGATTGAATAAAAACCATGACAGCCATCACTGTCAGTGCTGCAAACTTTTTTAAAAGATTAAATTTGATCTTCATAACGACTTAGGTTTATTAAAATTGATTGTTAATCCTGCTTTGAAATTTATTCCAGGCATCGGATATCCCGACCTGGATTGATAGTGTATATCAAAAACATTGTTCACTTCTCCATTGAGCGTGAGCTTTACTTCTTTGATAGAGAAAGGTTTGGCCAGGGATATATTTGTTATTGCATATGACTGAAGAGAAGAAAACTCTTGATTATCGCTTGTTGTATATTGTTTTCCTGTATACGTGTTTACAACGTTCAGAAAAAAGCCTTTCCAGATTCCGCGCACCGTTGTACTACCTTCATGAAGAGGAGTTAGGATTAGTTGCTTGTTAAGTTCATTGGGGTTATCATTTTCATAGATGCGTTTATTCGTAGCTTGTGTAAAGCTGTACTGAACCATTAGTTCAATACTAACTTCACCAAAAATTTTACGCACAGCTGTCTGAGCCTCTATGCCGCGCGACCAAACTTGTTTTTTATTTGTTGGCGACCAGATCAGAGTCTTTTTTTGTTGACTCCATAAAATCCAATCGTCAACATCATTGCTAAACACAGAAGTAGAGAATGAGAATGATTGCGTGTCTTTTAAGTTGGAACGCTTAAATCGTAAGCCTAATTCTCCTCCAACGGATAGTTCTGATTTAAGTGCAGCATTGCCTAAAGCACCAGCTCCTTTCCAATACAAATCATTAAATGAAGGTATCCGATAATTGCGCGAAATGTTTCCATAGACTTGCAAACCTTTCACGATTGTCACTGCTGTTGTAATAGAAGGGGCAAAGGGTGTCGCTTTACCATTTATGAATTCTTCACGCATGGTAATGGCCAGCTCCAATCGCGTGGTTGGCTTCCATTTGAAAGCACTAAATAATGCGACTCTGTTTCGGACAGGAGTATCACCACCGAAATCATCTACTTTCCCTTGTTCCCATGTATAGTTAATTCCGGTGGAGAGATTTATATTTTTCTTAAAACTAAAGTTGCCTTCCAGATTATTGATGAAGGTATGGAATGTACTAATGGAAGATTCAGGTGCACGGTAGTCAAGATCATGTTTGATAAATGCGCCTTGATAATTAATATCAAAATTCTCGCGTGTGTAATTCCATCCAGCCAGCACTCTCCAGAATGTATTCTGCTCAATAGCCTCGACTCCGTTAGGCACGGTAGTGGGTTTAGGAACTTCATAGGTATTGTCTTGCCACCAAAGTTTGAAAGTGAGTAAATTATTTTTATCGGGTTGCCAGTAATTCTGCTGGAGAATTCCTTGTTGATGAATGGCATTGTGCTCTCTTCGTTCAGTCGTTGGTGTTGAAGTTTTGGTACTGAGAAATTTAAAATCGTTCTTGGCCTGATTGGTAAAGAACTTGGTTGAAGAGATAAATTTTTTGCCACTCCAACTGACACCTAAATCCTGATAGTAACTTCCAAAGGATCCTCCATTTGTAAAAGTTTTTAATGTAAGTCCATCATTGAAACGTGCCTTGTTGTTAAGGAGGATCGTACCACCAATTGAACCATTTCCATAGAGACTTGCCGTACCTCCGGTTTGAATAGAGGCATCATCAACAAAGCCAACAGGGACAAGTGATAAATCTAATTGACCAGCTAATGGACTAGATAAATTAATTCCATTCCATAACACACTTGTATGACTGCTACCTGTGCCTCTGAAGGATGCACTCGCTAATCCACCTGGTCCATATCCACGTAGATGACCATATCCATATTTGCGTAACATGTCGGCAAGACTTCCAGCAGATGCCAGCGCACGCGTCATGCTATCCACAGGCAGCGTGTACTTGCTGATGGCGTAGTTGCCTAATCGACTTTGTTCTACAATCACTTCGTTTAATACCCTCACAGAATCAACACTCTGTTGTGCGTAAACGGATAGTGATGCAAGAACACAAAGACCGATTCCGCTAATACGGAATAACAGTGTGATCAACATCTGAAAATTTTAAAAGAATAAATCTTAATCTGCCTTTACCTTTTTCCCGAGGTGGTGGAAGAACAAATTGTGTTGGCAGGTCTCCTGACTTGTGTTGGTTTGTCTGGCCTTCCCATGACGCGCCTCGCGCCACAGTGACTAAAAGATGGGGACAAACCCGTTAAGAACACTTACAGTAGCGGGAACTGTTCCGGATTCACACCGAATTCCCTTTTAATCCTGACACATGTCGGGAACCAATACTGGTGCAATGATATATAATTTTTCTGAAAACCTAAATAGCATCGAATCTGACCAAGACCGTAATAGTTTGATCCTCCAATTAGTAATCATGTTTAGGCAAAAAAAATCCCATCTGAACCAGATGGGATTTTGCATTTGTCATTTTAAAATGAAGACTACCAACGCTTTTTCTTTGCATCGCCACCACCACTGTATCCACCGCCACCACCGCTTGTTCGGGGACGTTTAGTGTATCCACCACCATCTCTGCTACCTCTTGAAGAAGATGACGATGATGAACCGCTGCGTTTGTAATCGCGACCAGATGATTCACCACGTGACTCGCCTCTTGAGCTGCCACCGTGTGACCTTCCTTCAGTAACTTCAACACGCACCTGACGGCCTTTATATTCAACACCTTTAAAGCCATTGAAGATTGCTTCTGCCTGTTCTTTTTCTACTTCGAAGAAAGAGAATGCTCCTTTTAATTCTACTTTACCAATGAAGCGTCTATCAACACGACATGATTCTTGTATGAACTGAAGCATTTCTGGAACTTCCAATCCATCCATCTTACCTAAGTTGATGAAGAATCGGTTGCCACTTGAATAACTATCCGTTGAACTATCACGTCTTCCGCTTCCATCTACATTCAGATCAGGAGCATTGCGGTAATAATCTAAAAAGCGATTGAATTCAATTGATGCAAAACGTTTGATCAATTCAGATTTGGTAAGATCTTTCAATGCTGCTTCAACTGCTGGAAGGAATTCCGCAATCTCGTCATCATTCACTTTTACTTCGTGAACTTTGTGCATCAACGCTAACAATTGTTTTTGACAAACTTCTGGTCCTGTAGGTATCGTTAACTTTTTGAAGGTTGACTTCAATGATTTTTCCAACTGCTTTACTCTTCCCAACTCACGTTTGGAAATCATGGCGATTGAAATACCTTTCTTACCAGCACGAGCGGTACGACCACTTCTATGGGTATAGAATTCCAATTCATCCGGAATATTCAAATGGATAACGTGTGTAATGTTATCAACGTCAATACCTCGAGCCGCTACGTCTGTTGCAACTAAGATTTGCAATCCACGTCCACGGAATTTATTCATTACACGATCGCGTTGTTGTTGCGTAAGATCACCGTGAAGTGCATCAGCACTATAACCATCTTTCATTAACATCTCAGCAATGCGCTGTGTGTCGATACGCGTGCGGCAAAAAATCAAACCAAAAATATCCGGATTGTAATCGAGGATTCTTTTCAGTGCAAGGTATTTGTCTTTATCCTGAACGATAACGTAGGTATGTTCAATGTTAACGTTACTTGTGTTTTGTTCACCTACCTGAAGTTCGAATGGATCTTCCATATAGTTCTTCATAATGGCGCGTACTTCGCGTGGCATTGTAGCAGAGAACAACCATGTATTTTTAGTATCCGGAGTGTACGAAAGAATTTTATCGATATCTTCTTTAAAACCCATGTTCAACATTTCATCAGCCTCATCTAACACCACAAACTTAATGGTGCCTAAAGAAATGGCTTTGCGATCGATCAAGTCAATTAAACGACCTGGAGTAGCCACAATAATTTGTGAGCCTTTTTTAATTTTTCTGATCTGATCAGTAATGCTCGATCCTCCATAAACAGCAGTAATGTTGAGGTGCTTTATCTTTTCAGTAAAGTTCTCAAGGTCACTCGCAATCTGCAGACAAAGTTCGCGCGTTGGGGCAAGGACTAGAGCTTGGGTATCGCGACTAGAGTCGTCAACCAAGTCTAAAAGGGGCAATCCGAAGGCAGCGGTTTTACCGGTTCCGGTTTGTGCAAGGCCAACAAAGTCACGATTCCCCTTCAATAAAACAGGTATGGCTTTTTCCTGTATGGGCGTGGGCGTTTCGAAGCCGATTTTTAGGACCGACTCAACAAGACCTTTGGACAGGCCT
>JANMRZ010000105.1:0-21347 GCA_031388805.1 Chryseolinea sp.
GCTTTATAGCCAGATGGTTTATTGACAGGCTGAGCCTGAGTTTTCTTCATACTGCTCACCAACTTCTTCGCATACAAACTGCTCGGTGGGGGTGTTGATTCCAATCCGATGAACTTGGTGCTTACCTTCATAAAGGCAGGATCGATATCGTCTAAGAAACGGCTCGGCTCACAATTCTTCAAGCGACCAAAACGGTAACGACTTAGTGCGTAGGAAAGAAATAATTTCTTCTGTGCCCGAGTAATGGCTACATAAAAAAGTCTGCGCTCTTCTTCCAGTTCCGCGCGGCTACTCAACATCATTTGAGAAGGAAACAAATCTTCCTCCATCCCTACGATGTAGACATTATGAAACTCCAATCCCTTGGCCATGTGGATGGTCATGAGTGTAACGGTGTCAGGATCTTTGTCTTTATTTTGATCCTGGCCTGTGACTAATGAAACTTCCTGAAGAAATGATCCTAACTTTTTATCCTCGCGTTCCGGATCTTCTACAAATTCTTTGATGGCGTTCAATAATTCCTGAACGTTTTCATAGCGACTTAATCCTTCAACGGTTTTGTCTTCATATAATTCACGAAGCAAGCCTGAGCCTTTTGCAATTTCAAAGGCAGCATCATATGCGTCTTTCTTTTCGATCTCAACATTGAAACGTTTGATCATCGACACAAAATCATCGATGGGTGTAGCGGCACGTCCACCAATAAACGAGTTGGCATTTTGCAATACTTCCCAAATGGAAATGGCATGATCATTTGCTGCCACAACAACTTTATCAATTGTTGAATCACCAATACCGCGCTTTGGTAAGTTGATGATCCTTCTGAATGATGCTTCATCTTGCTGATTGATGGCAAAGCGCATGTACGCCAGCAAGTCTTTAATTTCTTTGCGTTGATAAAACGATAAACCACCAACGACTTTGTATTTCACATTCATTCTGCGCAACGCCTCTTCAATCGCTCGCGACTGACTATTGGTGCGATACAAAATAGCGAAGTCACTAAACTTCAATTGATGTTGCATCTTCTCTTCGAAGATAGAATTCGCGACCAACCTACCTTCTTCATTATCAGAAACCGCTTTGATCAACTCGATAAGATTACCTTCTTCGTTTTCTGTCCAGACGTTTTTAGGTAACTGTGCTTTGTTTCGTTTGATGACAGAGTTGGCAGCACTTACAATGTTTCCGGTCGAGCGATAATTTTGTTCGAGCTTGATGATTTTTAAATCTGGATAATCGCGTTCGAAGTTTAAGATGTTGGTAATGTCAGCTCCGCGGAAAGCGTAGATACTTTGCGCATCATCGCCCACAACACAAATGTTCTGGCGAACTGCAGCGAGTTTTCGTATGATAAAATACTGACACAAGTTGGTATCCTGAAACTCATCCACCAATACATATTGAAAGCGCTGTTGGTATTTGTTCAGTACTTCGAGGTGTTCTTTAAAAAGTTTGTCGGTGTTGAAAAGCAAATCATCAAAATCCATCGCGCCCGATTTAAAACAGCGCATGGCATAGGCACGGTAAATTTTTCCAATCTCTGGACGCAAGTTCGCAATATCATCACCGGTTATTTCCGGGTTAGCCATGTATTCAGCCCAGCCAATCAATCTATTCTTCGCGGCAGAGATGCGATTATAAACCGTGTTGACTTTATAAGTAGCATCGTCCAATCCCATTTCTTTTACGATGGTTCGAATGAGCGATTTCGAATCATCTGTATCGTAAATGGTAAAGTCAGAGGGATAGCCGAGGTGCTGCGCCTCTGCGCGAAGAATGCGAGCGAATACGGAGTGAAAGGTTCCCATCCATAAGTTGCGCGCATCGTGGCCCATTACCTTTTCAATGCGCTCGCGCATTTCTTTGGCGGCCTTGTTGGTAAAGGTAAGCGACATGATGTTGAATGGATCAACACCTTTGCCCATCAATTGAGCAATGCGATACGTCAATACTCTTGTCTTTCCTGATCCTGCACCGGCAATCAACATGCACGGACCTTCTGTATTAATAACAGCCTCTAACTGGGGCTCATTCAAACTCGCTAAATAGTCCATCATATCGGGTGCAAATTAAACTACTGTCATGTTAAATTTTATCTGGGATAAGAATATTATCGGGATTAATTTTTGGTTGAGAATTCACAATGGAAAATGGTGCCAGGTAGTGTGATTTAAGCGATATAAATGAGAATACGACACCAAGTCTAAAATCACTAGTCTATCATCACTCATCACAAGTCAAATTCCACTTGTGATGAGTGATTAGTGATTGTTGATTTGCGATTTATTCGGATATGATTGGGAGATTTCATTAAACCAATAGTCACCTTAACAATTTTCTGCATGTAATTTTCTCTACCACTAAAATTCCATTTACCTTTAACCTCTGAACACGAACATTCAACTTCGAATCTGGAACTTTGAACTTTAAATCTGGAACTAATAATTCAAAACAACTTTACACCGATGATGGTTTCAGTGTTACAGCAACGGAGTCGTGGTTTAAAGTAAAGGTTCAACTACTCCTTAGTTACATTCAGTCTTTCACCATCAATGTATCTGGCAAAGCAGACGAAATAGTATTTGTCGATCTTTTTTCCGGAAGCGGTTTATATTCCATCGGACATCAAAAAGAAATTTTTCAAGGTACGTGCCTGGCTTCGCTGGATGCTGATCTGCCCATAACCAAATGGATTTTTTGTGAGCGAGAAGCGGATCAGGCGAAAGCCTTAAAGATCCGGGTGAACAAATACCATCGCGACAAGAATGTGGTGATTTTCGATTCGCCTCTTGAGGAGTTGATTGATAAGTTCAGATCGTATATACCGCCCAGCAAGGGTGGTCATAAGGTGGCGGTGCTTTGTTTGATTGATCCTTTTTCTGTCGAAGTACCGTTCGCTACCATTGATAAGATGGCCGCATTGAATTTCAGTTTCCTGATGCCGTTTACCTTTATGGTGAACGATCGGTTGAACTACCGTTATTACCTTCACGAAAATGCAGAGAAGTTTAAGCGATATGCTGGCGCGGCAAACTTCGATCGGATGAAAGGTGTAGAAAGCAACGAACAATTCTACAGGCGACTTGTGCGATTGTATCAAAACAACATGTTGGTTACGGGATTGAATTCCGCGTTGTCAACACACAAACTGGAATCGAAGCTGATGAATTTACCGGCCTATTCTATTGGATTTTTCTCGAAGCACTTTTCAACGCGTGCCATTCAGGAAGATATTAAAGTAAGCGAGCAT
This sequence comes from Chryseolinea sp., assembly GCA_031388805.1. Lineage (GTDB taxonomy): Bacteria > Bacteroidota > Bacteroidia > Cytophagales > Cyclobacteriaceae > Chryseolinea. Next base: position 3,254 of record JANMRZ010000105.1, read on the forward strand.
TTGCTGTTTGAATTGTTTTAATGCATTTAACCGCGGAGGGCGCAGAGAACCGCAGAGTTAATTCCGTCTGCTCTTGGTAGATTTCACTAATGATACCCTTAATGCAAAGCTTGAATAAAACCCTCTGTGCTTCTCTGTGTGCATTCCTCCGTGACCTCTATGGTGCTGCTTTACCACAGAGCTAATACCTTTGGAATTTTACAAATGATATTCTGAATCCAGAGCTTGAACAAAACCCTCTGCGAAGCTCAGCGCCCTCTGCGGTTTCTGACTTTGGTTTTCTATCTTTGTAAAAATTATTGAGCTATGATGAAAGTAGGAGAGGTGTTGGTGTCAGATGATATTCGCGATAAGGAATTCGTTTGTAACCTGGAGAAATGTAAAGGAGCGTGCTGCGTGGAAGGTGATTTTGGTGCACCCTTGATACAAGAAGAGCTGGCGATTTTAGAAGAGATCTATCCGAAAGTAAAAAAGTATTTGAGCCCCGAAGGCATAAAAGAAATTGAAAAGCAAGGTACCCACACCATAGACGATGAAGGCGAACTGTGTACCCCCATCATCAGCGGACGCGAATGTGTTTATGCTATTTATGATGACAAGAAAATATTGAAGTGCGGCATTGAAGCGGCACATAAGGCCGGAGATATTAATTGGAAGAAACCTATCTCGTGTCATTTATATCCCATCCGCATCACCAAGAAAAAAGATTTCGAAGCCATCAACTATCATAAGTGGCACATTTGCAGTGATGCGTGTGCTCTTGGTAAAGAACTACAAGTACCCGTCTATAAATTTTTGCGCGATCCTCTCATTCGCAAATATGGTGAGCCATGGTATAATGAATTAGTTTCGGTGATTGCAACAACACCGAAGAAAGAGCAGAAGAAGAAGGTGTGAGGTTAAGTTAAAGGAACAAATAGAAAAGTTTGTCGAGTAAACTTATAATACTTAGTAGTTGATGTTAACTTAAGTAATCAGCCTATGGATAGTGAAAGGCAAATAAGATTTTTGTATCCACCATTAATTTTAATGGGATCAATTCTTCTCGGAATTTCATTCGATGAAACGACAACCTTAGATGATGTAATTACTTATCTAATCGGGTCTAATAAGGAAATTAATACTTTGACCGCTTTGTTAGGCGCTACTTCATTAATTCTAGTAATTGGTTTCGTCCTAGGTACGATAACCATAGTCAGTTTAAAACTTCTTTGTTTCAAAAATGGATGGGACTATGAAATATGGTTAAAAGAAGGATCATATACTTCAATTGGAAAACTTATATTGAAAGACTCCGATAGGATAGAGAAAGAAGATAGATTATATGCTTCAGTTACATTTGATCATGCTATTGTTCCTAAAGCGGTACACGATTGGATCGCAAGAAGATGGAACTCGTTCTTTGTTTCCTCAAATTCTACAACTGCATTAATTATGTCTCTTGCATTGGCACCAGTGCTAAACATTGATATGACATGTGGATGGGTTCTTATAACTCTGCTATTCATTATTATATTCGGATATCTAAGTTATTTAGCTTGGAGGCAGACAATGAGAATGATTGAATTTCAGATTAGAGTTGAAGACAAGAATTTGAAAGGTAATAATTGAAATTTGTATGTCCATTACAAAAGAATCCGAGCTCATCGGAATGAAAAAGATAAGTGAAGTGGTGGCCATCACTTTAAAAGAAATGAGAAACCATGCCCGTCCAGGTATGACAACCAAAGCATTGGATAATTTTGGAGGGCAAATCTTATCTGACTTTGGTGCGAAGTCAGCACCGGCTTCTACCTATGGCTTCCCTGGCTGGACGTGCATTAGCATCAACTCCGAAATTGCCCACGGCATACCAACAGCGCAAAGAATAATGCGCGAGGGTGATCTGATTAACATTGATGTTTCAGCAGAGTGTGACGGATATTGGTCGGATAACGGTGGTTCTTTTGTGCTGGGACCGGATGTTCATCAGCATCAGAAATTAGTAGATGCATCAAAAGAAATTTTGCAGAAAGCAATCAACAATATTAAAGGTGGCGTTCGCATCGCCGATATTGGAAGACTCATCGAGAACGAAGCAAAAAAATCAGGTTACCGTGTTATCAAAAATCTGACAGGTCATGGTATTGGCAAAAGCTTCATGAAGAACCCCTTGAAATTGCTAACTACTACGACAAATTTAACCTCAGTAGATTCAGGAAAAATTCTGTGGTAGCAGTAGAAACCTTTATCTCGACATTATCTACCATGGCCAACACAGAAGAAGATGGATGGACATTGGTTGGAAATAAAGGTGGTTATGTGGCACAACACGAACACACCATTGTAGTGACGGATGGCAAACCCATCATACTCACTGCCATGAATGAAATATGGAATTAAGATTTCTCTGCCAATCAGAGTTGCTAACTCTGATTGGCAGAGAAAGTTATTTTTTTATAAACTTATAATGCCTTCTCACATTTCCATTAGTGACACGCGCGATGTACATACCAGGATTGAGTTTGGTGACATCATGATTGATTGTCCAACTGTCATCCATTAATTCTCGTGAGTCGTTCCAGATCTTGCCTTGCGTGTCAATAATTTCCAAATGGAAATCATCTTCCATAATCGCCAGTTCTTGTTCTTCTGACATATCTATGGTTAGGTGATTCGATACTGGATTAGGATACAATAGAGCGGTTGCATTCGGGGCACTAATGTTGATTATTGCAGAACTATTTTCGGATGCACTGCGGGCAGATGCATTACGCGGATATAAACTTCTTATATGATGAATGGCATCAAGATCGAAACCGTCTGAAGCACTGTTGAAGGCAACGAATGCAGACTCCACACATGTATTTTTATCTCTCCGTTTAGCGAATGGATTCGTTACGTCTACTACTTTCACATACTTTATCCAATTTAATCCGAAGGGTTCCAGATCAAAATCTGAATCGAGTTTCATGCTGCAATTTTCCTGGGGATTATTAGGATTTGTGAGTCCTAATGAAGTCCATTCATTGCCATCTTGAGAAACAAAAACCTCAGCCTGTTCAGGGTAATCGTAGAAAGATGGATTCCCGTAAGAAGTTTCAAAGATGTGTAAATCGACACCTGAATTATTATAAAGTTGTTGGTCAAACGCTAGGGTAATAGAACCACCAAATCCTAATGAAACAAAGTTAATCTCATTCTGTGGAGAATCATGCGAGTCTGCGAGGGATAACGCCTTTTGCGGATTGCTCCTGTTTATTTCTATCGACTTTCCATCCTTACGCTTGCCTTGCGAGAATTCAATCACTTCAGTAACGATAGCAGTGTGAGGGAAAATTTGAAACTCACCATCGTGAACAATAAGGGAATTGATTTCATCGTAGAAATCACTTGTTATTGGTAGTACGTCAACTAAGGTTTGGTATTCAGCATTATCTAAATCAAATTGAAATATAACACCTCGATTTTGTCCTCCGTACAATTTGTTTTCATGAAAGACCATGATTCCAGGCGTGGAACCAGAATTCGTAAAATCCAGAATGTCCTGATAAATTTGGGTTTGAGTGTCAAACTCAAAGATGACACCGTTATTAAACGCTCCTCCAGATTTTGTAACACCAAAGACCTTAGAAGATACCGAAGTTAGTTCGCCTGTTGGATTGGTGCCATCAGCTGAATTTTGAAATTCGTATTTAGGAGTGAGTGTATTGTTTTCTGGATCATAGGCATTGATAATTCCATGCTGGAAACTGCCACCGTACCCTACTCCATATAATAAAGAATCGTCAACACTGGTGAATTCAGGTTCGAGTCCTGTGGAATAAGAAAGGTTCTGTTTTATTTGAAAGGTTGAATTCTCCAGGTCATACTCAAATAATACACCTGTATTTCCTGAGCCACCTCGTTTGGTAGCGCCATATATTTTACCATTCAAGAGTGCAATATTTCCGACTGGTATTGAGCCGGTTTCATTTGTATTGAATTCAACAAGTGTAGTGTAACTCGCCTGATCTATATCATACACAAATAGTTCACCGCCTTCATCGCTGGCTCCTTTTTTGGTTATTCCGTACAGCAGATGGTCCACCACTAATAGCTTCCCTTTTATTGCTTGTGTAGTGTACACACCACATTCATCACAATCAAAATTATGCAAGTTAGTGAGCGCAAAAGTATTCGGATCAAGTTTAAACAATGCTCCATTTCCGCTGGCGCCACCATGGGACGTTAATCCATAGAATACACTATCCACTTCCACCAAACAAAGTGGTCTTTTGCCAAAAGGAGCATAGTTAAAGGATGATTCAATGTGAAGCTGATCGCTCGCCAGATCATATTTAAAAATTACGCCACCATTGCCGTAGCCTCCTGATTTTGTTACCCCAACCAATGTATTGCCATAGAGTGTAAGTTGGCCGAAGGGATGACCTCCGGTTTCATCTTCATCAAATTCGAAAAGCCGTACATACTCTTTGGTTTGAGGATCGACCGAAAATAAAACGCCTTCTCCTTCTGCACCGCCATCAGTTGCTACTCCGTATAACTTTCCGTTTATTAATTTAAATGTTCCTTGTGGCGTTTCAGAACTAAAGTCAATGGCCTTTTGCAATAATGCTGTGCTCAGATCGTACTCAAATAATACACCCTGATTGGAATTACCACCACCAGAGGTTATTCCTAAAAGTTTTCCGTTATATATAGAAAGATCGCCAATAGGTCTGCTTCCATTGATGTCGGCTTTGAAATCAATTTTTTTCCCAAATTGCTGCGTACTCAAATCAAATTCGAACAATGTACCTTGGGCATACTTGCCTCCGGTAGTGGTTACACCATATAATTTTCCATTATAATGCGTGAGACCACCTTCCGGGAAATAACCGGTTGAGGTGCGGTCAAATTGAAATATAGCCTTGTATACTCCAGTTTGAGGATTGTATTCAAAAATTGCTCCTGCTCTTTGAAGGCCACCACGTGTTGTCATCCCATAGAATTTTCCATTCAGTAAAATCATTCCAGGCGATGGTGCCGGTAATGTAAATTCTTTTTTGAATGAATTTGTGGATGGATCAAAGGAATATATATAGTATCCGTAACCAACGCTCGTTCCATACAACTTTCCGTTATACTCAAGCATTTCACCAAGGGGTACGCTTGTGCCGTAATATTCAAAATCCATTTTTTCGGTGTACTCATTGGTTACCGGATCGTACTCAAATAAAACGCCTTCCTGTCCTGAACCACCTGAAACGGTTACGCCATAAAATTTGCCATTAGAAAATTGGGTTAACCTGTAGCGATCGAAACTGGAGCGGGTGTTACTATTATTAGTACCGTTGCTGGCTTTCAGGTGAGTTTCCTGATAGCCCGTTCCATCGCCATTTATTTTGAAGATGGATCCTGTTCCATAAGCTCCACCCGAAGTAGTTCCATAGAACACTTGTGCATAAGGGGTATCGAATTTAAGAAACAATAATAAAACCAGTATTGCAGTGGTTGCTTGCTGGTTTAGGGAACGTGTCATTCCATTCTGGAATCTTTCGAGGGGGTTTTTGATTGATTTCATAACTTGAAAATTTGAGGGTTATTTTTTTTTACATCATTACATAGGGATTTGCAGGTAAATAATAGCAGAGGAGAGATTGCCATCATTTAATTTTTGATGGCAGAATTGATCTGGATTGCTCTAGCAAATTAGAGTATTAATGTGAGAGGGAGAAGTATTTGGTGTTATTAAAAGAATCTTCATGTCCATAACTGTGAAGGATACCAATGCAGCCTGGGTATTGCTAACGTGTGTCTATGTTCCTCCTCAGAAATGCCTTAAGTGGATTTGAAATGCATAAATCAAAAAAAATACCATACATCGTTGCGGTTTTTGAAATTGTAAGGACAATTTTCAGTAACCTTCACTAAAACTCAATTCACCCCATCGCTTATGTTTTTTATCGGCAGCATAAACCATTCGTATTTGCGATACTCTTTATAAGTTGGTCTACTTGTATAAAGCATTACTTACACCAACGCTTATGCAAACAAGGCTACTTAGACTATTCATACTAGTCGGGATTCTTACCCTTCAAACTGAACTGCTCGCACAATTTTCGCCAGCAACTCAATCGTGCGAAAACAATTGTTTCAACACGGAAATTATAAAGGCTGAAAAAAATGGCTCCTGCACAAATTACGAATTCAAAGTTTCATACTCAGGCGATTGCGATCATGCACTTTCGCATTACACTGTAGCCATTCCTTGTGGCGATGTGAAAAACCTCTACAATTCGAAAGGCTGGAAACAAGAATACGGTTACGATCCAACTACAAAACTCAACGGATTTAAAATTGACGACATTCCAAACTTTGGGGAAACATCTCTGAAAAGTTTCACTGTAAAATTTACCCTTTGCCCAGACGGTGGAAGATGTTCCAATAACCGTTCATGTGTGGATGAATTAAAATGTTGGGAACCAATTGTGGCCTATAAAGCGGCAACCTGTGTTTTCTATGATACACTTGAAAATAATTCGTGTCAGAATCTTGCGGCAAATCTTCAGCAAAAAGATGCTTCGTGTTTCGGAGCAGCCGATGGAACACTTTCAGTTGTGGCGACGGAAGGTGTAGCACCGTATACTTACAGCTGGTCAACAGGAGACACAACATCATCCCTCTCTAATCGCGTAGCAGGAAATTATTCAGTTACAGTTCGTGACGCATCCGGTACAGAAGTAGTTCTTACAGGAACCATTTCACAACCAGGGGCCATTGTTGTATCAGGAGCCATAACAAATGCAAGTTGCAATGGAAGAAGTGACGGAGCAATTGACCTAACGGTTTCTGGTGGAAGCAGTAATAACTATACCTATTCATGGAGCAATGGTGCGACAACTGAAGATCTTACTGCATTGAAATCAGCAACATACATGGTTACTGTGAAAGATAGCATTGGATGTTCCGTTCAAAAAACATTTAACCTGGTTAATACTTCACAAATTCTGATCACTGCAACTTCTACATTGCCAGCGTGTACACAATCGAATGGTAGTATCAACATCACGGTAAGCGGAGGAGTGATTCCTTATACCTATCTATGGTCGAATGGCGAAACAACAGAGGATATTCAAAATCTGGCAACAGGTATGTACAAAGTTACAGTTACCGATAGTAGCGGATGTTCAACTGAATTGACTTACAGTCTTAGAGAAAACAACACGCTTCGACTTAGCTCAACTGTAATACAAACAAGTTGTTTAGATGATGCATCAGGAGCAATTAATCTTACGGTAACGGGAGGTACTGCACCTTATACATATGTATGGTCGAATGGTTCAACTACTGAAGATTTATCAGGACTTTTAGCAGGCATCTACAGAATAACAGTAACGGATGCCAATGGATGTTCTGCTACACTTGCCATTAGTGTATCAAAGAAAACATTCCAGGTAGGTTCTGAAGTAATTCAACCGCTCTGTTATAATGAGAGCACGGGTTCGATCATACTCACACCAAGCGGTGGTGTCGAGCCGTATACCTATGTGTGGTCGAATGGTGAAACTGGAAATTCAATAACGGAAATTGCACCGGGTGTTTATAAGGTTACGATCACCGATGCTACTGGTTGCAGTCGGCTACTTACTTATACTATTAGTAATCCCCCGGCTATTACGGCTTCAGCCTCTATTTCAAATAATCAATGTAACGCAGAGGGATCATACACTATCGATTTGACGGTTGGAGGAGGAAAACCACCGTACACCTATACATGGTCGAATGGAGCTACTGCAGAAGATTTGGATTCATTGCAATCCGGCACATACACAGTTACAATTAAAGATGTGAATGGATGTTCACTAGCAAAGGAATTTATTGTTAGTGGATCAGCAGTCGGATGGTCGTGTCTTATTACTCAACCCGATTCCGTTGCAGCTTGTAATTCAATCAACAATATATTAGGTACTTCAATTGCCGTAGCAACCAGTTATCAATGGACGGTTCAAAGCTCCGATAGTAAATGGATCATCACGAGCGGTACAACAAGTCAATCCATTACATACACTGCCGGAGATGTGAACAGCAACGCAACATTCACATTGACAATCGTAAAAGATGGATGTACCCAAACATGTTCATATGCAGCTACTACTTGTACCGATCAGAATGATGGAGATGGTGGCGATGGTACAAATGATGAGACATGCGATGAATGCTTTGATTCATCGGTTACGCTGGTGAGCACAGATGGATTGTGTAAAACCTATGAGGTAATTGTGAGTACGAATGGAAACTGCCGCCATGAACTTTCGCATTGGGATATTGCCATACCCTGTGGTACAGTAAAGAATACATGGAATTCAGGTGGATGGAAAATGGAAATAGGTATGGATCCAACAACCGGATTAAATGGGCTTAAAGTGGATGGCATCAGTGACTTTGGAAAAGAAGCTGAAACATTCAAAGTTAAATTCACAATCTGTGGCGACTACTCATGCAAAGAAACACTGAAGGATTGGGATCCTGTTGTGGCCTATAAGGCTGGTCAATGTATTGCGATTGATAGTTTGAATCACGATGACGACAGTGATGATGACGATGGTGTGAAAGTTTGTGCGTACCCGAATCCATTCCATGGTAATCTGAAATTCGAATGGAAGTGTGATGAAGACGATTATGTTGAACTGGATATCATTGACAAGTGTGGAAAAAAAGTTCATCAGGTATATAAAGGAAATGTCTGGAAAGGTGAGTTGTATTCTTTCGAATGTGGTGATGAAAATCTGAAGGATGATCTTTACATCTACCGTTTTTCCAGCGGAAAGAAAAAGACGCAGTACGGGAAATTAATAAAGAAACGTTAGGCCAATCTCCACTATATACAAACCGAAAGGCCAGCATATGCTGGCCTTTCGTGTTAAGAGTTTGTTATTAGAATAGCAAATGTTCTTGGCGCATTTTGCTCCATGCCCCGATCAGAGAGATTCGTTGTGTGCCAGAAAATATGAAGGTCGATTAAAAATTCCCTATGGCACATCTTCAATATATATTTGTAACGCTAGGTTTCAAACCCAGCGCTACAAAGAGGTAGCCCCGCTGCGGCTAAAAAATTCTAATCTATTTGTTGGTGCTTTAGCTGCTTAATGGTAGACATTTTCATAGTTATTCGCCATAAGCATTAACTCAAAATACATTTACTCATTCCTCAACGTATCCACCGGATTTGCTTTTGCTGCTTTCACTGTTTGCGATAGTATGGTAACAAAACCCAACACCAGCATGAGCAACAGGCTCGCAATAATTTCAAACGCTCCAATGGGTAATTTGTAGTACTGCATTTTCAAAAAGATTCCATCAAAGAATAGATAGGTAATAGGTGTAGCAATTAAAGCCGCAATGAGCATCAGCTTGGCGAAATCTTTTGATAACAACATCGTAATGGTGGATGTTGAGGCACCCATTACTTTTCTAACACCAATTTCCTTGGTGCGATTCTCTACGGTAAACACAACCATACCTAATAATCCTAAGCAGGAAATGGTGATGGCAAGCAAACCGAGAAATCCGCAAATCTTGACCATAGCAAAGTAGAATGAATACGCATCTGCAATTTCATCTTCAAAGAATTTGGATTCGAATTTCTTTTCACCACCCATGGACTTCCATGCGGATTCCATTTCTGTAATGGAGGTGAACATATCAGAGGAAGCAACTTTAATGTTGGCAATGCTAAAATGACTGGCATCATAGCGAAAGAAAAAACTTTTAATAGGCTCGCGCAAACTGGCATAATGAAAGTTTTTCACAACACCGATAACAACCACTTCTTGGTTGTCTTCCAGTAAAAAGAGTTGATCAATGGCATCAATCGGTTGTGCTACTTTGAAGTGTTTCAAAAATTCTTCATTTACGATAACACGATTTGAATTCGCTGAAGCATTCTCAACAAAATTCTTTCCAGCTAATAATTTCAGATTAAGATTACTTAGGTAATTGTAATCAATAAACATTTGTGACACCTCAACCGAATCCGTTTGGTCAGCTCCCATTACCCATGTGCTTCCGGATGATCCAGCTCCCATTACATGAGAAGACATCGACATGGATTGTACAGATGAAAGCTTGGTAAATTCATTTCGGAATAGTTGCGGATCGACTTCCTGGAGATTCACATCAAGAATGTTTGCCTGATCAAAACCAAAATTGTAGTTAATGGTTTGACGGTATTGACTCAACACAATAACCACACTCATGATAAACCCTAGCGAAAGGGCGAATTGAAATACAGTGAGTGCTTTCCTCAAATTGAATTTGGCATTGCTTCCGGTAGGTTTGCTTTTCAGTGCTTGAATCGGATTGAGCTTTGCGAAGTACAATCCGGGAACAATGCCAGTGAGCACCCCAACAATTAAAGCGAATAAGATAAAATAGAAAATAGTTTGTGCATTTGTATCGAGGCTTACAACATCATGACCACCGACAATCACAGAGAGGAATTCATAACGTACAAGGGTAAAGAGGTAATAGGATATACCGAGAGCAATAAAGGTAATGATGACAGTTTCAGTAATAAATTGCAAAAGAATCTGATTTCGTTGTCCACCCATGACTTTGCGAAGCCCAATTTCTTTCATTCGCTTAAGAGCCCGGGAAATGGAAATATTGGAATAGTTGAAGCAAGCCGGGAGAAGTATTAAAAGAGTAAGAACAACGAAAATAAGGATAGCAGCATATCCCCAGTCGGTTCCAATCTCGTTATATAATTCGCGTCCTGGTGCAATGTCCTTAATGGATTGTAATTCAAATGATGCACTAAAATTCTCTTCTTTTTTATAGGCTTCCTGGGCGATGCTGTTCAAATATTTCTCAACGTCTTTCGTGTCTGCGCGATCGGGCAATAACATGTATACATATGAATTTCTAAATTCTTTCCATGACTCTTCGGTGGATTCATTTATTTGAAATGGAGATGACTTCTCTAAGTTTTGATATGAGGTCAATACTTCAAATTGCATGTGCGAATTTCTAGGATGGTTTTTAAGCAAGCCTGAAATCTCAAACTCGCCAAACTCACCCATCATGATTACTTTGCCAATGGGGTCTGCATCTCCAAATATTTTTTTGGCCGCTTTTTCAGTTATGAGTAAGGAGTTTGATTTATCAAGAACGGTTTCCGGATTGCCTTTCAATAATGGAAATGAAAATACTGTTAAGAAATTGGAGTCGACAAAATATCCATTTAACGGAAGTTGATTACCATCATACATCGCTTCTACGTTAAGCGTTTTGTCTATTCGCACAACTTCCTTCACTCCGTGATATTCGTTTTTTAATCGATCGGCAAGTATAGCGGGTGCAGACGCAAACTCACGGTTGCTTACATGATCATCTGTTTTGGAAATGATGCGGTAAATGTTGTTTTTGTTTTCATGAAAATCATCATACGTCCAGAGAAAGGATAACAAGGCAATTAACAAAAGACTCATGGACATACCCACCGCCAATCCAAGCACGTTGATGATGGTAAAGAATTTATGTTTGATCAAATTGCGCGAAGCAATCAAAAAGTAATTTTTTAACATGGAAGTATTGAATGTGTTGGATGATAATGTATGATACGATGATTTTTGCTTTCTTTTTTTAAGCGCATAGGAGAATACAAGAGCAAAGACTTGTTTCCAATACTGAAACTTTGCTTGCATGACTGACATCCGCTCAAGGTTCAGATAAAATAATTCTTCCATATCGCCACGGAGATCATCCACTGCAGCAGTTGAACAACACCATTCAAAGAATTTCTCTGCGAGACGAGGTGGCGTGATGGATTTACGCTTCTTCATTTTGATAACGACAAAGTTGTTTTTGAAATTTTCCAGAGTTCATCGCGCAAATCTTTCATATGATGAAGCGCTACTTTGCCGTCATGGGTTAGTTCGAAGAAGCGTTTGGCTCTGCCACCGCGTTCCTGGGTAGGGTCTCCCAACCTCGATTTGATAAATCCTTTTTCTTCTAATCGGGTGATGGTGGAATGTAATGCACCGATGCTTATCCCTCTGTCTGCTCGTTTTTCGATATTTTCTTTTACTGAAACTCCATATGCTTCGTCACCGAGACTGGCAATGGTTAATAGTACGAGTTCTTCAAATTCACCTATGTATCCCTTCATGAAATAGTGTTTCTATCTCTTGATACGGAATAGCGTTTAATATGTTTCTACTTTTAAGATGAAATAGAAAGAAATTATTTTAGAACGACAATAAGCGGGGATAAAGAGTTGTTAGGCAATGACCGTATTCAACTGTGAATGGTTGATGATCAACCTGAACCAATAGGTATAGGCTTCCGGGTTTTCTTTCATATCTGCTCGGAGGGATGGCAGGTCGCTGAATTTCCAATCATCAACTTCTTCACCGTTGATGATCGGATCACCATCGTGCATACCGATAAAAACATGATCATATTCGTGTTCAATCAGGTTATCGTCAAGATCAGTCTTGTAAATAAACTTGTAGGCAAACTCGGGCTTCAGATCAATACCCATTTCCTGAATCAGTTTTCTTCGTGTTGCTTCATTCATGGACTCACCAGGCAATGGGTGACTGCAACACGTATTGGTCCATAAACCACCACTATGGTATTTTCCGATCGCACGTTTCTGCAAAAGAATTTCACCTTTTGAATTAAAGAGCAGAACAGAAAACGCACGGTGTAATATTCCCTTTTGATGGGCTTCCAGTTTTTCCATTGTGCCAATGGCGTTGTCGAATTCATCAACCAGGATAACGTGTTCCATCAGAGCATATTGAGTTGATGTCTTAAATACGAGTAGGCAAGCAATCTTGCTTTGTGCCGCTTGCGAATACTGATGCGGCTTTTCAATACACGTTCAGAAGGTGTATTTTGAATTTTCTTGAACAATGCGAGGTAATATACATAGGCTACATAAACGCCAAAGCGAGCGGATCGAGGAAGTTGTTTTATTCCTTTGTAACCTTCTTCAAAATCAACCTTAATGCTTTCCTCAATTTTGTGCTTGTTCGAATCATCAAAATTGGAAAGATCAATTTCGGGAAAATAGGTTCTTCCCATACCGTGATAATCTGCATTGAGATCGCGAAGAAAATTTATCTTTTGAAAAGCTGACCCCAGGCTCATTGCATGAGGCTTTAACTTATTATACATTTTAGTATCGCCTTTGCAAAAAATACGAAGACACATTAAGCCCACTACTTCTGCAGAGCCAAGGATATATTCCTTTAATGTATCAACATTGTAATTTTTCTTAACCAAATCAAGCTCCATGCTTTTTAGAAACTGATCGATCAGTGCATGTTCGATTTGATAATGATTGACCGTGGCCTGAAAACTATTTAGTATTGGATTGAGACTTATTTTTTCTTCGATCGATCGAAAGGTATCTTCTCTAAAACGGTTTAGCAAGTCGACTTTATCGTAGTTATGAAAGGTGTCTACAATTTCATCGGCAAACCGAACAAATCCATAAATAGAATAAATCGGGTCGCGCAGTTCTTTTTCAAGACAGCGTATGCCCAGCGAAAAAGAAGTACTGTACGCATTTGTGGTAATGCGGCTGCAACGAATGGAAACATTATCAAAAGTCTCTTTCATCAACTATCAATTTACAAATTTCTGATGTCTTTTGATCAGTTCTTTTGCTACTACCTGTCCCGAAATTAATGAAGGCGGAACTCCGGGACCTGGCACAGTGAGCTGACCGCAATAAAACAGGTTTGTTACTTTTTTGTTTATAATCGTGGGTTTTAAATTAGCGGTTTGCGGAAGTGTGTTGGCCAAACCATAGGCATTGCCTTTAAAAGCATTGTAATCACCAATGAAATCAGCATGGGCGTAACTTCTTTTATATATAATGTGATCGCGAATGTTTTGACCCATCATGGTTTCAAATCGACTTACGATAATATCAAAATATTTTTCTCGCATGTTTTCTGAATCTTCAAGTCCGGGTGCAACCGGTACAAGAATAAAAATATTTTCGCAACCTTCAGGTGCTACTGTCCGATCGGATTGCGATGTGCACGAAACGTAAAACTGCGGTGATGAAGGCCATTGCGGATGATCATAAATTTCGCGTGCATGAACTTTGAAATCCTGATCAAAGAATAAGGTATGGTGTAGGAGATTGTTAATTTTCTTATTGATACCTAAATAGAAAATAAGACTGGAGGGTGCCATCACTCTTTTTTGCCAATACGATTCCGTGTAATTGCGATGTATTTCGGGCAACAAGTGTTGTTCTACATGATGATAATCTGCACTGGCCACGATGTAATCAAATTCTTGGAGTGTGTTGTTTATCAAAACACCTTTTGCTTTTGTTGAATCAACTTTGATGCCTTGCACAGCACTGTTAAATTCCATCTTCACATTCAACGATTTGGCGAGTGATACCATGCCATCAATAACTTTATGCATGCCCCCGGTTGGATACCACGTGCCCAGTGCCATGTCAGCATAATTCATAAGGCTATATAATGCAGGGGTGTTCTCTGGTTTTGCGCCCAGAAATAAAACCGGAAATTCTAACAATTGAATTAAGCGAGGTTCTTTAAAAAACTTCCGGATGTAGGTAGAGATCGATTGAAATACATGCATGCTAAAGACTCCCTTCACCAGATCAGCATCCATAAATTCAGTTAGAGACAATCCTGGATTATATACTAGTTTATTTACGCCAATATCATATTTCACTTTTCCTTCTTCCAGAAAACGAAGAAGATGTTTGCTGCTGCCAGGCTCTAGTCGATCAAAGATTTTGCACAATGCTCCTATCCCTGAAGGAATATCCAATACGTCATCCTTTGAATACACTATGCGATAGGAGGGATCCAATCGCTCTAAGGTGTAATAATCTGAAACCTTTTTATCAAAAGCGTTGAAGAATTTTTCAAAAACATCAGGCATCCAATACCAGCTTGGACCCATATCGAACGTAAAACCGTTTGATTGAAATTTACGGGCACGTCCTCCGGCAGATTCATTTTTCTCGAGCACGGTCACGTCAAACCCCTCCTTTGCTAAGAAGCATGCAGCTGATAATCCCGCAAAACCCGAACCAATCACCGCTACACGGCTCATTTCAGAAAAATTTAGCGGAAAATTAATTATATCCCTGCAATCTTTTTTGGATTTCTTTCCGCGCGTGGAAGATTCGGTTTTTTACTGTACCAATTGGAATGGTGAGGTGCTCGGAAATTTCATGATACTTATAGCCTGTGGTGTGCATTTTGAAAGGTACCAGTAATTCATCCTTTATAGCGCCTACATTTCTCCAGATTTCTTTGAACTCCATCGACTCCTGTGGTCTGTTGAAAGTGTGTTCATCTTCCACATTGAGGAAATAGAGGTCTTTGGTTTTATCGGTTGAGGTTCTGGCGCGTTGATTTTTGCGGTAGTTATTGATGAAAGTATTCCGCATAATCGTAAACAACCATCCTTTCAGATTGGTATCATCCCGGAATTTATCCCGATAGGTAAGGGCCTTTAACATGGTATCTTGAACCAAATCCAGGCATTCATCACGGTCGTGTGTAAACCTTCTGGTAAACGATAATAAAGAGCTTCTAAGACCGGAAATTTCGGAGGTAAATTCTGTTTCGGTCATGTTATTTTGTTTAAATTGTTAATTGTATTGTTAAACGAATATATTAATTTATACACTAATCATTAAATAATGTTTAATTATTATTTAATTTTATTAAACAAAATAATAAACAATAATATAGCCAAACTTGAATTGTCTAATACCTACGATGTTTAATAGAGAACTGGATTTATAGTAGCGTAAGACGCAGGTTTATATGAGTTTAGTCAACTCAGAAGCACGTGAGAAGAATTGGAGGTTGTTTGACTTTGTGTCCATAAAACACTGAACCTGATATCCGGACACGAGGATAGGAGTGTGACTGAAATCGTCTGAGAGCTTTTTTAGATAGTGCTCAATATTTCCATCGGGATAAGATGTAATAGAGGTAAGAAGTATGTCGGGCTGATGCACCTGAACAACTTTTTTCAAATCCTCATGCGGTACACTTTGACCCAAATAATACGTTCTGTAACCATTCTTCCGTGTTAGGTAATGATAGAATAGTAATCCCATTTCATGCATTTCACCTTCTGGCAGAAAGAGTAGAATTTTCTTCGCTGCCTTTGGAGGAATAGGTAGTCCATCAATGGCCACGATTATTTTTTGGCGAATCAGATTGGAAATAAAATGTTCGTGTGCCGGAGTGATGTTATGGGTTTGCCATAGAATGCCAATCTTCTCGAGGAATGGATAGACTACATCCATGATCATTTTCTCGAACCCAAAGCGAAGAATCAGATTGTTCAGAATTTTCTCGAACATCTCTTCTTCCATGTCAATCATAGCGATCACCATCTGATCAATGTATACGGTTGCTTCAGTATGAATTTCACTCATCTCCATGATTTTCTTGCTCATGGAGTCAAGCGACATGTCGGCTATCTTGGAGATTTTTATTCCCTTGTTATTGAGTAGCGATACATTGATGATTTTCTTGAGGTCCTCGTCCGAATAAAAACGAATGTTGGTCGTAGTTCGCGCTGGATCAATCAGTTTGTAGCGCTTCTCCCAGATGCGGATGGTATGTGCCTTTATGCCTGATAATTGTTCGAGTTCTTTAATAGAATACTTTCCCATCGATCCGATTTTATATGGCCTTAACAGTTGAATGCAAAAATAGTTTTTTAGGCCAATGGGAAACCATACTTTTAGTTTGATGTCATCAAGCAACATAAAAATAGGAAAAGATTGGTTCGCTGGCCGTGGATGGAAACCTTTCGCTTTTCAGCTTGACGCCTGGCAAGCCTACCTTGATGGAAAAAATGGTTTGGTAAACGCACCAACGGGAAGTGGTAAAACCTATTCATTGCTGATGCCCGCCATGTTGGAGTTTATTAGCAATCATGAAGATTACAAAACAAAAAAGAACAACGGACTTCAAATCATTTGGATAACCCCTATTCGTGCGTTGTCGAAAGAAATTGAATTGTCAGCGAAGCGATTGATTGAAGGATTGGAATTGTCGTGGCAAGTCGGTGTTCGCTCGGGCGATACATCTTTAAAAGAGCGTGCCAGGCAAAAAGAGAAACCACCGGAGTTGTTAATCACGACACCTGAAAGTCTTCACCTCTTACTCGCTCAGAAAAACTATCCTGACTTTTTCAAAGACTTGAAAGTGATTGTGGCCGATGAGTGGCATGAACTCATGGGATCAAAGCGAGGTGTGCAAGTAGAACTTGCTTTCTCGCGATTGAAAGGTATTCATCCTCATCTTAAAATCTGGGGCATCTCAGCAACGATTGGTAACATGGAGCAGGCACTGGAAGCGCTGCTCGGAAATTATTATCACGAGAATAAATACTGCATCATCAAAGCCGATATTGAAAAGCGAGTAGAAGTAGTTTCAGTATTACCGGATTCCGTTGAGCGACTTCCGTGGGCGGGACACCTAGGAATCCATCTTTTGCAAAAAGTGATTGACATCGTAAAGGAAAGCAAGACCACACTCATCTTTACCAATACACGATCCTTCGCGGAGATTTGGTATCAAAAAATGCTGGATAAAGCACCCGAGCTTTCCGGACTGATTGCCATGCACCACGGATCGATCAGTCAGGAGTTGCGCAATTGGGTGGAAGAGGAATTGCATAAAGGCAAACTCAAAGCCGTGGTGTGTACCTCGAGTCTGGATCTCGGTGTTGATTTTCGTCCGGTGGAAACGGTGATACAAATTGGTGGACCAAAAGGTGTTGCACGATTTTTACAACGCGCGGGTAGGAGCGGACATCAACCTGGTGCGCTGAGTAGAATTTATTTTGTGCCCACTCACTCGTTGGAGTTGATGGAAGCTGCTGCACTTCGCGAAGCCATTGATACGAAAATAGTAGAGCACCGCGTTCCGTACATCCGGTCATTTGATGTATTGATCCAATACCTTATTACACTTGCTGTTTCAGATGGCTTTGAGCCGCATACAATTCTTCAGGAGATCCGAACTACGCTATGTTACTCCAGCGTAACGGATGATGAGTGGTATTGGCTTTTAAATTTTATAACAACCGG
>JANMRZ010000156.1:0-4503 GCA_031388805.1 Chryseolinea sp.
ATAGGCAGCATATCCGGCTGTATGATCAGACATGGTCGCAATTAAGCCGGCATGGATAAAATTATCTTGAGTTTTGTGGTTTTCCCCTATTTTCAAGGTGGATTCAAAGAGTCCCTTTTCTATTTTCGAGGCCTGGAATCCACAGAAGTTGATAAACCCTCTTCGATAATCCTTTTCAAGAAACTCTATCCTTTCCTGAGTGAGTTCTATTTCCATAGTCAGCCTCTATTGACAGAAATTTATCAAAATATTTTTAAATTTTAGACAGATATAGATCCGTCCCCGATTGAGTACTGGCACGAAGAAATAAATGGGCTTTGGCTCCATTTATTCGCCTCCAAAAGCCAAAGGCAGACCTGACCCCATATTTTGACGCTTGCAAATTAATCATGCTTCAGGTTCAAAAATGACTACGGCCATCGCGTAAACAGTATCAATATACGCCATTTCATAAATATCCGGTTTCCTGACCGACGTGAGTTTTATTTTCACCGTGTAGCCGTTATAGAACGCTCTAAGCATCCGAATGCAGAGATCAAAAAAACTACCATAACTCCCGACAATCTCGTCTTTTTCATTTACTAGATTGATATTAAATGGTTTTGCATTCTGGATGTAGTGTGTAAGCGGCTGTTTCTTGATATATAAAATGTCGCCTTCGTTCAGAGAGTGATTTTTTGGTAAAGTGACCCGGATTTCAAATCCATCTTTCGGTTTTCTTTTATATTTCTTCGTGACTTCAGTTGCAAGACGATCTGAATTCGCTTTCACCATTTTAGACCAATTCGCATCGGTTTCCTCTTTCGGAACTAATCTGCACCGAATGCTTCCAGTTGTTATGTCCAAAATCTCGGTCTCAAACTCTAACTTTTGCTGTAAATGGTCGTATATAATGCCGTAGTATTCATATGGGACATCACCGATCCGTCCGGGACCTCCAATTGTTCCTCGCCGGTAAATACGGATCCGCTCCAATTCACTATCATACCAAAACTTTACAAAGTCTCCGACAATACACTGATTGAGCTCTCTGGGATCTTGATTTCCGACATCGAAGACAAAAACATCAGAGATTTCTGGGTTATTTCTAACGTCTGCAACATTTTTAATAGATTTTTTGTGCTGTGTCTCTGGACGGTCTGCTACTTCGCGGACCACAGCACGTTGAACCTCAGAGTTCTTTTCTGATCCAAACAGCCAATCAAATTTAATTTGAACAGTAATCAGCAGCCCATAAGGCACATCCTCGTCGTAACCACCAAGAATTCCATCTACACTAGCTGTGACTTTATGCCCATTATCTATATCTTCTGCCAGAGAAGCTGCAACATGTGCGGCAATATAGCCAATATGTATTTCTTTCTCTTCATCAGTTTTTTCGCTATATTCATGCAATATTACTTTAATAGCATTTTTGTCATGTTTATTATCAGGTTCCCTGACTAGTAAAATTTCTGGGTATTCGAAACTATTTTCTATTTTAGCCAACCTCTTCAAGTGAGATTGACGTCGCCCGTGAGTAACACCGGCAACTTTAGTTTGAAATGTTTTTAAATTTGTTTTTTCATTTTTAATTATTTGCTGATTTTCTTTATTCTTTTCGACTTCTATTGGATTGCAATTTTCTACATCATTATTCTGAGTTTTTTGATTGCCCCCAATTGACCCAAATAATTTTTTCAGTAAGTTAATCATATTAGAATCACTATTTTCTTTAGTATTTACAGGATATCTCAGTCGGCTGGGTGGAGCGCTAACGGTGAAATAACCTGCCGGCCGAGGGACTAGCAGATTTTAAGAACGCGCTTCATTCCGGTCAGGTTTATTGACTTGTTCGGCACTCTCGTCCTTTGTCGAGTTTTGCATTGGGATCAATGCCTCCATTTCCTGCACTTCCGTTTCTCTTTCTCCATCCCTTTGATTAAGCGACTCCAAAGCATCCTTAACGTTTATTAAAGTTTTTGCAATTTGCTCAAGCTGATCAGCGGTTTTTTTGTCCCAATTGTTGTCCGAAGCATCGGTGCCCTCAAAGGATTTTACGTCGATATAAGAAGTAGTGTTGTGTTTCTTTGGTGTAATCCGGAGAGCAGGATAGCTCTTGTATGTTGCTGTAATTTCTAAAATATCGTCGCCAAGCCCCCTTTTCAACCCGTGGAATTGACCCCATGTGATTACTCGTTTCTCTCCTGCAGCAAAAGATGGAATGCCATTAACCAAAGGGCCATCTTTCATAGTATCTGGTTCAGGTGCATTCTCGAATCCGAAGGCTCGTTTTGGGATAGAGCGGTTTGCCTGAAATCTAACATTTCGCGCTCGGCTTCTACCGGTATTCTCTATAACCAGATTGATGAATGATGGGCGTCGTGAATCAGGTGACGCGTAGACCACGACGTCGGGGCTTTGACGTAATCGCAAAACGAGATAGTTGATGATCGTAGATGTAAGAGCAATAACCAGTGCAACAAGGCTTAGTATTTCAGTGTTCATCGTGAGTTGCCATCAAATAACCTTTTTCGTTTGTATCATTCAATCGATCTATCCTCTACGTCTTTCCAGTAGCATGATCAACTTCCTAGGCCGAACGTTTAATATGCCGTAGCGGCTTTTTGGGGATATCTAACCCGAAATAGGCTTCTACAGTTCCTCATAGGGAATGGTCGTGCTCCCTGTCTCAACTGCTTTCCTCAGTGTATCTCGTGCTAACTAACATTTCCATGTAATAGAAATGTCGTAATTTCATATTATAGTAGCCCAACATTTAGACGGTAGCAACAGAATAGCGGTTAGGATTTTTTCTGCAGTTTTTTGGGGTTATAACACTTGATATGCTGCACGGGCACGAAGTTAAAAATAACAGCAGAGAGAATAATATAATGAATAAAAACGAGGCGTTTTACAGTGCTGAGTTTGGGAGTTTTCTGCTTGAGAGCCGAATGGTTGCCTTTGGAAAGGAAAAATTCCTGGTTCATTGGGTCAGGGAATTCTATGAATACCGCAAGCAGTTACCGGTAAATCTGAATTGGTCAGAGCAATTGCCGCTCTTCCTTCGTGAATTGAATGCGGCCGGCAGTCACCAGGATTGGCAGGTGCGTCAAGCCGATCAGGCGGTACGGCTCTATTTTATCAATTTCCTCGCTCGTTTCCGGATATGAAAGGACCAGATTCAGGACCATTGCCTCCGGCTGTTCTTCGTGGTCAGGATGCCGTCCTGCAACTTTCAGGGAAGATCTCCGTCTCCGCAACTATTCGCGCCGGACTGAAGAGACGTATCTTGGCTGGATTAGACAGTATCTCCGCTATTGTGTCGAAAGAAAACCCGGCGAAAAAACGTATAGCGAAGACTCAAAAAAGAGCCGAGAGTGAGGAAAACCTGATCAACTGACAACATATTCTCTCGTTCCCCGCTCTCTGTGCGGATCTGCCTGCAAGGTAAAACGACCGGCATAGCCCAGGGATTCCAGGCGCCGGATATTGATCTTCTTTGTGCCGATTATGGCGGATTGGTCCCGCTGTGATACATGGAGGGTGAGATGGCGGCCCGGCTCCAGATGCGCGAGCTGATGCCGGATCTCTTTGAACCACAGCCTTGATAAGACACATTCGCCAAAGGCCGGATGGTAGGGACCGGCCAGAACTTCGCGTTCCAGCTCCAGCGAGGGCTGCAGACCCATGCGGACTACCGGGATACCAGCCGCATCGAACAGCATTTTGGCCCTGGTCACCAGGGCCACCGCCCGGTTGAGAGAGAGTGGCCGATATGCCCCTTGCTGCCAATCCCGGCCGAGCTGCGAGTGCCGCAGGACCACGGCGGGATAGAGCCGGACAAAGGCCGGCGCAAGGCTGATCGCCTCACGTATGCCAACCAGAAATGAGCAGGTGCTTTCCCCGGGCAGTCCCGGCATCAGCTGCACACCAATCTGCAATCCCGCCTCTTTAAGCAAAGCGACCGCCCGCCGGCAATCCGCCGCCGTATGACCGCGCTTGGCAGCCCTAAGTACCTGATCATCAAGGGACTGGACCCCGAGTTCGACGATGCCCACCCGATTTGCCAGGAGAAATCGGCAGATCTCCTCTGAAATGCAATCCGGCCGGGTGGAAAGTCGGATATGGTCGACCCTGCCCGAATCGAGAAAAGGCTGGACGGCGGCCAGCAGCTCTTCTTGCTCTTCCTTGGGCAGGCAGGTGAAGGAACCGCCGAAAAAGGCGGCCTGTACCTCGCTATGACCAGGACTCCTGGCCAGCCAGGTCTGCAGGGTGCGGGCGACGTCCTCGCCGCCCAGGACATTGCCCTGCCCTGCCCCCGTTATACTGTTCTGGTTACAGAAGAGACACTGATGTGGACAGCCGCGATGGGGTATGAAGAGAGGGATGACAAGAGGCATGATTGATAAACTCGTAAAAAGCCGCCACGAAGATCATAGATGGCTAGATAAAAAGTTCGATATCCAAGGCGTAGTGTTTTTGGCAGGTTCTCGACAATACACATAGTATGTCGAGAGCCTG
>JANMRZ010000158.1:0-6635 GCA_031388805.1 Chryseolinea sp.
CACCGTCGTCTTTCTATCATTGACCTCTCCCCTGCAGGGCATCAGCCCATGCATGACAGCACCGGTTCACTGAGTATCGTATTTAATGGAGAAATCTATAACTTCGCCGAACTTCGCGGAGAGCTTTCTACAAGAGGCGCAGCGTTCCGCTCCCAATCTGACACAGAAGTAATCTTGGCGGCATACCGCGAATGGGGGATGGAGTGTCTATCGCGATTGAATGGTATGTTCGCCTTTGCCATCTACGATGAATTAAAGCAGGTGCTTTTCCTGGCTCGTGACCGTGCAGGTGAGAAACCGCTCTTTTACAGCAATGAAAATGGTGTTTTTCGTTTTGCATCTGAACTCAAGGCGCTTTTGGTAGATGCAAATTTCTCGTACAGGATCAATCTTGAGGCTCTGGATTGCTATCTGGCCATGGGCTATGTGCCCGGCGAGCGTTGCATACTGCAGGGATTCAGCAAGCTGCCGCCGGCGCACGCCTTGTGTATTGATATGAGCACTGGTGAAATCAAGGTCTGGCCTTATTGGCAACTACCCGACATAGATGCCGCCGAATGCCAAGATCCGCTGGATGAAGAAGCTCTGCTCGATGAACTGGAGGCCTTGCTGGAAGATTCAGTGCGGCGACAATTGGTGGCCGATGTACCCGTAGGGGTGCTATTGAGCGGCGGAGTCGATTCGAGTTTGATCACTGCCATGGCGGCACGAGCGTCGGCAAGTGTAAAGACTTTTACCATCCGCTTTCCTGGGCATGGCAAGTTTGATGAAACCGAACACGCACGTTTGATCGCCAGGCATTTTGCTACCGATCATATAGAACTCGAGGCGCAGCCAACCACTGTCGATTTGTTGCTCCGTCTAGCTCATCAATTTGATGAGCCCATAGTTGATTCATCTACGATTCCCACCTTTCTGGTGAGTCAACTGGTGCGTCAGCATTGTACTGTGGTGTTGGGCGGTGACGGCGGCGACGAGTTGTTTGGCGGATATCATCATTATAGTCGTTTATTGTGGATGCAGAGTTATCTGGGAATGATCCCTCGGCCATTGTGTCGAGCGGTGTCGCTTATCGCTGAACATCTGTTACCCGTTGGACTGAAAGGCCGCAACTGGTTAATGGGCTTGGGGGTGGATTTGCAGAATGACCTTCCGCTCATTGCCACTCATTTTGATGCCACTACCCGTAAAAAGTTGATGGCGCGGTTTGTCAATTGGCCGACGGTGGCAGATGCCGTGATGGAAGGGCGTATACCGTTGACTTCAGACCTTCTGCAGCGGGCCACCCGTATGGATTTCGGCAATTATCTGGCTGAGGATATTTTGGTGAAAGTTGATCGTGCAAGTATGTTGAATTCATTGGAAGTACGAGCCCCGTTCCTTGATTACCGCTTGATCGAGTTTGCCTTTGCTAAGGTGCCGTCACATTTGAAGGCTACACCGTTGGACAAAAAAATCCTTCTCAAGCGGCTGACGGCCCGTGTGCTGCCGCAGGAGTTTGATCAGCAGCGAAAACAGGGGTTTTCGATACCGCTTGCGAATTGGCTCAAAGCTGGTCCGTTCAGGGAATTTTTTTATGATGTATTGTTGGATTCGGAAAGTATCTTTGACCAACCTGCCGTCCGAAGCTTGTTAAAGGGTCAGGATCGTGGCCGTAGCAATAGCGAGCGACTGTTTGCGCTGGTACTATTTGAACTCTGGCGTAGGGAATATAGGATTTCACTTTGAACATGGAATACAAAATATGAAGATTGAATTACTTGAACTACTACGTTGTCCTAAAACTGGTCAACGCTTGAGGTTAGAACGGGTTGGAGACATTCCACAAGAAACCGAAGAGGGCTGGTTGATCTCTGAAAATAGCCAGTATCGATACCCCATCCATAACGGCATTCCGCGTTTTGTAACGAAATCTAACTATGCTGACAACTTCGGGATGCAATGGAATCACTTCCGTCAGACCCAACTGGATAGTTATTCGGGCCATTCAATTTCCGCAGATCGATTTTGGAAGGCAACAGGGTGGTTACCTTCAGACCTAAAAGATCAATGGGTATTGGATGTGGGTTGCGGCGCGGGACGGTTTGCCGAGGTAGTTCTGAATGCAGGTGCAAGGGTAGTGGCACTCGATTACTCTGGAGCGGTTGATGCGTGTTATGCTAATTTGAAGCAACACACTAACCTGCATATAGTGCAGGGTGATGTCTACGCGTTACCCTTCGCGCATGAGTCATTTTCGTTTGTTTATTGTCTGGGAGTCTTACAGCACACCCCAAATGTTGCCGCAGCCTTTGCAGCACTTCCGCTAAGGGTGCGGGAAGGGGGGAAATTATGTGTTGACTTTTATTGGAAACGGTTCAGGACGATGATGCATACAAAGTATCTACTGCGGCCAATTACTAAACACCTTTCACATCAGAGGCTGTTTAGTCTTCTGGAAAGATCGGTACCATTGTTACTCACGATTAGCCAAGGGCTGGGTCGTGTCCCACTATTTGGGCGAGTACTGAAACGGTTGGTTCCTGTTGCAGACTATACGGGAATTTATCCCTTATCCGATAAGCAGTTAAGGGAATGGGCACTCTTGGATACCTTTGACATGCTTGCGCCTCAATATGATAATCCGCAGACTGCAGCCACAGCCAGACAATGGATGGAACAGGCAGATATGCAAGAGATAGAGGTATTGACAGAGGGGCCTCTGGTGGCGCGTGGAAAAAAACAGTAACAACTATTGTTTTTTCTTGTACGAATAATGACGAAAGCGAAGTTTTTGCTGCCTTCGAGAATGGAATTCTCTGCCGAGATTGACAAGTTCCGGCAACAAGCGAAAGAGATGAGGACGATCCTCCGAGAGGCGATAAAAAAAGCTTGCGTGCTTTGTCGTCGATGTACCAGAGGTCTGCTTATCGCTGCGCTGATCGAATCGTCTGCATTCATTAACCCCATGTCCAACCGATAGTTCGGGGCAAAGCAGGCTGCAAAACCACGTTCGGCACCAAATCAATGTAAGTCTGATTCACAAGGTGAAGAGCCTTACACATATTCTATATGTGTGGTGATCGATCAGGATAAGCATCAACGACATGTGATAATCTTTATGAAAATTCTCTTTGCTACACTAGGCTACAGACCAGCTTACAGGTTTGGAGGTCCTATACATTCTGTATCCGCTGTTGTTGAACGACTTGTATATAGAGGGCATGAGGTCGTCGTTTTTACAACAAATTCAAATCTTGGCGAGGAGTTAGATGTTCCTACCGACCAACCCATAGACGTGGGTGGGGCAGAAATTTGGTACTTCAGGCATGAGGAACCCATCCAGAAATGGTTGCCTTTCATCCCGTATTTGTCAAAATCCTTGGGATTTTTGTACGCCCCATTAATGAGAGCACAACTTGACCGAATCGTCCCTTCTGTAGATGTGGTTCACACGCAAATGCCTTTTGTATATCCGTCTTATGCCGCAGGTATGGCAGCAATACGCCATCACAAGCCATTATTTTATAATCAGCGGGGAGTCTTTGGTCCCGAGCATTTGAAATTTCGAGGTTTTAAAAAAAAACTTTACATTAATGCCATTGAGCGCCCTATCATGAGAAAAGCCACAACGCTTATAGCCCTGACGGAAGATGAAGTCGTGAGCTATAGGGCATTGGGCGTTCAAACCACCTGCCGAATTATACCCAACGGTGTTGATATTTTCGAGCATCCGCGATTTTCCGACTGTTCTCACTTCTCTTCAACTATTTCGCCAGAGGACTTGGTCATTCTCTTCATGGCTCGTCTGCACCCGACGAAAGGGGCTGACCGGCTGATCAATGCTTTTCTGATGTTGCATGACAGATTGCCAAGGGCAAAGCTTGTCATGGCTGGGCCGGATGAATGGGGAATGGTTGAACATTTCCGTCAGAAAATCATCCAGGCTGGGATCGTTGATCGGGTGCTCTTTCCAGGTCTGGTGACAGGTGAGGCGAAACAAGAATTGCTATCTCGAACCGATTTATTCTGTTTGCCCTCAGATGCAGAAGGGTTTTCCATGGCCGTATTGGAAGCGCTTGCCAATTCAACTGCTGTACTCCTTTCACCACAGTGCCATTTCCCCGAAGTCGAAAATGTCGGGGCAGGACGTGTTGTGACATCTGACCCAGAATCAATATCCATGGCGATAGCTGATCTTCTCAACAACCCAGAAGAGCTAAAAAAAATGGGTATTAGAGGGCGTAATCTCGTATCGAGACATTATTCCTGGGATACCATCACTGATCAGCTCATAGATGCGTATAATGAAGGAATTGAACGAAATGTTTCCAACCGGATGTGAACTTTTTTGGATTGTCTCATGAATAGTGTTTGGTGACCTCAGCCTCACTGAACGCTGGTTCACTGGGCACTTTCGGTGGTTTTCGACTCACCTGGATGTCTTTAACGGGGGGCTAAACGTGTTTCTTTAACACAGCGCTAACCCCGAATACTGAATTGGTTGAGTCCAGTTTTTTATCGATATCAGGAGAATTCTCTTTTTGAAAATTTCTATCGTCACTGTTTGTTTCAATAGCGAAGCGACGATTCGGGATACCATCGAATCGGTGCTTTCCCAGAGCTATCCCGATATTGAATACATTATCGTTGATGGTGCCTCCAGCGACGGGACGATGTCGATAATCAAGGAATACGGAGACAAAATTGCCAAAGTTGTCAGTGAGACGGATAGGGGTATTTACGATGCCATGAACAAAGGTATCTGCTTGGCATCCGGAGGTTTTATTGGGATGTTAAATTCTGATGATGTATTCGCAAGCACTGACACTATTTCTGATCTGGTAAAGTTTTTGTCGTCTAGTGTAAACCTTGATGGTGCATATGGCGATTTATTATATGTCCAGAAAAAAAATATCGAGACCGTTATACGTTCTTATTCGTCCAAATATTTTTCTCCATGGCAAATTCGTTTTGGTCTAATTTTGCCTCATCCAACTTTATATGTGAAGCCCGTTCTTTTTAAGAAAATGGGACTTTACAAACTTAACTACAGAGTTGCTGCAGACTTTGAGATGATAACTCGTATAATATCAAATGGTGGAAGGCTTGGCAGGAACCCTCAGACAATGGTCAAAATGAGAGCGGGAGGAATCAGTAGCACAGGTTTTTGGTGGAGAATTCATCAAAATTTGGAAATTGTGCGAGCTTGCAAAGAGAATGGTCTTTATTCAAATATTTTCATGGTAATGCTCAAAATCCCATTTAAATTGGCTAGTTATCTAAAAAGGTGAAAATTTATGTCTGTCATCTTGTTGACCGGGGCAACAGGGTTTGTCGGCAAATCGACAATTCTACGTTTACTGGCGACAGGGTTATATTCAATAGTGGCTGTGAGTCGCCGCGAAAATGTTGATCTGCCGCTTGGTGATAAGTTGGTTCTGACTTGTGGTGATATAGCCCAAAAAGCGGACTGGACTGCCGTCCTTAAAGGAGTCGATGTTGTAGTTCACGCCGCCGGTCGAGCCCATGTGACCAATGATGCCTGTGCAGATCCGCTAT
The DNA here is from genome assembly GCA_031388805.1 of Chryseolinea sp. Taxonomy (GTDB): domain Bacteria; phylum Bacteroidota; class Bacteroidia; order Cytophagales; family Cyclobacteriaceae; genus Chryseolinea. The sequence continues at coordinate 5,542 of JANMRZ010000158.1, forward strand.
ACGAGTTTCGCAGAGTTAATACTCAAGGGACTTTGACATTGGCACGACAAGCTGCCGAGTCTGGTGTCAAGCGCTTTGTGTTTATCAGCTCGATTGGTGTCAATGGCAGCCATAGCACCTGCCCATTTACCGAAATGGACATTCCTAGTCCTGCTGAGCCTTATGCGGTGTCAAAGCTAGAGGCAGAGCAGGGGCTGTTCCTTGTAGCAAATGGGTCGGGGATGGAGGTCGTGATTATTCGTCCGCCTCTTGTCTATGGTCCGAACGCACCTGGTAATTTCGGGACCCTGATGCGTTGGGTCAAAAAAGGAGTCCCTCTCCCCTTAGGGGCCATCTACAATAAGCGCAGTCTGGTGGCCTTGGATAATTTGGTTGATTTTATATTGACTTGCATTGAACATCCTGCCGCTGCTAATCAAACCTTTCTGGTTGCCGATGGCGAAGACATCTCTACCACTGAATTGCTGCGTCGCGTCGGGCACGCACTCGGTAAGCCTGCCCGACTAATTCCGGTACCGCCGGGCCTCCTGTTGTTGTGTGCCTCATTACTGGGCAAACAGGCAATAGCGCAGCGATTGTGCGGGACGTTGCAGGTGGACATCTCAAAAGCACGCGAACTCTTAGGTTGGAAACCACCGCTAAGTATGGATGAGGGGTTGCGGCGGGTTGTCGAGGCGGGTAGCCGTTGACAAATTCAGCTTATCTTTTCCTGGCTTATGCTCAATACAGAAAAAAATGAAAAACTCACCCTTAAAAAATTACCTTCTTGGGGGTTGTTTGCATTGTAATTTGAAAAAAATTGAAAATCTCATACAGAAATTGCAAATCAACATGAAACGAGTTTTTGATTTGACCTTATCACTTTGTGCACTCTTCCTTATGGCAATTCCGATGCTATTGATTGCCGTTGGTATCAAATTTACCTCAACAGGACCAGTGCTGTATATGTCTGATCGGTTCGGCAAAAACAACGAGATATTCAAGATGCCAAAATTCAGGACAATGCGCACTGATGCACCAGCCGTTGCAACGCATTTGTTGGAAGCTCCGGATATATATGTTACCAGGATAGGAAAATTTCTGAGAAAAACCAG
>JANMRZ010000167.1:0-13571 GCA_031388805.1 Chryseolinea sp.
GTTTTGATAGTGCCGTAATCGAGGTCGGCCATGTGGGTGCAAACCTGATTCAGAAAATGCCGGTCGTGCGAAATTACGATAATGGTCGCGTTGCGCGCATTCAGCATCTCTTCCAGCCAGCGGATGGTGTTGATGTCGAGGTTGTTGGTCGGCTCGTCCAGCAGCAGGATATCGGGATTGGCAAACAAGGCCTGCGACAACAGTACGCGCAGTTTGAAACCGGGTGCGACGGCGCTCATCAGGCCGCCATGCAGCTCGGTCGGAATGCCCACGCCCAGCAGTAGCTCCCCGGCGCGCGCTTCGGCATCGTAGCCGCCCAGTTCGCCAAATTTCGCCTCAAGCTCGGCGGCGTGGAGGTAATCTTCCTCGCTGGCGTCGGGGTTCATATAGATCGCGTCTTTCTCGCGCATCACCTGCCACATTTCGGCGTGGCCCTGCAGCACCACGTCCAGCACGCGCTGGTCCTCGTAGCCGAACTGGTCCTGGCGTAACCAGGTCATGCGTTCGCCCGGATCGAGCGACACATTGCCTGCGGTCGGCTCCAGTTCCCCGGCGAGGATTTTCATGAAGGTGGATTTGCCGCAGCCGTTGGCGCCGATCAGGCCATAGCGGTTGCCGTCGCCAAACTTGACGTTGACGTTTTCAAATAGCGGTTTGGTAGCGAATTGCAGCGTGATGCTGGAAGCGGTGAGCACGGAATAAGTCCTGAAATACCGGAAAAACCGTGGATTCTAACATTCGTCAACAGATAGATTCAGGCTCTGATTGACGGATATTCAGCGCCGGGTGGTCGGCGATAGGGCTATCCAGGTGAAACCCCTGCACCATGTCCACGCCAAACCCTTTCAGGATGACCAGCACTTTAGCGTCTTCAACGTGTTGGGTCACGATGGTTTTGCCCAGTCCTCGCGCCACATCGATCATCGCGCGCACAAAAACCTGATTATCGGTATCGATATGAAGATTACGAATAAACTGGCCGTCGATCTTGATCGTATCCAACGATGAAAGTAGTTAGAAGGGGGCATACTTAATGAATGTCAGATAAAATGCATTAGGGTTTGCAGATCTGTAAGGAATGACGTTGCCTAATGGGAAATTGAGATTATTAAAATTTCAAATGCTTTAATGGCATTATCCTTGTAACCGCATAACTTTGTAAAAAATCACGAGCATGAAAAAATCACTTGCCTACGTACTCTTCCTGATCATTGTACTTTCTACCGGTTTTCGTTCGGATCAGGGAGAGAACGTTGAGTTTAGTTGCATGAAGACGCAAAAATCCACCAATACCTGCCATTTTAATTTCATTGTCGATGGAGCGAAATATCGCTACGTAGACATTGGATGTAAATTCAGTAAGAAGAGAGATGATGCCATAAAAAAAGTGAAGGAAGGATCATTGGCGCTATCTAAAGATTGGAAGATTGAATGTCCAGAAGTAAAAGAAAAGAAAGAAGGACAGGATTTTTAGGTGTGAAGAATTTACAACGCCTTAATTGCTTTCCACATTTCTTCCGCTACAAACTGATTTCCCTTTTCATTTAGATGAACGCGATCTGAAGTAAGAATGCCAGATTCTTTATTCTCTGAATTGAATTTCAAATTATAATCCAGAAAGCTTTTTCGTAAATCAATCAACGGTAAATTGTTTTTACGGGCAAGGCCGCGAATGATGTTGCTATAATTATTCAAGTCGCCATCCAGCTCGTTGCTATTATCGGTCCGCTCACCAATAGCAGCAGGTGTACAAAGTATAACCTTGATATTCTTCGCCAGGAATTTTTTGATGAGTGCTGTATAGAATTTTTCAAACTTATCGGCATCCGTGCCGGTGCCATGTGTACGCTTGTGCCAGACATCATTAACACCAACGTAGATTACCACGACATCCGGATTTTTGCTCAGAACATCATCTTCAACGCGCAGGTACAAATCATAAATTTTATTTCCACCAATGCCTGATCCGATAAAATCAAATTGATCAGCCTTCCCTTCTTTTGTTGCAAGTTCACCAACTTTTAGAATGTATCCACCAGGCTGAACACCAGCTTGTGTAATGGAGTCACCAAAGAATATTACTTTCTTTTTTTGTTGCACAATAAAAGAAGTCAGTGTAGTGAGCAGTATTGCTGAAACAAAAAGCGATAGTGTTTTCATTCGAAAGAATTTTTAATCCTATTAAACGCGTGAAAGAGCTTGTGTTAAATCTTCCAATAGATCTTCTACATCCTCAACTCCAATACTGAGACGGATCAATGAATCAACTAATCCACTCTTTGCACGCTCTTATTTTGGAATGCGGGCTTGTGTCATCGATGCTGTATGATTAACAAGCGACTCCACACCACCCAATGATTCTGCCAATGAAAAAAGTTCGAAGCTCTCCATCAGTTTGATGGCCTTCTCAAGACTATCATCTTTTAAGGTAAACGATAACATGCCACCAAAATCCTTCATTTGTTTTTTAGCAATGACATGATTCGGATGATCCGTAAACCCTGGCCAATATACCTTGCCTACCTTTGGATGTTCTTTTAAAAATGCTGCAATCTTTTTTCCATTCGAGCAATGACGTTCCATGCGAAGATGAAGGGTCTTGATGCCGCGCAATACCAAAAATGAATCCTGAGGACCCGGAACGGCCCCACATGAATTTTGAATGAACGCTAACTCTTGATATAGTTTTTCATCGTTCATTACCAATGCCCCCATAATAACATCAGAGTGACCACTCAAATATTTTGTTACGGAATGCATCACAATGTCAGCGCCAAGATCAAGTGGATTTTGAAGGTAAGGCGATGCAAAAGTATTGTCAACGGCTACAATAGCATTGTGTTTTTTAGCAATGTCAACACAGCCTTTAATGTCAACAATATTCATCAACGGATTGGTAGGTGTTTCCAGCCAAAACAATTTTGTTTTCGGAGTAATGTAAGCGTTTACATTGTTGATGTCGGTCAAATCAATGAAATGAAATTTGATTCCGTATTTTTCAAACACGCGCTTGAACATGCGGTAAGAGCCACCATATAAATCATTGCTCGTAATCACTTCATCACCGGGATTTAAAAGTTTGATCACGGCATCTGTCGCTCCCATACCGGAGGAAAAACAGATCGAAAACTTTCCGTTCTCCAAAGTGGCGATACTTTTTTGCAATGCATTACGTGTGGGATTTGCTCCCCGCGCGTACGCATAGCCCTTATGCTTTGCAGGAGATTCTTGCACATAGGTAGAGGTTTGAAAAATAGGTGTCATGATTGCACCTGTGGAGGGATCTGGCTCCACACCAGCGTGTACGGCTTTGGTTCCGAATTTCATTTCTTTATCTGTTAATAGTTATTGAAGGAATAATGAGAACGCTATTAATTAATCGTGTTACAGCTAACGATTAATCCTTAACGTTTGTTTGATTTCCAGTAGTTACGGATGGCATCTTTCCAATTATCCCCACTCTTTAGGTAGAGGGCAGTGTTGATCAGCATCTTGTCTTCCGGCAGTGACTGGTTTTGATTTTCGAGTGATTGAATAATTAAGTCGTAGAATTTTTTTCTGTAGGATGATCCTTCTTTAGCAGCGAGTGTATTCAGATCGCGCAGTAGCGTTGAAGCTGAAACCTCTTCGCTAAATGTGGCGACTGTGGTTGCAGGAGCAGGGCTTTGTTTAACAGGTTCTGGTGCATCAATTTTTTCACTGAGTTGAACAGGCGATACCAGCGTAGCAGCCTGTTGTTTCAGAAATTCATCCAGATCTTTTAAGGTATTTTTCTTTTTGCTCATAGGAGGTGGTTCAATATGGCCTGCGCGATGGGCTTATACTCTTGCTCCGCATCCACTGTGCTGAAATTTACAAAAAGATTTTTCTGGGGCACGATCACCGGAAGGATTATCGCATCTAAGTTTTTCAGACTGTCGCGTACAGTGTGTAATCCGGTTGCCGAATGTATTCGATTGGGTAAAATAAGAATGCGAAGTTGAGGATTCAGTTCACGGGCCGGAGCCAGGTCGGTTACAGTTTGATACGTCACAAGCAAATCGTTTTGCGTCAGACTGGTGGGAACTACAACAGCATCGCTAACCAAACACAACTTCTTAATGCCTTCATCTGTTGTTTTGCCGGCACTGTCTACCACTACAATATCAATGCTTCGTGATTGCTTCATGCTGACCAGTTCGCCAGCAACTTGCTCATCGTTCGATCCCAGAATTTCAAAACCGAATTTGCCATTCTCACCTTTGAAAAGTTCCATCTTGCGTAGGGTGTTCAAGGTGTAGTTGGTGTCGGTTTCTACGAGCAATACTTTCTTGCCCATTTGATGGAGGGTGGTGGCCAGGTTAATGGCATTGGTGGTTTTGCCCGTTCCACCTTTACGACTGATAAAAGAAATGATTTTAGCCATCCTTAAATGTAAAGAAAGCTTTTGGTTTCGGAAACTGAATGTTTAGCTGATGCTATACAAATCATTTGGCATGGGGAATTTTCTTTGTGAACCTTTGTGATCTGGTAACTAGTGGCGTGTTCCTTTGTCTTTTTGTCACGAAGACTCAAAGACTGAGTAGCACAATAAAATAAGGATCAATCTATGCTAATCGATTCACATCAAACCTCTCAAGGTAATCTGCTACCCTTCTTACAAAACTTCCGCCCAAAGAACCATCCACCACGCGGTGATCGTAGGAATGCGACAAGAACATTTTATGGCGAATAGCAATTGCATCACCATATGGTGTTTCGATAACCGATGGTTTTTTCTGAACAGCACCCAAAGCCAGGATGGCAACCTGAGGCTGCATGATAATAGGCGTACCCATTACGTTTCCAAAAGAACCGACATTCGATACAGTAAATGTGCCGCCTGCCAGTTCATCTGGTTTGAGTTTGTTTTCACGGGCCCGTTTAGCAAAGTCGTTTACAATCTTAGCTAAACCTGCAATGTTATATTGATCAGCATTGCGGATAACCGGCACAATTAAATTTCCACTCGGAAGTGCCACAGCCATACCGATGTTGATATCCTTTTTCTTGATAATTTTGTCGCCATCAACCTGAATGTTGATCATCGGGTAATCTTTAATGGCTAAGGCAACCGCCTCAATGAAGATCGGAGTGAAGGTAAGCGCATCACCTTCACGTTTTTGGAATTCGTTCTTCATCTTGTTCCTCCAGAAAACAATGTTGGTAACATCGGCTTCCACAAAAGACGTAACGTGTGGAGAGATGCGTTTTGAATCCACCATGCGCTCCGCAATCATCTTACGCATACGATCCATCTCGATGATTTCATCACCGCCACTAATTGATACTGGAACTCGTGTTGGCGCTGCTGAAACTGAAACGGAATGTTGAACTGCTTTCACAGCAATACCAAGTTTTCTGTTTTCTACGTAGGTCAAAAGATCTTTCTTCGTGAGTCTACCTTCTGCACCAGTTCCTTCAATAGTTTCTAATTCGGCCACTAATATGTTTTCTTCTTTTGCGATGTTCTTCACTAACGGTGAGTAAAATCGTGAAGACTCTTTATAATCGGTTACATGTGAAGTGCCATTCCCATTCGTTGACGATGCAGCATGTACTGCAGATGCTTTAGTTTCGGTAATTGGTTTAGTAATTACGGGAGCAGTCAATACTTTTTCTTCTGCATCGGTGGTCAGGATGGCGATGGCGCTGCCGACCTTTACCACTTCACCTTCTTTGGCAAGTAATTCTTTCAACACACCGGCATGGGTAGAAGGTACCTCGGTGTCTACCTTATCGGTAGCCACTTCCAATACTGATTCTTCCAATTCAATTTTATCGCCTGGCTTTTTGAGCCAATGCAAAATGGTTGCTTCAGTAATGCTTTCGCCCATTTTGGGCATAATGAGTTGCACTTGCGCCATGAGAGTTGAATTTTTCGAATTGCAAAGTTAGTATTTTTAACGCTCTACACTAACGTTTGAAATGACAGAAATGTAAATGAAAAGGAATCGATTTCGGAGCAGGAAAATTCTCTTAGTTGCTCCTTTGCCGGAATTTTATTCGGAGTTCTAAACCCGTAGCGTAATTCAAATTGTTGAAAATCCATCCTTCGTGCAGATTGAATGGTTCGGAAATTTTAAAAGTTTGAATTGGGACAAAGTTCAGAATAAAAATATAAGACTTTCACTCCGATCTCCTCTGATGGATTGAGTCTGTTACTGTTGTGGCAAACTCGTTCGGATAAGATTCATTACCGACATCGAAGCCAGTTTAATGTTGATCATACGATCTTTTGATAATTGTAATTTCCGGGTGATCGTATGGTGTTTGTCTGAGTATGCAATCCAAACTGTTCCAACAGGTTTGTCATCCGTAGCTCCACCCGGTCCGGCAATACCACTGGTTGCAACTCCTATGTCAGTATTGAACTTTGCCCGAACAAGATTGGCCATCTCAATGATAGTAGGCTCGCTCACTGCTCCATATTGTTCGAGCGTCTCTGGCTTTACTCCGAGTTGGCGCATTTTAATTTCATACGCATAAGGTATCATCGATCCTAAAAAATAATCAGAGCTTCCGGGTACGCTGGTGATCAAGTGAGAGAGGTAGCCGCCTGTACAACTTTCCGCGACAGCGAGTGTTAATTTCTTTTGACGCAATGTATTTCCTAAAACTACTTCGATTGGATCTGAGCCATAACCAAAAATAAATTGACCGATGTGTTCTTTTAATTTTTCAATTAAAGCATCTGCTTCTTTTTCAAGGGAAGGTAAATTTTCTCCAAAGCAGGTAAGACGAAGTTTCACACCACCAAGACTCGGTAAGTAAGCCAACTTAATATGACTTGGTAGAGACGCTTCCCAACCTGCAATTTTTTCAGCAAGAAAAGATTCCCCTTGTCCGATGGTTTGAATAACCTTATGATAAATGACAGGAACTTGAAACTTCTTCAACAGTTTTGGAATGACACGTTCGGTCATCATCCTCTTCATCTCATGCGGTACACCCGGCATCGACATAAATACTTTTCCGTTTCGCTCGAACCACATGCCTGGTGCAGTGCCAATCGGGTTTGTTATTTTTTCGCAACAGATAGGTAAGGCTGCCTGTTGGCGATTGATCTCTGTGAGTTCTCGACCTCTGCTTTTGAAAAACTCCGTTACTTCTATCAGTGCCTCTTCATGAATTTTTAATTCGCAGTTAAAATATTTTGCAAGCAATGGTTTTGTTAAATCATCGTTTGTGGGACCAAGTCCACCGGTTATGAGAACGATGTCTGCTCTTTTTTCAGCTTCCGCGAAGGCGGTAAGAATTTCATCTTCTTGATCACCTACGCTCGTTTTTCGAATCACCCTAATGCCGGCATTGCTTAGCTCAACACCCATCCATTGAGAGTTGGTGTCTACTATTTGACCGTAAAGAATTTCATCACCTATCGTGAGCAGTTCAGCAAGAATGGATTTCATGTGTTACGATTTATTTTTTTTATGATCAAATGGAATGGTCGGCCTTATTAACATTCATTGGGATGAACAAGAGCGTGTTGCCATTTCATGTTTTAAAAATTAAGGCATAAATATAGTTGACAATTTGCAATCAACAGTTTGTTGCGGTTTTTGTTGCGGGAAATGATTGAATAGTACTATCCTTTTCCAACTTTATTCTTTGTCCTCATGCAGGTCGATGTTACCTTAGTCTTTATGAATAAGAGACCGTCTGCACTCGATTGGCAAAGCCAAATCTACATCAATGGTTTTGCAGGCATTCGCCCGAAGGTGAATATTGATTTAACAACGCTTGAAGAATCAGCAAGAAAAGTAATTAGTCCCGAAGCGTTTGCATACATAGCAGGTGGTGCAGGAAATGAAAGTACCCTTCGCGCAAATCGCGAAGCATTTGAAAAGCATAAAATTGTTCCGCGCATGTTGCGTAATGTAGGCGAACGTGATACAAGCATTACCTTATTCGGACAAGAACTTCCTTCACCCTTTTTACTTTCGCCTGTTGGTGTATTAGAGATGGTGCACCGCGATGCGGATATTGCGGTTGCGAAAGCCGCTGCTCAATTGGACGTTCCTTATATTTTTTCTAATCAGGCCTCGAAGTCTATGGAGGAGTGTGCAGCAGCGATGGGTAATAGTTTGCATTGGTTTCAATTGTACTGGAGCAAGTCGAATGAGTTGGTTGCGAGTTTGGTGCAGCGTGCGGAAAAGTGTGGATGTTCCGCCATTGTAGTAACACTAGATACAACGATGTTGGGCTGGCGCACGCGCGATTTGGAATTAGCCTACCTGCCTTTTTTAGAGGGAAAAGGTATTGCTCAATATACTTCCGATCCTGTCTTTCAAAAAATGTTGGATCAACAAGATGATGGTGTTGAAGTGAAAAGAAAAATTACCTTTCAATCTGTTTTGGGTTTGATGAGAATGGTGAGGAATTTTCCAGGCGATGGATTTTTTCAGAAGTTGAAATCTGGTAAACCCATAAAGGCGGTTCAAAAATTTGTTTCTACCTATTCGAATCCATGTACTACGTGGGAAGATTTAAAATTCCTTCGTCAGCATACCAAACTTCCAATTCTATTGAAAGGAATTCTTCATCCGGAAGATGCACGCAAAGCGATGGATTTTGGTATGGATGGTATTATTATTTCTAATCATGGTGGTCGACAAGTGGATGGTTCAATCAGCACGATCGAAGCCTTGCCAAAAATTGCGGAGGTGATCAGCGGAAAAATTCCGGTATTGCTGGATAGCGGAATTCGTGGAGGTGCCGATGCATTTAAAGCAATTGCTCTAGGTGCAAAAGCAGTTTGTATTGGTCGGCCGTATGTGTATGGGTTGTCAATTGCCGGACAACAAGGTGTATATGAAGTGCTTCGTAATTTCATGACCGACTTTGAACTCACCATGGGATTGACCGGGTGTAAGAATATAGGAGAGATTACGAAAGAAACGCTCGCCTGAATGTAATGTAAGAAAGACGATTTACGTTAGCTTTGAACTCGAAACTTTAAACTCGAAACTCGAATGCAACGAACAGTAACATCAATCATAATATCATTAGCACTTGCGTCCTGCACGTCAGCACAGATTAGTCAAACGTTAGGAGAAGTCAACAAAGCCATAGGTACCGATCAACAACCCACAACTGCAGAAGTGGGAGAAGGCTTGAAAGAAGCATTAGTGAAAGGTATTTCAAAAGGTTCTGATTTGGTTTCGCAATTGGATGGATATTTCAAAAACCCTGAAATTAAAATTCCATTTCCTCCCGATGTAAAAAAGGTAGAAGATAAACTTCGTCAAATTGGGTTGGGAAATGAGGTCGATAAATTTGTGTTATCGCTCAATCGCGGAGCAGAAGATGCAGCGAAGGAGGCGAAACCTATTTTTGTTAATGCCATCCGACAGATGACCATCCAGGATGCATGGAGCATTTTAAAAGGACAGCCCGATGCAGCAACACAATTTTTAAAGCGCACCACCACTACTCAACTGAAAGAGAAATTTAAACCCATAATTCAAGCCTCATTAAACAAAGTGAATGCAACAAAGTATTATGGCGACTTGATCAATACCTATAACAAAGTACCGTTTGTTCAGAAAGTAAATCCCAATCTCGATGACTACGCAACCGATAGAGCCATTGAAGGATTATTCATTATGATTGCAAAAGAAGAAAAGAACATTCGTCAGGATCCTTTGGCGCGTACTACGGAATTGTTGAAAAAAGTTTTTGGTGCGCAGAAGTAGTATCGTTTTGTCAGCGTGATTGAAAAGTTTACTAATAATAAATACATATGAAAAAAATTACAAAACGTGATGTGGGAGTTTTCTTTTTGGGAATGCTTGGTATGTTAATGATCGAAGTCCTGTATGATTGGCATGGAACTGTTGGTGCATTTAAGAGAGGATTTAAAGCTGGTTTTAACGAAGAAATAGAAAACACAAAATAGTTAAAGCATGAATCTCTTTAATAAACATCAGCCTTTAGTTCTCAAAGCCATTGAAGCATTACACGAGCGAACTTTTTTCGCAGCCTTTCCTGAAAATCCTTCGCCTGCTAACTATGGTGAAAATGCGGATAGCGAAGGAAGAGAAAAATTTCAATCTTCATTAGGAAAAAAGTTTGATGAGTTAAAACAATCAAATCCAGAAAGCTGGATCGGACAAGAAGAATCCCCTTACACACAAGATGCATTGGGGATTCTTTATCCTTCCTTCTCTGTGAATGCATTGATTGATCGATCAACAAAAGCATTTCATGTTTGGCGAAAAGTAAGTGTACAAGACCGCACGGGTATTTTAGTAGAATCATTGGAGCGTGTTAAGGCAAGATTTTTCGAAATTGCGTATGCTACTATGCACACAACGGGTCAGGCCTACATGATGTCGTTTCAGGCATCGGGGCCGCACGCAACTGATCGTGCGCTCGAATCGATCGCTGCCGGTTACGAAGAGTTACAGCGTTTCCCATCGAAGGCGTTGTGGGATAAGCCGATGGGTAAGTTTAATCTCCAGGTGAATAAAGAATGGCGTGCTGTGCCAAAAGGTATTTCAGTAGTGATTGGTTGTTCAACTTTTCCAACGTGGAATTCCGTAACCGGAATTTATGGAAGTTTAGTAACCGGTAATCCCGTAATTGTAAAACCACATCCAGGTGCAATCTTACCTATCGCAATTTTTGTAGCAGAGATTCAAAAGGTATTGGCAGAAAATAATCTTGATCCGAATATTTGTCAGCTGGCTGTTGATACGGCTGATAAGATGATAACAAAAGAATTGGCAGAACATCCAAGTGTAAAATTGATTGACTTCACAGGTAATGCAGTATTCGGAAGTTATCTCGAAGGCTTAAAGGATAAAGCCGTCTTCACTGAAAAAACTGGAGTAAACTCTGTGATTCTCGACTCAGTTGAAGACGCTGACAAAGTAGCTGCGAACTTAGCGTTCTCGCTCAACTTGTATAGCGGACAAATGTGTACTGCACCGCAAAACTTTTTTATTCCGGAAGGTGGTATTAAAACTTCTGCCGGAACATTATCATTTGATGAAGTTGCACAAAAGCTGGTAGACAATATCAATGGCTTGGTCGACAATCCAAAAGCAGGTCCACATGTATTGGGTGCAGTGCAAAGTAAAAAAACAAGTGAACGTGTTTTGGTTGCAGAGAATCTGCCAGGAAAAGTGTGGTTGAAATCACGTTCATTTGAAAACCCGATGTTTAAAAATGCGCGCGTAGCAACTCCTGTTATTATAGAGGTAGACGCAACTAAGAAAGAAATTTTCAGCAAAGAGCTTTTTGGCCCAATTGCCTTGCTGATCAAAACAAAAAACACAGATCAGTCTATTGCCTTGGCGAAGGAAATGGCAGAACATCATGGAGCTATCTCTTGTGGTGCTTACACTACTGATGCAAATGTGAAAGAAAAGATTGCAGATGAAATGAGTTTAGCGGCAACACCTGTATCATTCAATTTAACAGGCGGCATTTACATGAACCAAAACGCTGCCTTCTCTGACTTTCATGTTACCGGAGGTAATCCATCCGGCAACGCATCGTTCACTAACCCCGAGTATGTAAACAAAAGATTTACTTGGGTGGGGCATAGGGAGTTGGTGAAGCTAAGTTAGAATTTATGAAGTGCATCAAATAGTCGTTTGTTACACCATCTAATTAATAGATGACTTGGTATTAAGATTGAGAACGGGTTTATTAAAAATACCCTACAGATGAAAGTAATCGCACTTGTACTTTGTATCACGTTATCTATTCAATCATTTGCGCAGATAAATTACATTAAAAAATACTCGGCTGCATACAGTATTGGAAATGAAACTGGTGAAGCATATGCATTAAAAGAAGATGGCACATGCACTTGGATTTATGGATGGATGAGTAGTGGTAAACTGAAAACTCAAAAAAAGTACGGAACTTGGACTGCTCGAGAAGGATATATTCGTGTTTCAGTAAGTGGTAATACAGGAATTATTGTTGAAGAGTATATTCTAAAAAATGGTCGGTTTGTAAATAAAGAGGATTCAAATAGATACTTAGTAAAAGATAACCAATAACATATCTAAATTTGTTTGCGTCCTCAGATACCGAAACTTACCTCATCGATTTTATATCTGCATGAAAAACGTTTTCTTTATAATCATTAGTATTTTATGTCTTGAAAATTCTACTCTTGCCCAACAAACTTTCTACGACAGCCTCTCAACATCAGCACTCACGTTAACAAAACAAAACGTTACTTACGATCCAACCTATTTCAGCATCCCTTACCCAAATGGAGATGTGCCCAGCAACAAGGGAGTTTGTTCCGATGTCGTTATTCGAGCGTATCGAAAAGTTGGAATCGATCTTCAGAAAGAAGTACACGAAGACATGAAAGCCAACTTTAAACTGTATCCAAAGAAATGGGGATTAACTAAAACGGATAAAAACATTGATCATAGACGCGTCCCCAATCTCATGACATTCTTTACACGAAAGGGAGAAGTAAAATCCATGAATCAAACAGCGAGTAATTACTTACCCGGTGATATTGTTTGCTGGGATTTGGGTGACGGTGTAACGCACATCGGCCTTGTTGTCAATAAGAAATCACAAGACAAAGCAAGGTACCTGATTGTTCACAATATAGGAGGCGGACAAGTGCTTGCAGACTGTTTGTTTCAATTTAAGATCATTGGACATTATCGATATAAAAAGTAGTATTTTCATCCAATTCGGTTTTACTCCGTTTCGGTAGCCACCCATAACGTTCCCAGTCTCGAAGGCTATTCGTCCCGTTCATCCTTCAGCCTTCCTTAGGTCTTCCTCCACTCTCAATCCACTCTTCCTCCACTCTCGATCCAGTCGAGGTCTAGTCGAGGTCTAGTATAAATCTTATGAAGGTTTGGATATTCAGTGGTATACAGTTTGTTCTATTGATAAGAAGCCTAGTGGGCTGTTAATTAATGAACAAAGAGAACGGCTTCCTTTGGGGTCTGTGAAGATAGCGGATGATAACATGATTCACAAGTCATCTCAATTAACAATTACCATCTCTTTCCGTTCCACTATTCTGCCATTCACAATTAGAGCGTATGTGTACGTGCCCATTGGAAATTGATTTCCGTGAATTGTAATGCTTCCAGAATTTTTCGCGAGATTATCAAACACCAGTATCACCTTTTTTCTATTTGAATTATCATAGAAGATAATAGATGCGTCTGTTGCATCATTTGTCAGGTATCGGATGATCGTTGACTCAGACAAAGAAACGGGGTTCGGGTAATTTTGACCCAACTCCAATTTGCCCATCATGAGAGATTTTTTATTCTCTACAGATGAAAGGCCGGCTAAGTTTTGCCCGTCAGTTGATCGCTGGGCATAAACGTTAGTACCGAAAGAGGTTAGAAAAAAGATGATCAACGTGTTTATTCTCTTCATGAAGTATGACTTAGTTAAACAACATTATTAAACCCAGATAATGCAATAGAGCATTGTTATCTTTTGTAACTGATTGATATTATTAGCTTTGTAGAGGGCACAATTATAACCCAAAAGGTGAAAGAATTACACGTCACATTTACCGATAAAAATGTAAGTGCCTGGGG
>JANMRZ010000006.1:0-48829 GCA_031388805.1 Chryseolinea sp.
GTTGTGCTGAAAGGCATACTGCAATAGTTTTGGTGCAGCACATTCGCCCGCACCACTGGGTGGATTTTTTCGCAAGGCTTTTTTGAAGATATCATTAAGGCTCTTCGCTTCACCGGCCTGGTTGAGAAAATAATAATGATCAAACAATTTATGCTGCAACGAAACGGAATATTTTTTTCGTGCTGCCTTTAAAGTATCGAGTTGCTCTTTCATTCCTTCTGATTTTGATGCCGCTACCTTTTTTATTTCCGCATTCATACGCGTTAGTTTTTCCATACCCAGATTCAAAAAACTATTCGTAGTAAGACTGTCAAAAACAGGTGGAACAAACTTGTCGTGATGATTGCCGCCTGCCAGTTTGCCGGAGAATGCTGCAAGGTAGCCGAGGTGCTGATCGGATGTCATCACCACCAGCACACCAAACATTTTTCCAATGATGTTACTTACATCGTTCTCCGCGAGGCCAAAGTTATGATTCCATACCTTCTGCGTTTTCAGATGCTGCTGCAACTCCTCTGCGGCCAAGCTACATAGTGCATGTGGTATGCCATCACGCATCAGAACAAAATATTCAGGAATCGCCAAATGATCAGTGGGCGATGTAAAAGATGTAAAAAATAATGGGTTGTTAAGGGACGGTACGTTACTAGACTTTTTTGTGATCACGTTGTTGAACAACATTCATGATGAACGCAGCTGGGGCAAATGTAATTATTAACGAACGGAACTAATAATTTTAAAATTAAAAGCTTAGCAATACCCTATTTTTTGTTAAGACAAGACAGTATCACGCTTGGTTTTACTAACGATGTTCGTTGTTAAACAAAAGGATGCGGGTATTTGATCTGCGTAATCTGCGGGAGAGTGTATTAATGTATTGCCAGCAGCTCTTTTATGATGACCATTAACGTGTTCGGGTAAATTCCGATCCATAGCAGCAGCGTAACAAGTCCACCCATTGTAACGCCACTGATAATATAGATGGAGGGATGAAGTACTTCGCCTTCTTTCGTTTTACTCTCCAATTGTTGCTCAAACATAACAGCAATGAGTTTGATGTAATAATACAAACCAATGGCACTGTTTAATGCCAACATAATTACCAGCAACCATTTTTGAGTACTCACTCCCGCTGCTACGATACAAAATTTTCCAACAAAGCCAGCGGTTAATGGAATGCCGGCAAGCGACAAAAGCATGGCCGTAAATATCGATGCAGTTAAAGGTCGTCTCCAGAATAGTCCCTTGTAATCATCAATAAGTTCTGCATCACGGTCTTTGTCAGACAATGTAACGAGTACACCAAATGCTCCTACTGTTGTAAGGAAATATGCAACGAGGTAAAAGCTCACTGCTTCCATACCCAATTCGCCACCTGCTAAAAAAGCAACCAGCAAATATCCGATGTGCGATATGGATGAATACGCCAGCAACCGCTTAACGTTCTTTTGCTGTAGTGCAAGAAAGTTTCCGGCAAACATAGAAGCGATAGCGATGACTGTAAAGATCAGCGATGAATAATTAATGCCTCCTGCTTCCTGAAAAAAGCGAACCAGAAACACAACCATCCCTCCTTTTGAAACCGTGGCTATAAATGCTGTTACAGGCGCAGGTGCTCCCTCATACACATCAGCGGCCCATAAGTGAAAGGGTACAACACTTAATTTAAAACCTACACCCACAATCATAAGACCAATGCCTGTAAATAAAAGCAAGGGCATTGTTCCATTGTGTGTAGCTAGATAATCTCCAATACCCGCGAATTGAAGCGAGCCGGTGACTGCATATACGAGTGCCATTCCAAACAATAGAAAAGCGGATGAGAATGCTGCCATAATTAAATACTTCAAACCCGCTTCATCAGAACGTTCACGCTTTCGTAAGTACGCAATCATTGAATAAAGGGATACGCTTAATATTTCCAGTCCAAGGAATAAGGAAACAAAATGTTTGCTGATCACCAATGCGACTGAGCCCAGTGTAGCGAGGATAAGTAAAATATAATATTCCTCTTTTCGTTCTTCACGCTGTTCGAAGTAGGCGTATGAAAGCATCGTTATCGCCAGAGAGGCAAGCAAAATCAATCCAACATTAAATTTTCCGAAGCCATCAAAAATAAACAGTGGTTCGATGGTCCATTTACTCGAGAAGTTTACTTCGTGGAGAAAAATAAAATCGGCCAAAAGAGATACAGCCGTAATCACATAGATCACTTTGTGATTTCGTTTTATTGCTATGGAAAATAAAATCAGGATGGAAGCGCTGGTAAGAATGAACAGCGGAAGTATATTAAGAAAATCCTGCTTACTCATGATCACCTCCTTTACTATCTTCTTTATTGTTAAGTATATCCAATGCTACACTTTCCTGTTTACTCTTTGACTGGGTCTGCACTACCTTCATCATCGGAATTTTAGATGTATTCAGTATAGGCTGAGGAAATAATCCAAGCCACACAATTACGAGTACCAGGGGAACCATCATTGCTTTCTCGCGCAGAGAAAGGTCAACAAAAGGATGGCTGCTTTTTATTTCTGTTCCATAAAATATACGCTGCATGATTCGAAGTGAGTATGCTGTAGCGCCCACCAATCCAGTTGTAGCAAGAATGGTCAACAAATGGCTTGAATTCCAGGTACCTACAAGTATGAGAAACTCTGCAACAAAATTACCTAAGCCGGGTAGACCCAATGAGGCCATAACAAATACAATGGCAATGAATCCCATAAAAGGTGCTTTACTCCAGTAGCCACCCATTTGATTAATGTCACGGGTATGAATACGTTCATAAACTGAACCTGCCAGAATAAACAAAGCCCCCGTGCTGATACCATGCGTGATCATTTGCATGACTACGCCCTGAACAGCCAGTTCATTAAATGCAAAGACTCCCAACATAACGAAACCCATGTGACTGACACTGGTGTATGCGATCAACCGTTTCAGATCCGTTTGTGAGAAAGCAAGCAACGCTCCATATAAAATTCCAATCACTCCAAATAGCATGGCCCACTTGCTTATGTCGTGGGCAGCATCTGGAAATAATGGAATAACAAACCGGAGTAATCCGTAAGCACCAGTTTTCAGCAGCAATCCAGCCAGGATCAAACTTCCAGCAGTGGGTGCTTGTGAATGTGCATCGGGCAACCATGTATGAAAAGGAATAACCGGCAACTTGACAACGAAGGCAATTAAAAAACCAAGCATAAGCCAACGTGCCGTATCCGGTTCAAACGGAGTATTCAAAAGTTGGAAGTAATCGAATGTATATGTTCCTGTAACATTTCCATGAATAAAGTAAACACCCAGTATTGCCAGCAGCATCAGCAACCCGCTCGCTTGTGTGAAGATGAAAAATTTGTACGCTGCATACCTCCTGTTTTCGTGACCCCAGATGCCAATAAGAAAATACATGGGTATTAACATGACCTCCCAGAAGAAATAAAATAGAAACAAGTCCATGGTGAGAAATACACCGGTAATACCTGCTAATACCCACAACAGATTGAAGTGAAAAAATCCAATTTTGAATTGTATCTCCTTCCAGGAAGTCAGGACCGATAACATTCCAAGGAAGAATGTTAGCATCAACATCAGTAAACTCAAACCATCCATCGCGAGGTGAAAGGTAATTCCAAAAATGGGTATCCAGTTCACAGCATAATCAGCAATCCAAATTGAATTCGGCTCGGCTAACATAAAATCATGCTGACTCCAAATCATTACAGCGATAACAAAATTGACTGCTAACGCCAGAAAAGAAATCCATCGTGAGAGATCGGCATTCCATTTCTCCACTATCCAGGCTACTATACCGCCCGCCATGAGAATGATAATAAACCAAAGTAGTATCATACTTTTTGCATTACTTCATTTTAACTTCCTACAAGCAAACTCAAAGTGACAATTAAAATTGCCCCGACAACAATACCTACCATGTACCAGCGCAGTATTCCGCTTTGCGTCCACGCGAATACGCGATGAAGAAAATCAGCGAGCTTAACCAGTTCATCATACAATCGGTCAATGATATCCTGCTTATTAATGGTTGCCACGAATACAAATGGTTTCACAAACAAAGTGTCATATGCGGTATCGAATCCCCAACCCAAGAACCAAAAATTATGAAACGCTATTGAGGATGTTTTTAATTGATCCGGTAATTCAGGTTTTTTGATATAGAAATAATATGCAAGGTATACGCCCCCAAGGGAAACAACGACAGCAATCAACTGTACAATCCATTCTTTACTCTCGGCACCTTCCTGCAATGTAATGGTAGGTAAAACAGGATGAAGAAAATTAGAGAACAATTCAACGTGCGCGATTGAGTGTGGCAATTCAATGAAACCGGCAAAAGTGGAAAGTGCAGCAAGAACAATTAACGGAATGGTCATGCGGCTACCTGCAGAATGTGATACATGCGTCTTCTCTGTTCCAAAAAAAGTAACGAACACCATCCTGAATGTGTACACCGAGGTAATGAATGCGCCAATCAATGCGGCAAGGAAAAATCCCACGTTACCTTTTTCACCTGCGAGTGAAAGCCAAAGAATAGCATCCTTACTATAGAAACCACCCGTTATAAAAGGTATGGCTGCGAGTGAAGCCGACCCAATGAGAAATGTCCAATAAATGGTTGGTAGTTTATTTTTTAATCCACCCATTTTAAAGATATCATGCTCATGATGCAGCAAATGGATTATTGCTCCTGCTGCGAGGAAGAGTAATGCTTTGAAGAAAGCATGAATCATAAAATGAAATATAGCGGCTGACCACGCTCCCACTCCTAATGCAAGAAACATATATCCGATCTGACTGATAGTAGAGTATGCTAATATTCTTTTAAGATCAAATTGTGTAAGCGCACTGAAACCTGCGAGCAATAATGTAAGCGCACCTATTATTCCTACCCACATCTGCGCCAAAGGTGCGAGTTCAAAAACGATATGCATTCGTGAAATAAGATATACTCCTGCTGTTACCATAGTGGCAGCATGTATCAACGCGCTTACCGGTGAAGGTCCGGCCATGGCGTCAGGCAACCAGGTTTGAAGTGGAAGCTGAGCTGATTTACCGACGGCACCTCCTAATAAAAGAAAAGCAATAAACACTGCTTCTTCAGAACCCACTGTCCAGGTTTGTGGAGCTTGTGTCAGTATATCTTGAATGTGCAACGTGCCGAATGCTTTGAACAACATAAAAAGTCCGATAGCCATTGCAGTGTCTCCAATGCGTGTGATGATAAATGCTTTCCGTGCAGCATAACCATTTTTTTCATCGAGGTACCAGAATCCGATCAGCAAGTAACTGCAAAGTCCTACCCCCTCCCATCCGAAATACAGTAACACCAGATTATCAGCAAGCACCAAGATGAGCATGGAGCCAACAAATAAATTGAGGTACGTGAAGAAACGTGCGTAGCCTTCATCGTCCTGCATAAATTCTGTCGAATACACATGAATCAGAAAACCGACAAACGTGATCACAAAAATAAAAACGAGTGATAATGCGTCAAGATGAAAAGCAATCTGAGGCTTCAGTCCGGCTACATCAATCCATGTCCATACTATTTGTTGAAAAGAATTTTCAGAAGAAGAGTTAAAATCAATGCCAACCAGAATAGTGATAAGAGCAGCAAGTCCAACACTTCCTGCGCCTATTAAAGACACAGCAAAGCGAGGAAGCTTCCTTCCCAGCAGGATCAAGAGCAAAGCTCCTGTAAAGGGTAAAGTTGGAATTAGCCAAAGAAGCTCTTTCATGTTGGTTAATTTTTATCCGTTAATCATCCTTAGTCATCCCTTCATTTTATTCGCCGCATCACTGTCCAGTGTTTTTAACTGGTGATAGATCTGCAGAATTAAAGCCAATCCTACGGAAACTTCAGCGGCTGCCATTGTCAATATAAAAATGAACATTACCTGCCCATCGGGTTGCACCCATCGTGAGCCTGCAACAATGAAGGCCAGTCCGGCTGCGTTCAGCATGATCTCCACGGAGATCAGCATGAAAATAATATTCCGTCTGACCAATACACTGATCGTACCCAGGACAAATAAAATTCCGGCCAGCATAAGGCCCGCTTCAACAGGTATGGTATTCATTCTTCTATCTTTTCTAAAAACCGATGAATTACTTTCTTCTTTTGTCGCCCAAGATGATAGGCACCCACAATTCCAGCCATTAAAAGTATACCACTCAACTCGACACCAATAACATACGGACCATAGAGTGACATGCCTACTGCCTTTGCATCAACCATCCGTTGTGCTGTGTCAGCAGTCTCAGATGTAGCAATGATGTAAACCACTTCACCTAATAGTACAAGGCATAAAATGGCAGGTCCGATGAAAACATCTTTCGTCAGCCATTGTCTCTCTTCCTCTACTGATTCTGCCCTGAGGTTAAGCATCATGATTGCAAAAATGATCAGTACTACTATTGCTCCTGCATACACAATGATTTCAAGGGCTGCAATAAAAGGTGCACCTAAAGCAAAAAACACGATCGCTATGGCAAGAAATGAAACTACCAGGTACAACAGCGCATGGATCATGTTGTATCGTGTAATCACCATAATGGTGGCGAGAACAGCAATAGTGGAAGCGATGTAAAATGTTACTTGCATAGTTCGTTGCCTGTTATTTTTAAGGTAAAAGACTTTTTACATCCACTGGAGCCTCTTCATTTTGAGCTTCTCCTTTTCCTTTTCCTCCAATGGCGATTCCGGCTACATTATAATAATTGTATCCGGGGTATTTCCCGGGTCCGTCAATCAGCAGATCTTTTTTCTCATACACCAGGTTCTGGCGGTTGTACTCTCCCATTTCAAAATCAGGGATAAGTTGAATGGCATAGGTAGGACACGCTTCTTCACAGTATCCGCAAAAAATGCAACGCGAGAAATTAATTCTGAAAAATTCCGGATACCTTCTTCCATGTTCATCTTCTGTTGCCTGAAGCGAAATACAATCAACCGGGCACGCTGCAGCACAGAGGTAACATCCAACACATCGTTCACCCATATCAGGATCTTTGGTAAGCACAATCCTTCCACGCCAGCGTGTTGTCAGTTTGTTTTTTTGCTCTGGATACAGAACCGTCTCGCGCTTATGAAATGCGTGTAGAAACGTGAGCCACATGCTGCGAATAATTGAGAACATTTTTCCTCCTTTGTTCCTCCAAAGCGGAGGTTTAGTTTAGTTTTCCATCCATAATAAAATTCCTGCTGTTACCATCAGGTTGAGTATTGTAATCGGTAACAATATTTTCCATCCATATTCCATGAGCTGATCGTATCGTGGCCGAGGCAACGAAGCGCGCAACAAAATGAAAATTCCAATGAACACAGATGTCTTCAAAGCGAACCAGGCAAATGGCGGAAGAAATGCTGGCCCCAGCCAACCACCAAAATAGAGAGCCGTGATCATAGCAGAAATCAACGTGATGCCCATGTACTCTCCCACGAAGAACATACCGAACTTCATCCCTGAATATTCCGAATGGAATCCGGCAACCAGTTCGCTTTCAGCCTCTGGTATATCGAAAGGCAATCGATGTGTTTCAGCAATACCGGCAATGAAGAAAATCATAAAGCCGACAAATTGGGGAACAACAAACCACATACCTTCTTGCGCTTCTACTATAGTCTGCAGATTAAAAGACCCTGCATGCAAAACAACGCCCATCATTGAAAGTCCCATAAAAACTTCATAGGATATCATTTGCGCAGCACCTCGCATTGCACCAAGCAATGCGTACTTATTATTAGAGGCCCATCCTCCCAGGATGATGCTGTAGGCACCCATCGATGACATCGCTAGGAAAAACAAAATGCCAATGTTCACATCCCACACAATAAAACCGGGTGAGAACGGAATGATGACATAGCTTAACAACACCGTAACAACTACAATAGCGGGTGCAAGCACAAAGACAAACTTATCAGCGAAAGGAGGTATCCAGTCTTCCTTGAAAAAAAGTTTAATCGTGTCGGCAAGAACAATAAACACACCAAATGGCCCTGCACGATTCGGACCATACCGATCTTGCCACAACGCCAGCAACCTGCGCTCTACCCAGATCAAACCGGGAGCAACCAGAAGAACTCCGCCCAGTACACCGGCTATTATTAGCATGGGATGAAATGGAGTACTCATATTAAAATGATAACGTGGTTAAGTTTCTATATTTTAAATTCATGATGCGCATATGATTCTGGTGTCATAACTCTATTTCTTAATGATACCCCAGGCAGGAAGATCCGAATACGGTAATCCCAGAAGTCCATAGGGTAATCCAACCACATTTCGTTTCATTACCGTGCTCAACTTCACAGGAAGCTGATACGATTGCTGTTCAATGTCAAAAGCCAATAGCTGGCCTTCACTGAGATTCAATTTCAATGCATCGTCTTGATTGATCAGAACATAAGGTTTAACCACCCGTTCTGAAACGGCAGCAGCACGAGAGCTCAATTCTTCAGATCCGAAAATGTGGTGAAGGGGTACAACCCAAATATGATCTTCAAGTGCCAGAAATATTTCCGGGACAGCAGTAAAATAACTCACGGTGTTTCCAGGTGATGGTTCAAGTAAACGAATGCCTGGATTGCCTCCACGCAATGCCTCCCCTACTTCTTCCTGATATTTATTTACCGACTGAACTGAATTCCATCCGGGTGACCAGAAGAAAGGTATCATCGATGACGGAGGTAACCCCCGAAGTCCTTCCATTGTATAAGACAGAGATGAGTCTGCATCTACCGGAGGTTTTGGCTCACTTACATTGACATTGGCATTCATAGCCGTTCTTCCACTGTAACGATGTGGCGCGCGCGGGATCCGCTGACCAGCAACACGAAAATCGGGTGGTGGTGTAATCGCATCAACACCTTTCAACATGGGCTCTTCCTGGGAGATGGCTTTTGTAATGTCTTCAAAATTTTTCCATCTGCTCATTCTTTCATTCCCAACAAAGACTCCCATCATCAGGAGCCATCGCCAGCTTTCCTGAATGACATCGGTTGATTCATAAACCTGGAAGAAACGTTGTGCTCTTCCTTCATTACTAACCACTATACCATCAGACTCCGCAAATGTTCCAGCGGGTATTACCATGCTTGCCTTTTGTGTAGTTGCATGATCCAGGTGATCCAATACAATCACATTCTTACACTTTTGAAGAAATGTATTTACGCTGGAGATTGTGCCATGCCGGTACAAATCATTTTCCATTACAATAACAGTATCGGCATATCCATGCATTACAGCATCAAATGCTGCATGGAGACGATGACCTCCCATCATGGCCAAACCAAGTGAATTACACTCCGACATAGTAAGAACGATTCCCGCTTTCGCATTTTTCTTATGCAAGGCCCATGCAATATTTGAAGCAGCTTTCATCACCGATTCACTTTCACAAGACGCACCCGAAATAATAACAGGTCTCTCTGATTTCGACAACGCGCCAGCAATCTGTTGAGCGAATACTTTTTCTTCCTCAGATAATTTATTGACAGAAGGTGAAGATGAATCTAATAGATTGGCAACAGCAAACCCAAGCCGTGCGATATCATCCGGAGTAGAGCGGTATGTCCTTGTTGCAACGTCATCCAGCTTGGTGACATCAACCGTTGCAATAAATACCGGGCCGTTCTTATCCTGAATCAGTTCACGTGCTGCGGCATCATGCCAAGTCGGAATATGAGCTTCTGCTACTTCCTTCATTGGCT
This sequence comes from Chryseolinea sp., assembly GCA_031388805.1. Classification (GTDB taxonomy): domain Bacteria; phylum Bacteroidota; class Bacteroidia; order Cytophagales; family Cyclobacteriaceae; genus Chryseolinea. The sequence continues at coordinate 9,737 of JANMRZ010000006.1, forward strand.
GTTGTCGTGCAGCCTGACGAACAGCAAGCGCAAGCATGGGAGCCGTATTCGTTAAATCTTCTCCCAAAATAAAAACAGCATCCGCACGTTCAACTTCTTTTAATGAAGGTGTTCGCACCGGCCCTTCTTTCAGAATCTTGATAGCAAGTTCTGCTAAATCGTGTTCGTTATCCGAAACACCATGATAGAAATGATTTTCTCCGACTAAAGCTTTCAAAGCAAAATTGGATTGCAACGATGCACGAGGAGATCCGATGCCTATCACTTTCGCATTTGCAAGGAGGTTTTGTATTTCAGAAAGTACTTGTTCTTTTTCTACGGTAGTACCATTCAGTTTGGGTTTACGAATACGGTCGGGGGCATTGACAAACTCATACCCAAAACGCCCACGATCACAAATGAAATAACCATTCACATCACCATGATAGCGATTGGACACCATGCGCAATTCACCATACCGTTCTCCTGCAATAATATTGCATCCCAGGCTGCAATGCTGGCAAATAGAAGGAGCTGTCGTAAGATCCCACTTCCGTGTATAATGCTGCTTTAATGTTTTATCGGTAAAGACACCCGTTGGGCAAACTTCGGAAAGATTTCCACTGAATTCGTTTTCGAGTATTCCATCTTTCTCTCTTCCGAAATAAACATTGCTGCGGGAAGCAAATGCGTCCAGGTCTCTTCCTCCTGCATAATCTTTATAGAAACGAACACAGCGGTAACATTGAATGCAACGGTTCATTTCGTGGTTGATGAACGGGCCAAGGTATTGATTTGTGTGCGTTCGTTTCTTGTATGTGAATCGTCTTGAAGAATGCCCGGTCATTACGGTCATGTCTTGTAAATGACATGCACCACCTTCATCACAAACGGCGCAATCGTGGGGATGATTCGTCATCAGTAACTCTACAACATTTGACCGGAAATCAACAGCTTCTGTATCCTGAAGGGATATTCTCTGTTTATCTGTTACCGGTTCCATGCACGACATGATGATTCTTCCCTTTGTATCATTTTCGTCTTTAAAAACTTTTATAGCACACTGCCGACATGCTCCTACTGAACCCAATGCCGGATGCCAGCAGAAGTAGGGAAGATCGAAACCTAATGTTAGACATGTCTCCAGCAAATTCTTGCCGGGTTTTACTTCGTAGGGTTGATTGTCAATATAAAGCGTTGCCATCCTTCCGAATAGTTATGCGCGACCGTTGTGATACGGACAGCGCTGTTCGTGTATATGTTGTTCGAAATCTTTCTTGAAATATTTTAATGCACTTTGCAAAGGCTCCATCGCGCCTGGCGCGAATGCACAGAATGTTTTTCCGGGACCTAAATTGTAAGTATGCTCGTGCAAAAGATCCAAGTCCTCTAAACGACCTTTACCCTCATCAATCGATCCGAGTATCTTTTCAACCCAAGGAAGTCCTTCGCGGCAAGGCGTACAAAACCCACAGGACTCTTGCGCAAAAAAATGTTCAAGATTTTTTACAAAACCCACAGGACAAGTTTTATCATCCAGCACTACAAGTGTACCTGTGCCCAGTCGACTTCCTGCGGCTGCTACTGAGGGATAATCCATTTTTATATCGAGATGCTCTTCTACAAGAAAATCGGTTGAAGCTCCACCGGGTAATGCGCCTCTGAACTTTAACCCATCCTGCATTCCGCCTGCATGTTCTTCAATCAATTCACGCATTGTAACTCCCATCGGCAACTCCCAGGCTCCTGGTTTTTTTACCTTTCCACTCACTCCATAGAGTTTTGTTCCCGGATCATTGGTTAAACTTAAATCTTTGAACCAACTCGCTCCTTTGACAATAATGTGCGGAATGTTGCAAAGCGTTTCAACATTATTAACAATGGTTGGTCTGCCAAACAATCCACTGATCTGAGGGAAAGGAGGTTTCGCCCGGGGTGTTGCGCGCTTGCCTTCGAGAGAATTGAGTAGCGCTGTTTCTTCACCGCACATATAGCGTCCGACTCCAGTATGAAGATGCATATCCAGATCGAAGCCAGAGCCAAGAATATTTTTTCCCAAGTAACCTGCCTCATATGCCTCTTGAATCGCTTGCGTAATTGCAACTGCTGCAGTCTTGTATGCCCAACGCAGATACACGTAGGAAATGTTTGCCTGTATGGCATAAGCAGAAACAATCATACCTTCAATCAACTGATGCGGTGTACACTCTAATAATATGCGATCCTTAAATGTGCCGGGCTCCATCTCATCTGCGTTTGCGATAAGGTATTTTGGTTTGGGTGCATTTAGCGGCACAAAACTCCATTTCATTCCTGTAGGAAAACCTGCACCTCCCCTGCCTTTCAGATTTGATTCTTTCACAATGTCCTGAACGCCTTGAGGAGAAATGCCTTTCAACACTTTGCGCACAGCTTCATAACCACCGGTCTTCTCATACTCCTTCAGTGTGAGCGGACGCTGATCCTGGCGAATGTGTTGTGTTAGTGGTTTCTCCATAAGTAATTCAAGATTCAAAACACAAGTATGGACTTGTGCTATTCATACTTTTTTAATATTCCATCCAGTTGTTCTGTTGTTACATTACGATATAAGTCGTTGTCGATCATGAATGCAGGTGCGCGATCGCACGTGCCTAAGCAGCAGTTGGGCAATAAAGTGTATCGCCCGTCTGCAGTCGTCTCTCCCAGTTTTATTCCTAATCGTTGTGTTAAATTCTGAAGGATGGTCTCATATCCCATCACCCAGCAACTGATGCTGTCACAAATCAAAATCACATGACGCCCGACAGGTCTTCTGAAAAGCAGATTGTAGAATGTAGCTACTGAATCAAGCTCTTCGGTCGTCATCTTCATATAATCCGCCACGTCTTGTAAACTTTCATCCGATATCCACCTGCGATTCTGCTGCACAATTTTTAATGCTTCGATACCTGCTGCCTTTCTTATGGGTACGTGGTGAATCGCTTCATCAATTTTATGTTTTTCTTCAGCCGTTAACATGGTGTCCGCATTAGGATTAAAATAGTGTTGTCTAAAATCTCTTGTCTAATGTCTAAAGTCTACCTATCAATATCTGCCAGTACATAGTCCATCGCTCCAAGAACACTTAACAAGTCCGCTACTGTATATCCTTTCGTGATATAGGGAAGCATCTGCATATGGGGAAACGATGGAGTGCGAATGCGAACACGATACGGTGAGGTATTTCCATCACTGATCGAGTAATAACTATTCGCTCCCTTAGTAGCTTCAATACAACTCATCGCTTCCCCGGGAGGAATGACCGGTCCCCAGCTTACACCGAGAAAATGTGTGATGAGTGTTTCAATATCCTGCATCGTTTGTTTCTTAACCGGAGGAGTCGTTAGAGGATGATCTGACTTATAAGGTCCGGCTGGCATGTTCTTTAAACATTGTTCAATGATGCGCAGACTTTGTCGCATTTCTTCCACACGAACAAAGGCGCGGTCGTAGCAATCCCCATTCTGAGCGATCGGCACTTCAAAATCAAACATGTCGTATCCGGAATAAGGAAGTTTTTTGCGGAAATCATATTCAAGACCACAAGCGCGAAGGTTAGCACCTGTGGCTCCCCATTCAATCGCTTCTTGTTGTGTAAATATCCCGATGCCTACCGTACGTGCTTTGAACAAGCTGTTTTGCATCACCATCTTATCGTACTCACGAAGTTTTTTCGGGAAATAGTCAACGAAGTTTTTTACCAGTGTTTCCCAGCCTTTCGGAAGATCCTGGGCAACACCACCAATGCGAAACCAGTTTGGGTGCATACGCCCGCCACAAATTGCTTCAATAACATCAAAGATTCGTTCGCGATCGGTGAACATATAAAACACTGGCGAAAGCTGGCCAACATCCTGGGCAAAGGTTCCGTACCAAACCAAATGGCTTGCTATTCTGAAAAATTCGCACAGCATGACACGGATTACTTTTGCGCGTTCTGGAATTTCAATACCTGCCAGTTTTTCTACTGAGAGTAAATACGCGAGGTTATTGTTCACTCCTCCTAAATAATCGACACGATCTGTGTACGGGATGTAAGTATGCCATGATTGGCGTTCCGCCATTTTCTCTGCACCACGATGGTGAAAGCCAATATCTGGAACAGCATCTACAATGTCTTCTCCATCGAGTTGTAAAATGATCCGAAGCACACCATGTGTGCCTGGGTGCTGTGGACCAATATTCAGAAACATGAAATCAGAATCTTCACTTTGCCGCGCGAGCCCCCACTCCTCCGGGTTAAATTGAAGTGCGGCTTGTTCACGATCTACCTTATCATCAAACAATGTAAAAGGTCCCATTTCGGTCGCACGCGCAGGATGTTCTTTCCGCAACGGATGTCCTACCCATGATTGTGGCATCAATATCCGTTTCAAATGCGGATGGCCCTCAAAACGGATACCGAACATATCATATACTTCTCGTTCATACCAATTTGCATTGAGCCAAAGTTTGGATATGCTGGGGGCAACGAGATTGCCATCCTGAAGAGCAGCTTTCAGTCGGATAAAACTATTTCGTTCGAAGGAGAAGAGATGGTAGACGAGCGTGAAGGATGATGACGGGTAGCCATTTTCCATTTTTCGGGTGCGCTCATCAATGGCGGTGATATCGTATAATAACGGAAAGGGCTGATAAATTTCTGACTTCAAATATGGTAGCACCTCTTTCAAACGGCCCAATGGAATCCACAGGGTGAGAATCTCATCCTTTGACGGTTGCTCGGTGAAAACGTCATCACCAAACTTCAACCGTAGTTGATCCATTAGGTTACTTTTTATTTCCATACTATGCATTAAACACCCCTTGTGTTTTGTATCAATTCCGGAACTTCAGTTACTCAATCAATCACATTTCATTCACCCATTTGTAAAAATCAAGAACAAAAACTTTATACTTCATCCGGAGATCGGAACGTTGTCATCGTTTTCCAATTCTCCATTTTTCTATCCTTTACTGAAACCTTGTCTGGTCTGATCACACCTTGATCACCAATCATCCAACTCAACGGTCTCTTTTCTTTTCCTACTGAGGCAGCTAATAAAGTTAAACCCTCCATAAACGCATCTGGTCTCGGTGGACAACCTGGTACGTACACATCTACCGGAAGAAATTTATCTACACCTTGCACTACACTATAGATATCGTACATGCCACCTGAATTGGCACATGAGCCCATGGAGATGACCCAGCGTGGTTCCATCATTTGTTCATGCAAGCGTTTAATGATAGGTGCCATTTTAATAAAGACAGTTCCGGCAATGATCATGACATCGGCTTCACGGGGTGTACCCCGAATTACTTCTGCACCGAATCGTGCCACATCATATTTGGGTGTCATACTGGTTGCCATTTCAACAAAGCAACATGACAATCCGAAATGAAAAGGCCACATTGAATTCTTTCGACCCCAGGCCAGCAAATCCTGCATTGAACTCAACACCAGACTTTGTTTAATCGCTTCTTCCATCGAACCTGTTCCGTTCACCACATCACCTGGCTCATCGGGTTTGCTTAACCACCATTTCATAGTTTCGTCTTGGGTTTATAGTTCAGGTTTTCAGTCTTCTTCAATTTCCAATATGCTTTCAAAATCTTTTTACCATCAGGGCCAAAATCCAATGCTCCATTTCGCCATTCATAAATCAATACAACCACAAGCAGGATGATGAAAATGGTTACCCCAGCATATCCATACCAACCTAGTTCTCGAAAAGCAATGGCCCATGATAAAATGAAAATAGTTTCTACATCAAAAATGACGAAGAGCATGGCGATGAGATAAAACTGAGCTGAAAACCGAATGCGGGCAGAACCGTCACTGAGTATACCTCCCTCGTAGGGTTCATCGGTCGCACGTTCCTTATGATGCTGTCCTAATATATAGGACAACCCAAGCATAACCCCAACTAAGCTGAGGACGATGGCCGTGTACACTAACAGGGGCCACATTGGCACAGAATTTTCATACGAACTATCCAAAATGTTTTTGCCTCCAGCAAAATATTTTTAGAGTTGTTAAATCAGTTGACTTGCAAACCAATGCAATCAACTCTTGTCCTGTATGTAATTATTGATGACCGGTTATGTAGTGTTCAAGGTATTCTATAATACCGTTTTGTTCATCAATGATAAACTTCACTACATCACCAATAGAGATTAAGCCAACCAATTCACCATCATCGACAACGGGCAAATGACGAATAAACATAGTCGTCATGACGCTCATACATTCCTGAATCGTTGTATGTGTTGTTACCGTTATTGGATGTTGAGACATAATCTCTCCAACCAATGTTCCCTTCGATGCTTTTCCTTTTAAAATTACTTTTCGAGCGTAGTCGCGCTCGGTGAAAATGCCCACAAACTTTTTGTCCTCTACTACCATGAGGGCACCAATATTGTTTTGAACAAGCGATTCAAGGGCAGTGAATACTGTCGCGGAAGGTTCAATGGAGAAGATTGAATTTCCTTTGTTGCGGAGGATGTCTCGTACTTTTCCCATAAAGCAAAAGTTCTTGTCGACATAGTGAAGATACTATCCGGGTTTTTAACAAACAAGGATTTTCGCTTATTAAAACGATTGCATAATGAAAACAAACGCTTATCACGGAGAACTATTGAGCCTAAGGGTTCTAATACTAATAGGGTTTTTTCTGTTGTAGCTTTTATTTCAGAACCTTTCGCCAGATGATTCAGTTAATCTCTTGAACCATTTTATGCATTGATTTTGATGAAGTTACGTTTGAACATCTTCAATTATTTGAAGTCGAATTAATCTTTTATCAACCATTTGAACAACATTCTATTCGTCAAAATAAATTTGAGGTATTCATGCTTATTATAAAATGAGTTGCGATACCTTTCAATCTTCAATTTAATTTAAACTAGGCTCAATGATACAAGCAAAAGGATATGCCGCACAAAGTCCAACAAGCAATCTCGCTCCATGGAATTTTGAAAGGCGTGAAGTAGGACCAAACGACGTTCAATTTGATATTCAATATTGTGGCGTTTGCCATTCCGATCTTCATCAAATACGGAATGAATGGTTCCCCGGAATTTTCCCGATGGTGCCGGGACATGAAATTGTTGGACGTGTGACTAAGGTCGGTAATCAAGTTAAAAAATTCAAGGTAGGTGATCTCGCTGGAACAGGTTGTCTGGTTGACTCCTGTAGAACATGTGATAATTGTAAGGAAGGATTAGAACAATACTGTCTTAATGGTGCAGTAGGGACCTATAATTCAAAGGAGAAGGATGGAACTCCAACCTACGGTGGTTACTCTAATACCATTGTAGTACACCAGGATTTTGTATTACACATTTCCGATAAACTTTCCCTGGCGGCAGTCGCTCCTCTGTTGTGCGCTGGTATCACCACCTATTCTCCACTTCGTCATTGGAAAGTTGGCAAAGGACATAAGCTTGCCGTGCTGGGATTGGGAGGTTTGGGGCATATGGGAGTAAAGTTTGGTGTAGCCTTTGGTGCCGAAGTAACGGTTCTAAGTACCTCACCTTCAAAAGAAGAAGATGCAAGAAAATTAGGAGCACATAAATTTGTGGTAACTTCTGACAAACAACAAACTAAAAATGTAAAGGGATATTTTGATTTCATTCTGGATACAGTATCTGCGTCTCATGATGTAAAGCTTTACTTGTCGTTGTTAAAAACCAACGGCACACACATCATGGTTGGTATACCTCCCACACCAAGTGAAGTTCCTGCTTTCAGCTTAATGGATGGTCGAAAGAGTTTGGCTGGATCGGGAATAGGCGGCCTGCCTGAAACTCAGGAAATGCTTGACTATTGTGCAGAACATAATATCGTTTCTGACATTGAATTAATCGACATGAAAGACATTCAAACCTCATATGATCGTATGGTGAAAGGCGATGTTCGTTATCGTTTTGTTATCGATATGGCAACACTTTAGGTAGAGTATGTAACCTCCAAAGAATCAACGAAAATATAAACAATCTTCATTTTGTATTTTGAGTTGCGCAGGCACACTTCCGCGATGAGAACTTTGGCCATATGATGTCTATATAAGTAATCTCATTATCAGCTTAATACAATTAACTTTGTCAAGTAAAGGTTTGATAATATAATTCCATCATTTTTTTTAATCTGAATCGGCTTAATTTTACTAGCCTCATCTATATTAAAATGACCAATAGCAAAGTGCTCCTGCTCGCCTTTATAATAGGCTTTTTGTCCAGCACGGCACGGTGTCAGCAAAAGGTTACAGATAGTCTGGAACACTTGCTTGATAAGACTCTGGGAAAGGAGAAAGTTGATATTCTTAATCAGCTTACCTATGAATACATTACGCGTGATAATCAAAAGGTTATTGATTATGGCAAGCAGGCAATCGAACTGAGCAAAAAGATCGGCTATAAAAAAGGAGAAGCCAGGGCATATACCTATAAAGGTGTTTATGAATATTCGTCTGGTCAGTTTCCTGAAGCTCATCGGGATCTTAATCTTGGATTGAGATTATCGAAAGTTTCAGGTGACAGAACTCTGCACGGTTATACCCTTCTTCAGCTAGGAGTTTGCAGTCTGGAAGAAGTGCAAAATGACTCAGCGTTGCTTTTCTTTAAAAGGAGTTATGAGATTTTCAAAGACAGCACAGACCCGACAACACTCTCTAAACTCTATCGGAATATTAGCGCATTATATGGACAACGGTATCAGCCAGATTCACAACGAATCTTTCTGGATCGTGCTATTCGAATTAGAAGATTATTGCCAAGTAAAGTCTTGCTGATCGATGCACTCGTACTAAAAGCAAATATTACGTTGCGCCTGGGAGACTTTTCAGGAGCCGAAGCGCAGCTCAACGAAGCAGAGTCATTTGTAAGTCAGTACCCCGAAGCAGAAGAAAACCGTAATGACATTTATCACCTGAGGGCTCTTATATTATTTCAGAAAGGAAAATTTGATGAAGCCGTAGTTCTGTTTGACTCTGCCCGCAACTATTATTTCAGAACGACTCTGCTTCGAAAATATGTTACTCTCCTTGCCGATATGGGAAAAGTTTTTTCAGACAGAGGCGAATACGAGCTTGCACTTAATAATCTTTATGATGGATTGAAGTTAAGTGAATTACGTGGCTTTAATGTGGAGACTTCCATAATTCGTCACCGCATTGGTTGGGTCAATTATCGTCTTGGTGACTTAAACCAGGCATTGCGCCTGGCAAATGAAGCAATGAAGGCAGGGCCTAGAGAACCTATGCAAGGTGATCTTGCCAGTGCGCTCACACTGAAGGGTGTTGTACTTACTGATTTAAATGATTTTAAGCATGCACGTCCGTGTCTTGATTCTGTATTGGATATTTACAAAGACCTTGGCAATCAGCAAGGAGTCAGTGAAGCATTGATGAATCTTGGAAACCTGGAAGAGAAGCGCGGAAAGTATGCAGAGGCACTTAAGCTTTATAAAGAGAGTGTTCGACTGGCAGAGGCCATTCCCTATAACTACGGGCTTGCCTGGTCATTTTGGGGAATGGGTGATATCTATTTCAAATTAGGCGATTACAGAAATTCTGCGCACTTTCTGGATCAATCACAACGGTATGCTTACCTTGTTGGATCAAAGGAAGTCATCATTTTAAATTTCAATACGCGCAGAGATTTGTTGGCAGCACAACATCGATTTGAAGAGTCATTACACTATGCTATCCGGGCCAGTCAATTGAAGGATTCTGTTCATCGGACAGACGTAGCCAGAAGGTTCGTAAATCTTGAGAAAATTCAAGAGATACAGGAACGTGACAGAGACATAAAAGGATTACAAAAGGACAAACAACTGGCAGAGGATAAAATTGCACTTCAAGACTCAAAGTTAAAACAACAATCTATTTTGTTGCTGACAGGCGTTATCAGCTTCGCGCTTCTTGCCGTACTCACCTTTGTTTATTATCGATTTTATTCCCGCATCAAGGTATTGAATATTGATGTAACAGATAAGAGCACGCGCATACAGGCCCAGGCAAACACCTTACAGGAGGTAAACCTGGAATTGAAACATCTTTACAAAGAAGTTTCTGAACAAAAGGAAAAGATACAGGCGCAGGCAGATAAGTTGACGGAAAGTAACCTCAGCATTCGCGATATGAATCGAAGCCTGGAAAAAATTGTGACCGAGAAGACACTTGAACTCCGGACAACGAATGATGAACTGGTAAAACACAATGGTGAACTACTTCAATTTTCATACACCGTTTCGCATAACTTACGCGGCCCGGTTGCTCGACTGCTGGGTCTCTCCGATCTCGCACAACGAGAAGATAATTTCAATGAAGCCAAACAATGGATACTCCTCATAGGTAAAACAACTGCAGAGCTTGACTTAATCATTAAAGACCTTAGCAAAATTCTTGACCTTCGGAACGAGCCCAATCAATACCGTGAAACGGTAGAACTGGAAAAAGAGTGGAGTCAAAGCAGGAGTCTGTTGCAAGATAGTCTCACCGGTACAGAAGAAATTGTTACTCACTTTGAAGCATTGCCAGCAATAACAACGGTACGAGCGATGCTACAAAGTATCTTCTACAACTTGTTGAGCAATTCCATTAAATACAGATCCATGGAAAGGAGATTAAAAATAACAGCCATCAGCCGAAGCGAGAACGGAAATGCCATTTTGGAAATTATGGACAATGGATTGGGATTTGACACCGAGCTACATAAAGAAAAGTTATTCAAATTGTATAAACGTTTTCATACACATGTGGAAGGTCGCGGGTTAGGATTGTATCTGATCAAGTCGCAGGTAGAAGTACTTCATGGAGAAATTGAAGTAGATTCACAACCAGGTCGCGGTTCTTTGTTTCGTATTACCTTACCCTTGAAATCTGCAGAGCAAGTCCACTGAGCAAAAAGACCAAGCCTAGACAGTGATCTGACATGCGATAGTCTCTTTTATTTTTCTATTTTATAAAATAGATGTGTTGCACCTTTTGTTTTAATGTTGTTGAATTGGTTCAATGCAATGTTTGATGGAGTAGATCCCGAAAACAAAGGCGTTCCTTTACCAAGAAGAATAGGCGCGATGTGAACATGAAGTTCATCAAGTAAATTTTCATGAATAAATTGTTGAATAACATTCGCACCTCCCATAATCCAAATATTTTTATCTTCAGCCACTTTCTGTGCCTGGATCAACGCAGACCGAATTCCATCCCTAACAAAAGTGAATCCTGGTTTTTCAATAATGGGATCATGATTCACTAATACAAATGATGGTGCATCAAATGGTGATTGCCCTGACCATGCACCGTTGATTGCAGTGTTATAGGTCGTCCTACCCAAAATCACAGCACCCGAACTTTCAACAAGATCAGACAGAATTTTTTTATCGACTTCTGTAATGTCATTAAATATCCATCGGTGAAGCAATATTCCGTTTTTTCCCATAGGTAAGTCTTGCGAAATATTTTGTCCTGCGATGAACCCATCAAGAGACATCGTGATGCTGGCTATACACTTCATCATTTTGCTGAATTATGCTTCTTCCCTATTTCTGCTCTGTACAATTGAACATCCAGTTAATGCCGTACTTATCAGTACAACTGCCAAAGTAGGCTCCCCAAAACATATCCTGCAATTCCATAGTTACCTCTCCTTTTTTAGAAAGGGCATCGAATAATCTTTTCGTTTCAGTGCGCGTATCAGGTTCAAGGTTAATATGCATATTATTGCCTTTGATAACAGTGAATCCCATACTCTCTGGTGCATCTGTTGCCATTATGCAATGACCACCAACTATTTGTAACTCTGCATGAATAATCATTTTCTTATGCTCTTCGCTCATGGGTGGTTGTCCTTCCATTGGTGGCAAATCGCCAAAACGTCGGAGGCCACCACCACCAAATTCTCCACCGAATATGGATTTATAGAAGTTGAATGCTTCCTCGGTATTTCCAGGGAAATTCAGATACGTGCTTACTCGTGCCATTTTAATTGTTTATATAAATTGATTCTGGTTTGTAAATAATGATCCAGCTTTTCAACATTTTGTTTCAAGCCTTCGTCTGCTTTAAATGTCTTCACTACCTGTATAAATTGTTCTTTGGTTTCAAACAGCATATGCCAATTAAGGAATGTATTCTCCCCACGACTTTCAAACAGAATCGTAGCGGTAAATTTTGGGCTCGTTACGTGCTCGTAAACAATCTTTTTATGTTTGACTATTTCCTTAAATACACTTTTGTTTTTATAATCAGTTCCATCAAGACCATGCATCACCAAATCCCATTCACCACCAGATTTTAAATCCATTTTTGTTATGGTATTGGTAAAACCGTTTGGCCCCCACCAATTTTTAATGTGATCGGCATCGGTCCAAACTTCCCATACTAATTCGATGGGCGCTTTGAGTAATCGTGAAATGTTTATTTCCCTGTCAGCAGTATTACTTTTTCCGTTTTGCATATTTTTTTGATTTTTGAAGTTTAGCCAAATACAATTCCAATGAGTCTAGCTTACTTTCCCAATGCTTTCGATATTGCTCTATCCATTCTGAAACTTCGTTCAATCCATCCAGTGTTGCTTCGCAGTATCGTTCTCTTCCCTGCTGGGTGATCGAGAGCAATCCACATTCGTTTAGAATTTTCACATGAAGGGAAACGGCTTGACGGCTGACATCAAATCTTTCGGCAATGGTGTTCACGTTAAGCGGTTGCTTGGCCAACATGCCGATAATTTGTCTTCGTGTAGGATCTGCTATTGCCTGAAAAACATCTCTTCTGGTTTCCATATATAATTACGCAAGTACTTGCTTGCAAGTATATAGGCAAGTATCTGATTGCGCAAATTAATGACCGAGAAAGTTTAGAAAAATTTAATCTCCCGCAAATCAGTTTGATTTTAATTCGGAAGATCATCAAGTCACTTCTCTGAAATTACATCACCCAATTCGTGGGATAAATTTTATGCTGGAGTAAAACCACAAAAACCTTGTTTACCATTTGAAACATTTCTTTGCCGCTTGAAATTTCTTTAATAATTCTCTTCTCCATTACATTGCCTCCGTTGTTCGTTCGCATTACATTGTTAGTAAACAAACTCTCCAACCATGAAAAAATTAATATTTCATTTCTTCGTTGTCATGGCTTTCATGGCTCTGACATCTATATGTTTATGCGCGCAAGGCATTACCATACCCCGCACTGCTAGTCCCGCTGCTACGATAACGCAAATTATCGGGATCTCCACCGTCACAGTAAAATATTCTCGTCCTAAAGTAAACGGCCGTGAAGTGTGGGGTAAACTTGTTCCGTATGGATGGAATGTGCAAGCCTTCGGCACTGGAAATTCAGCGCCTTGGCGTGCTGGCGCAAATGAAAATACAGTAATTGAATTTTCACATCCGGCAAAGGTCGAGGGTCAGCCTGTGCCTGCCGGTTCGTACGGATTATTTTTCGTTATTAATGAAGACAATACGGGAGAAGTAATTCTATCGAAGGATTATCAATCGTGGGGAAGTTTTTTTTATGATCAAAAGCAAGATCAACTGAAGACAAAAATTCAATTACGTTCGGTGTCTGCGAACACAGAATTGCTCACATATGATTTCATAAACATTACGAAGAACGATGCAGAGCTTGTATTAAATTGGGAGAAGAAACAATTTCCAATTAAAATCGAACTTGCAGTTGATGCGATTGTAATGGCAAACGGAGAAGCTGAACTGAAGGGACCCGTTGGATTTAATCAACAAGGATTCATAAGTGCTGCTAACTACGCTCTTCAGAATAATGTAAACCTCGACAAGGCATTAATCTGGATTGATCAGGCACTTCAACAAAATAAAAACTTTCCTGCGCTGAATGTCAAAGCAGGACTTTTAAAGAAGATTGGCAAAACAGAGGAAGCTGACAAAATAGTGAACGAAGCGATTGCCGTTGCTACCGAAGTCGAATTGAATGCCTATGGATATCAACTCATCAATGGGGGCGAGAACGACAAGGCCATTGAAATCCTGGCCATGAACACAAAACGTTTTCCGAAAAGTGCAAATGCATGGGATAGTCTTGGAGAAGCTTACGCACTCAAAGGAGATAAAGATAATGCGATAAAGAATTTTAAAAAGTCGCTCAGCATGAATCCGCCCACCAACGTGAAAGCGAATTCAGAAAAATATCTGAAACAATTCGGAGCATTGTAAAAGTAGTTTGAAAAAGACAAGTTCTTGTTGGTTCAATATAGAATCAACAAGATTTTTTTGTTCTTTTTGACTGCAATATTGGATATTCTAAGTTCACACTCTGCAGATCAGTGCATAGTTTAACCAACGAGAAAAAATTCAATTGATAACAATAATGGGTTGCCAGTAATTAAACCAGCAACCCATCCTTATCAAACCCCAACGAACACTTGAGTGTTTTTTGACCACTACTCCCACTTCAGATTTTTAGCATTACCTTTTGCCTTAATCGCTTTGATCATTGACGCGTCCAACATCGAATCCTTACTTTCTTTAGGAGTATTCTTTGAAATGTATTCCTGGCGCTGCTTGTTTAACGATTGTATTTCTGCCTGAATCTTCCTTCTCTCCTCCGACTTTTGTTTTATATAGACTTTGCGCTGTTCGATTGTCATAGTACGCATTTCATTTGGGAGGTCATCGGCTTTAGTTTCCGTTATCACTTTGTCATTGTCTTTGGCCGCATCTACTAAATCCCAACTTGAATTTTTGTAAGCATGCGAACTCTTTGAAATAGCACGCTCTGCCTTGTTTGCCTGTCCGTAACTTGATGCATTATTATCTTGCACAATTTGTTGCTCTTTCTTATACGAACCCGTACTTCCGTAATACACATAGGTGGAGTTTAACTTGTCATTCAGTTCAGCAATTTTGTCATCGTAGGGTGTTGGAACATATACGGTTTTACTATTTTGCTGGATACTCATAAACGTACCTCCTGTTAAATCGGCACCACTCTTCCAGTTGGTTTGGATGCCTTCATTAAAGTCACCGCAGAAGATGGTATTCACCACTACGCCTTTCTCTTTTGCCGCAGAACAGGCAAGTTGATACGATACACTTCCTTGTGTGAAGGGCTCATTGCCTGCAATGAAAATCATTTTCAAATCGGCATTCGAGGCAGACCATGCTAATTGATTTAATGATGTTTTGATTACCTGTCCACAGAATTCATTTCCACCATTGGTACTCAATGAAAACAATTTCTCTGAAATTACATCCAGGTCTTCTGATAAGGGACTTACCTGCCTGATATATCCTTCCGATGAAGGCAATCCATCATTGCCATATTCATACAAGGCAATCTTGATGTTGGGTTGCGTACCATCTCCACATTTGGCTGCAGAAAGTTCATTCACAATTTTCCACAACTGCGATTTAGCCTGGTCAATCAATCCGTCCATACTGTTACTTGTATCGAGTAAAAGCGCAAGCATAATGGTTTGTCCTTTTTCGCTTGTGCCTTGATTATTGTCCGGTGGGGCATCTGATGTAAAGCTCATTAAGAGCATGGCAATTGAGAACATAAATGTTCTGAAAATGATGCGGGAGTACGGTAAAGCCTTCATAGTTTTCTGTGTTTGTTTGAGTAAATTTTACGCGAAAAAAAATGAAATGATATGCAAACTCCGTGAGGCCTACTGCCGACTTAGGGAACGTGACTTACGACTGGGTGAACCGGTAAAACTTAGCGTAAAGGCAGAAAATCGATAAAAATTATAGTGTTAACTTTCCGTTCTTACATCCAAACATGGTTCGAAAGCTGTTTCTATATTGTTTCATCACCACGCTTGTTCTCTTGGCAGGAAACTGTTTTGCTCAGAATAAGAAAGAGTCGTATAAAAGTCTGAAGAGCCGGTCTACTTCTACCGAAGCCTCTACTCTGCTCAACGATGCCGAAGCATTAAAAAACAAAAATCCGGATGCCGCACTGGATAAAGTGAAGGAAGCATTGGCCATGAGCATTGCTCAAAACGATGATTTCAATGAAGGAAGATCATACATCCTACTCGCAGAAATCAATGAAGGAATTTTAGAATGGAAGCTTGCTTATGAAAATTATCTGAGGGCTTATGAAAAACTTTCAGCCTCTTCCCTGTCCCCTCAATACATAACGACATTGAAAGGCCTTGGCAACACGAGTCTGAAACTAGGTAACTACGAAACGTCATTGCAATATTATCAGCAAGGCTTGGCACTTCGACTGAACAGTGCTCAACAAATGGAATTTCAAGTTGCGATTTCAGAAGTGTATTATCAGATGGGTAATTATGAGGAGGCGATGAAGGTATTGGAGAAAACAGCACAACCTAGTAAGATTGCCAATCCACAACTGGAAAATCAAATCACAAAAGTATCTGCCCGTCAGAATGAATTGAGTAAAACGCTGAACCTTTACGATAATTCTCTGAATACCATTCGCAGTGGTCAAAGCGTAAGTCCGCAAGAACAACAGTCTGTACAGGAAGCAAAGGAAGAAATTTCGGATGTGCTTCAGGATAAAAAATTATATGATGATGAAATCGATTTGCGAAAACAATCCATTGAATACAATCTGGAATCAAAAAACCTTGCTGAGGTAAGTAAAGATAAAGTTGCCATCAGTAAAAGCCTGGATGCAAAAGGAGAAACCTCTGCTGCCATCAAAGAAGCAGAAGAAGCTGCACACATTGCCGACACCATTGACAATCCAAAAGAACAGGCCAATGCATTTCGTTCACTTGCCAGCCTTTACGAAAAAAATGGACAAGCTAACAAAGCGTTGTATGCATATAAGAAGTATAGTGATGCCATGGATCGAAATGAAAAGTTAAGCGAGAACAAGCTAACTGAAAAAACAGAACTTATCCGTAAACAAAAAGACATCGAAGAGTATACTAAAGATGTATCCATTGGCCAGCGCGAAGAAACCATTGAGCAGGCAACAGTCTTTCGGCAACAACTCGTCATTTATGGATTGTTGGCCATTATCATTATTATAGCCGTTACCTCTTTCTTCATTTATAAAAACGCACAAGCCAGCAAATTGGCCAATCGATTACTCGCACTGAAATCATTGCGCGGTCAAATGAATCCGCACTTTATTTTCAATGCCTTGAATTCAGTTAATCAATTTATTTCACAGCAAGATGAACGAACGGCTAATCGGTTTCTATCGGAATTTGCTTTGTTAATGCGTCTTGTTCTGGAAAATTCTCAGGAAGATTTTATTCCCTTACAGAAAGAACAGGAAATTCTTTCTCTCTACCTAAAGCTGGAACACTATCGGTTTCGAGATAAATTTGATTACGAAATCAAGATCGATGACGGAATTAATACCGAGATGATTCAGGTGCCCCCCATGTTGATTCAACCTTACATTGAAAATGCAGTGTGGCACGGACTTCGATACAAAAACGAGAAAGGAAAATTGCTTCTTCATTTTTATAAACAAAACGGAAATCTCGTGGCCGAAATTACAGACGATGGTATCGGACGAAAGCGATCTGCTGAACTGAAGACAGAGAATCAAAAGAAACACAACTCCACCGGATTAAAAAACATTGAAGAGCGATTGGCGATTATCAACAAAGTATACAACCTTAACTACCGCGTGAATATTGAAGATCGCCAGGATAGAGGAACACGCGTAAATGTATATCTACCCATTTCAAAATAAGGTAAGATGATGAAGGCCGTAATTATCGATGATGAAGAAGACAGCCGGAAAATTCTGGCAAACTATTTAGCGAAGTACTGTAACGATGTAGAAGTATGTGGCTTTGGCGAATCCGTGGCAACGGGTAGAGACGCCATTCAGAAACATAATCCGGATATTGTATTCCTGGACATTGAAATGCCGTATGGCAATGGCTTCGATCTTCTCGATAGCATAAAGGACATTACATTCGAAACGGTGTTTGTTACGGCCTTTGATCATTACGCTATCCAGGCACTCAACCAAAGCGCTTCTTATTATTTATTAAAGCCCATTAGCATCGATGAACTCATCAATGCCGTTGACAAGATTCGTGCAGAACGTAAGGAAGCAAGCCACACACGACACTGTAATGTATTGCTTGACAACATCCGAACTCCGGTCAATCAAAAGATCATGTTACCTACGATGGAGGGCTTTGAGATTGTAACCATCAATACGATCCAGTACTGTGAAGCAGCCGACAACTTCACGCGTTTTTACCTTGATGGTAATGGCACTCCCCTTCTCATTTGCAAAACACTAAAATACTTTGAAGAAATTCTCAAAGAGCATCGTTTCCTTCGCATCCATCGCTCCTATCTGGTCAATCCCGATTATGTAATTCGCTATACCAAAGGTAAAGGCGGGTCGGTTACAATGAAGAACAACAAGGAACTTGAAATGTCTGCTGAGAAAAAGCAGCAATTTTTAGGGATGTTTGAGAAGTAACTGAGTTGATTCATTCATAACTTATCCTTATTTCTCTTACGCAGCTTCCTGCACGTGTTGCGCAACGAAATGCCATCTATTCATTGCTGTTTCAGGAAAATAGTTTTTAATACAGTTTGCTCATCAATAAAAAATACCTAAAAAACAATTCAGGTTGGTTGCGTCATTTTAATCTACTATATTACTTTCGCAATTGAACACAACGATGTTTTAATTTTAATCACACGCCTATGATCGATCAGGAAGTGGAAATTCTTATCGTAGAAGATAATCCCGATGATGCAGAGCTCGCCATCCGCGCGCTGAAAAAAAGTCACCTTGTTAATAACATCGTCCACCTAATAGACGGTGCACAGGCACTGGAATTTCTTTTTGCTACTGGAAAATACTCGGGTAGAAATGTTAACCACATACCAAAAGTTATTTTGCTGGACTTAAAAATGCCAAAGGTTAGCGGCATAGAAGTACTTGAACGCTTGAAGTCCCATCCTGTTATGAAGTCTATACCTATCGTTGTGCTTACCTCCTCTGCAGAGGACCCTGATATTAAGCGGTGTTATGAACTTGGGGCGAACAGCTATATTGTGAAACCAGTTGAATTCGGAAATTTTTCCAAAACCGTTACGGATCTTGGCTTTTACTGGATGGTTATTAACAAAGGATAAGACAGCATTCGTATCGTTTTATTTCTTCTATACTTTATGTTATCACTATGGTACGATCTCATTACCGCATGAAAATTCGTTGTTGCCTTTTCCTTCCGTTACGCCTTATCTTTACTGTGGTACCAGGAATCGTACTTATGCCAGACGATGGGTTTTCTCAACCGCAGCACCTCATACCGGTTGATACGCTAAAAAGGTTAAGTATGGAAGAATTGGTGAACCTGGACGTAAACACCGTGTCAAGTAATATGGAGTTGAACGTGAGGCTGACTTGGATGCCATTAAAGAAACTCGAAATCTCTGCCACCGGACAAAATCTGTTGTACAACCATCATGCTGAATATATTATCTCCAAACCCAATCCCAGTGCTGAGATTGAGCGAAGTATGTACATAAAGGCGGCCTTCCGCCTATGAAACTACCAGTATTCATACTTGGGCCTATGCTGTCGCTTACGCTTTTTGCCGCGAAGCAGGTACCACAACCAGGAACGTCCAAAGAGTATCAAATCAAAGCGGTGTTTCTTTTCAACTTTGCGCATTTTGTTGAATGGCCCGCCACTTCTTTTCCAGAACCGAATGCTCCCTTCGTGATCGGTATTGTGGGTCGTGACCCTTTCGGGTCGTACTTGGATGAAACAGTGCGAGGAGAAAGTTTACAAGGTCATCCGTTGGTAATAAGGCGTTTTAAGTCATTGGATGAAGTTGGGGTTTGTCATATTTTATTCATTAACGTAACCGATAAAGAAGACATCAAAGGTGCTCTTGAAAAAGTAAAAGACAAGGCTGTGCTAACGGTAGGCGATGTACTCAATTTTGCAAAGCAGGGGGGCATGATCCGGTTCATTACGGAAAGTAATCGAACACGCCTTCGAATTAATCTGGAAGCAGCAAGACAAGCTGATTTAACAATCAGTTCAAAGCTGCTGAAGCTTGCTGAAATTGTTGAAACACAATCTAATTGACGATGGCATTCAAGAAAACAACCATCCAGAGCAAACTTCTACGGGTCATCTTGTTGATAAATGGAGCTGTTATACTTCTAACGTGCATCATGTTCTTTACTTATGAGTATGTGACATTCCGCCAGGGACGGATGCGTGAACTGATCGCAATCGGAAAAATAGTAGCTTCTAATTCTACTGCTTCACTTGCCTTTGATGATCGGACTGCCGCACGTGAAACACTGAATGCCCTAGAGGCAGAAACGCGAATCACTGCAGCCTGTCTTTACGATCAGGATGGAAAATTATTTTCTTCTTTTCCAGATCATCTTTCTATTGCAACGATTCCTACTTCTCCAGCACAGGATGGCTTCACCTTTACCGGCAATTCATTGGAGGGTTTTCAGGGGGTGATACAAGGAGATCAGCGACTGGGTACATTATATCTACGTTACAATATTGAAGCCTTGTATGAACGAATGAAAGTGTATGCAGGTCTTGCCGTCATTATCATATTGATATCTTCTGCAGTGGCTTATCTACTCTACAGGCGTCTGCAAAAAAGTATTTCAAGACCGATCCTTGCTCTCGCCAAAACCGCTCATGCCATTGCTGATCTGCAGGATTTTTCGGTTCGTGCTGTAAAAGAAAGTGAAGACGAAGTTGGTTTGTTTACAGATGCGTTTAACCAAATGCTGTACCAGATCCAGCAGCAAAATTCAGCCCTGAGCGAAAGCAGTGCACGCCTGCGGGGTGTTTTGAACTCCGCCCTTAGTGGTGTAGTCGTTATTGATGCGCACGGTGTCATCATTGACTGGAATGAACGTGCTGAAAAAATGTTCGGTTGGACAAAAGAAGAAGTTATAGGGAAAGAACTTGCCAGCATTATCATTCCTGAAAATTTCCGGGAAGGGCACCGGAATGGCATGCTTCACTTTTTAAAAACGGGTGAGGGTCCTGTACTCAATAAACTTCTTGAACTTACTGCATTGCGTAGAAACGGAAATGAATTTCCAATAGAGCTTTCAATCAGCGCATTAAAGACCAATGACGTACTGACCTTTTGCGGATTTGTGACCGACATCACCGATCGGAAAAAAGCGGAAGAGGCTATCCATACCTTCAATCAAAAACTGGAGCAAATGGTGATTGACAGAACCACCGAGCTTGAAATTGCAAATAAAGAACTAGAATCATTTTCCTATTCTGTATCACACGATCTGAGAGCTCCCCTTCGGTCCATCCATGGCTACGTTAACATTTTGTATGAGGACTACGGTTCTATTATGGATGATGAGGCCAAACGGGTGATCCATACAATTTTAAGAAACGGTCAGCGCATGGGTCAGTTGATTGATGACTTGCTGGCTTTTTCCAGGCTTGGCAGGAAAGAACTTACAAAAAGTGATATCTCCATGCACGACCTGGCAGAGAGTATCATTGATGAGTATAAACGAAATGCCGCAAGTAATCACACCTTTTTCACCCTTCATCCGATTCCTTCTGCACGGGGTGACAGCACAACGGTACGGCAAGTATGGGTAAACCTTATTTCGAATGCCGTAAAATATTCGAAGGAGAAAGAGAAACCCATGGTAGAGATTGGGGCCTTCGAGGAACACAACAACATCACATATTATGTAAAGGATAACGGTGCTGGCTTTGATATGGAGTATTATGATAAATTGTTTGGTGTTTTCCAACGGCTTCACTCCATGAATGAATTTGAAGGTACGGGTGTGGGCCTGGCCATTGTTCAACGGATCATTTCCAAACACGGTGGAAAGATCTGGGCCAAGGCAAAAGTGAATGAAGGTGCAACATTTTATTTTACACTTATCGACAAGAAAGCACCGGAAGAGGTAAGCTAAAGTATGGAATGCATATTCTTGTACTTCTCTCCAGGTTCAAGGAATGTTAATTGGTCGGGTTCCTCATTAAAAAATGCAGTACTTATATGTCTGAATTACCAAGGCTTGATTAAATTGCTTCATGTCTATATCTTTTATTAAAGGTATCCATCTAATCTCATTATTTCAAGGAAGTGCAAAACTCTCCGAGTACGAATGACGGTATGGAGTGAATAACAAATTCAAATCATTGCGAGTAGCTCCTTTAAGAATTAGAGCGTCATTCTTCATTCGCTGCTTGGCAAAAAAAGTATGCTGTTACAACTTTCATTTTCATATGTCCGTGGAAGAATCTACCTGATTAACTGTACCTTACTCTGTGAGCGCTCTCCAAAATGGAGCACCATTAAAAAAACTTAGTAACTTGTATAAACTGATTACTCAATAGTTGAAAATTCTATTTACAATTAAAAAAAAAGCAGCACTGCTGCTACTGGTGGCCCTCCCAGCTACTTTTTGTGCTGCACAATCAGGGCATTCTGATTTGCAGCAATTGTTCTTTAAAAGAATTTCTACTGAACAGGGATTACCTCAACCCTCTGTAAATTGCATACTTCGTGACTCTCGTGGTTTTGTATGGCTTGCTACCGAAGACGGATTAAGTCGGTTTGATGGAACTGAATTCAGAACATTCCGCCATGACCCTGCTGACTCAACCAGCTTGAGTCACAATGTTGTACATTTTATTCAAGAGGAAGAATCGACCGGCAATTTGTGGATTGGAACGGTTTCCGGCATCAATTATTTTAACCGCTCATTAGAACGCTTCGCGGTTTTTAAAACAAATGATCCTCCTGGCACCGTCTATGCCAATGCTGCTCTTGATAAAAAAAGAAACCGCTTATGGCTCGCCTGCACCATTGGTGGCTTAAGGTATCTGGATTTGTCCCTGCAAAAAATATTTGATTTTAAGGAACATCAACTGAATGAGGAAATTGTATGGACCGTCAAAATAACGGGCGATAGTTTAATGATCGGAACGCTTCAAGGTTTAAAGATTTTGGATTTACAAAGCCAGCAGATCTCCATACTTCACAACCTCTCCCCCACTCGTGCTTTGTTGATTGATCAAAGTTATCTGTGGTTCGGAACAGAAGGCCATGGACTCGGCCGGTTCGATCGCAACACAAAAAAAATCAGCTATTATAATCAGGAGAATGGCGGAACAAACAATAATGACATCTGGTCCTTAGCAAAAGATAAAGACCATAATTTATGGATCGGTACGGATGGCGGCGGATTAAATATTTTAACGCCCGGTGAGAAAATCTCCCACTATTATCTGCACTCCGAACTCGATGAAAGAAGTTTAAGCTATAACACAATTCGCTCTATCTTCATCGAGCCCAATGGAAATGCATGGCTTGGTACCTATAATGGTGGTGTAAGTTATCATGAAGTTGCTCCTATTACATTTCAGTTATATAGAAAAGAATTTCTCAATGAAAATTCCTTGCGGAACAATGCTGTCTCCGCGTTCACAGAAGCAAAGGATGGCACGATCTGGGTTGGCACAGATGGCGGAGGGCTTCACTATTTCAAAAATGGAATCGTGCATCGCTATCCATTGCCAGATAAATTAACACACATCACCGTGATCACTTCCTTACTAAGTGATGGCGGTGGTTTGTGGGTTGGATCATTTCAAAACGGACTGGTTTACCTGGATGGCCATGGAGGATGGAAGCAATTCCAGCACAACCCTAACGATAGAACAACGATTAGTGCGAATACGGTGTGGTCTATCCAGAAAGATTCATTGGGTTATTTATGGATTGGAACGAATCGTGGAGTGAACCGATTTGATCCGAAAACAAAAGCGTTTCATCACATTGATCATCCACTGAAAGGAAATATCAACATGCTTTTTAAGAATGTACAAGCCCAAACTATTTTAATTTCTTCGAATCAGACTCTTTGGGTTGGATCATATGGTTTGCTGTCAGCTTATCTGCCGGCCACCGACTCTGTTATAGAGATTAATGGCATAAGTGGGAATGGACGCAGCATACCTGATCTACGAGTGAAGACTCTATTGGAGGATCGTGGAAAAATCTGGATTGGTACTTATGGAAGCGGCCTTTGTCAATACGATCTTTTCACCGGTTCATTTCATATTCTTGATGAGCGTGACGGAATGCCTGATAATATTGTACTCTCTATCGAAAAGGGCGAGCCGGGAAGTTTATGGTTAAGTACTAACCGGGGATTAGTTCATTTTAGTGAAGCGGATACTATTTTTACTGTGTTTGATTCTGATTATGGTATTCAAGGGACCACATTCAACCGAAACGCTTCTTTGCAAACACAAGATGGCCATCTGTTATTTGGCGGCACCAAAGGCTTTAATGTTTTCAAACCTCAAAAATTCACTTGGGATCAGAGTTCACTTGCCATCGTGTTTACCGGTTTCCGGATTTTTAACAAGCAAGTAAAACCTGGAAGCAATTTTTTAAAACACAGCATAACAGAAACACAAGAGCTTAATTTGTCACACACTGATTCAAGATTGATCACCTTATACTTTTCAGCATTTAATTTTTTATCACCAGATAAGGTAATCTATGCCTATAAACTGGAAAGCTTTAATGATGATTGGCAGATCGCCGGTAAAGATCATAACGCAACCTTTACAAATCTTGATCCAGGGAGTTACAGATTAATTGTCAGAGCATCGTTTAATGGACGGCTTTGGGGACCTCAAAAATCATTGATAATAATCATCCAAACACCATGGTGGAAAACTTCTTATTTCCGTGTGATATCCTTCCTCATTTTTTGTTTCGCGGCATACAGTTTTTTCCGCTACCGAACCTTTCAACTCAAGCAACGGAAAAAAGAGCTTGAGTATTTGGTAAATCAACAGAGCAAGGAAATAAGTAGTCAAAATAATGACCTGGCCGCGCAAAATGAAGAGTTGAAAGCACAAAATGACGAAATGGTAGCGCAACAACATACGATCACTATACAGAACATCATGCTGAATGAAGCCAAACTAAATCTCCAGACCATCAACGAGTCGTTGGAGCAGGTTGTGCATCAACGCACAGAGAAATTAAATCAGACCATTCATCAGCTTAATAAAACCATAAAAGAATTGGACGCTTTTGTATATAGTGCCTCTCATGACCTGATCGCTCCTCTTAAATCCGTATTGGGTCTAGTAGAGTTGGCGCGAAGACAAAACAAGCAACAGGAAATCGTTTGTTACATCGATCATATTGAACGAAGTATAAAAAAACTGGAGGACGTAATCAAGAACATGATTCACTACTCACAAAATTCGAGTATGAATGTCCTGTTTGAAGAGGTGAGTTTGTATGAACTTGTTCAGGAATGTTTTTCAGATATAAAGTTCCTGCCAGGAATGGAAAAGATCACCTTCGAGGTAAATTTAAATCAAGATGCATTTGTACTGAGTGACCGGAAACGACTCAAGATTATTTTAAATAACCTGATCGGCAATAGCATCAAATACCGTGATGACAGAAAAGATTTCAATACTGTACGGATAGCTTTTGAAAAAGGGAAAACCGTCTGGAGGTTGGAGATCTTTGACAATGGGATCGGTATCGATAAACAATACCTCAGCCGGATATTCGAAATGTTCTACCGAGCCACAGATCGTTCACAGGGTTCCGGTCTTGGACTTTACATCGTTAAAGAAACCGTTGAACGACTCAGTGGAGAAATAGACGTGGATTCTGAAAAGGGTCAATGGACTAAGTTCATCATTACTGTTCCGCTTGAGATGTATATGTCCAAAAAAAATAATGAATAGGAAACTTCTATTCATTATTTTATATTCTTCTTACAGTTATTTGTGTTTACCCTTGTGCAGATCACATTTGTGATCTCTTAAAAATAGTCTCTATCATTTTAGCAAAAAAAAGTCGTCATTCCTGACGACTTTTTTTTCTAATAGAGTTTTACGCTTCTACTTTGTCTGTTAATTCTTTCTGACGTTTTTTCATTTCTTCCGGGCTCACATCTTCTACATGTGTGGCTATCCACCACTCATTGCCCCAGGCATCCTTTACACCAGACGAGCGATCACCGTAAAATTCATCGGTGGGCTCACGCAGCGAAGTACCTCCCGCATTGATAGCGTTTTTGTAGGCAGCATCAACACCCTCTACATACAAATACAACTTGGATGATCCTGCTTTATATTGTTCTGTTGCATCGGTAATCATGAGTTGTGAATCTCCTATGCGCACGGTGGCATGCATAATCTTATTATCGTCAGTCTTCATAATAGAGGTTGTTTCACCATCAAATGATTGTTCAATAAACTCAATCAACTCACTGGCCCTTTCGACAACAATGAATGGAGTGATGGTATGAAACCCTTCCGGAATTGCATTGACTGTTTTAGTTTTCTTCTCTTTAATTTGATTTTTCATGATACTTTGTTTTTTTAAGGTTATCGATTCAACCCTTCATAAAGCCATTAACTGAATGATCTGAATTCTTTCAGTCGCACAACCAAATACCACACCGGAGCGAACATGTCCTTCATGGGCAAAAAAACAGATGCGCAAAGATTCCACAGTGAATTTAAAGGGACAGGTGGGGATAAAGACTCCCTTATTTCTTTCTAAGCAAATATCGCTCCTTACGGAATTGTTGATGATTAATCGTTAACGATTAATAGTTGCTCAGTTACTGGAAACCCGCAACCAATTCAATTCTCCAATCCTTTAAACTCTGCGTCATCCAAATTTTTTCTAACCTCTCTTAGAATATCGTCCAGTTCGTTGGCTGACAGATTCAAGTGCTGAAGTAACTCTTTCCCTTTTTCAGTCAACTCGATCTCGTGTCCGATCAAATTCACTAAACCCAAGATACGGGCCAAAGGGCTTCTTACTTTATGCGCATTGATGAAGGCGTGGTGAACAAATTTTTTGTTTTGATCGATGATCGTCTGGGTTCTGTATTCGACAAGATTATTTAAGTTTTCATTGATTTGTTTGAGCTCCTCTCCCGACGCTAATAATTCTTCTTCTGACGTCATCAATTCTTCATTCTTGTTTTGTACTTCCTTATTAACGTCCATCAGGTTTTTGTTGAGTTCATTCGTTTTATCCATACTCTCCTGTAGGTCCGCTTTTAACTCTACCATCGCCTTAAGATTCAATGCATCCTGCACGGTTCGTTTTCGAATATTGTAGCTCCATACGGCAGAGATAAGACATACGCAGGATGCTAACACACCATGAAAAAGAAAGGCGGTTAAATCCATGTAATCCAACTGCGTAAAATAAATTTCTTTGTATCCGATATATTGCAAATACGCAAAGGAGCCATGGTGAATAACGACAAGAACAATCAGAGGAATTTGAAGTCTCCAGTTCTGATAGATAATCAAAATGGTTGAACTGATGAATACCCAAAAATGCATTTCAGCCATGCCATGCATTTGATAGATATACTGTGCGGCAAAAACGGCCGAGACTGCGCTCAGAACATATTGATACAAGTCTGATTCAGGCAATAGTTTCTTCGTGATGAAATAGGCGAATACACACAATCCCCCTACCCCTAGCGCGATTAACCATGTATCATAAAAAAAGGCAATGAAGATTCCGAAAAGGAACATCAGAAGCAATAAACCTCCTGTTAACTTATCTGCCCTGGAGTAGATGCCCTTGTACAGTTGCTTGAAATCCTGGTCGCTCAACAGATATCGAGCGTGTTTAGTGTGATGCTTCATAAGAGGTCTAAGGATTCTTCTTTTTTTGAAATGCTACACCCATACGATTGTGTAGCGAGCTCGCTGAAGTGTGGGGGGGCTTTTTGGTTTAGCAATGAATCCATTGCCATTTGTACAAAGTTGCTTATGGGATCCGTGCAATACCGTGATCGGTTGTAATTACCTCTGAAATACAATCGGTTGGTCGTTTGAATGAGAGCCGCCTGTGGTGTTGAATAGATACCACAGGCTTTCTCCAGTCGTTCATCCGCATCTACTACGATTGTGACATCTTTTTCTGTCAGGAGTTTTTTTGCACTCATTACTTTCTCCTGGCTGGTAACTACGACAAAGAAATCAACCTGATGAGCGTATTTCTTTTGCAAGCTGTTAAAGTGCTTCAGGTTAAATCGCGAACATGGGCAGTCCGGGTTGAAGAAGTGTAATAACCTGGGTTTGGAATAGTGCTGTGGGATCAGAAAAGAATCATATTCAATTACCTCGTTGGGTAAAACTACACGATAATCTTCTGGTACCGGAGTGGGCAGAAGATATTGCATTTCCTGGTACCAGAATATTCGAACAATGCCTGCCAGCACCCCAACCAGAATAAAAATCACAATTGCTATCCTCACGCGATATCTTTAAGGGCTCACACTTTCACCATTCGATGTCGGACAATATTCCGGCATTTAACCTAAAATTAAATATAATCTACCAAGATTAATAGAGTCCGAGTTGTAGATGTAATATTCCGTACATCATTTTGGAATTTTTGAAAGGCACTTGGTCAGTTACCTATTAAATAGGTGTTTACCTAAACCATTTCAGATCAAGGTATACAAAGAAAGTATTGTGAAACCGATTGATTGATTGATTCATTCATTCAATAACTAAAAGCAATACTAATTAGGGCAATTCGATAAAACCCATAAAATTAAATGACGATTCCGACAAGAATAAGCAAGGGTACCCGCATGATCACTTCAGTTTTGAGACATATCATAAGATCTTGTTATAATCTTTTAGACATACAGAGTTCAATTAATTTTGCAAGCCAGTAAGAGAATACGCAATAGCTGTGTTTTTAATCCGCAATCAGCGGAAAAGAATTCAAATTCATTTTCGCACAAATCAAATCCTCGCAGACAAAGAATACATTTTAATTCGTGCATTCTTGACCTGTCTCAAGTCTTTTGCTACTGCTGGAATCTCATCACGCTTTCAAAAACTCCACCGCAAAGATGGCACCTTTGTCAGTGGGGCGTTCATGCCATACCCTTCCTTTCATCAATTCCATATAGCGCTTCACAAGGGATAAGCCCAGGCCACTGGAACTTTCACCGGCTGTGGGTTGGGTGCTTAATCGCGAGAACTTCTTAAAAAGTCTGTGCTCTTCGCCCATAGGCACTCCGGGACCTTGGTCGCGTACGCGGATCTGAATGTGCTGATCATGGCTTATGATGGATATTTCAACAACCTTTCCTGAAGACGAAAACTTAAGGGCATTGGAAATAAGGTTTTCGATTACTTGTCGGAAATACGTTGGGTCAGCGAATACAGCATGCGTACCTTCTGTGTTGTTTACATTGATTTGAATCCCCTTACTTTCCGCATTCGACTTTTGCGATTGTACAACGTCATGGATGATGGGTTGAGTAACGATGGGTTGAAGCGTAATCGTTGATCCAGCCTGTTCAAGTGTGGCCATCTCCAAAACATCTTTCACCAAGACCTGAGCATTGCCCGATGCTCTTCCAATCATCTCCAGTAGCTTTTTCTTCTCGCCTTCGTTTGTTTCCTCTGTGAGCATTTTTGCCAAAATACCAATGTTGGCGAGCGGATTCCGCAAGTCATGCGCCAGAATCGCAATAATGTTATCTTTGTCTTCAATCAATTTCTCAAGCTCGACCGATTGTTTCTCGATGGTTGCCTTCTGTGCTTCCACATCGGCCAGGGCACGGTGCATACTCGACTCAAAGGTCATAGATACTACCATAATAATGAGCAACAGTCCGGGTATGATACACAAGAACCAAACGGTTCGGAGTTCAATATTATACTCTACTGGCAGACTTAATCCCTGTAGTTCCATAAAACCAAGAGCAAGCATGCATACCAGTGACAGGACACTCCAATATAGGGCCGATGTTCTTCCCGCGATCAATAATGCCAGAACTGGAATGGCTATGATCCACGGGTAAATGGCAGACCACATACCCCCTGAAAACCAGGTTAGCGCCAGTACAGTAGTGGCACCGATAGCGGTGAAGATATTACCCAGTAAGAGCAATGGAAGCCTGGTTCTGACGAAGAACGGCAACGTAAAATAGCCGATCACATTAAAGGCTGTGAAGTAAATACCTTTCTCATAACTAAACACCACACTCAACAGCACATAGGAAGTAGAAAAAAAACTGGTCAGCAAACAAGCGCTAACCAATAGCCGGGCACTACGAAGGTCTCTATTGTTAGTAGTATAGTCAGGATGGATAAACCAATTGATCAGAGAATCGACTTTCATTAAAGTATATCTATATAAACTACGTGAATTATACAAGGTTGAAGGCCAGCCAGGCACTCACGAAAATCCATGCGCCTTCCAATACGCCAAGAAGCAGTGTCTTTCCAAGTTTGTTGTGCTCAGAAAAATAGAGGAGTGTGGGCAGCGAAAGTGAAATGAGTGCTTCACAAATAACAACATAAAGGGGCGCATTAAATACCATGGGAGTATTTAAGTTATACCACCACCACCCGGCATCTTTGGCCAAATGTTCATACATCGGAATGTACATACCACCTACCAAACATAATATGATAGACGCACGTAACAATCCAAAGCGTGACGTGAGGAGTACACCGACAAAGCTTAATTGAAGCAAAACATTGGACCAAGCAAAAGGCATGTAAGCGGGTGAACTCCAGAGCATCCATTCTTTGCCCGGATATACCAGACTGTTAATGGTATCCACAAGATAGTGATCCGTAAACAGTTCAAGTAAACCCGCCAGAGTTCCAATGATAAGCAATCGCAGTATTAAGGGATTCTTTGTTTGCCATGTATAGACCCAATAGAAAGCATAGAGGCCATACGTTATGATGCTGGCCATGAAAGGACCGGATTGTCGAAGTGAACTCCATAAGGACCATGCCAGCAAAACAGCGGATGTTATCAGAATGACAATGGTTGTGCGCTTGTCAAGGCCAGGTATTGAATTCTTTGTCATGGTCACTGTCTACGTAAGTGTTTCTTTTATCTTTTGCCAAGCCAACCTGTTCCCTAAAATGGAAGGAGATGTTTTATGATCGTTCCATATATCGCTCACCCCCCAGCTGACCTGAAGGGACGGTGGAATAAAGAATTGCACACCTTTATCTCCATTAAAATGATATATGATTCCTTGTAGCAAAAGTTTGTTGAATGCTGTGGCAATCTTGCGAACTAAAACGTTGCGCCCCTCTTGTTTGCTTAGTTTTTCAGTTACAAAGTGGGCCAAATCAAGGACTAATCGATCTTCCAAATCACCATTAGATGAAACGTTAATGTATGTGGACAGATCCTTGCCACTCGCCTTTTCAAAATCCTCCAGGAAGCAAGACATCAAATACGCGGGTACACTATCGAAAGCATTGCCCGGCACGATACTATTGATAAACTGAATACATGAATTAGTCAATGCCACGCCTGCGTCGGAATGTTGTGCCTGGTGGATCAGTATATCCGTGGCCAATTGAAAGCCTTGCTGATACGTGTCCGGTAGAAGGGATTCGTCAATACCCAACTGATGCCCAGTCACATTCCAGCAATGCATCCAGGCCAGCGTATCATCATCTGTCAAAGTTATGCCGAGTCTTTTCAGACCTGCTAAAATCACCGGTCCAAACGACATTAACGTACCAGTCAAATCTTCCTGGTTAATAGGCTCACCCAGCCTGGTCGCATCCCATGGGCTGCTGGCTTGACCATGCTTCAGGAAGTAACGAATAGAAGCATGTATTAACCGCACTTTTTGAACCGTAACAATCCCGCGTCCTTCCGGACTAAGACCACCGGAAGAAAGAATATTTACAATCATTTGAGCGGTCTCCATCAGCCTTCGTGCAAGCGGGTCTACCTTTCCATTGTGGGCCAGGAGCCGTCCAGTGTCGTAGAGTACCTGTGCACCATTGCCACAACAATAACACATGGGCAACGAACTCACATTCAGCAGCATAAACACCTCAGGTCCGTACAGTTCAAATAACTGTTCTCCCCTTCTGATCAGGCGGGTGTCAGCCCATTCGGGCAACTTGCTGCTGACTTCGATGTAGCTGTCAAGTGTATCTGAAAGCTGTTGACCAAGGGACGAGAAAATTCCTTTCTGGAACGTGTCACTCTTCACAAGTGTCATCAAAATCTGATTGATTTGTTTTTCGTGGCCGGATTGTATGATTTGTGAAATCACTCCATCTGCCAACGGGTCTGTAGCAAATCGAAATTGATTTAATGCCTCAATGGTAATTTTCCTGGGATCAAAAGGAGGCTTCAATTCTTATTAATTTAGTCATCAAGGCTCAAATCTACATTCAATTATTCGTTTTTGAAATATCGAATGAATACCTGTTGCCGGTTGCTCTTTACTGGTAACCAGACTCTTCTTTAAGAAACGATTTTTTACCTGTCGTAAAGTAGACCCGATACGGCATGTCTGCGAGATGAGCTGAAAGAAGTCGAATGCATATTCGCGCAGATCCATTTTGTTTTCAGTTCTAACAGATGTTGACCCTCTTGAGCACTCCTTGATTTCAACTCCTGCTTGAATTCAAATTCATAATCCGTATGCACAATGGAATTAACCCTATGGAGACTGCCATAAAAATTCCAACTCGAATATAGTTCAGCGTACGCCAAAGCGTAGTTCGACTGAGTAAATCCATTTCTGTATGAGATGTGTCGTGAATTTTTTGAAACTCAATAATATTCGGTGCGAAGTATGCGAGTGTCCAAACCCTCACAGCAAAATGGATGGCAAATAAAATTAAAAGCCAATTACGAATCGGGTCCACATTCCAGCAAAAGATTATGGCGAGTATAAAGGTAATCTCGTGAATGGAATGCATAACAATCCAAAACGTCTTTAAATCAATTCCATATTTACCTTGAAGCATCTGAAATGATTCAGGAGGAGAAGCTGACCACTTTGGAACAATTACGGCTGTCTCAAAGACTTGTGCCCCGTTCATTAGGAAGTAAAGAAGAGTGGTGATGACAAGCCAAATTTCTGCTCTTGACAAATCGTTTGCTGTGATGTTATTCATGTTCGTTACTCTTTTTGTTTATCTTTTGCGTCACCTCATTCATTATTCCAATAGCGGAAAGAAAATATCTCTGAATGACTTGAATTTCTTTTTCAGAAAAGGATGAAATAAGCTTGGTTGTCTTTTGCTGTAGCTCCGCAAAAATGGGCTCCAAAAGTTTCATTGCATTTTGAATATTGGGAACAATGATCACTTTTCGTCTGTCTTCTTTGTCAAATTGTCTTTTAACAAGTTTCTTCTTTTCAAGCCGGTCAATTAAACCTGTAACGGCACCAGTGGTTAGTCCCGTTAATTGAGAAAGTTCGCCAGCTGTGATTTCACCTTTCTCAATAAGGAAACCCAGATACTTGTGATCGGTTCCTGATAGGCCCGCTTTTCGTGCGATAGCTTCGTGCATCAGTATTGAAGTATCGGAATATTGTCTGCTGGCGGCTCTGAAATCCTGTTTTTTTTGATTGTCCATATTTTCTACGATAAATATCTCATTTACTAAATATCTTATCAACAAAGATAATATAAATTAATTCAATTCTGCAAGGGCTTAAAAAACTTGACCATGTATACTACAAGTCTTCAAGACTTGCATAGACCTATTTCAGAATGACGTGAGAATAAAATGCACTCTCCCTCAGATCGCGCAGATTAAAGTATAGAAGCAATTTTCTGCGCCAACACTTTATCGTTTGATTTCTTAACTACGATCTTTGCGCATTGGTTAAACTTTGCAAAAGCTTTAACGGCCTCTCCTACTTTCACCATCATCGGTCGCGTAAATTTAAGTTTCTCAAAATGAAGATTGTTGATGATCAATGTGCCCTGCTTTCGATCGGCCTTCGAATCCATGCGGGCTACGAAGGTATCACCTATCAATATGGGCAACGAAAAGTATCCAAACTTTCGCTTGGCCTGAGGGACAAAACATTCTACCTGGTAGTCGAAGTCAAAGAAGTTTTTCAGCCGATGGCGTAATACATTCAATATATCAAACGGAGAGAGAATAAAAGCGTCACCGGATAAAGTGATCTTCTTGCTTTTATTTTTTGCAAGCATATAAAGTGTTCCACCCGTCACA
Organism: Chryseolinea sp.; assembly: GCA_031388805.1. Taxonomy (GTDB): domain Bacteria; phylum Bacteroidota; class Bacteroidia; order Cytophagales; family Cyclobacteriaceae; genus Chryseolinea. The sequence continues at coordinate 43,727 of JANMRZ010000006.1, forward strand.
CCTGTAACTTCTACAGTACTCACCTCGCCTTCTTCTACCATCTTTTCTAATTCTGTCTTTATCGAATTTTTTACATAGCGACCGCTGTAGGTAATGTCTTTTATATACGCGATGCCCAATGCTTTTAACGAACGTCTGATCATATGTCGCGCAAATTCCTCTGGCGTGGGCATGGTCGTATCGATGTCCGCAGGTATTATGTTCTCCGGCAGGTCATACACCTTCTGAAAGTTCTTTTTGCGCAGCGTCATCAATCGCCCATCGAGGTGCAGTCTTTCAAGCGCAAGCTTCGAGGGTCGCCAATCCCACCAACCGGAACTTTTGGTAACACGATCATTTTCAAAGTCTCGAGCCATGAGCGGACCTTCGCGTCCTATGCGATCGAGTACGTTGCGCATCATGGTGACTTCTGCCTGCGTCAACGATTTTCTTCGTGCTTGAAAACTTTCTTTCACCGGCAACGAGAAACGGAAGTCGTGTATGGGAATGTAGCCTGAAGCAAACGTCCAGGATTCGAAGATCCTTCCATCGGCCTGAAGCTGATCGAGCCATTCCATTTTATAATCGGGCACACGAGCAGCAATAGCATGATGGTGCGCACGCTCCACAACATAGTTGGTATCGATCTGAACAAACCCCAAATGATCGATACATTTATAAACCGCCTCTACACCTTTTCCGAATTGCACGCGCCCGGATAACCCGGCTGCGTGAAGAATGATTTTGCGAGCTTGACTTTTGGTAAGAGTAATGGAGTTCTTCATGGTTTGAAGTAACAGATTTTTGGATAATCAGGAAAGAGTGTTGTCGCTTAGCTGCCTCGAAGTAATTCCTCAGCTTCCAAAGTATGCGCGTTTAAAGTATGGAGATCCTATCGGTGGAGGGATCAGACACTTTTAGAATGGAAGTAGTAAGCAACGACGGTAATCCGATAGGAACGAATTGAAATACTTTCCCACAGATCAGGACTTTAAACACAACTCACAAGAGCTATGCCACTACACATTATTGAAATACATTGACGAATCAATCTTTAATGCTAAAGCTATCTCCAATTTCATTCATTTTTTTCCAAACAACGTGCGAAAAAGGTTTGGGTGATATCTCAAAATAAACCGCACTGTGATTTGCTGTTTTAATGTCTTTCACATGAATCATACAATTCAATACAATAGGTTCTTGTGCATGATAATCAAGCATACGAATTGTCCCACTGTACGTTGCCAAATCCTCTGACGTGGTCTTGATTTTTTTGATAGCTGAAATGGTCGGCACAATTTTATTTGCCGGAATATTCTTACTCGCAATGTTTCTAGCTACCAGGCCAGAGTAATACGCTGTGAGGTTAGATTGTAAAATTGCAGCATCCACTTTTGGTGTTCCGTCAAGCCACCACAAAAAACTATACGACCAATGCTCTTCACTTTTTACATCACCCCAACCCGGAGCAAAGCGTATTTCTTCCACACCCTTATAACTGATTTGTGATGCAAAGTCAGGGGGCAATGAAAAATGTTCAACACCCCATCCGGTAGGAATGATTAAAGTATAAGGTGGTATCCATGTGTTTTCGTCAAATATGTTCAGGCTTCTTTTTATCCAATGAATACATTCCACTTCGTCTACAATTGAAAACGAATTGGGATGCCTCATTCCATTACTTCTTAAACCGGGTTGTTTTGAGGCGACAAGTTCTGCTTTGCTGTTACCCAAAAGCAATAGCCGGTTAATCAATTCAGAGCCATCAGGTATTTTTGTATCATACACACTGTTTCGTCTGTTTTTCAATTGCCAATCGATATCAATGTCATAGTATAACCGTACAGGTACATTCGCTAAATATTGCTCATTACCAATATCTTGTCCTTCCCTGTAAAATGGTGAAAGAAATTTATACCGGTCTACATTATCGTATATAGTTCCATTCTCTTTTGTCATCGTGTCAATATAATATTTAGAATCACCAACCGTCCCTGGCCAGTAGTTCTTTTTAATTTGTCTTTCTGCCCAGTGCCATAGACCAAATAAATCGACAGGACTATCGATTCCAAAAACAGCCTTGGGTTGAACTACAAATTGGTTTGGATTTTCATAGGTAAGTTCGGTATACCGAAGGGCAATATTTCCCGCCTCATCATAACCCGCGAGCGCAAATCTGGAAGGGTCAACAGAAAATCGTTTCGTCACGTCTTTTAAAATCGCCTGTAATCTATTCACAACAGAACTGTCTGCGTATAACTTTTGCCTGGTTGATACCACGATAGTAAGGATGTCATTGGCATAGGCAACATTATGCAGTTTGGTTTCTGATAACACATTTTCAGGTGGAAGAAAGCTGGTGAGCAGAACCACAACGCCTTTGCTATTTTTTGATCGTGGTTGAATGGCCAGGTAATGACCGTCTGTGCTGTCTTTTACATCAAACACTATTTTCTCAATATCTTGACAAAATGAGTAGAAGGGTAAAAGTATTAGGATTAAGATAATCAGGGGAAATGTTTTACTGTTCATATTGGACTTTTGCTTTTAACCTTCAGACTTTGAAGTATTAAACTATGTCTCCTGACAAAACGTTACGTGAAAACGAAACTACGAATTTAAACTACCAAGTGTAGTCCGGTGGGCGACCATTATCATTTCTTTTTTGTATACTTTCATTTCATTATCCTCATCACATTCTATACATGAACGAAGCATCATTTCAGCATCACCTTGAAAAGTACATCTCACTAACGGAGCAGGAGTTTGATTTCATTCGAACATACTTTACTCATAAAAAACTAAAGAGGAGTGAATATCTCATTCAAAGTGACCAGCTTGTCAATCACACCTATTGGGTAAAAAGTGGTCTTCTTGTCTCTGGCTTCACGGATTCAAAAGGAAAAGAACACATCATTCAGTTTGCCATCGAAAATTGCTGGATTACCGATCAGCAGGCTTTTTATAATCGATCAAAAGCCACTTTCAATATCCTATGCCTGGAAGATTCGGAAGTACTTTGTCTCTCCTATCAAAAAAGGGAGAAACTATGTGCTGATGTTTATAAAATGAACACCTTCTTTCGAAAAAAGGCAAACGACAGTTTTGTAAAACAACAAAGAAGATTATTGACCTACATGACCTCCGAAGCAAAAGAACGATACAATTTATTGATGCAGGAATATCCGGGACTGGTGCAACGCGTTCCAAAAAAAATACTGGCTGCCTATATGGGTGTAACCCGTGAGACACTTAGCCGCTTCCGGTAAGAGATCTCAAAATAGTGATGTAGATCACATTCGCTCTTTCATACCATATTGATCTTTGTGGCGAACAAAAATAAAATAACAATGAAAAAAGTATGGATTGCCATAGGGATAATCATGTTCCTTCTGGCGTGTAACAGCAAGCATTCCGAAAAAAGAGAGCATGACCCTTTGAAAGAGGTGAAAGAAGCCATTGCCGAAAGTAATGCAATATACTTCACCTCCTTTGTAAAAAATGATTCCTCTATCTTTATAAACCGGTATGCTGAAGATGCCTGCATAATGGCACCGAATGCAACCGCACAATGCGGTGAACAAGCAGCATCTGAATTTTTTAGAATTGCCTATCGGGATTTTGGCTTGCGGAATGGTAAATTCATAACTTCAGCGGTATATGGAGACGGCAGGGAATATGCAACAGAAGAAGGCTTGTGGCAATCATTCGATGTCAACGGAACATTGTTTGACGATGGCAAATTTTTAGTATTGTGGAAGAAAACCCCATCGGGGTGGAAAATGTACAGAGACTCTTTTAGCAGCAATCGAAATACAAAATAAAATGAAAAATCAATTTGAATTATTTAATGACTTACATCATCAGCCGAAACCGCTGTTGATCGGCAATGTATGGAACGCACAAAGCGCGAGAGTTTTTGAAAAACAAAAAATCAAAGCCATTGCAACCTCAAGTTCTGCGGTAGCAGAAACTCTTGGCTATGCCGATGGTGAACAAATGTCATTTGAAGAATATTTGTTTGTTATTCGCCTCATCCGAAAGTCCGTTGATCTTCCCTTGTCGGTTGATCTGGAGTGGGGCTATGGAAAAGACGCAGCGGAAATTACTGAAAACATCAAACAACTTTCCGAAGCGGGAGTTGTTGGAATAAACATAGAGGATTCGATTATCCAAAATGGAAAACGAAGTCTGGTAGACGCTAATGCATTTGCGAAAAAGCTGGGGGAGATTAATCAATACCTGACGTCATTAGGCGTTAAGATGTTTATCAATGTGAGGTGTGATACCTTTCTATTAAATGTTCCTAACCCGGTAGAAGAATCCATGACACGAATGATGGCATACCAGCAGACGGGTGTTCATGGTTTATTCTTTCCATGCATTACAAATCTTACAGATATTAAGGCATTGGTGCAAAAGACTAAACTTCCGATTAGCGTAATGTGCATGCCCGGCTTACCAGACTTCATACAATTACATGATGCAGGCGTAAAACGTATTAGCATGGGAAATTTTCTGAATCAATCGGTATATCAGCAGTTGGAAAAACACATAACGACAATCGTTCAGCAAGAAAAATTCGCGTCCCTGTTCTAAACAAATTACCGGTTATCAGTCACTGGTAGAGGGTAACCGGTTTAAGTCTGAGTAGATTCTATATTAATGTTCATGTTTTTTATCTTAGAATAGAATTTTAAAATATCAATCCACCAACCCCATACTTTATAAAAAAACTATTCCCATTGCCACTCTGTTGTTTTCAGTTCAGGCTTTTTGTCAAGGTCAACTTCAAAAAGAGACTTCAGAATCAGTTGCCTACGTGGGATATGCGCGCATGAACAACATCACTCCTCCCTGGAGCGAAAGTAAATAACAAGACATAATCGTTATATCTTCTCGAATGTGGTTGGTAATACTGACCACTTTTTTTGTTCGTATAGTTGACTCTGCAGATCAAACAAAGCGAATACCTGAAGGGTACGCGACAATATTGACAACACGATCTTACTACTCGTAATCAAAAAATGCTTATCTTCAAGAAAGAAAGCAAACTGTCATCGCTTTTCTTCTGCTTAGCCTCATATCGATCTTACTGATGTAGTCGTTCTCCACTCTTTCTCC
>JANMRZ010000012.1:0-84153 GCA_031388805.1 Chryseolinea sp.
GGAGAAAGAGTGGAGAACGACTACATCAGTAAGATCGATATGAGGCTAAGCAGAAGAAAAGCGATGACAGTTTGCTTTCTTTCTTGAAGATAAGCATTTTTTGATTACGAGTAGTAAGACTGTGTTGCCAATATTGTCGCCTCACATTGAGCGTTGTAAACCTTCTCCAGGAGAGGAGTGGGCAGAAGTCCCTCTTCCACCTGAGCTACTGTTAGGACACATTTACGGGTAAACTTTGCTCCAGAGGAGCAGCGTGTTTATAGAAATAGAACAAGTTTAATGAACAGGCTCCGGAGGAGCCACCTTGTGTTTCGAATGGTTGTCACACGTTAAGAGATAATTAGATTTTAGTCCAAAATAATCCTCTAATAGCAAATTAGTGTTTAGCTGCTTTCTTTTTTGCTACGAAAAATAAACGCTTTCAGGTGGCTCCTCTGGAGCCTGGTGAAAACCATAATGCTGATGCTATAGACACGCTGCTCCTCTGGAGCAAAACTTGTGTCCTAACAAGTAGCCGCCCAGAGAGGGATTTAGGGTGAGGTTTAGGCTTAATCGAGCGGATCGGTATGCTGACTTCCTGCATCAATCAGCTTTTCATATTCCTTATTACTCAAATCGCGCTGGAAGAAGTTGATGGGATGAACATGTTGACCATTGAAAAGAACTTCATAATGTAGATGTGATGAAACGGAGGTTCCTGTACTTCCAACATAACCAATTACCTGACCTCGTTTTACATGTTCACCGGCTTTAACAGCGAATTTAGAAAGATGCGCATATCGGGTTTCGAAGCGATGTTCATGATCAATGTAAATTACATTTCCAAACGTATCAGAAAAATACGCCATGCTGATTATGCCATCACCAGTTGCGTAAACTGGCGTTCCTTTTTCGGCAGCAAAGTCGAGTCCCTTATGTGGTCTATAGATATGGAAGATGGGATGAAAGCGCAATCCGTATGTCATGCGCAGTTGCTGCAATTGTTTGTTATTGATAGGCTGAATGGCAGGTCGGGCAGCCCACATTTTTATTTTTTCATCCAACATGTTGTTGAGTTCTTCAAAGGATTGAACTTCAACCGAAAGTTCATGTTTCAAATTCTCCAGCCTTGTAAATCCTTCTAAAACCAAAGCACTGCTTTGAATTGCCTCTTTATTAAATTTTGAACTACCTCCAACACCGGCTTGTCTTACTTCCGGGGATAAGGGATTGGTATCTAAAATGACCCGGTAGTTATTATCATCTTTATCAATCAAATGACTTAATTCTGCATTTGCTTTTGTAAGTCGATCCGTTAAGAATTGCCACTCTACTTTTAAGGTTTGATTTTTTTCAGCTAACACAAATTCATCGAACGACTGAAAATAACTTCTATAAAACCCGAAGGCACACAGAGCAAGCGTGAAGGAAATGGAAAGGAAAACCAAAACACGATTTCTCAGGACTTTACCTTTTGCATACCAAGGTTCGTACTTGCAGGCTTCAGGGTTATATCGGTAATTAATTTTCCCCATCAATCAAGCGACTGGTTTTGTTTTTTACAGAGTGCGAGCAACTGACTATGTTCAGATGTTGACAATCCTTCTAATAAATAAGGAGCAGGGTCAACTTGCTTGCCATCACGCATAATTTCATAATGCAAATGAGGAGCAATTGATCCGCCACTACTACCTACAGTTCCGATGACATCGCCTTTCGAAATTTTTTGTCCTTGTTTAACTGTAATGTCTTCTATGTGTGCGTAGCGTGTTATGAATCCATTGCCATGATCAATTTCAATATGATTTCCGTAACCTGCTTCTACTGAAGCTCTGCTTACTTCAATTACTTTTCCATCCGCAGCAGCGAAAATTTCTGTTCCGCGTGGTGCAGCAAAATCCAAACCTTCATGATGATACGTTCCTTTGTGAAATGGATTGATTCGTTTGCCAAAACCGGAAACGATTTTCTTGACCGGTTCATGAACTGGCGAAAAGGAGGGAATGGATTTTATCAGTCCTTTATATTCTCTTGTGATTTCGCCTTCATCGGAAAATGATTTATTACGCAATGAAGTTTCCGCGAGCCGATTAGATTTGGTTTGCAATACTTCCAGCATGGATTCGAATCCCGAAGCATCGGCCAGTAAAACCTGTTCCTTTGTTAATGTAGGTTTGTTACTATTTACCAACTCGGGAATAGTGTTAAAGAACTTTTTGTGTAATGTATTGTCTTGCTCCTTCAAGCTGATCAGCGAGGCTTCAATCTCCTGGAGTTCTTGCTCCAGAACAGGCTTATTCTTTTTAATGATTTTGTTCTCCTTTTGCAGTGCTATTTCGGTCTCGGTTTCAATGAACCGATCATGTATCGCAATAAAGCCAACAAGAAAGAGAGCGGCCGTGAAGGCAAGTCCGACACTATAACCCAACACATCCAGCAAGCTTAGCTTGGCGGGTTCGTACTTACACGTCTTGGGATTGTAATGGTAGTTGACTTTAGACATCTACAACGCAGCGATGGATTGGTTAGTAATTGAAGCAAGCCGTAAAAAAATCCTCACCATCTGCGTTTTCTCGGTCATCTGCGGTTAATTTTGTGGCTTGCGCGAAATTTTAACGAGCCAATATAGTAAAAATCGCGAAGTAGAAAGCTTAAACCACAGGTATCCTAATGAATTCGAGTTTGATCAGACAGAAGTTTTTGGAGTTTTTTGAGAAAAAAGGGCATACCATCGTGCCTTCAGCGCCCCTTGTGCTGAAGAACGATCCTTCATTATTGTTTACCAATTCGGGCATGGTACAGTTTAAAGACTGTTTTCTGGGCAATGCCACTCCAAAATCAAATCGAATAGCCGATACCCAAAAGTGTCTTCGCGTGAGCGGGAAACACAATGACCTGGAAGAGGTTGGTATTGATACCTATCACCACACCATGTTTGAGATGCTGGGCAACTGGAGCTTTGGCGATTATTTCAAGAAAGAGGCAATTGCCTGGGCGTGGGAATTATTGACTGAAGAATATAAACTTCCGAAAGACCGGTTGTATGTAACTGTTTTTGAGGGTGATAAGAAAGAGAATCTTGCTTTCGATCAGGAGGCATACGACTATTGGAAAGCTTTCATTGCTGAAGATCGGATCCTTCATGGAAATAAAAAAGATAATTTCTGGGAGATGGGTGAGCAAGGTCCTTGTGGGCCGTGTTCGGAAATACATGTTGATCTTCGGTCGGATGAAGAAGTGAAAAAACTTCCCGGAAAAGAGTTGGTGAACATGAGTCATCCGCAAGTAATCGAAATCTGGAATCTTGTATTCATGGAATTCAATCGCAAGGCGGATGGATCGTTAGAAAAATTGCCAGCTCAACATGTTGATACAGGGATGGGCTTCGAGCGTCTTTGCATGGCCATTCAAAAGAAGACTTCGAATTATGATACGGATGTGTTTACTCCACTGCTTTCGTTCATTTCTCAAGAGGCAAAAATACCTTACTCGGGGATTTCAGAGAATAGAATACTCCCATTGGCAGTAAGAGAAGGCAGCAATGAGCAAACAGATATTGCAATGCGTGTTATTGCGGATCACGTTCGTGCTGTTTCATTTGCTATCGCAGATGGTCAATTACCTTCGAATACAGGTTCGGGTTATGTGATCAGAAGAATTTTAAGAAGAGCTGTTCGCTACGGATTTACCTTCCTCAATTTTAAAGAACCTTTCATTTACAAGTTAGTTCCTGTGCTAGCAAATCAATTGAAAGATGTATTTACCGAATTAGAATCACAGAAAGATTATGTAGGTAAAGTGATCTTTGAAGAAGAAACTTCTTTCTTGAGAACGCTCGGCAGAGGTATTCAAAAATTGAATTCTATATTCGATAGGTTAGAAAAAGAATTGTTGGCAGCCGAATATTTTAATCAACAAAATCCGAATAACAAGAAAGTCGTTTCTCCGGATAAGTATAAACTTATAAGTGGTCATGAATCCTTCGAATTATATGATTCTGACGGATTCCCTCTCGATCTCACTTCGTTGATTGCACGTGAGCGAGGTTTCTCTGTTGATGAGGAAGGTTTCAAAGTCGAGATGGAAAAACAAAAGTCCAGATCGAAAGCTGCCGCTGCTAAAGAAACAGGAGATTGGATTTTAATTGGTGATGATGTAAAGTCAGAATTTATTGGCTACGATCATCTTGAAGCCGATATAAAAATCACGAAGTACAGAAAGATCAAACAAAAGAATAAAGAACTATTCCAACTCGTATTTGATCGCACACCTTTCTATGCAGAAAGCGGTGGGCAAGTTGGTGATACTGGTTTCATCGAAAGTGCGAATGAAAAAATAGTCATCATCGACACAAAGAAGGAAAATGATTTAACGGTTCACTATGCTGAAAAACTAGCAGAGAATCTTTCTGCTGCTTTCATCGCGAACGTAGATAAGCACAAGCGTCAGTTGAGCATGGACAATCACTCTGCGACACACTTGCTTCACGCTGCATTACGCCAGGTATTAGGTAAGCATGTTGAACAGAAAGGTTCGTTAGTAAATGATAAAATTCTTCGTTTCGACTTTTCTCATTTTGCTGCCATGACGGCTGATGAAATTCAGCAAGTTGAAAATATCGTGAATGAGAAAGTGCGCGAGAATATAAAGTTGGATGAAAAGCGAAACGTGCTAATCGATCAGGCAAAATCATTTGGGGCGATGGCGCTCTTCGGAGAAAAATATGGTGACTTTGTCCGCGTGATTACATTCGATCCAAAATTCTCTGTTGAACTTTGTGGAGGTACGCATGTTCAGGCTACCGGAAATATTGGATTGTTCAAGATTACATCAGAGAGTTCGGTTGCGGCAGGTGTTAGAAGAATTGAAGCAGTTACTGCAGAAGAAGCTGAACGTTTTGTTCGAGATGAATTTGCTTTGCTTGAGCAATTGAGAGGATTATTAAAAAATCCGAAGGATATTATTTCCAGTACGAAAACACTTCTCGAAGAAAAGCATGCACTTGAAAAGAAAGTAGAATTTTTCCAACAAGAGCAAGCCAACGTATTGAAAGATAAACTCGCTACGAAAGTGATGAAGCAAAACGGATATAGTTTGATACTTGAAAAGGTATCGGTACCAAATGCAGAAGCGTTGAAGAATATTGCATATGGTTTGCGAAATCAATTTGAAGATTTACTTCTTATTCTCGCTGCTGATGTTGAAGGTAAACCACAAGTTTCTGTAATGATAGGAGAGAAGCTAGCACAAGCCAATACCTATCATGCAGGCAATATGGTAAAAGAACTGGCGAAAGAAATTGATGGTGGTGGAGGTGGTCAGCCATTCTTTGCCACAGCTGGTGGCAAGAACCTGAATGGCCTCGATGCTGTTATTGAAAAAGCACGTACCTTGATTAAATAAATTTAGTTGGTAGTGGTGCCACCGCTCTAAGCGGTGGCACCACTTTCTTTCAGATAAGTAAATGGATAAATCGATTAGAGATAAATACACTGCAGTTATTGGACTTGAAGTTCATGCCCAACTGCTTACGCGATCCAAAATCTACAACTCGGATTCTACGCAGTATGGAAGTTCGCCAAACACAAACCTTAGTGTTATTACATTGGCGCATCCGGGTACTTTGCCCAAGTTGAATAAGAAGGTAGTAGAGTATGCTATCAAAATGGGATTGGCCTGTCACTCCACCATTTCGCGTTTTAATATTTTCGATCGCAAAAATTATTTCTACCCTGATCTTCCAAAAGGATATCAGCTTACACAAGATCGCACTCCGATTTGTAAGGGAGGATACATCACGATCAACATAAAAGGTGTTGAACACAATATTGAATTGCATCGCATACACATTGAAGAAGATGCGGGCAAATCAATTCACTTGAATACAGAGGTTGATACTTTGGTAGATTTTAATCGTTCGGGTGTTCCTTTGATTGAAATTGTAAGCCAACCCGTTATTCGAACATCAGAGGAGGCGTATGCTTATCTAACTGAAATACGTAAGCTCGTTCGCTACCTCGATATTTGTGATGGCAATATGGAAGAAGGATCACTTCGCTGCGATGCCAACATTTCTGTTATGTTGAACGATGCGAAAGAATTCGGAAAGAAAGTGGAAGTGAAAAACATGAACTCCATTCGCAATGTTCAGCACGCGATCGATCATGAGATCATCCGACAGATTGAAGAAATCGAGAAAGGAAATTCCATTCCATCCGAAACCAGAACCTTTGATGCTGCAACAGGATTAACGCATAGTATGCGCACAAAAGAAGAGCTAAACGATTACCGATATTTTCCTGACCCCGATCTTAGTCCACTGGAAGTTTCTGAAACCTGGTTGAATGAAATTAAATCAACAATGCCTGAGCTTCCGCGTGAGTTATATCTCAAATACATTACTGAATTTCATTTGCCTGAGTATGATGCTCATGTATTAACGGATACAAAAGAGGTAGCATCTTTCTTTGAGGAAGTTTGCAAGCATACAACACATTACAAAGCAGCATCTAACTGGATCATGGGTCCGGTGAAATCGTATCTTAATGAGTTCTCTTTGTCTGTTGCTGAATTTCCGATTTCAATAAAGGTATTGGTAGAATTGATCGAACTAGTGGAAGAGAATAAAATTAGCTTTTCAAACGCTTCACATCGCATGTTTCCTGAATTGATTAAACATCCAATGAAGTCTGCCTTGGAAGTGGCACAGCAATTGGAGGTTATTCAGGATAACAGCCTGGATTCGATTATGCCGATTATCGAAGAAGTACTTCTTGCCTTTCCACAAAAGGTGAAGGAGTATAAAAGTGGAAAGAAAGGAATTGTCACCATGTTCATGGGCGAGGTAATGAAGCGTAGTAAAGGCAATGCTGATCCCAAAATGACAAACGAATTAATCACAAAGAAATTGAAAGAAGTATGAGAGAAATGAAATATAACGTAGAAAGCACAATGGTGAAAGAAAATATGAATCACACAGGAGGTCTGAAAGTAAAGGCATTTAGTTTTCTGCTGTTGGCTTTTTGTTTTTGTTGTTCTTCGGCTTCTAAAGAAGAATCAATTCAAAGCGGTTGGACTATCACAATAAAAGGAAAGGTTGGATTTCCGCAGAAGGGTGGCGAGATATCCATTCAGGAATTAAAGAATGATGGAACGGGTTTCAAAGACACCATCAAGCTGAAGTCAAACTACACCTATTCGAAAACGATAAAAATTTCTGAACCGGGATATTACCGCCTGTCGTTTTATAATACACAAACGGTTGATTTGATTTTATTTAAATCTAACCTGGAAGTTAATGTAGATGGCAACCAACAAACAGGTTTTAAAGAAGTGAAAGGCTCTCCTGAAATTGAAGTCATCCGAAAAGCGCAAAGCATTATTCAGCAAGGTGAGAGTTCTCCTGCCATTGCACAATTGAGTCAGGATTTTTCAACCGCTGCTGCTCAAAAGGATGAGCAGAAAATGGTGACATTGCAAATGGCCTATATGAATGAGATTAGGAAAAGTCACGATCAGGTTGCTGAACTTCTTCGCAATGAACCTCCATCCCTTGGTGTAATCAATTTATTGCAGAACGGTACCACCCTCGATAAAGACCAATACTTTGACACGTACTTAGCGATATCTGAAAAGCTAAAGAAAGAGTGGCCCAATTATACGCATGCAAAAGAGTTTGTTACCTCTGTCGACAAAATGAAACTGCTTGCCATTGGACAACCAGCTCCAGAGATTTCGCTACCCGATACTACTGGTGTTGTGGTCAAGCTTTCTTCCATGAAAGGAAAATATGTACTAGTAGATTTCTGGGCGAAGTGGTGCGGACCTTGTCGCCAGGAAAATCCGAATGTAGTAAGAGCTTATAACAAGTATAAAGCAAAAGGATTTACTGTGTTTGGTGTTTCACTTGATCGTAAGAAAGATGATTGGTTACAAGCCATTAAACAAGACGGCCTTACCTGGACACATGTATCCGACTTGAAGTACTGGCAATCAGAAGCAGCAAAGACTTATAATATTACAGGCATCCCTTTTTCCCTTTTGCTTGATCCAAATGGTATTATCATCGCCAAGAATTTGCGTGGTGCTGCATTGGATAAAAAGTTGGAAGAAGTGCTGAATAAAAAATAATAACACGATGAAATACTTGATCCCGGCATTTGTCCTTTCTGTTTTGTTGTATTCATGCAACAGTAACACAAAGAAGGAGGAGAAGAAAGTTGAGATCAAGTATGAAATGAAAACCTTTCGATTAGAATCAAAGGGTGGATGTGATACAGATTCCTTATCATGCGCTTACTACGAAATCAATTACCCTGTGTTTAGTGGATTGTCTCAAACTGTATTGGATTCCCTTTCCATAGAAATTGCAAAGTCAGTCAGCACAGGCAATCCTGAAATTGATTCCCTTTCATTTCAGAAAGATGGCGAAGTATTTATTTCGGAATTTGAATCTTTCGTATCTGAATCTCCAGATATCCCAATGGGCTGGTCATTCAATGCAAAGGTGGACGTCTCAATCATCGGAGATTCATTGATTAGTTTGGTTGCAACGAATGAGTCATTTGCAGGCGGAGCGCACGGAAGCTATGGAACCTATTTCATTAATGTTGACCCCAAAACAGGTAAGCGAATTATTCTTTCGGATATGCTCAAACCCGGATACGAAGCTGCCTTACTTAAAGCTGGCGAAGAAGAATTTCGCAAGGCACTTGAATTATCAGATAGTGTTACCTATTCCGATGCAGGCTATGAATTTCCAAACGATGTATTCCAGTTGAACGACAATTATGGATTCACAAAAGAAGGTATCCGGTTTGTGTTTAATATTTATGAGGTCGGTCCTTATGTTTTAGGTGCGCAAGATTTTGTGATACCTTATGAAAAAATAAAAGACTGGCTAAAGCGATAGCCAGTCTTCTCCTCTAAAAGCCCGAATTCAGTTCAGTCACTTTTTATGTCCGAATATTTAACCGGACTGCATTGGGCAAATTTTTCATTTGCCGTTAATGGAAACTTATTATCCTGAATAAAAATGTTTACCAAGCGATTAAATTCCTTTTCCTTTTGAGCCGTTATTGCATCTTTCTGAAAGTGATATAAAAAGTGATCTACCGTTCCGTCCGAATTGAAATATATTCTATTGAAACATCTTGTTTGATTTCCCCACTTGAAATTATTCTTGTTCAGGAATGTCGCCAATTGAAGCATAAAATCACCATACGCTTTTTGTAAACGTTCTTGTTCTTCTGGAGTTTGAAACACGGCTAACGTTGTATCAGAATGAACTGCGCTTTTGTATACACTATCCAAATGCTTGTAGGATATACCTTGCTCTTCAGCCTCTTGAAAAGTTAATGCTTTATTCTGTCCATATAAATTGAATAGAGACATGAACAGAAGCGGCAAGAAAATAAAACGCTTGTATTTCATTGTTAGTTGCAATTGCTTTTGAAGTAAATTATTCTAAAACTTTATTACTTCAGTCTTATATCCAACAAAGGAAACAGCCAGTTGCCCATTTGTTTTTGAAACGGCAATAGTAAAATTGCCATTCGCATCGGTTGTGGTTCCGCTGGTTGATCCTACATTTAAAATGTTCGCACCTCTTATGGCCATACCATTTTCATCTTTTACTTTTCCAGTAATAATTTTTTTGTCTCCTTCTTCAGTAGTCGTAAACTCAATATTAAATTCAGAAGCTACTTCGCGGAGTTGCAAAGTATTGGAATTCGATGACGAGGTATTGCCATCAAGTTTGAATCGTACAGGTAAAACAAATCGTTGACGAACTGCTCTTCCATTTTGCTTGCCAGGTTTCCAATTAGGGGATAGCTCCACTACACGCATGGCTTCCTCGTCCATTAGCTTATCAACACCTTTTATTATTGTAAAATCAGTTAACGAACCATCCGTGTTCACTACGAACTGTACAAAGACGGTTCCCTCTAATCCTTTTTTGCGAAGCTCTTCCGGATAAGAAAGATTTTTTGCGAGGAACGTTCCTAAGCCTTCTATTCCTCCTTCAAAGGTTGCTGTTTCTTCTACAATTGTGAAGATATCACCGTCTTGTTTTGAGCGCTCAGAAAGTTGCTCAGCCATTTCATTGTATTCGATGATGATGAAAGATCGCTTGTTGCCACTTCTATCAATCTTATTCTTCATCACATTTATAGAACTGATATCCTCCGGCTTAATTTCGGCAAGTCTCTTTTTCATTGCCTCAGCTTTCTGACCATCATTCTCATCCACCTCAAGTGCCACAAATTTTTTGGTAGGATTTGCTTTCTTCATATCATCGAGTGCTTTTTGAACCTCTTCAGGAAGATCAAGTGCGATGGTAGACTTTTCGGCAATTTGTTGTGCATCATCCATAATTTGATCCTGACAGGAAACCACAAAGAAGAATGCAGGAAGCAGCATCAGGATCGCTACAATTTTCCAGGCTCGTATTTTCGATTTAATTGTTCTCATCATTTCAATTCGTTTTAAGGTTAAAGAATTACTAAAATGGTTGGCGATTTTAAAGTCGGCCGACAGTAAAGCAACCTTCGCCAGCAGGCTGCAGTAATCATTCACATCACGATTTTCAACAGCGCGCGCATCTGCCTCGAACTCATGAAGTTGAATAAATATCTTTTTATAAATTTTTACGACAGGATTAAACCAGAAGAAAATACTCAGCACATGCATCAATAGTATATCGACAGAATGCAGTTGTTGAACATGAACACGTTCGTGATCTATAATCTGTTCTCTTTCTTGATGAGATAGCTGATCGGATTGTCCGATGAATATGAATTGAAAAAATGAAAAGGAGGATTTATTCTCGGAAGATTCAATAATCAGAAATCTATCATGCTTAAAGGTATTGGACTTATAAAGCATTTTTAAAAGCATACCTAATCGGAAAATAAAAAGGATAAGGCTTGCAAGTACTCCAACCGAGTAAATAATGTTGGTAAGCGACCATGCATTAAAATTTAAAGTAGCCTCTTGACTGGAGGCAGTGCCGTTTGCCTCTACCACAACTTCTGGAAGCCAGGTTGGTGGAACAAAATCGCCAAGTGATGGGAATACATTGTTTGTTGCTTTAAAATGAATAAGAGGGAATATGACAGAAGCAATAACTGCAAATAGCATATACGCGCGCTTCATTTTGAAGTCAGTCTCGTTTCGCAGAAACACTCCATATACAAGTAGAAACAAGCACAGTCCAAGATTGGCCTCGAGTAAATAGTTTATTACTGTATTCATGGCTTTTGTTTTTTGAGTTCGTCCAATAACTTTTCAAGATCAGTTGCACTCATGTCATTCTCTTTCGCAAAAAATGATACAAGGTTTTGAAACGATCCATTGAAATATCCTTTCAACAGATTGTTGAGATAGAACTTGGTGTACTTCTCTTTACTTATTGTAGGGAAGTACTCATGCGTTTTGCCGTAGGCTTTGTGATCAACAAACCCTTTTGTTTCTAATATTCTGACGATTGTAGATACTGTATTATAAGCAGGTTTGGGCTCGTTCATTTCTTCCATGATGTCTTTCACTACGCCCTTCTCGATTTTCCACAGTATCTGCATCACCTGATCCTCTGCCTTGGTCAGTTCTTTTAAATCTTTCATCTTCTAATAATTAAAATGTAAGGTTCGATGGAATGATCCAGTGCATAGCGTGTCTTAAGACCGTCTATTTCGGCTGGATAGTTTCATCTACTATGTATTTAGGTTTAAAACTAAAAGTTTAGTTATAAAAAAGCAAATGAATTCAAAATATATTTTTCAAAGGATTATTTCAACCTGTTTTGCAGTATTAGAATAGAAGTTTTCTCCTTTGCCCAACGTTTGGTGAGCTCTACCGGTACTCCAGATTCAAAATTAAGAGCGCCAACTAAAATGTCATGGTCCCCATCATGATCATAATCTGAGGCATTCATAGTGAGCCATCTTCCAGCAGAAGCAAGCGGGGTTATTTGAGGTGTGAAATCTTTGCCAGTATTTTCAAAATAAAGGAAGCCCTGTTCAGGATGTGTTTTAAAATCAGGGAAGAAAGATATCGCGGCAATATCAAGATCGCCATCATTATCAAAATCGTGAGTTATTGCTTGTGATGCTCCGTGCATGGGGTAAAACCAGGATTCTGTAAACTGGTTTTTTCCATCGTTCAAGAAAACACGAACACCATGATAGGGTTTTAGAATGGAGGAGTAATCTGCATTGTCACCATTGGTGTAGAGAATATCAAACTTGCCATCGTTGTTAAAATCGGCAATGTCAAAATAACTTGAACCATAAACTGGGGGGAAGCGAAGCAGGGTTGTGATCCTGAAATTGAAATTACCTTGATTGTAGAGCAAAATAATTTTTTCATCTCCTTGTGACATAAGCGCTATAATATCCATCGATCCATTCTTATCGAAATCCTTCACGATTATCTTTCTTGCACCCGGAACAATTTGAAGAAAATGTTTTTCAAACTTGTCATGCCCCAGATTTTCATAGGCTGTCAGCGCGCCTGTATAATTTCCGAATTCACAGATGATATAATCCTTCAATTTGTCTTTATTCAAATCAACCTCTTCAAAATGAACGGGGCGTTTGATCGAATCAATAAGCGGTCTTGAAGTCCTATCAGATAATTTCAGTTGTGTTAGCTCGCCTTTGAACTGATCATTTGGATCCATAATGCCCAGAAGTAAAAGCAATGGGTCTTCATTTTTTCGGAAGATCATGTGAGAAGGTGGACTTGATAATTGAAAGGAGTCTTCCAATAAAAAATTCTCATTGAATTGATAAAGTCTTGCATAACGGTTACCCAGGTAGATTTTATTGTTTACTGTATCCGGTAGTACCAATGTTATGAGAGGTTGAGCACTAACAGGCAATCGAAAAGGTATAATCTCAAACTGTTTAATTACCTCGGTTATATTTGGTGTTGTTGTTTCTAAAGAATCGGGGGCATTTGTCAGATAATAGTTTCGTATTGCTTCCCACTCTTCATCACTTAGCATGGGACTATTTGGAATTGCTTTAAGCGCTTCTTCTTGATCGGCTTTCGAAATCGAACTGATAAGACTATAATCATGCCCCATTCGAAAGGCCATCTGAGGTAAAACACCTTTCTTCCATGTTTCTTTATCTAATAGTGACGGATCAGGAAATGAATGACAGCTTCCACAATAAAGTTTAGCTAAACGTTCTTCTTTTTTCTGTTGTGTTTCGCAGGATACCAGAATGATTAGAGCAATAATGGCGAATACGACACCATAAAATATTTTCATTTATGGATCGTGTTAGAACGAATTGGTGAAGCAATATGAAAGGAGATTGGCACCCATCTGCAACGCAAGCTGCCTTTTCTCTTGTGGATCGTTGTGAATGCGTTGATCTTCCCAACCATTTCCCAGATCGCACTCGAAAGAGTAGTACAACACCAACCTTCCCTGATAGATCAATCCAAAACCTTGCGCTGGTTTCCCATCATGCTCGTGAATTTTAGGTAGACCTTTTGCAAAATTATATTTTTGATGATAGACAGGATGATCAAATGGGAGCTCGATTAATTCCAGTTCAGGAAATACTTTCTTTAATTCTAACCGGATGAATTTGTCCAATCCATAATTATCGTCAACGTGAAGGAAACCTCCAGCCATTAAGTACTTCCTCAAATTTGCAGCCTCTGAATCTGTGAACACAACATTGCCATGGCCCGTCATATACACATATGGATATAAGAACAAATCACGACTATCCACTTCAACAATATCTTCTTCCGGAGACAGGCTCATGCCCAACTCGCGATTGCAGAATTCGATCAGGTTAGGTAATGCCGTTTTATTGGCATACCAATCGCCACCACCATTGTATTTTAGCTTGGCAATTTTGGTTGTTACCTGCGCATTAGCAGAAGCCAATAGGGCGAATAACGATAGAAACAGCGCAAATCTTACCTCTGTGGTTACCATAGCTCTCTTTTCTGGACTTAAAACTGAAAATAGTCTTTCTTTGTACATTAAACCTTTATATGAAAGGTTAATCTAACCGGCCGAAGTTAAAACAGAAACCTATAAAACGTATGAAATTGAAAAACGTGTTCGGAAAAACTTTGTCTTTAATCTGTTTTGGAGCAGCAGTGCTTGTTTCATCCTGTATGGATGAAGATCGGCTAACCCTACAAGATACACAAGATATTACGGAGGAAGCCGTTACTGATTCGTATTTTCAGGATATGGATGATATGGCAGGTGTTGCGGTACAATCACCCAGCGATGATCAATTCAGTGGTGGAAGAGTATCAACAACCATTACAATTTCCGATGATCGTTTTCAATGTGATGGAATAATTGTTACTATAGTGCCAGCTGAAAATTCGACCATAGAGATTCCAAAAGGAGTATTGACTGTAGACTTTGGAGTGACAGGTTGTACAGATTTAAGAGGTAATATTAGAACTGGAAAATTGATCTTCACCTATTCAGGATGGAGATTCCAACCGGGCTCTACCGTAATAACAACTACTGATAACTATACGATCAACGGAATTAGGTTAGAAGGAACACGAACACTTACTAACGTAACAGGAAGCACATCTGATGCACCAAAATTTAATGCCGTCTTGGTGAACGGTAAAGCAACATTTGTAGACTTATCAGTTGCTACGCGTGAATCAAATATTACGTGGCAATGGAATAAAGGTGTTGTACTGGATCTTACTGATGATTACCTATTGATCGATCAATCAAGTGAGGCAAATGGCGTTACACGAGGTGGAAGAAACTATGAAGTTTCTTTAACTAAGGCATTAAAGTTTAAGCGCTCCTGCGGAGGAATACCCGTTGAAGGCATTAAGAAATATCTTATCGATGGCGACAAAGAAATTGTAATTGATTATGGTGATGGCACATGCGATAGGAAAATTGTCGTAACTGTAAATGGAATTACCAGAAGCTTGACAGTGGATTGATAAATCATTCTAAACATAAAAAAAGCTGCTTCATATGAGGCAGCTTTTTTTATGCGCTTTAGTTTTGGTGTTCGATTTTATATTTAATCAAACAAGGTAAGGTTCCCAAACTGATCTGACGGTGGCGTTGGAAAGATCAAGGACGGAACATCAATTTTAGTGTCGGTAATGCGAGGTGAGATAGGGAAGTGGTTCATCTTCGCAGAGGGATACGCCAACAGTAGGTTGGTTAAACTTATTGAATCACTCTCCTTATTCAACCAAATGCTTTCTGCTTTTTGATCCAGCATCACGGGCATGCGTTCTTGAACGGTTGCCACCATTTCATTGGCAAGGGTGGTAATGATGGAAAAGGTTTGGTGCTCGTTTCCATCGGTATCTTCAAACTCTTCCCAAAGCGCTGCAATTGAAAATAGTTCCTGATCAGTCGAAACAAAACGATACGGTATTAAAGTTTTCTTTCCCGCTTTTTTCCATGCGTAGAATCCATCTGCTGGAATGATGCACCGCATTTTCATCAATGATTTTCTTAAGGAAGCTTTCTCATGGATAGTCTCAGCGTGTATGTTTACGATTTTCTCGCTTAGTGTTTTGTTTTTCGACCACTCAGGTGATGTTCCCCAATAGAATGTTGAAATACCTTGAGGTGCTGCACTTGTAATAACCGGTAAAAGTTGTGTGGGTGCAGCATTGTAGCGTGCCTTATAAAACTCAGGAACATCAACTGAGAATCGTTCCTTTAATTTTTCAGCGGAAGCGGTAATGCTGTACCGGTCGATCATTTGATTTGTTGCTTGAGGTTGGTTGTTATTTGTGAGAGGCCATTACATTATGAAGAAATAAAATGCAATGCGCGCTCTTCGCTCCAATATAATCCATTTTTACTGAATTGGGCAAAGCCAACATGACCACCATGCTTCGGATTTTCGAATGTAATGAAGGAATGATTTCTTAATTGTTCAATAGGATAACAGTCTTCACTTAAAAAGGGATCGTTTTGTGCATTGACAATATGGGTAGGTATTGAAATGTCTTTCAAAAAATAAAGCGAACTGCATTGTTGATAGTAATCAATGGCATTACGATAGCCGTGCAAAGGCGCCGTAAAGTGATCATCGAATTGTATGAGTGAGCTAATCTTCTCGATACCATTCAGATTTAAACCCTGCATAACTTTCGACTTTTGAATGATCTTATTTTTTAAGCTTTTCAAAAACCGATTGGAATAAATCCAGTTCGATGGTTTCGATATTTGCATACAGCTCGAATGTAGATTTAAGGGAACAGAGAACACAATTGATTTTTTAATGATTGAATTGGGGGTTCGCTCACCTAAATATTTTAAGGTAAGATTTCCACCCAAGCTAAATCCAATCAAGTAAATAGCTTCATATTGTTTCTTATCAATGGCGTATTGAACTACACGATCTAAATCATCAGTTGCGCCACTGTGGTAAAACCGAAGTTGTTTATTCATCTCTTCACTGCAGCCTCTGTAATTCCATGCGAGTGTATCAAAACCATTTGTAAAGAAAGCCCTGGCCATGCCTTTTACGTAGGCACGATGGGTATTTCCTTCTAACCCGTGAGAGATGATGACAAGATTTTTAGATTGCTGTGTTAACCAATCTAAATCGAGAAAATCCAGATCGTTTGTTTCAATCCTTTCGCGTTGATAAGGTTCTATTGCGACAGCGCGGAGTAGCGAAGGGTAGATGGTTTCAAGGTGGGCGTTAAAGAGTGGGATAGGAGATTTGTATTCCTTTTTTATAAAAGCATTATTATTTAGCGAATGATCAGACCCACTATCATGAGATTGAATACTCATGTTATATTACTTTTTAGAAGCAATAATTTTTAAATGCCCCAGATGGTGTTCGCCATGCCAAGCGTATGTTGCAATTTGACGCTCCAGCTTCACCTGCTTGTTTGTTTCAGGGTGAATGAAGGCTTTTTGCAAATCGTCAGCACGAAGCGTATATAATAGAGCAGTCCATTTTAAATGCAATGCTTTGAGCAAGGCAATTGAAGCAGAGGGATCGAATTTAGTCTCAGGTGTCTGTGACCAATCTTTTTCGTTATAAGCCTTGATCACAGGCGTTTCTTCAGTAAGCGTCCACTTGGTTCGGATGTAGGCGTTCAGATGGCTATCAGATAAATGGTGAAGTACCTGTCTGGCTGTCCATCCTCCATCCCGGTAGGGAGTTTCAAGATGTTTGGCGGTAAGCGATTTCGCTATTTCTTCTACCTTAGCCGGAAGGCTTTCTATCCGGGCAATATTCAATTTCACTTCTTCAGGTGTGTATATTTCCTGAGGGGAAAATTTTCCGATAGGGTATCGGAGTGTATCATCACTATTCATGGAATTCTTCTTTAGCCTTTTTTCGTCTTTTGCGCACGCGAATGTTTACCATCTCAATAATCATAGAGAAGACGATGGCAAAGTAGACATAACCTTTAGGAACTTCTTTATGAAGCCCTTCCAGAAAGAGCATAAAACCGATCAGGATCAAAAAGCCCAACGCCAATACTTCCATGGAGGGGTGCTTGTGTATAAAGTCACTAATCTTTCCAGAGAAGGCAATCATAATGGCGATGGAAAGAACTACCGCAATGATCATGATGATCACCTGGTTGGTTAGCCCCACGGCAGTAAGAATTGAATCGAAAGAGAAAATAATATCAAGTAAAATGATTTGAACAATAATACCGGTAACATTTACTTTTCCAGTACCTCCGGTTGGTCCATCTTCATCTTCACCCTCCATTTCATGGTTAATTTCACGGGTACTTTTCGCAATCAGAAATAGCCCTCCCAAAATCAAGATTAAATCGCGACCGCTTATGGGCATATCTTCACCAAAAATAATGGTACCCGGAACGGTAAAAAGGGGTTCCTTAAATTTCATCACCCAGGTAATAGTGAGCAGTAGTAAAATACGCACACCCATCGCCAGCAAAAGACCAACATTCCGTGTTTTTGCCCGAATTTCTATAGGTAGGCGGTTAGAGACAATCGAGATGAAAATGATGTTATCGATACCCAGGACGACTTCAAAGAAGGTTAGTGTGAGCAACGCGAGCCAGGTTTCTGGTTCCAGAAAAATTTCCATGCCGGGGTTTTTGGTCTTATTTTAAACGTTAAAAATAGGTTAAGTAACATTATCCTCCAAAACCTCATTTCCGAAAAGACAACACTCTTTTTTCTTGTTTAAACAATTTTTGGCACAGTTAATTCGACTCTTCCTAGACAGATTGAAAGACCTGTAAGATAGTTTGCATTTTAAACACCTAGCCGTAACCTTGAGAACTACGAGATTACAAGTCTAATAAATCTCTATGGCTGGCTGAAGACATTGAGTTTAGGATGCAGCGTATCCTCGCTTCAATGTTTTGAGCTTTCCGTTAATTCTAACGGAAAGCTCACCTTCATTTTCGAAGAAATCTTCGTTCTGGTTAAGAGATGGTAATGTGCTGGTGGTTCCTTTGACGTGAACTATAAGACTGAGACTCCATCACCAGCGACGCTCCATTCAAGTTCTTACGGGTTTGTATGAACTTAATACCTGACCATTTTTTGAATTGTACATTTCTTTATTCTTGAAAGCCATCGTTTTGCTTTACCAAAGGATAAAATAGTTAAAGTGAATTGAGATAAAGATGTAATGCTTTCAATTCAACATCATTAAATTCTTTCGTCATAGTCCACGGCATTTCTTTTGGATTCAGAATTTTTCCTTCCGGAGTTTTTCCAGTTCGAAGCGTGGCGGATGAATAACTCATCGCTCCATTTGCCTGGATTTCCTGTAGAAGAAATATCAGCCACAACCAGGAATCCTGGCGCAACGGGTTCTCCACCCTTCATGTTTTCCCGATGACAACCCTGGCAGGAGGTGGAGAGATATTTTCCATATTCAAGTGAAATTTCAGCTTTTACTTCTTTTACCAGCATACGATCGTGGTTAATCATCTCTGCTGGAAACATGGGTAGCTTACCGATGTCAGTAAGTAACCCAACGGGTCAAGTGAATTGCCTTCGTGAAATTCACGGTCTACAGGAGCCAGTTGTAAACAATAGGTTATGATGGCAGCCATGTCTGTTCAGAGAGCAACGTGAATTCATGAGCCGGCATGAATAACAGTGGTATTTCGTCTCTGCGTATTCCGTGCTTCAGAGCGAGCGTCCGAGTCCTCAGAATTGTGATCTTTAGCTAGACCACCTTTTCCTTTTGTAAGGTTGCCCGCAATAAGGTGCCCGAGCATTGGGTCATTAACAAAGATTTGTCCACCCAGATCCGCCCCATGACAGTCCGTGCAACCTTTTGCTTTTACCAGCCTTCCCCCAAGAACTAATACGGCCGAATCTTTTTTAATTGAGATAGGTTGAGGTACAACTTTATAATGCGTGTGTCTTCTTTTTTCAACGCACATGTAGGCCTTTGTGTAGAAGCCATCAGCAACAACAGCAATAATGCCGACAACCACACCGGTAATTTTTAGGATCTTCTTTATCATTTTAGTTTCAATCAAGTTTATCGCTTTAAAACGGCCTACCTATGCACAAAGCCTGCGACTGAAGGAGCCTGACATACGTAACACGGAGTTTGAATTCCGGAATTAGGCATTCCGGTATGGGTAGGGTAGAATAAGCGTTCGAATTTTATTTTGGAATACGAAAAACCTTTGAAATGAACCTTCGTTAGAAGGAACATTCTTTACGGCAAATGGATTTTTATGAAAACCTACCAAACCCTTTCGTACCAGGACATCGCATCAAATGCAACAATCAATTCGTTGGGCCAACAAAATGATTTTGTTGTTCAGCACCTGGAAGATAAAGGTTGGGGTTCACTCGAGCTCAGAACATTAGATCATCCCCATGTTTATATCACGGAGTACAAGGCTGAGTTAAACGGTAAGTATCAATTGCAATACGATGTTGAGCAGATGCTTCACAGCATGAACATCTGCATGGTATTGCAAGGTGATATTGGTTTAACACTTACCGATAGCAAGTTCAACACAAACTTATCAGCACTTCAGCATCATAATATTTATGCCAACGAAACCGCCTATTCATTATGGATTAATCAATTTGTAAACGTTGTCCACATGGCCATCGATCTTGATTATTATGCCGATCTGCTTTGTGAGAATGATCGCTGGACGGCTGGTATGAAAGAAAGGTTATTGAAAAAGGAATTGGTATGCAATAGTGATGGTCAATTAAACGCCAGCATGCAACAAGCCATTCAGACTATTCTTCGTAACCCTCTTACTGGTAACCTGAAAAGCCTTTTGATAGAAGCTAAGGTATTGGAGATTGCCGCGTTGCAGTTAAATGAATTCGCAAACCCACAAACATCAGACTCTTCATTCATGAAGATGCGAAGTGCGGATGTTAATTTATTTCATGATCTCAGGATTTACCTCGATCAGCATTTTACCGATGATCTTTCATTGAAGGCACTTTCGAAAATGTTCGGACTGAATGAATTCAAATTAAAGAAAGGATTCAAGCAATTGTTCAATGCTACAGTGTTTGAATATATCCATGAACAGAAAATGAATTATTCAAAACAGCTGCTGAGTGATCATGGCATGTTTGTAAATGAAGTAGCAAGCTTGGTGGGCTACAAAAATCCTAATCATTTCTCTACTGCGTTCAAGCGCAAATTTGGTATAAACCCGAAAGGATTGAAATGAAAGTGCGGTACTAAAACGTATCCGAATTTGGTAAACAGAAAAACAAAAATCCCCGATGAGAACCGGGGATTTTTGTTTTTCATATTCTTTTCATCATAGTCACTCACGACTCTGATGAAAAGCAACTACTTAACAGGGGGAGTGTTACTTAGTTTTTGATCTTCAGCATAAATCCAGATGGCGTAGACACCAATCGCTGTGCCAATGGGAAATGAGAAGAGTTTCAAACATCCCATAATCAACGCAAAAATAGTAGCCCATCCTTGTCGCGTTAACAAACCAATTCCGGCTATTAATGTAGGTATTGAAAAAACGAGGATGACAACCGCTGGCACATACTGAACAATGGCTAAAATCATTTCCATCATTTTCTGTTCCTCGGGTTCTATTTCATTGAAGGCAAATGAAAAGACAATGGAAAGAATGGCATTCAGCATGATCATGCCCAGAATAGTGAGCATGGCAGAGATAACGTATAAAATGCCAAGTACCTTCTTATGACCCTCCAGTTTTTGTGCATTCATAGTTGTAAGCTTTTTAGAAAGTTAAGAAAAAGAGTCTTATAGTTCTGACTTTTAGATTCTAACGCAAATTCTTTCACTTTCGTTAATGTTGAACTATTCTCCTCTAGGTTTACGCATTTTCAGGCTTTATGTAATGCTGGACAATAATTGGCTACCTACTTACAGAACACTTAAATGATTATACTATGGAAAACTTATCAAGACGTTCGTTTTTACATAAAATGGGTATCGGAGCTGGCACTGCTGCTGCTATTGCACTTCCGCATTCATTCAGCTATGCATCTACGCCCACAAAATCATATGATGGTAAAAAATTAAACATTGCGCTTTGTGGTCTTGGTCGTTATGCCGGCTATCTGGCAGAGAGTTTTCAGGATGCACAGTATTGTCGCCTTGCAGGCATCATAACGGGTACGCCAGCTAAAGCGGAGGATTGGAAGAAAAGATACTCCATTCCTCAAGCTAATGTTTACAATTACCAGAATTTCGATGAGATAGCACGCAATAAGGATATTGATGTTGTATATGTTGTGCTACCCAATTCCATGCACAAAGAATTTACTATTCGTGCTGCAAAAGCCGGCAAACATGTTATCGTTGAAAAACCCATGGCCATTACGGAACAAGATTGTAAAGAGATGATCGATGTATGTAACAAATACGGAGTGCAATTAGCGATGGGTTATCGTTTACATTACGAACCTTACAACATGGAGATGAAAAGACTGGGGCAGGAAAAAGTTTTCGGACAAGTGCGATTAGTGGAAGCATCACTGGGTTACAAAAGTGCTACCCCTGGTGAATGGCGATTAAATAAAGCGCTTGCAGGCGGAGGCCCGCTGATGAACCTCGGGGTGTATTGTGTTCAGGCGAGTCGTTATATATTGGGTGAAGAGCCTGTTTCCGTGACTGCACAATTTGGCCCCGTTACGAACAAGCAATTATTTTCGGAAGTAGAAGAATCAATTTATTGGCAGTTGCAGTTCCCAGGCGGAGCGGTGGGTACATCTTCCAGTACCTATAATTGTGGCATCGATCGGCTTTTTGCTGCCGCTGATGATGGCTTTTTTGAACTTAGTCCTGCTATTAGCTACGGACCTTTTAAAGGTAGAACGAGCAATGGCGAGTTGAACTTTCCCACCATCAATCAGCAAGCCACGCAGATGGATGAAATTTCGAAGGTGTTATTAACGAATAAAAAATTACCCAGCCACATTAATGGTGAAGAAGGTATGAAGGATGTGAAAATACTGCAAGCCATTTACTCAGCAGCAGCAAGTGGTAAAAAGGTTTCGTTAATTTAGAAACTGAATAGAATCAATAGATAAGGAATTAATGTAATACAAAAAAAACTTCCTTCAATTTGATAGAAACGTTTCATTTTTGTTACGATCTTACCATTGTTAAATAATACAAGGTTATGGATATTCTTTCAAGCATTTTTGGATCCGACAAAGAAGGTATAAGGCGCAGTCATATAAAAAACCTTATTTCCATAGCCCTGGCAGATGGCCATTTATCAGAAGACGAATGGGAATTGCTTGTCTACCTTGCATCACGTTTAGGAATGGAAGAGGAAGAAATAGATGCTATAAGAGAAAATCCCGAAACGATCAATTTTGTGATGCCCAAAACACATGAGCAACGAGTTCAGCAAATTGAGGATTTAGTATTGCTCATGTCTATCGATCGTGATATTAATCCGAATGAAGTAGAACTCTGTAAGAAAATTTCATTAAAACTCGATGTGCTTCCGCAGATTGTAGATGATATCATTACCAGAAGACATTCTGGTGAAGAATAGTTTTCGTTCCATCTATTCTCTACCCGCGAACTTCATTCTGATTCGAACCTATTCATTTTGTAGAACAATTAAATATCTCCCATGAAAACTTCTCTGCGCAGTACTTTAGTCTTATTGTTTTTATTGACTTGTTCCGTTTCGTTTGCCCAACAGTTTAAGGCATTATTATTTACTAAAACAGATGGCTTTCATCATGAATCCATTCATGAAGGGGTAACGGCTATTCGTCAGTTGGCCAATCGTAACAACTTCACCCTGGACTGGCAAGAGAATGCCTCTGTCTTTAATGACAAAGCACTGGAGAATTACAGTGTTGTGATATTCCTCAACACCACAGGAAATATTTTAAATGAAGAGCAACAGGCGGCCTTCGAAAAATTTATTAAGGCAGGAAAAGGCTTTGTAGGAATTCACAGTGCTTCAGATACAGAATACGAATGGCCATGGTACACCAAGATGGTAGGCATGATGTTCAAGATTCATCCTCAGCAGCAAACAGCTTACCTGAAAGTGGAAGACAGTAACTTCCCAGGTATGGAACGTTTTCCAAAAAAATTATTATGGACAGATGAGTGGTACGAATTCGGTCCGCGCAAAGCGGATGATCTGCATTTTCTAATTTCGGTTGATGAGAAGACATACGCACCCTATGCTAAGTGGGGCGATAATGAGGGCAAAGGAATGGGAGCTTTTCATCCCATATCGTGGTATCATAAATATGATGGGGGTCGTTCTTTTTATACAGCCTTGGGTCATATCCCATTGACGTTCTCTGATCCTATTTTTCTGGATCATTTGTATGGCGGTATATATTGGGCTGCTACCGGAAATGGGATGTAAAGGATAAATCATCTACATACTCACAGTAAGTATGTAGATGATTTACAATCAATATCAAATCCTGGCCGGAATGCGGAATGACTATTCCTGTACGAATGTAGATTTATCTTTTGAATAGGTCAGGGTGAGCTGATGCATCGCCCGCGTACACGCAATGTATAACATGCCTCTATCTACCTCAGTTTGATAATTTCGACTTGAAGAAAAGGGTACAATGACCTCATCGAATTCCAATCCCTTTGCCAGGTGAACCGTTGTAATCACAATACCTTCCTTGAAAGAAGTGCTGTCTGCCGTGAGTAAATGGGCGTTCAAGGATTTAACTTCTTCATATACAAACTCAGCCTGATCCAGAGTTTTGCAGATGATTCCAAGCGATTGATGTCCTGAATTTTTGAATGAATTAATGAGCCTTCTGATCTCTTCGATTTCTTCCGTGTTACTTTGAAATCCTTTAACATCCGGCATTTCTCCATGGCGTTCCATGGCAATGAGGTTTGGATTACTCCGGATACGTTGAGTGAAAGTGGTAATCTCATACGTTGACCGATAGCTTCTGAAAAGCTTTACGATGTCTGCTTGTGGAAAAACGCGTTCAATACCTTCAGCAGATGAGGCGCTGTATAAATTGACAGGTTGATTCACATCACCCAGAATAGTCATCTTACATTTAAAGATTCTTGATAACACAGAATATTGAACCGGTGTGTAATCCTGCATCTCATCTACTAACAAATGCTTTACATGATCATACGACTGCAAGCCTTCCATTCTGATTTTGCAATAGATCAGCGGAAAGACATCCGAATATTCTAAAATACCTCCATGATCTACTTTGAACAACTCAGGTCTTCCCATTCGTGTATAAAAATCTTTGTAGAGATCAAATACATTCGTTGCTTTTAACATTTTTGGCATGGCCTCCCAAATCTGTGTTTTCTCGTGACCTGTTAACTTACGTTTTGTGAAGTCTCTTACATAGTTCTGAATATCTTTTATCACTTCGTGTGAACGCTTCAACAAGGGTATCCGATAATATTTTTTAAATCGTTCTTCTATAAAGGGAAAAGGAACAACAATATTTCCGACTCGCAGTTCTGTGAAGTTGAAATAATTGTTTTCAATGTGAATCAAATGTTGATTGAGTTTACTTAAAAATTCAAAAGATGATTTAAACTGAATGCGTTCAACGAATGCGGGATCAGGATCGTCAAGCAACAATGAAACCTGTTCAAAGAAAGTTTGGAATGGATATTTGTGTTCAAGAAGTTCTGTAGCCAGTTCTTCCATACCCATTTCCGGAATTTGCTCTTCGCCCAATTCGGGCAACACGTTGGATATGTAATCGGCAAATACCTTGTTAGGTGAAATAATTAAAATGTCTTTTGAGGTAATTTCCTCTCTGAAACGATATAATAAAAATGCGATGCGATGGAGTGCGATGGAAGTCTTGCCAGATCCTGCCACACCTTGGATGATCATAACGGGTGCGGTTTCATTTCGGATCACAGCATTTTGATCGCGTTGAATAGTCGCGACAATATTCTTCATCTTATCGTCACTGGACTTACTTAACTCTTTTTGAAGAATGTCATCATGAATGTTTACAGCATTTTCAATCATGAACTCCATTCTCCCTTCTTTGATTTTATATTGGCGTTTCAATACAATCTCACCACTGATTTTTCCGGAAGGAGTTTCGTACCACGCATCACCCAACTCAAAATCGTAGAACATGGAAGAGATGGGGGCACGCCAATCATAAACTAAATTGGCACGAAGTGTTTCATCAAAGAAGGTATATATGCCGATATAGCCTAATGTTTTCTCTCCACTATCTTTTGCGATGAAATCAATGCGACCGAAATAAGGTGATTCGCCCAGCTTCATTAATTTTTTCTTCCGAGCCACGGCCGATTCTCCGGTAAACGCCATCCGGTTGATTGACTGGCCAGCAGCCACCATGTCAGCATCATCCATTCCCGATTGATGCTCGTAAATGTATTCTTTACTCTGTCGGAGTTCTTTGGAATATTGTTTTACGCTATCGTCAACGCGCCTGATGGCTAGCATCAACTTTTCTTTGATTTCCTCAAGGTATTCGCGCTCTTCTTGTTCGATTATGTTGATCATCGCTGTAATTATGTACAAAGATTCAAAATTCAAACTAATTCCTGAATTTTAAAGTGCGAGTATACAGGTTGCAATAGAAATAATCTAGTCTGGAAATTAAGTTTACTCATCGAAGCCTTTCAAACTGGCCCTTGCAAAAAGCAAAAGGAGCGAGGTTGCTCCTTTTGCTTCATTATTGTGCTGAAATTTTAAAACAAGTGTATGAAGAAAATTATTCGTGATGCAAATTATTACCTTGATTTGCAGCGTTCACATCGCGAACGTTCTTTTGAACAGCAACAGCCGCGAATAGAGCCAGCAAAAATGAAAAGGCATAGAATCCTTTCTCACTTGGAAGCAACTCCGCATTCCACAATCCTACAACTAATAACACAATGGCTAAAATCGTAGAGAACCAACTGAGTCCATAATAGATATCCGTTACCGGAAGATTTTCCAATCTGTCTCTTACACTCTTTTGCAATGACACCACAGAAAATAGACCGAACATCAATACGGTAAAGTAATACCCTTTTTCATTGAGTTGCATGTCTGATCTCCAGAGTCCGATTAAGTATCCGATCATACCGGTACCTAAAGCAACCCAGGACGCGCCAATAAATGCACTTGATGGTTTTTGAGTCATAATAAATTGGTTTTAGTGAATAAAAATGCTTCAATCAAATTTCACATGAGTGAATTCTGATGCAATGCATTTTCTATTTTAAACCCGTTGTTAAAAAGTAGAGATCAATTCAATATTGAATATGGTCTTGTTAGAAAGAGAATTTGAAATTCGATTGAATCCATTGACGTCATGAAATAGATTGCATCATGAATAGGTTTGGAATTAACTTTCAACAGTAAACGCAAGTTCCATGAGAAGGTTATTGTTCTTTCGATTGTTTGGAATATTTCTAATGATAACTTCATACGTTAGACTCGCTGTTATTTTGTCCTGCACTCAAAAAATTGTGTTTGCTGTTTAATGAAGATAATAATAATAGACGGGCTAGCGTCAAAAGTTTACGGATTTTCCACATTGCATATAAAATGCAATTAAGATACCTTTCGTTAAAACCTATACGATGAGCAAGCAATTGAATCCATTGGCAAGCGTACTTTGCCTTCTACTGTTTTTAATTTTAACCGTGAATAATCTTTCAGCTCAAACGAATTCAAGTCTAAGTTCTGTCACTGCTCATTTTCTAAAAACAC
This sequence comes from Chryseolinea sp., assembly GCA_031388805.1. GTDB lineage: Bacteria > Bacteroidota > Bacteroidia > Cytophagales > Cyclobacteriaceae > Chryseolinea. The sequence goes on from JANMRZ010000012.1 coordinate 27,145, forward strand.
TTGGTGTCGATGATTTGAAAAAGACCCAGTATGCATTTGCTGATACAATGCGATTCAAGTGGACCAACTTACCAGTGGGTATGGTGCCGCGTCCAGGTATTCAGTATGGCGCATTGTCCGACAGCAGCAGAATGGCTTTTCACCGAGTGTTAACCACTGCACTTAGTTCGCAAGGTTATTTGAAGCTGACCAGCATTATGCATTTGGATGACATACTGAACACGCTTATTCAGCAAGCATATGACGAGGGAAAAATCAATAAAGAATTATTAAAGAATTTACAGGATTTAAAGTGGGCTCATGATAACTACTACATTTCCATTTGGGGAAATCCAGGTAATAAAGAACCTTGGGGTTTGAATTTCGGCGGACATCATATAGCGCTTAGTATTACCGCGACCGAAAAAGCAATTGCTGTTTCCCCGCTGTTTATTGGTACTGATCCAGCTGAAGTTAAATCTTCCAAGTATGCTGGCTGGCGTATATTAAGTAAAGAGGAGGATTATGGATTTATGTTATTGAATTTTCTTACGGATAGTCAAAAAGCAAAAGCCGTTTTGAAACAGGAAGTTCCTGGAGACATCATTACAAATCCGAATAGCAGCCAACGAATCACCAGCTACTATGGAATTTCGGCTGGAGATTTTACATCAGATCAAAAAGCAATGTTAGAAATTCTTATTCAGGAGTACACGCATAATTTTGAGCACGACATAGCACATCGTCTTTATGAACAGATTCAGAAAACAGGTTTTAGTAAAATATATTTAGCGTGGATCGGCAGCCAAGTAAAGGATAAGCCGCATTACTACATTATAAATGGTCCTGACTTTCTGATTGAGTATGATAATTTTCAGGGCGGAGCAAATCATATCCACGCTATACTTCGCGAAAAAGGAAATGATTTTGGGGCCGATTTTTTAAAGCAGCACTACTTAACGAGTGAGCATCATAAGAAATAGTGTGCAACAGTTTAGTTCTCTTTGATTGCCCGATTGCGGACGTGACTTAAAAATTATTAATGCAGAAACTTAAACCTTTGAAATGCACTTTCGTTTCATTTACTTTGTATTACAAAGTACTTTTAGTGTACTTAAATAACTGCACCTTTCTTTATACAAAGAATAATACCATGAATAATCCTGAAAAGAAACTGAATCGAAGTATCAGATCGATTTTAACGCTCTTCATGTTCGGGCTTGTTTTTAGCGGCCTGACTGCTCTTCCCATTGAATGGCAACTTCAATGTGCACACGAAAGAGTTAAAGATTTCGATCAAGATCAACGGTTGGTTCAATGGCGTGAATTTGTTTACCAAGGTGTGAAAGAGACGAATCTGAAGTATCCTTTTATTTCATATGGAACAGACTGGCTTGCGTTTGCTCATTTCATAATAGCATTGGTTTTTATAGGGCCATGGCGTGATCCAATACGGAACATATGGGTTATCGAATTTGGAATACTTGCCTGTCTTTTTATTTTTCCCTTTGCTCTTATTGCAGGAGCCGTGCGTGGTATTCCTTTTTTCTGGCGGATGATTGATTGTTCATTTGGAGTATTCGGTGGATTACTCCTGTGGAATTGTTACACTAAAGTGAAGAAGCTACAGAAGATAAACGAAGAAGTAAGATGGCACCAATAGAAAAAAAAATTATAGCGCTTAGTATTTTTAGCATCGCCATGGCGGCTCTTGAAAGTGCTGTGGTAGTTTACTTAAGAGCACTATACTATCCTGAAGGATTTACAGTTGCATTCAGATTAATCGATGAGCAAATCCTGCTCATTGAAATAACGCGTGAACTGGCAACACTGATCATGCTTGTTGGTGTAGCGTATTTAGCAGGTAAGAATCGTTATGACCGGTTCGCTTATTTCTTACTAAGTTTTGCGGTGTGGGATATTTTTTATTATGTCTGGCTGAAAGTTTTTATTAACTGGCCAGTTTCTTTGTTTGAGTGGGATGTATTGTTTTTGATTCCCATAACCTGGCTAGGGCCTGTACTTGCTCCGGTTATTTGTTCAGTTACAATGATTGTTCTTGCAGCTGTAATTCTGATAAACGATACTATTTATAGCGAAGTAAAATTCTCTTTTCTTGTTGTTAGTTGTTTGCTTATTGGGAGCATGTTAATACTTTTTACTTTTATGCAAGATTATGCAAGTCTTCTGGTAATGTCTGACTCATTATCGGATTATCCTCAACTCGTGCAAAGTGAAAGATTTATAAAATTGGCATCAACGTACATTCCTGAGTCCTATAATTGGTCTCTTTTCTTTCTGGGTGAATTACTCATTAGTGTTAGCATCATAAAGCTTTACTGTTCTCATGCAACATCCCTCGCAGTTAAAAGACTGGCATGATAAAGATTGAACAGAGGTCTTGACGGACCACTCCCAAATTATTCATCCATTGGTGTATTACGATGCAAATCCATACTTAAAAAATGGTAATTTCATTTTTTAAATTAACCAGACTATGAACTTGAACATTGAAGCTGAAAAACAAAATACCTATGATGCCATTGTAGTGGGTACAGGCATTAGTGGTGGTTGGGCGGCCAAAGAATTAACGGAGAAAGGATTAAAAACATTGGTGCTCGAACGCGGACGTAATGTAAAGCACGTAGTGGATTATCCAACCATGACGAAAGATCCATGGGACTTTCCAAATGCTGGCCGACTTACACCAGAGGATTTGAAAATGCTACCGGTTCAATCACGCACCAACTGGATTGGGCAGGATACAAAGCATTGGTGGGTAAATGATTTAGAAAATCCATATACTGAAAAAAAACCATTCGATTGGATTCGGGGCTACCATGAAGGTGGAAGGTCAATTATGTGGGGGAAACAAACCTACCGTTTATCACAAATGGATTTCGAAGCCAATGCAAAAGATGGTGTTGGCGTGGATTGGCCTATACGATACAATGATCTTGCTCCTTGGTATGATCATGTTGAATCCTATATTGGAGTAAGTGGTCAGGCTGAAGGGTTATCTCAATTACCCGATGGAAAATTTCTTCCTCCAATGGAATTGAATTGCGTTGAAGAAGTTTTTCGTGATAAAGTTGCAGAGAAGTTCGGAAGAAAAATAACCATCGGTAGAGTAGCGCATCTTACGGCTGCATTACCCCATGATCCATCACGTGGAATTTGTCAGTCAAGAAATATGTGTAGTCGTGGTTGCCCCTATGGTGCATACTTCAGTAGCAATTCTTCTACGTTACCGGCTGCGGAGCGAACAGGTAACATGACTTTGCGACCTCACTCCATTGTTCATTCTATTATTTACGATGAGAAAAAAGGTAAAGCCATCGGTGTTAAAGTACTCGATTCCGAAACAAAACAAGAGATTGAATTCTTTGCTAAAATTATTTTTCTCAATGCCTCAACGTTAGGTAGCACCTTTATTTTAATGAACTCCATATCGAATCGTTTCCCCAATGGATTAGGAAACGGAAGTGATCAGTTGGGTAGAAATTTAATGGATCATCAATATCGCACGGGGGCGGAAGCAGAAATAGAAGGCTTCGAAGATAAATATTATATCGGTCGCAGACCAAACGGAATTTATATTCCACGTTTTAGAAATATAGGCAGCGATAAGTCGGCCGATTTTATTCGCGGATATGGATACCAGGGTGGTGGAAGTCGCGAAGGTTGGGCGCGTGGAGTGGCTGAGCTATCGTTTGGTGAAGAATTGAAAGAATCACTAACGTCACCCGGCCCATGGAAGATAGGCATTACTGGTTTTGGTGAATGTCTTCCCTATTCAGATAACCGTGCAACGTTGAACACGGATAAGAAAGATGTTTATGGTCTGCCTACATTAAGCATTGATGCTGAATGGAAAGCAAACGAAAAAGCCATGCGCAAAGATATGCGGGAGAAGGCTGCTGAAATGCTGGAAGCCTCCGGTTTCAAAAATGTGAGCATGTATGATGCGCCAAACAACATTGGATTAGGTATTCACGAAATGGGAACAGCGCGTATGGGTCGCGATGCAAAGACGTCTGTTCTGAACAAGTGGAATCAGGTACATGAAGCGCCAAATGTTTTTGTAACCGATGGCGCAGCAATGACCTCATCGGCTTGTCAGAATCCATCGCTAACCTACATGGCGTTAACCGCTCGTGCAGCCGATCATGCAGTGAGTGAATTGAAGAAAGGAAATCTGTAATCGAAAATTAGAATCATATGAACAGAAGAGAAGCCATTCAACGTGCTAGTCTTGTACTAGGCTACACCCTTACAGGTCCAGCGTTAGCTGGGGTTTTACAAGGATGTAAAGCATCACCCGAACTTGCCTATAAACCTGTATTCTTTTCAGAAGATCAGGCTTTATTAATCAGTGAACTTTCTGAAATCATTTTACCGAAGACAACGACACCCGGTGCAAAAGATGCAGGAGTTCCTGCTTTTATTGATCAGATGCTGAAAGAAATTTATACGAAAGAACAACAGGATGATTTTCTGAAAGAACTTGCCGAATTTGATGCTGATGCAGAAAAAGAATACGGTGACCATTTTGCTTTATGCAAAACTGAGCAACGCACTGCCTTGGTAAAAAAACATCATGATGCTGCTTTTGCAAAAGGTGTTCAGCTTGGTTCTACTGCCTGGTGGAATGCCGGTGGTGGTGGCAAAACTCCCTTTATTGTAAAAGTAAAGGAACTTACTATTCTTGGATTTTTCACGAGTGAGCCGGGAGCAACACAGGTATTGCAGTACAATCAGGTGCCCGGACCATTTAAAGGTTGTGTGCCTTTAACAGAAGTAGGCAAGGCTTGGGCAACATAGCTATTAATTATTCTTTAACTGTATTAGAATGAAATATATCAGTTCATGTTTAGTATTAATTTTTTATTCATTCATCTCTTGTGCGCAGAAAAAAGAAATCCGTCTCATTGTTCGTGGTGACGATATGGGTTTTTCACATTCGGGAAATGAAGCGTTGATTAAGTGTTATCGCGAAGGGATTGAAAAATCAATTGAAGTAATTGTGCCTTCCCCGTGGTTTCCGGAAGCAGTGAAGTTGCTCAAAGAAAATCCGTCAGTTGATGTAGGACTTCATATTGCATTTACCAGTGAATGGGATAATGTAAAATACAGACCGGTTAGTGATTGCCCGAGTTTGACAGATGCTAACGGATATTTCTTTCCTTTTATCTGGCCAAATAAAAATTATCCAGGTCAGGCGTTGTTGGAAAATAAATGGACTATTGGTGATGTTGAGAAAGAACTTCGTGCACAGATCGAGGTAGGGATAAAAAATATTCCACGGGTGAGTCACATCAGTGCCCACATGGGTTGCTATGGTATGCGCGATGATGTGAAAGCATTGACTAAACGGATAGCGCAAGAATATAAGATTGACATTGATTTAGAAGAGTTAGGGGTGAAGTATGTTGGATACGGAGGAGTGAAGGATACATCCGAAGAAAAAGTAAAGAGTTTCATTTCTATGCTGGAGAGCCTGAAACCAGGAGAAACCTATTTATTTGTTGATCATCCTGGATTAAACACACCTGAACTTCAGGCCATTCATCATATTGGATATGAAAATGTAGCTGTCGATCGTCAAGGTGTAACCGATGCCTGGACCGATCAAAGGGTAAAGGATGCCATTAAAAAACTTGGAATTCAATTAATTAGCTACGCTGATTTAACGAAAGAATAGACTCAACTTAAATATTGCTTTTTCTGATGAAAAAAATAATACTCGTCTCCTTTTTCTTACTCGTCACTTTATATTCACATGCTCAACAAAAGTCAGTACAAAATTTTACGATTGCCAAATCACCGGAAGAAGCTGGCTTTTCAACAGAACGACTGAAACGACTCGATGCGTTGATGCAATCTTTTATAACAGATGGTATCGCACCCAATGTTGTTACCTTTGTCGCGCGCAATGGAAAAGTAGTGGCGTACAATGCGTATGGTTATAGCAATCTCGAACAGAAGACACTATTAAAAAAAGACGATATCTTTCGCATTGCTTCCCAAACTAAATTAGTGACGACCGTTGGATTACTTACCCTTTTCGAGCAAGGAAAATTTTTATTGGACGATCCGATCGCAAAGTACATCCCTGAATTTAAAAATCCTCGTGTGCTTCAAAGCGTAGATACTGCCAAAGGAACTTTTGAAACTCGACCAGCAAAAAGTGAAATCACTATCCGACAATTGTTAAGTCACACTGCGGGTATTCCATATGAACATCCCTTGGATGCCCGACCAGAATTTAAAGTTCCTTTTTTTAATTCTACTCAACCGGAAGTATTATCAGATGTAATCAAGCGGCTTGCTGCAAGACCACTTACCGCTGATCCGGGTACTGCATTTGTGTATGGACTAAATACAGATGTAATTGGTTATTTGATTGAAATTTTGAGCGGAAAGAAATTGGATGCATTTCTGAAGCAAGTAATTCTTGATCCACTGGGCATGAAGGAAACCTATTTTTATTTACCGGAAGATAAAGCAAAACGATTGGTTGAATTGTATTCAAAAGAATCCCTGACAGGTTCCCTTACACTTCATACCAATAATGAATATCGCCTCTCGTCAACCCTGGGGGCGAAGACCTATTTCTCTGGCGGTGCAGGATTGGTAAGCACCATTGAAGACTACGCAAAGCTTTGCCAGATGCTGTTGAATTATGGAAGCTTTAACAATAAACAAATACTCGGAAGGAAAACAGTGGAGATGATGTTTCGAAATGAAATTGGTGAACTGGAAGTATGGGATCGAAAGGATAAGTTTGGTTTGGGTCTGCAGATCATAACAGAACAATCGCACTACGGTGCCAATACAACCCCAGGTTCACTCACTTGGGGTGGAATGTATTGTTCTGAATACACCATCGATCCAAAAGAGAATTTGATTTTATTAGTATACACGAATGTTCATCCGTATGTACACTACGGTGATTTTGTCCGCAAATTCAGAATCAGTGTTTATCAGGCGTTGAAATAATTTTATTTAATCAGGCAAAGCAAACGCTACATATGCATCACCGGATTTTGTTCTCAGTTTTCCACCACCACAGGCAATAACCAAATATTGTTTTCCATTTAATTCATAAACAGCAGGTGTAGCAAATGCAGGGGCAGGTAATGTGTATTCCCAAATTAGTTTACCATTCGCTTTGTTGAAAGCACGCAGTTTTCCATCACGGGAAGCGCCAATGAATACAAGTCCGCCTGCCGTTACCACAGGACCCCCATAATTTTCTGTTCCGGTTGGAGGAATACCTTTTGCTGTCAGCTCTTCATATTCACCCAATGTCATCTTCCAAACAAACTCTCCCGTGTTTAGATTGATGGCGTTTAATGTTCCCCACGGCGGAGTAATCGCTGGGTATCCATCCGGACTTAAGAATTTTGTATACCCGGTAAGTTTGTAAGGCATAAAGTTCAAACTATCCATTTTAACTTCACCGACTGCAAATTCTTTTTGTTGATCTTGTTTCAGATCAAGTATAAAAGATGCGATCGCTTTCTTATCATTATCACTGATGTGTTTGAATGCTGGCATCATTCTGCGCCCGCTGTTAAGGAGCGTTACGAAATCTTCCTTCTTGTACTTTGATTGAATGTTGACAAGCGTAGGATTGTTGCCTGTACCTTTTCGATCGACACCGTGACAAGCAGAACAGTTTTGTTTGTATAAACGCTCACCCGCTTGCAACCATGATTCTTTTTTAGGTTGTTCAATTTTGTTTTCGCGCATCTCCATAATCCATGCCATCTCATTGGCATTTACATAGAGGATTCCCGTTTGCGGATCGAATGCAGGACCACCCCATTCTCCACCTCCATCATACCCCGGAAAAACAAGAGAAGGTATTTTTCCGGGAGGCGTATACATGTGATTGTGTCTGTAACGCTTCAGATCATTTGTCAATCGTTGTTTTACACTGTCCGCCAAATACGGATTGATATCATTGTCTGTTAAATGTTGACGAACAAACGGAATTGGCTTTTGAGGAATAGGTTGTGTGGGCCATACTTCTTCTCCATCAAGATCGCTTGTAGTCTCGACACGAGTTTCAACAATATCGAACACTGGCTTTCCTGTTTCGCGTTCGAATACATAGACCATTCCGTTTTTTGTAGTTTGTGCTACGGCTTCGATTTGCTTTCCATTTTTGTTAATGGTAATGAGCACAGGAGGTGCTGGTAAATCTTTATCCCACAAATCTTGATGTACTAGTTGATAATGCCAGATATATTTTCCAGTTGCTGCATCCAGTGCGAGCAAACAGTTAGCAAACAAATTTGAACCTTTTCGTTTGCCCCCATAAAAATCGTAGGCAGCTGATCCGGTTGGTGCGAAGAGTATTCCTCTTTTCTCATCCAATGAAAATCCACTCCACGTGTTGGCTCCACCCATGTGTTTCCATGCATCCCGATCTTTCCAGGTTTCGTACCCCAACTCGCCCGGCTGAGGAATCGTATGGAATATCCATTGAAGTTTTCCAGTCACTACATCGAATGCTCTGATATGACCAGGAGCAGAGGGAGGTGCTTCATCTACACGTGTTCCGAGGATGATTAGATTTTTATAAATCATTCCCGGAGATGTATTGACTACAAACAAATCTTTTACATCGCGCGCAAGTCCATCGTGCAAATCAATCGAACCGTTAATACCAAAGGATGGAATAGGTTTACCTGTATTGGCATCAATGGCATAGGTATTCGATCCAGCAGTGAAGAAAATACGCTTGTCCTCTTTTCCATCGGTCCAGTAGGCCACACCGCGACTGTTGATCATAATGTGTTGGGACATGGGATTCATGTCTGTCTCTGTTTTTGAATTGGAATCAAATACCCATTTCTCTTTTCCAGTTAGCGCATCAACAGCAAATAATTTCATTTGCGGTCCAACGCCATATAAAACACCATCAACCATAATCGGATTGCATTGTATCTGTGATCCATACACCGTATCAGCATCACCAGTATGATACGTCCATGCCACTTGAAGTTGATTTACGTTGCTTGTATCAATTTGAGTGAGTGAAGAATACTTCAAGGCTTCTTTGCCTCCGTTATACACTTCCCAGGATTTGTATTCTTTTGATGATTTGTTGCACGAGAACAACATTAAACAGGACATAAGAATACCAACATGAAGAAAAATATTTTGATTTTTCATTGGTTGTAATTGAAGAGAATAAAATTAGCGAATTAAAATGAACTTACGATTTCCATTGCGAATGCAGGAGACTTCATTGCTAATCTGTTTCCAATCCAATAAAATAGTGCTTATTTGCTAATGTATACTATGATCACTTTATAACTTCATTCGATGAAAAGAGTATTTGTGTTTTTATCATTGATTATTCTCATTACTGACATTTCAGCACAGAATACAAATACTTCAGGTAATCCGATATTCCCCGGTTGGTATGCTGATCCGGAGGGAATCATCATCCAAAATAAATTCTGGATTTATCCTACCTATTCTGCACGGTATGAGGAACAAATTTTTATGGATGCTTTTTCTTCGCCCGATCTTATTACATGGACCAAGCATGAGCGAATCATTGATACGGCTTCAGTGAAGTGGGCAAAGAAAGCGATGTGGGCTCCGGCCATTGTTGAGAAAGATGGAAAATATTTTTTGTTTTTTGGCGCGAATGATGTTCACGAAGGAGAGGTAGGTGGTATCGGTGTGGCCGTTGCGAATCAACCACAAGGTCCGTTTAAAGACCTTATTGGAAAACCATTGATCAATGAAATCAAAAACGGTGCACAACCAATCGATCAATTTGTGTTCAAGGATAAGGACGGACAATACTATATGATTTATGGAGGATGGGGACATTGTAATATCATTAAACTAAAGAATGACTTTACTGGGTTTGTTCCGCACAATGATGGCACAACGTTTAAAGAGATTACACCAAAGGATTACGTAGAAGGTCCTTTCATGTTCATACGAAACAACAAATATTATTTCATGTGGTCAGAAGGAGGATGGGGCGGACCGAATTATAAAGTAGCGTATGCCATTTCCGATTCAATGTTTGGTCCGTTTGAACGTATTGGAGCAGTATTGCAACAGGATGCTACGGTTGCTACAGGGGCAGGACATCATTCTGTAATGAAACACCCGACCAAGGATCAATGGTACATTGTCTATCATCGAAGGCCGTTAGGAGAAATAGAGGCCAATCATCGTGTTACGTGTATTGACGAAATGCAATTCGATGAAAAGGGTTTTATCAAACCCGTGAAGATTACATTTGAAGGAGTGAAGAAGCAGACATTAAAGTGATGTATTTAGCCCTAGCGGGGCTACCTATTTGTAGTGCTGGGTTCAACCCAGCGTTACAAATTTGGGATATTACATGTGCCATAGGAAAATTGAGATCGACCCGTTTATGTTCTGGCACACATTGATGCTTTTCGATCAGGCCTTGAAGCACATGCGCCAGGAAATATTGGTATTTCAATAACGAATTGAACGTGGCGCGAAATAATATTTATATTCTACCCCGCCAAGGGCGGGGCTACAAACAGGTAGCTCCGCTGGGGATAAATTAATTGCAGGCCACTTGCTTCATCGTTGATGTAATGAATATGAACCTACTACTTAAGCCACCCATTACTCTTCATCCAATTCTTGCAACTGTTCATCCAACGTTCTTCTGTTGTTTTATTTACCATTCCAAAACCATGTCCTCCTTTTTGGTAGAGGTGCATTTCGGCTGGCACTTTGTTTTTTAACAAAGCCTGGTAGAATACGATACTGTTTTCAGACTTCACCGCACCATCATCACTTGCATGTACGAGAAAGGTGGGCGGTGTCTGAGTGGTTATCTGAAGTTCATTGGAATATAATTTTATTTTTTCTGCAGAAGGTTGCATACCAAGCAACTGGTTGCGCGATCCCATGTGTGTAATGCTCTCATTGAAACTGATCACCGGGTAAATTAAAATCATAAAATCAGGACGCACACTCGTGTTCTTTTCATTTGGAATAGCTACAGAATTAAAATGAGTTCCGGCTGTAGACGCCAGGTGTCCGCCTGCTGAAAATCCCATGATGCCAATACGTTCTGGATTAACATTCCATTCCCTTGCACGCTCACGTACGATCTTGATGGCTTGTTGTGCATCTTGTAACGGGCCAATCTCTTTGTTTTCCATAGTCGCATCATTGGGTATGCGATACTTCACAAAAAAAGCCGTTACACCCATTTCATTGAATTTTTTTGCTACATCTGTTCCTTCATGACTGGAAGCATTTACTCCATATCCACCACCTGGACAAATAATGACTGCCGTGCCATTTGCTTTTTCTTTGGTGGGCAGAAAGATGGTGAGTGTTGGTATGGAGATTTTACTAATGCGGGTAATGCCATCGCGTACTTCTGAAGTCTCTTCGTTTGGACCCGGTTTACTATTTGGAATCTTGTCGCTATATAAAGGAATGATCGTTTGCGCCATGGCAGGTGTTAGTAACACAATAAAGAGTAGAGAAAGAAGAATTCTGTTTTTCATAGTGACATCTAAAATAGTGAAATAATATTAGAGCTCTAAAAACTTACCGTCATTGCTTCGTCAGTATTTCAGCTTAGCGCTGAAAGCTTCCTCGCAATGCAGTAAGTTGTCATGACGGCAACTTTAAAGCTTCGGAGCAAGCCACAAGAATCCAGCCGTTAGAATAAAGAGTAGATAGAAATAAATAGGATCTATCATTTTAGATTCCATTATCTTCTCGGACGTTGTTTTACCGGAAGATTGACTCACCAATTGATTTGCTTTGATCTGCAGTGCGATGGAAAGCGATTTCCATTCTCCAGGTTTTGATACATAATAATGGAGTGAAGCATCATTCTTTATTTCTGCCGTATGCCATCCTGGCTCAGAAGCCCAGACACGTGCATGCCAAACATCATCGAGCAACACATCTTCCTGAAGTGGGTACTGAATACTATCAGCAATCAGTGTTGGACTCTCAACAAAAGAAATGATTTCAAAGTCGATTGTTTCATCCTGATAAATCGGAAAAGGAGTTTTGATTTTTATTTTGGATGATGATGTATTGTGTCTCGAGATGGTTTCAATGACGGGCGACCAAAGATTGGAATAACTCACAGAATCTCCAGCTAATGTAAGTTGATAGGTCTGCTGTAAAAACTGAAATCCTATTTTACCAATTCCTTGATTCTTGTATCCCGACAAAAGACCACCCTTGTTTTCAAAAATTGAGTTCACAGCGGATGATTTAGGTATACGATAAGGCAGTGCCGGGAGAGTGATGGATGCTTTAGAAATGACTACGCTCGTTGTATCGGTTTTAATCTTCTGTGCTTGGAAAGGAAAGAAGTTCAGTATTCCCTTCGTTTCTTTTGATGGATCAACATTCAACATCAGTAATCCCAATCCATTTTGAATACTTTCACGGAGTGTATTTTGTTCAGAAGCAGATAATGTTTTCAATTCACCAGCATCCAGCATCACCAAATCAAAACGATTGAGTAGTTCATTGGTCAACCGACTAAAAGATTGAGAGGGAAGATTGCCATACTCAAACCTGAAGTTGTTTTTAGAGAGTTGATAACGCAATACTAACTGATGTCCTTTGGACCTGAGAAAATTTTTAAGGTACTGTGTTTCGAAAGTAGGATAAGACTGAAGGAAGAGAATTCTTAATGGCTTTGATTCTTCAATATGTAAAGGGAGTATTTCGGTTGATGTATCTCCGTCTTCTTTCTTTACGATCAATTCATACGATACATTCCCGCTTTGCTTGGGCTGAAAAGAAAGCTGAAAAGGCTGATTGCCCTTTTTCTCTATTAATATTGAGTCTTCCTTACCGGCTGGTCCCTTTAATACAATCCTGGTTTTATTCGACTCATTGTAATAGAGTCCGTTGATCATATTCTTTCTGTTTGCATGAATGGATTCATCACCATACAATTGGGTAATACCTTCCGTTTGGTTGGAGGCAATGAATTGAAAACTCTTGTGCTCCAATAAATCCAGTGCATGATTCGGCAAACCTTCGCCAACGACAAACTGAATATCATTTTGTAGGTTAGGTAGTTCTGAATAGGAGAGTGACTTCGATCCTTTGTATGGTTTTGTTCCTTCCGTATGTAGTAAAGTTGCATTGCGATTCAATTGAAGAAGGCTATCCACTTTCTCATGATTGTAATTTGCTGTCAACAAAATAACAGAAGAAGATTTCTCAACTTCATAAGAAGGTCGCAAGAATATTCCTGCCAACGTCAACATCATCAAACAAACAGCGGTGATTCTGAGAATACGAAGTGACTGCTTTCTTATCCATTCCTGCCAAATAAAAAATGCAGTCAGCAACAACAGTGCTGAAACCATAAGTTCGATGGGAAGAAGAGAATTGAATATGATCATTCTTGGTTAGCTAATATATCATCATTAAAAGGAATTATCTCCAGCGAGACTCTCCTGCATTCCTCTGCGTCTCTGCGCCTCTGCGGTAAAACTTCACGCACCATATTAATTTCTCAACGCTTCAAGGTTCCTTATAAACGACTGATCAATCGCATGCAAACTCTGCTGCTTTGACTGAGGCGATGTAGTTTCATTCGGCAACACATTCCAAAATGCCTTTCTGATTTCTTTTAGCGCCTCAGCTTTCTTCTCCGCTTCAATCTTATTTTCAGTAAGCGCAGTGATCAGTGACAAACTCTTTAAATATTTTCCTGGTTGACTTAATGCAGCCACCGATAATTCCTGCCCTGCTTTTAAGAATTGATTTTTCTGTGCAGGTGTAATCGTGATTGTTTCTTGCTGAAGTAGTTTATCAATCACCAAAGTCGCTTGTTTTATGTTTGGATAGAGATTCAGCTTTTCCTTTTGATATTGAGCCGATGAATTTTCAATCTCCGTTAAATCACCCGTTAATCGTTTCTCTTCTTTTAAGGGTGGCGGATCAAACCCTGTTCGGTGTACATATACTCTCGAATCCTGACTGATCTCTTTCAACAACTTTAACGCCTTGTATTGATAGGGCAATGATTTTGCCGGATCGTATAAACGCAAATGTAATTCAGCATCCCACATAATGGTGAGGGCTGCTTTTAGTTTGGCTTTGATGGATTGCGTAAAGAAGGTAGCTTCCTCTTCATTATCGTGCGTATGTTTAAAATCAGCAAGCGGATCCTCCTTTGCATTCGGATCGGTTTTGTTTCCATGATCATGTCCTGCCTCTTCCGTTTTCTTATCGGCAACAAGATTGTGTTCGTTCTCTTCATCATGCACATGACCAAAGTTTTTCACGACATCTTCATGTGAATTATTATCTCCTTCTTCAGCCGATGCAGAGCTTTGGGCAATACCCGTTTCAAATTCCTCGCCCATAAATTCTCCATACTTCAGTCGCAATACTTTCTGATCGTAGCCGAGCTCATTGCTTTTGAAATTGAATTTGTCTTTGGTGATTTGCTTTTTATCCTTCAATAATTTCTCTGAGTCAATAATAATCTGCCGCTGACTCCTGAAATACTCCGGCATCAAATCAACACCCAAGCCAGCATCAACAGAAGTTTCTTGTTGCGCTGTATCTTGCAAAGCAATAAAGAATGTCTCTGTTCGATTATGCCCCGCAATTGGAGTTTTATTATCAAACGCCTCTATATAAAAATAGAGCTCATCCCCAGGCTCCAACCCAAGCTTGATCAAATCAATCACCCTCGTAACTCGTACCTCCTTACCTTGTACCTTGTCAGGTGTATCAAAGAATAATTTCTCTTCCCTGAACTTCACAGACTCACCACTACCTTTACTCACTGTTGCAATAATGTGTGCCTGACTAATACTGTAATCATCTGCCAAAACAGACTTTAAATTTATTTTCAGATTATCCGTTGCTGCGAGTTCGGTAAATTGATTTAAGTTCTCTACTGCAATGCTCGGTGGCTGATCTTTAACTACTTCAATTTTATAGAAGTCAGAATACTCGCGACCCTTTGCATCGCTCCAGACCAGTTGATAAAATCCGGATTCCGTAAACGATCTTTCCAATACATATCCGTTTCCGTTTGCTTTTAGATTGACGCTGTCTTTTCCGGAGAAAATGATTTTGTGATCGATTACGTCTCCTTCATATACAATCTTCCAATGAACTTTGCTTCCTTCTGCAATTTTAATATCTGCATTACTGGTTACTGATTTCTGAAGCGCAGTGTATGCTGGTGGCGTAATGCCAATCATGATACTTTTAATAAACGCAGGCAAGTTTTCTGTAACCTTGCTTTCTTCTTTACTTTCTTTTGGTGAAGCGATTTTATCTGATGAAGGTAATGTAAACGAACTCAACCCTATATACACAGCAATACTCAACACAAAGAGGAGCGAAGCCTGACCTATTTTATTCGGTAGTTTGATGTTGGGATATAGTTGTTCGAACTGTTCAATGTTTCGTAGCTTCTGAAGTTGTTGTAGAGGTGTGAGCTTACTATCGTCCATCAAAAGCAAATCACTGCTTTCTTCTAACTGCGGATACCGCTGATTCATATACGAAACCAATTCCGCTTCCCCGACTTTAAAAATATTCAATTGAATACTTCTTATCATAAAGAAAAGAACACCTGCACCAATCGAAAGAATGTATGTAGTTATAGTTTCCAACAAAAGCGCATGACTGATTCCAAACACAACCAGATTAACGGAAAACGCAAGCAAACACACTTCTGTTAACCGAACCAACTTGTAGCGTTGCTTCAGACGATGCAGAAAATATAGTGACGGATGCGTGCTCATTGATTTCGTTTAAAGGCTACGATGCGTTCGATCAATAATGAAATCAAAATCAGTGCAACTAAATATTGCATAACATTACTTGTGCTGGCTGTAGCCAAATCGTCATTTCCTTTTACATCTGCCGATGACCACAATTCCTTTTCAGGTAATGCGCGTCTGTCAAATTCATTTGCACGTTGTTGTGCTTTATCTTTTGGAAGTAGGATAGAAGCGAGTTGTAATGCAAGGTTATCAGCAATTGCATTTTCCTGATCAAGTCGTCTATTGATCAACCAACCTTTCTCAGATAAGGTAAGCAACTCATTTGCAAATTCATTCTTAGCATATACAATGCTGTTCACACTGATACTCTCTGGAATTGCATTCTCCGAAAGCCACACAATCCAATCCGTCTTATCATCACTCCTTTTCGCTGCATCACTTGTTTTAATATTCAAAACACAAGGCAATGTTTGATCAACTGCTTTCAATGCAGCCAACATAATTTCTTTATCGGATTCAAACTTAGCATCACCATAAACGGAAATTGAAATGGTATCCTGATTCTGTAGGAGCGCCTTCTCTTCTTCGTTCAAGGTTTCACCTCTTACTTCGTAACTCGCAAACCTCGTACCTCCAAAATCCGTTTTTCCTTTCCGAACTAAAACTGAATCAGCTGAAAGTCTGGTAGCAGTCAATGTAAACTCCGTGGGCTCCGGACTTTTTGAAATCCATTGGATGTTATCCGGTAACGTAGTTCTCTTTCCTTTAAACCGATTGGCATAATTATAAGAAAGTACTACAATCTGTTTGGCATGTTCGCTCTTTAATGATTCAACAAGCGATCCATAATTCATCGAAGCCTTTGTCGCTGCACTATCTTTTAGCAATGGAAAATCTTTAGCCAGCCATCTCAACTCAAATCCTTTCTGCTCTAAACTATCAATCAACGCCCTGAAGTCATTTTCTTTTTCCATCCCACGCTCCATCACCAACCAGTTTGTGTCTCCAGATTTGGAATTCGTAAAACTCAATCCACTCAACAACAAAACAACTAACGTAATCAACAAACATCTTAAAGCGAGCAACACGAATTCATTCAACCGAATATTTCGAAACTGCCGCGTACTCGTCTCTTCCAAATGACGAATGCTCCCCACACGAATTACTTTTCCCTCCTTACGACTCAGCATATGAATCCCAATCGGAATCAATAATCCCGTAAGTCCCCAGAGCCATATCGGATTTAAGAACTGCATCAGCGCATCAATGTATTACGTACCTTCAGAAAATCGCGCAGTGTTTTTTCAAACGGGTCGCTCATCGTTACTAGTTGATAGGTAATCGCCTTCTCCAGCATCCACATCCGTGTTTCCTTCACCCAATCTTTCATGCGCGTGGCATATACTTCCTGTTGAAGTGCAGTGTCTACCTTCACCTGACGTTTACTTTCCAGATCTTCAAACGAAAACGATCCATCATAACTCAATGCCATTTCCTGCTCACCCATAATGTGAAAGACAATCACTTCGTTGCGTGGTGTCTTTAACCTCGAAATGAAATGCAACAGATCGTTATCATCATCATACATATCCGTAAAGAAGATGATCAGCTCCTTGCCATGATGATCGAACAATTGTTCAATGCCACCATCCTTGCTCCAGCTGCCTTCACTCTTCACATTCACCAACGCATTGAGAAAACGAATGAATTGTTGTGTCTCAAACCGCGGTTGTATGGCGTTGATACTTTTATTGTTTACCGTAAAGAGTCCGAACGTATCGCTCTGCTTACGTGTAAGGTAGGCGAGGGCCGCGATCATTACTTTTGCATAATGCAATTTGCTCATCGCGCCTTCTGCATAACTCATCGAGTTGCTGGCATCGAGCATAAACTTTACGGTGATGTTCGTTTCAATGGCCGCCTGCTTAATGTAATAGCGCTCCGAGCGCGCATACATTTTCCAATCGAGTTGGCGCAAATCATCGCCCGGCTCATAACTTCTGTATTGACTGAATTCCTGACCGGCACCCACGGCCTGACTTTTATTGCTGCCACTCATAAAGCCTTCCACAATAATTCGCGCAACCAACTCAAGACCGCTGACGGAATTTAAAATCTCGGGTTTGAGTAAGTCTTTCAGTTGCGTGTTCACAGTTGTGGCGTGAGCGTGTGCCTACAAATTATTTTTAGAGAAAGGAGCGAGCTTCAACAATTGCTCCGTTACATCGTCAGACGTAACACCTTCTGCTTCTGCTTTGAAGTTCATCAATATACGATGACGCAACACCGGGTAGGCAACTGCCTGAATATCCTGTTGTGTAACCGAGAAATTTCCGTGCAGCAACGCACGTGCTTTTGCAGTGAGAATCATCGCCTGCCCGGCCCGTGGACCGGCACCCCAGCGAACCCACTCTTTCACAAACTTCACATCGCTTTCCCCAGGACGCGTGGCGCGCACCATCGTGCTCACCATGTCAATCAGGTCTGCGTTGATGTGTACATCGCGCACCAGGCGTTGCGCCTCTTGTATGGTTGTTCCTTCAATAACTTTATTGATGGTATGCGTTTTTCTTCCCGTAGTGTTGGCGAGAATGGAACGTTCTTCTTCAGCCGTAGGATATTTTATTTTGATGAACAGCAAAAAGCGATCGAGCTGTGCTTCCGGCAATGGAAACGTACCGGCCTGTTCAATCGGATTTTGTGTGGCGAGAATGAAGAATGGTTTATCTAATGGATAGGTAACACCCGCATAGGTTACTTCAAACTCCTGCATGGCCTCGAGCAAAGCCGCCTGTGTTTTTGGTGATGTACGGTTAATCTCATCCGCTAAAATTATATTCGAGAACACGGGACCTTTGTTGAATTTAAAAAAACGTTTTCCCGTAGTATGATCTTCCTCCAGGATTTCCGTACCGATAATATCCGAAGGCATAAGGTCGGGTGTAAACTGAATTCTGCGAAACTTCAGATCGATGGCATCGGCCAGCGTGCGAATCATCAACGTCTTGGCAAGACCCGGCACACCTTCCAGCAACGCATGCCCTCCCGCAAGAAACGTGATGAGCAGCTGATCAATCGTCTCCTCCTGCCCAACAATCACCTTCCTGATCTCGCCCTTCAACGCATCCAGTTTCACAATCACATCTTTCACCGATTGCTCAACCACTTTTAAATCCTCTTTCATATCGACATTGTTTGCTTAATTCATTTAACCGCAGAGGGCGCAGAGAAACGCAGAGTTAATACCAATGCCTCTCATACACACCCCGACTGATTCACTACATTCAATTCCTTTAACAAAACTCTCTGCGAACCTCAGCGTCCTCTGCGGTTTAAATTTCTTTCCAGCCCGTCTACCACACCAACCTGGCAACTGGCAACCGGTAACCCTCCTCACCTCATCAAAGCATACATCACCACATTCACCCCAAACCTCGTATTATCAATCTTATAAAACCGCTTATTCCGAAAATCATAATCCCACTCACACCCGTAATCTTTATTGCTATACAGCACCCCAATGCGCCCGTTGATCTCGATGGCTTTGAGGTAATCGTGCACGATGTCATCGCCCCAGCCGTTTAGTTCTTGTGAAGTGGTGGGCGGTCCATCGAAGTGGAAGAACATGGAGTAGAGCGCGTGGTTGTTGGGAATCTTCTTCAGCGCTGTGGCGCCAAAGATGCGCTCCATCTGCGACTCAAACGACTTGGAGAAAAGCCCGTCAATATCGTGGTTGCAATCATCGACAAACACAAAGCCACCGTTGCGCACATACTTCTCGAAGTTGGCGCGCTCCTGCTGCGTAAACTCCACCAGTTTATGCCCGCTTAAATAACAAAAGGGACAACTGAAAATCGCATCGCTGCTCAGCGGCACAATGTTTTCCTGGGTATCGACCGGCAGCGTAGTGTATTCAATGAGCGAGTTCAGCAAGTTCACCGGCATGCGCTGGTCCACATCCCAATCTCCCGATTCGTATTGCAGGCGCGTAAAGAAGAACTTGTCTGGTACATTCATAAAGCCGGTGCAATTTCCATTTTTTTATCACAATGTAAGGGGGGAAATTATACGAGCGGGATAATGCAAGGGAATGGAAACGAATGCAGCATATTGGCTAAATCATTATCTTTGATTAAGCAAAACAAGAACGTTATGGGAGCAGCACAAATCAGGGAAGAATTGCACCAGTTGATCAACACAGCCGATGACCGGTTGTTGAATTTGATGTATGATGTAATGAAGGATGAAACACGTGAAGAAGATTTTTTGCTTACCGATGAGCATAAAAAAATACTAGACCAGCGATTGGCAGATCACAAAGCCAATCCATCAGAAGGATCAAGTTGGAATGAAGTTAAAGCCCGCATTCAGAAGAAGGCATGACCTATCGTTTGATCATTAAACCTTCCGCTGAAAGAGATCTGGAAGAAGCTTACGTTTGGTACAATCAAAAACAGGAAGGATTAGGAAATCGTTTTTTGGATCAGGTAGAACGAAGCCTTCAGTTTGTAGAGATCAACCCGCAACAATATCAATTCAGATACAAGGAAGTACGCATGACCAAGGTTAATCGCTTTCCATTTTGTTTGCATTACACTGTTGAAGGAGATGCCATATTCGTTCATGCTGTTCTGAGCACAAGTCGCAATCCGGAAATCTGGAAGACGAGAACGAAGTAATTTTAGTTAGACCAACGAGAGGGCAATGTATTTGCAGGCGCGTAAAGAAGAACTTGTCTGGTACATTCATAAAGCCAGTGCAATTTCCATTTTTTTATCACAATGTAAGGGGGAAAATCATACGAGCAGGGATGGGAGAGTGGAAACGAGTGCGCATAGAAGATATAGTTCCTCTCTAAAGATTATAAGCTAGTACCTTTTCTCGTGTGTTTATAAGATATATGCGACTTGATTTATATATTCGTTAGTTGTGAGTAATATTTATAAAAGTTATGGGACTGTATAATCTAAATGGACAAATTGAATTAATTGATCAAGTGGACATTAAAAGTAACCTATGCCCAGTTTGCAAAAACAAGGGTATTAGGTCTGTCATTGGAGATCCTTCAATGGATTCCTTTGATTACTACTGCGATTTTTGTAAAAAAACTATTTCGATGAGCAGTTCTTTGTTAGGTAGTGATGATTACTGGAAGGAATATTCAGGTAACAATCACGCTCAGAAGGAATTGAAAGCAGAAGTGAGAAATTTTCCAGCTAAGCTATACCCGTTATTGGTGGGTACAATGGAATTCTTTCTAGGGAAGAATTATGAAAAAGATTTTCCTATTTATGTGTATGAAGATTGGAAAGTTGGTAAGGTTCCAGGATATCCTAACAAATATAAATCCATTAACGAATATGAATTAGAAAAGATAAACAACGATCAAAAGAGAATTTTAGATGAAACAGTAGATGAAAGATTAAAGCAGTCTAAAGAGAATTTTTATGAGGCTAGGTTAGATTCGATTGATTCTAAAAAGTATTTAGAATTCGAAATTGAAACTGTGGAGAATTTATTTTCTAGGGAAATTAATGTTAGAGAGAGTGAAGCTAATTTGGGTAATTGGTCAATAAGTGTTGAAAGGTTATCACTAATTCAAGCATACTACCGCCAAGCAGTGAATGCTAAGATTAACTATAACGTGATTGTTAGTCCCAATCAAAAAACAAAAATTGGGACGCAGACGGACGAAATGAATTGTTTGATTGATGCAATTATGTATTCCCAGTATCTGGAGTTTTTAAGAAACGAAAAAGGAGAGGGAGAAGCCTCCAATAAAAAGAACAAGGACTTTTTCGATCAAGGGGAGTTAAAAGATATTAATGACAAAATTGATGAGGTTCTTAAAGTATTGGAAAAGCTTGGTCTAGGACAAGAAATTATTTATGATGAAATCGATTCATTTAAAGTAAGCTCTGAAAAGAATTCAAAAAGAGATTTTAAAAGTCTCGTGGTTGGGAAGTTAGTCGAATTTGTCGCTGATCAAGCAATTAAAAGTGATTTAGCTAAAACAATTTATAAGACCATTCTTGGTGATGATTTTCCTAAGCTACTTAATTAATGAAAAATAAGCTGTTGGTAATTGACGGAAAAGGGGTTTAAAGAATTGCCACATATGAGGATCATTTAAATTGAATAACACTTGGTGTTGTAGTTTATTATATCTGTTTGCTCTTTACTGATTGAAGAAATAAAATTTAAATATGGAAAGACTTGATTCATGCCCTCTCACTGGCGTAAAAATAATAAATCAAACCAATGATGGAGAGAATATTTGGTATTCGATATTGATAAACAAGCGAAAATTTGAATTGATGTTTTGTAAGAAATGCTGTAAAAGAATGATGAATGAATTGGAAGTCTTGCCTCCACATCATGTTATGAAAGGTCTTTTTCTTAACGATAAATTGGGACAATTAGATGGGAATTTAATTCATTGGGATACGAGTGAAGAGGGAATTGATCTTAAAAATGAAATTCAACAAATAGCTTATCCCCAATCACCTCAGGAGTTACTTGAAAATCTTTTTGTTCATTTAATAAGTCTTCAAGATTCCAAGGGGAGTACTGTATCCTTTTCATTTGAGGATAGTGATAGTCCGAATAAGCTGTTTTTTAAGAATAAACAAGAAGTCATATTTTTTATAGAAGCTCTTCAAGGCAAAGGTTATGTTGAAGTAGGAAATATTACGTCTGCGAATGCGCAGTGTAGAATAACTTATGATGGACTTAACGCATTTATTCAACTTTCGGAAGAGGGATCAAATTCTAATAGATGCTTCGTTGCTATGTCATTTCAGGAAGAGACTAGACCAATAAGAACCGCAATAAAGAATGCTTTAATTAAGACCGGATTCGTTCCTATTTTAATTGATGAACAACATATTTCAAGTGAAAAAACAATAAATGATGAGATTATTGCTGGGATTAAGAAATCGAAATTCTGCATTGCTGATTTTTCGTATCATAAAAATGGCGTATACTTTGAAAGTGGCTTTGCATTAGGGCAAGGGAAACAAGTTATATATACCTGTGAGTAAGATCAGTTTAAGAATGCGCACTTTGATATAAAGCCTCTTCAGCACATTATTTATAAAACACCCAATGAATTGGAAGATAAATTAGTTAGTAAAATTGAGGCTTGGATAAAGTAAAATTAGGGCACCAAGGATGTCGAGGTACCGGATGTTAGATTTGTGAAAATAATATGTTCGGGTATTGAGAGTCATAGTAATAGTTTCAAATCAACTTCATTATCAATGATTACAACCGACCACCCTGCATTAGTAAAATGCAATCCCGAAAGTATTATTTGGAGATATATTGATTTGGATAAATTCGAGCTTCTACTGAATGAGAGAGCTTTATTTTTGTGCCGTTCTGATAAGTTTTCCGATCCATTTGAAGCTTCTATTCCTAAACGCGAGGCAGACAATCGTGTCAATGAGTTTCTTAAGAATTCTGTTCAGCTTAGCAATCCAATGACCATAGAAGAAGCGGTTGGAAAGAGTAATGAAATGGCCGATTTTCATAAGAGGTTTCGAAAGACTTTTATTGTTAATTGTTGGCACATAAGCACCAATGAATCTGACGCAATGTGGAGATTGTATTTGAAAACGAATGAGGGTGTGGCAATTCAAAGTTGTTATAACCGATTGTACGATTCCTTAAAACATAATACAGAAGAAATATTTGTAAGTAAGGTTCGTTATTTGGACTATGATAAGGACATATGGGGACATGAGACTGATTACCCATTAAAAGGGTATAATATTTTTTCTCCGATTGTTCATAAACGAGTAGAGTTTACGCACGAGAATGAATTGAGAGTATTTCAACATGTCAACGATGCAGGAGATAATTCTTCCTACTGGGATGACAAACCAAATAGGATTGGTCGAAATATTTCATGTGATACAGAAATTTTAATTGATAAAATTATTTTGCCCCCAACATCTGAAAAAGATGTATTGAACAAAGTCGAGAATTTACTGACTAAGTATGGTCTAAGTAAAGAAATAGCAAAATCAAAATTAAATGAGCCCCCAATTTATTAGAGCAACCCATTGGCGCAAGCCCTCCAACGTATCAAAGTTGTATTTTAGCAACGGGTAGAAAGTCAATCCTTTTGATTGACAAAAGCTAATTACGTTTCAAAGACCATCAAAAATGAACGAACATATCTACATCATCGGATCAGGTGCGGTTGGAAAAGTATTGGCTGTTGCGCTTCAGCGTTCAGGTAAAGAGGTTACGATCATTCGCGGAAGCGTTGATGATCAATCGAAGCACATCGAACGCATACAGGTTGAATTGGAGAATAAGGCAAAGCTGGAAGCAGAGATTGAAGTCAATACCTTAGGTAATTTTTCAGAGTTGAAAGGTATTATCGTGCTTACAAACAAATCGTATGGCAATAAAGCGTTGGCCCATTCGCTGAAAGAAAAATTAAAGGATTCACCTCTTGTTATTTTGCAGAACGGATTGGGAGTCGAGCAACCTTTTATTGACGCACATTTTCCTGAAATCTATAGATGCGTTCTTTTTGTCACGAGTCAAACCATTGGCGAAAGCATGCTACGATTTAAACCGGTGTCGGTTTCACCTATCGGAATAATAGAAGGTAATGCTGTCAATTTGAATTTAATTGTAGAACAACTAAGCAGTCCTGAGTTTGCATTCAAAGCAGAGCACAACATTCAAACCATCATCTGGAAGAAAGCCATTGTGAATTGTGTTTTTAATTCCATTTGCCCGTTGCTCGAAACAGACAATGGAATATTCCAACGCGATGAACATGTTCTGGCCATTGCCAAACGGGTAATTGAAGAATGCATTGCCATCTCAGGTGCGAAGGGAATTGAGCTGGATGCAAAAGAAGTAATTGAAAGTCTGCTGCTGATCAGCAAATCTTCTGATGGACAGCTGATATCAACCTTGCAAGACATTCGAAACAAAAGACAAACGGAGATCGATACGTTGAATTTTGAAATAGTGAGGATTGCTCACACGTTGGAGAAGGAAGATCTTGTGAAGGAAACGAAACTATTGGGTGAACTGGTTAAGTTGAAATCGGAGTTGCATCGATAACAAATCTGTCACTCTGGACAATGCATTTCCCCGCAGATCTCGCAGATCGAATACACGCAGATGGCGCAGACCTGCCTGCCGGCAGGCAGGTTAATACCGGGCACTGATTTTATTGAATATCTTAATTTGAACTTTCTGAGCCATTATGTTTCTATGCAGACTCTTAACCGTTTGCAGTCACAGATCAGCGAGATCTGCGTGCCTCTTAATCAGCGAAATCTGCGGGAAAGAAAAACTAACTCACCATCATTATTTTTACCCCAACTTTGTGTAATTTTGATTTTGAGGAATGCAATCAATAAGGTCCGCTGCCTTTAATTAATCCTTTCCTGAGCCGTCACGCTCTCCATGTGGACCCAGTGTCCTTCCCGTCTTTCTCCACTCTTCTTCCACTCTTTGTTCACTCCCCACTCACCCTTGCTTCTGCTGTGGTTCGGTATCGAAGTCATCTCGTAGTCATCTCGAAGGCTTGGAGATCCGAAGGGGCTTAATGCTGTTGAGTTGATGATAAATTTCCAATGCCTTGATAATGAACATAAAATATTTTTAAAGAAAAACGGCCACCACATATAGGCTGTGGTGGCGGCATCGATACTTGTGCCATAAACCAAATAATATGGCAATCGTAACAAACAATTCAATTCTCAGCGGCCTCAGTGGTAAGTTAGGCCGCGCACTCATTTTTAAAGTAATGGGTGGAAAAACCATTGTATCCAGTTATCCAAAGCGTGTCAGCAGTAAGCCAACGGATCGGCAGCGCATTACTCAAAACAAGTTTAAGAATGCGGCCATTTGGGCTAAAGGTATTTTAGAAGATCCATTGCAGAAAGAACACTATCAGCAGCAAGCTGTCAAGTTGCGTTTGCCGAATGCGTATACAGCGGCCATTACAGAGTATATGCGTGATGAAGCCCGGTGCTGAATACATTCCCTGCAATTTTTCTATGCAGACGCTTATCGTTTGCACTCACAGATCAGCGAGATCAGCGTGCCTTTTAATCAGCGAAATCTGCGGGAAAGTAAACCTACGCTACTTCTATCAACTTGTATCTGCTACTTTTCCGGATACTTTTTCTTCACATAGGATACCGAATTGGCAATGAGTTTTTCCAAGATCTTGATATCGATATCTTCCAGCTTCTTAACATAGAGGCAGGCTTTGGAAACTTTGTACTTGCCTAGTTTTTCCATTAAATCGGGCTGGTCAGACATGCTCATCAAATAAACTGTGATTGCAGGTTTTCGAGGCGAGAAACCTGCAATGCACATAACGCCTTCATGGCCACTTTCATACTTGTAGTGGTATTGTCCGAAACCAACAATGGACGGCCCCCACATTTTAGGTTCCGACTTTGTAATTTTTTTCATCACTTTGATGAGTGTATTGCAATCATCACGTACGCTTTCGCTGGCAAGTTTATCCAGAAAACTTTCTACCGTTATTTCGGTGGGTTTGGTTTTTTGCTTGGCCATGGCTTGGAGCTTTTTCAGGAATGAAGATAATTAATTGTTGTTATACTTCCCTCCTGGTTAGTATTACCGAAAGGAAAATACGTGATCTTAAAACATGGCGTTAATACCTATGTTGGTTTGAGCGAAGACGTGCCATGCCTTTCTGTCAACCAATCTATTTCCTTAGCAGTTACCAAAGTTGTAATTTAGAAATTCAATTCATGTTAAATTTGAAATAAACCAGATGAAAGCCATCCCATTTATATTCCCTCTGATGCTCTGCTTTTTCTCCGCTCATGATCGGGCACTACCAAATGATATTGAAAGTGCTATTGGAGCCTCTGACTTTGTAGCTTTTGTAGTGTTTGACGATAACGAAAGCACAGATGATTATGCTGTACTGCACGTAGTGGAAAGTTTTAAAGGCGATGAAAAGGATTTGACTCTTAAAGAAAGTAAAGGGAAATTTGAATCTGATTTGGAGTACTTATTAATTGCTAACAAAACTGGAACAGTTATAAAGGAAATTACCTATCCTATTACTATCGTTGGAGACTTGAGTGATGCTTCCCTTACTATTTTAAATAATCTTGAATGTTACAATGAAGCATTGAAAAAAAAATATGAAAAGAGTATTTGCCACCGCAATTATGACCCAGTCTGTGGCTGTGATAATAAGACGTACGGCAATCTTTGTGAGTTGGAAAAAGCAGGAATTATGAAATTCAAGCCAGGAAGATGTCAATAAAGCTTTAACCCCAACGGCCACAACTCTTCCAACATTGGTTTGAGCGAAGGCGAGACTTGTGTCTATTTAGTTTCTTTCCATTAGGATAGTATCCTGAAGCATGTCAGCAATGCAGTTCCCCGCAGATTCCGCAGATCGAATACACGCAGATGGCGCAGATTTAGTACCGATCAAGGATGTTATGGTGTATTTTGATTTGTGTTTTTTGAACTTTTAGATTTCTATGCAGACAATTAAAAGTTTGTACTCACAGATCTGCGAAATCTGCGCGCCTTTTAATCTGTGAAATCTGCGGGAAAGTATTCGTTCGGCAGCCAATACCTATCTCGCAATTACCTGGTACGCTTTCTCCCCATTGAGCTCCGTTGATTTTACAATTTTGGCTTGTTGCAGCTCACTCAGCAAAGTGTTCATGGCAGGCTCATTCAAAGAACCCAGGTGATTAACCAGGTCCTGATGACTAATTATTCTATTGGGTGCTTTCCGGAAATCGGTTATAAAATTCAGGATGTCGATTTTCTTCATAGGTTCTGAAAAATTCTAGTTCCGGTTTTAACGGAATACATTTTCTGTGGGTTACAAACCATCGGCTCTTGCCGAAGCAATGTCTCAATTTAAATTGCTTGTATCCAGTTATTCGAAGCACGTCAGAAGCAAGCCAAGTGATCGGCAGCGCCTGAACCAAAGCAAGTTTAAAGATGCAGCCGTTTGGGCGAAGCGTGTTTTGGAAGATCCATTGCAGAAAGAACATTATCAGCAGCAGGCAGCAAAGTCAGGTTTGCCCAATGCGTATACTGCGGCTATTGCAGAGTATATGCGTGATAAACTATAGCAGCCGGATGTATTTTCCCGCAGATTAATACCGATCAAGGATGTTATGGTGTATTTTAATTTGTGCTGCGATAACGCATTGGGTTTTGTATTCAATTAACCACTTCTTATTGTTTGATGAACTTATTCACTTCGTTGAAACCATTTGTTCCAATTAATTGGATGTAATAGATACCTGCGGTCATGCCGAGTTGGCGGGTGCTGATGATTTGTTCTTGCACCGTTTGTGCATTTCCTTCCATTGTGTACACCACCTGAGCTTTCGCATTCATGATTCTCAAAATAAACTTGCCATCGTTAACGTTGCTTAGCGATATGTTCATTTCATCTCCAACAGGATTTGGGTAAACCAACAGCAGTTTCTGGCCTTCGCTATTCAAGCTGAGGTTACTGTTCTCAAATTTAATTTCCTCTTGCGCAAGCAGGTTGGCAGCAGGCGCAGTGTTATGTGTTACGGTGAAGTGTAGGCTTAGCGGCACACCTTCCGGCCCCCATGCGTAATACTTCATGTATGGAATCGCGGTTAACGTATAGGTTCCGGGGTTGATACTCCATGGTGTATCGTTTCCATTGGCTTTTCCACTGACGGCGTATGGTGCACGATTATCAATTCGGGCAGTAATGCCGTTCAACAAAAAGCGAACACTACGAACTGCACTGATGTTTGTATAGGCCATGATGTTAAATCCGCTAAACTCGGGTTGTCCTGCCGGAATGATTTCACCATCAACAATGTCCTTGATTTTGTTTCCATTTCGATCCACGATATAGAATGACGTTATCGCTGCTGAATTGGTGATGTAAATCGCAAGTTCTTTGCTGTTGTTCAGATCGCCCTTTGCATTATTTTTAGAAAAACTTTGCGCCACTAACGTGTGTAGTCCTGAACTCAACACGGGTAACGCCCAGGCATTGATGGTAAAAGGCTCTGTGTTGTCAACGTTTATCTTGCGACCATCCAGCAGAAATTTAACACTGCCCACTTTTCCAATGGTGTTAGCCCGAACGGTATACTTTTCAATATTCGGGTCGGCAACATCGAGTGTTATGTGTTGATCAAAAGTAGAAACGACCACGCCGGTTTTAAAATAGGTAAGGCTAAAATCAACAACAGCATTGGGTGGGAGCACCGTTAAATAAAGGGTGTCAACATCGAATGCATGGTGGGGATCTGTGGCACGAACGACAAGTGCGTATTCTCCGGCATCGCCTTGAACGGGACTGATTTTATACTGTACAGATCCATCCTGAGTTTCCACCAACGTTATAAATTCCGGAAGACTATCGATGGATATTTGCACCTGCGCATCGTTAAGATCTGTTGCAGTGAGTAGGATATCTTTTGACTCCCCTTCATACAAAGACACGGGTGGAATTGAATCGATAACGGGTAGCGGGTTTTCGAGCACCGTAACTTTTACCGGCAACATTAGTGTGCCCGCGTCGTAGGGAATAATTTCATCGTTACCAGTAGATTGAACCTCACTAGGGGGTTTTGATTGCAAAAGAATACGGCCTTTCGAAACGCCAACAGGCATTCCCGATAATTGAATATCGACATTGTGACTACCGGGTCCGATAAGTGCGCTTCCTTCTTCCGGATAATGTATCCAGGGAAACATTTCAGACATGATAAGCTCGGTTTCAAAGTCGTAGACGTCCGTTCGTTGCGGCTGAAATAGAATGGCAAGGCTATCCTTTATCCAAGGTTCTTTGTACGCAATGTTTATAGGCCTAAAATTCGTTGAGCCACCTATACCAATGGAGGCCCTGAGTTGATCATTCACGTGTAAGTACTGAAATTGTATGGCTCCATCCGGATAAAAAATTGCTTCGAACGTGTTTCGAAGAGCAGTACCTTTGATTGGAACGTTGTTGTATTGAACAACAAATCGCTCGTCATCCCCCCAATAGTATATTCCGGAAGCATCATCCGGGGCAAAATCACACCAAAAGGGTCCGATGGTATTCGGTAGCGATTCAAAATCCGGCTGGAATGTTCTAATAGCCGGGTCATCAGCCTGCGTAATCCCTGTTTTCAAATAACCATTTGAACCAATGGTAATGAAATCGGATAAGCCATGTGCAAACGGAAAAGCGAATGGCATTTGAACGGGTTGCGAGTCATCATCACCTAACGTTAAGGCTGTGCCTATGGTTGAAATTTCGATCCATTGAAACGATTGAGATCCATGTGAGAAAGCAAGTATTTTCGAATTTTCACTGCGTTTAGGAAAGTAAACGAGTCGTTCTGCCGATGAAGTATTGTTAACCGTTGCTGTTACGGTTGCTACATCTCCGTTGTAGATGGTTGCTTCCAACGTGTCGTAAGGTAATTGAAGGTCTGCTGCTGAAGAGTAGAAGGCGGATGGTGGCTGATAGGGTCGTTCGACCGCAAAGGCATAGGGAAGAAATAGCAAAGGTTTGTTCGGATCGTTCGTAGATATTTTTATTGAGTCGCGATAAACACCTGGTAAAAGATCGGACTCTGAAAATACAAGTTCTTCGACGACCGATTGCACGGGCTCGAGGTATCTTTCCACCTGGTTTGATTGGGTAAAGAAATACTCATCCGGATTATATTCACTGAAAAAAACCAGTGAACTAGCGCCATTTAAATTAACGGAACTGTCGAAATTCCAACCATCACCGTTCATTTCAAATATTGATCCTGCTTTTTCGTTGAGCGCCAGTACACCTAATTGATCAACGGTGTTGGAGAAACCCTGGCCGGCAAATACTTTTTGATCGTTAAAAAATAATGTAAAGGAGAAAGTTGCCCGGTCAACCTCAATGCCTATCTTAAGATGTTCCAGTGGCGCAGCAACACTAAGTTTTTGAAATGACGCCTGCCCTAAATTATTTTTAACAAGCACCTGAAACGTGCCATCAGGATTTATTTGCAAGCGCGTCACAACATTACCACTGGTCAGCGACTGCGGAATAATTTGCCAGGTACTCCCCAAGGCGCCCAGCAAATTTACTTCCATCGAGACGGATGAAACATTTTCACTTCCGAGTACCACCCGAGGTGAGAACATTCCTGAGGGAACGTTACTGCCATCGGATAACCCTGTAAAAAAAAACTTGAAGTAATACTGATATTCTGTCGAACCGTCGCTTGCCCGTCCGGGTCTGTTCACATGCCAGGTGTCTCCCTCTGCGGCCCAGCCGTCCTGAGTATTTAAATTACTATCCCAACCCAATTCTTCAAACGCCACATGGAAAGGACTATTCCATTGAATAGTGTAAATAGAGGTGTTGAGATTTACATCGCCACCCCAACCGGGTTCGGTATTCGCCAACCATAAAGCAGTGTTGGGGATGGCCTCAATACCGTTGGGTCCTGGGTGTACCGGAAGATTATTTATCTCTGTAGGTGCGCTGGAATGAAACGATCGAAAACTCGTGTTGCTTTCCATGACATAATGCAACGGTTGGGTACCGTTGTTTGTGATGCTAAAGGTGTTTGATGAGTTAAGATTCAATGAGTCCGGTTCGATGGATACCGATTGTGCTGATACCCATCCGCAAAGCATGCATACAAGTACCCCTGTTATACCGATAAAAAAGGGGTGCTTTTTCGTAACGAGAAACGGTAAAGCTTTCATTTTATTTTTTTTGGATTAACTAAAGCTAGCACAATGCGAAGGTGATTCAATGAAATCGATCATGAAATCTTTGCATGTGTGTGTGACACCTCAGATTGTTGTAACATCTAGTTCTCCCACCGAAGTTACTTTTCAGGTTGCAAGTGGGCGTGGGGTTTAGCCAGTGACCTCCGATTGATACAGATGTTAGATTTGTTGCGTTCGTGCCAAAGAACTTGCCCGACCTTTAACATCTAATTACAATTCAAGTATGAGTGGGGTGCCTTATAAACAGTTACAGATCTGTGGAATCTGCGGAAAGTATTCGTGTGGAAGCAAGGTGCTGTTTCCCTGTTAAAGATTATCTGATTTGTACAATCCGATAGCTTATAATTTAAACGTAATACTGAACTCGCTGCCTTTACCGGTTTCAGATACTAATTCAATATTTCCGTTCAATCGATCAACAAGTGTTTTGACGATGGCCAGTCCTAGTCCGTTTGAGCTTTCTCCTGCAGTGGGCTGAGCGCTCAACTTTTTAAATTTTTGAAATAATTGAAGCTTATCACTCTCTGAAAATCCAGGACCATCATCTTTAATCGATACTGTAAAGTTGGAACTGGTTTTTGCTGTCGTTATATGTATGGAGGCCTCGCGATTCGAAAATTTAATGGCGTTTGAAATCAGGTTGTCAAGAATTCGATTCATGTATTCTTCGTCAGTACTAATCTTTAAATTCTCAATGTGCGATAGATCAAGATTGATTTGAATGTTTTTTAAGCGGGCGGTGCTCATTAACACGTTCACTCTTTTTTGTAGCATTTCAGCCACTGCCACGGTTTCGTATCGCGGTACGATATTGCTTTCCAGCTTATGCGCATCAAGCAAGTCTTTTATAATATCCAGCTCAGCTTGTGTAGCATCTTTTATCATACCGATATACACGTGTTGACTTTCCGTTAACGATTCTTCATGTTCAAGTAAATGTGTAAGTCCTTGTATCCGATTCATCGGAGCTTTAAGGTCGTGCGCAACGAAACTCATCAGCGTGTCTTTTTCTTCATTCAGGAGAGATAGTTCTTTATTTTGATTAAGAAGGGTATGGTTGATATTTTTCCTTGATTTAATGTTGAGCCACTGAACGAATCCAAGGATAACTGCAAATAATACAGCAATGATCAGGATGATGTTTTGCAATCTTTGTTGTTCAATAATAGCCCGATTGGTAAGGTTGTTGGATTTTAACCTCTCATTCTCCTGTTCGCTACGGTTGATTTCATTTTCAAATTGAAAACGTTCAACTTGTCTGGTTAAATCAAGATCCTTGTTGGAGTCTTTTAAAATAAGGTATTGATTGTAATGATTCAACGTTTCTAATGTGCTGCTTCCTTTCGTTGCAAGTTGCCACAGCCAATAATAGGCGTCCATTTTTGAGGTCATGTCTTTGGTTCGCAAGGCAATACGTAGGGCATCTTTAAAATAGGGTTTGGCATCCCGGAAATTGTTCTTCTTGAATTTAATTTGCCCCATTACTATAAGCGCCCGTGGCAGGATTAACACATTTTCTTTATGGAGTAAGGATGACAATCCTTCCGCACACATCTGTTCCGCTAAATCCAATTGGCCTTTCACGAGATAACTACTGGCCATATCTACTTTAATTTCCGCAAGGCTTACTTCGTCATTGATGATATGGCCTGCTGAATCTGCCCGGTGAAGATATTGAATGGCCTTATCATCTTGATTGCTGGCATGATAGAATCGGCCCGTCATAATAAAAGCCGCCATGATATCGCGTGTGTTACCCAGGGTCAATCGAATTTCATTTGCATGCAAATAATTTTTTTCAGCCTTCACATAATCTTCTTGCGTCTTATATAAATTAGCGAGACTCTGATATGTATACGACAGCCCTGAAGAATCTTTCAATTGACCAAAGATGGGAAGCGCTTTTATGTAATATTCGTAGGATCGTGAAAGCAGGCCTTGCTCAAAGAAGAGTCTGCCCAGATTTATGTTGGAATACGCAAGCTGAATAGAATCATCCTGATCCAGCGAAACTTTTGAGGCTTCCGTATAATATTGAAAGGCCAGTAATCGCTCTCCTTTATTATTGTATGCAATACCAATGAAATTGATGGACTTTGCGAGATTCTTCTTTAATTTAAGCTCTTGTGCCAGGCTTTTGGCTTTCGTGGCAAAATATATGGTACTGTCCGGGTAGGATGCACGATATTCCCATGCTAAATCATTTAGAAGAGTAAACCGCCTTTGGTCCTTCGCATGAACGAGCTGTGTTTTGATGCTATCAATTAACCCGAGATTTTGTGCATACGAACAGGTAGTGCAAAAAAAGAGAGTGAAGACCAGAGCGAATTTTTTCACGATCAAAAATAGCTAAGTATTGGTATCGATCAAAAATGGGAAGATTATTTTGTTGCTGTATTTGTAGGAACAGTATCCGTCTCGGGGACGTTGCGTAACTTGATCACCGAATTTGTGTTCTTAATAACTATCGGGGTTGTATTTTGGGAATTCAATGATTAGATACCAGATTGTGTTTGTTAATTCTTTTTCATGATCGACCTTCGGCAAATCTCCATCCATAAATCAGGTAAAAGACTTTTTGATGATTTTAACTTCACAATTGAGAAGGGTAATAATATCCTGATCAGCGGAGATAATGGAAGTGGCAAAACGATTTTACTTGAAATCATAGCTGGCGTAATTCCCGTAACGCATGGAGAAGTGCTCTATGATTTTATTACAGGAGAAAGTTGGGAAGAGCGATATCAGCAGCGCAAGCAAACCATACATTTTGTACCGGCTGATGCGGCACTCACCCACATACACCAACACGATTTATTTTATCAGCAACGCTACTACTCATTAGGCGATGAGTTTGTTCCACTCGTAAAAGACTTTCTTGGAAGTGAAACGGTTGAGCAAATTCACAATATTGGATTTCCTTCATCTCTTTCCATTGATCATCTGCTTCACCTCAAACTCACCACACTCTCCAACGGACAACAAAAACGCGTAATGATATTGGCGAATCTGGCGAAACAAATTCCAAAAGTATTAATGCTCGATTATCCCTTTGAAGCCCTTGACCGCAAGAGCCGCAGCGACCTGGTCC
Organism: Chryseolinea sp.; assembly: GCA_031388805.1. GTDB lineage: Bacteria > Bacteroidota > Bacteroidia > Cytophagales > Cyclobacteriaceae > Chryseolinea. The sequence goes on from JANMRZ010000012.1 coordinate 61,750, forward strand.
ATTTTCTCGAAGTGCTCTCCATGCAACATGGTGTGCAATTAATTATAACCGATCATGATTCAGCATTACCTTCTGTGCTCAATCGCAAGGTTGTGTTGAAGCATTTTCAAGTTCACGAGCAATCGGCATTTAAGTCTAAGCCTCATGCGGTGTTGGAGGAAGTAAAGACAAGAAATGATTCTTTGCCTTCTGACCACCCTGTGGTAGAGATGCGAAATCTTACGATTCGGTACGGTGAAACAACGATCATAGAAAATCTTAATTGGACCATAAACAAAGGAGAGCGGTGGGCATTGGCGGGAAGAAATGGTTCGGGCAAAACGACTTTGTTCAGTCTTATTTATGCAGACCATCCGTTGGCATACAGCCAGAAAGTATTTCTTTTTGACAAAAGAAGAGGTACAGGTGAATCAATCTGGGATATCAAAAACAGGATATCGTATCTGGGTCCCGAGCAAATGAATTTCCTCGATCCAAACGATAAAGCCTTATCGGGACGTGCTTATATTTTGAAGGGCGATAAAAATCCCGATGTAGACAAACTCACTCCGCTCATTCTTTTTTTTGATGCTGATGCATTTATGGATAAACGGATCCGGCAGATGTCCTCGGGCCAGGTTCAGCTTGTTTTTATTATGAAGAGCCTGTTGGTATCGAAGGAGTTATTATTACTTGATGAACCTTTTCGTTTTTTAGACCCCAATCAAAAAGAGAAATTGAATCAATACCTTCAGCTTCATCTGGATAGCGAAACCACCCTCGTTCTCATCACCCACGATGAACGGGATATCGAACGTTGGGGCAGTCAGATCCTGTGGCTTTGAATCGATTAGAACGTTTCCCGTCAGGGGCGAAATAACTACAACATGCGCAGTTCGTAGTGCGGGGATTCCACCCTTGGCGGGATAATGCTCAGTAATTTTAATTAGCAACACTGCCATGATGTAATGCCGCATTTATGTAAGTCTTTCCAAAAGTTATGCAACACCTTTTACAATTCAGAAAACCATCTTCACTGCTTGATTACATTTCAAGTTCTAAAACAAACAAGATGAGAAAAACATTAATAGCAGAAACATCCATTAGTGTGCATGCCACACCTGCACAAGTCTGGAAAGTATTAACGACACCCAGTCAGATAAAAAAATACCTTATGGGAACAGATGTTTCTTCTGAGTGGAAAGAAGGTAGTCCGATTCTTTATACCGGTGAATATGAAGGAAAAAAGTATCGTGACAAAGGCATTATCAAAAGAATGGAAAACGAAAAAGTATTTCAAAGTACCTATCTCAGTTCGATGTTAGGAAAGGAAGATAAGCCCGAGAATTACAATTTGGTTACCTACAGATTAAAAAGAAGAAACGATAAGACCGTTGTCACGCTTTCGCAAGACAATAATGCTACCGTGAAAGAAAAGAAGCATTCAACTGAGAATTGGAAAATGGTGTTAAACAAATTGAAGCAAGTAGTCGAAGGCGAAAAAGTATAAAACCCTTCTCGATAGCAAGACTGTGATGTAAAGGAGGAACTAATTCAAACCCATCGGTTTAAATTCATCATCGTTAATATCAGCATTCAGCACTACCTCTGCCACTGTAATGGTCAATATAGCTTGGTCACCAGCCTTACTCACGAGTTTAAAGGGCATTGTCAAACCCTCTACTTCTTTATACTCATAAAAATAGGTGTGAAGCAGTGCGCCTTGCAGTTCTGGATTTTTGGCAATAGCTGTTTTTAAATATAACGCATAGGTAATGGCATCAAAGTAATAATTTTCGGTTTGTCCGCTTTTCTTAAGCAAGCTTACTTTATAATAGATTTTGTTTTCAAGGGTATCTGTGCCTTCCAGTTTTATCTGGTGGCCCTTGGCTTTGTAGTTGATGAAGGGAATTTCCAGCTCAACATCGGCCTCGTTGGCCATTGCCAGTGCAGGCGCGCCCTCGAGTAGAATAGGTTTCGTTTCATCCTTAAAAGCATCGATCTTCCAGCCGCGCTGCCCATCATAGCCTTGCGCATAATATTTTCCATTGAACGGTACAACGAACTTATAACGGTTAGGGCCCTTGGCATAGGTAGTGAAGGGAAAGACAATACCACCGTAGTCATATTCACCCTTGCTTACTATAGTATTTATTTTCTTCCATTTCTTCTCCCCACCCACGAAGCGGATGTAGTTGTGAATAATTTCATCAGCATTTTGTGCCTGGGAGAATAATGGGAGAAACAAAAGGAAGGAGAGGAGCAGCGTGCGCATACTATTATTTTAAGCTTGCAAATTACTATAATTCCTTTTCGAAATAATATCCGTTCGCCTTTGTTGGGGTTCGATCGTATTTAGTACGCTTGTTCATCAATGGATTTGGTAAGGGGTGATTTTACTTTACCTGTATGTTCGGTAGTTTTCGTTTCAATGAGCATGATCAAACATTCTTCAGCGGATGATACCCTGTGATTAATTCCTTTCTTTACAACAAACAGATCACCCGTTTTCATAATGTGATCCGGTTGATTTTCAATTTCCATTAAAAGTTGTCCTTCAACGATATAGAATAATTCATCTTCATTTTCATGATTATGCCAGGGCAGGTCTTGTCCTTTTATTTTGGCCACTTTAATGTATTGATCATTTACTTCGCCAATGATGCGAGGCGAGAAGTATTCTGTGATCGGAGTAAAGCAACTTTTTAGATTCATATGATTTTCTTTTTTATTGTTTTGCCGCTTCAATATTTTTCCTTCTTTGATGGAGAGGTACAGGAATACGCCACCAATCCCAAACAAAAATACATTGTAAATGGCAGAAGCTTCAACAGCAGTGTGTGAATAATTGGTTTTGTAATAAACTTCTAACACCCACTAATATGGCAAAGCAAAAATTAAATCAGAAAACAGATAAAGTCCTTTTCTTATTGATTGCATAGACATTTCAGTGACGCATGTAAAACGTAGTATGTGCATTTGATTCCTTCTCTGTAGAGAATAATGCCCTTTCTCGAAATAACTTCTTTTATGAATGACACGCAGTTCAGTTGATTAGCTGTTTTCATTTCTGGAGTGGTATTGGACAAAGTAGGACAAATAAGACTTCGAAGTGTTTTTCGGAGCAAATGCCAACACAAGGCTTGGTATTAAGCAAGAACCGAAGCCTCCATTCGGTTGGGTATTTTTTTCACTACTCATCTTAATTTTTTCCTATGGAACAAACGACAATGAAATTACACATCAAGAATATGGTCAGCCTGCGATGTAAAATAGTGGTAGAGCAGGAACTGAAAAAATTAGGGATGCTTTATGGCGATGTTAATCTTGGTTTGATTGAAGTCAGGGGTACAATAAGCGAAGATCAGCATCAGCATCTGAAAATGAACTTGCTGGCGTTAGGTTTAGAAGTGCTGGACGATAAACGCGCTATTCTGGTGGAGCGAATCGTGAATGTCGTTACCGAAATAATTCAATATGATGATGACCTTCCTCAGGCAAATTATTCAGACGTGATCAGCGAAAAATTAGATTACGATTATACCTATCTCTCGAAAATATTTTCACAGGAGAAAGGCGTAACACTTCAGCAATTCATTATCAATCGAAAAGTGGAACGCGTAAAAGAATTACTGTTATACGCTGAACTCAACCTCACCCAGATCTCCTACAAACTTCATTATAGCAGCGTGGGGCATTTATCGAATCAATTTAAAAAAATTACAGGCTTTTCGCCATCGGTGTACGAGCGACTGAATCGAAAAGGATAACACTCTTAAAAACACCGGACATGTGTAACCCATTTACGGATATGTGTAACACCTTAGGTCATGAAGAGCTTCACCTTTGCTTATTATTTTGTTAGTTAAAAACTTAAATCAGAAACATGAAATTTAAAAACGTAATTCAATTTGTATCCTTGTTATCACTAGTGTCCTTTTTATTTATTGCAGGATGCTCTGACGATGATACTAACCCGGTGGGGACCCCCACAGTGGGCAGCACAACACCGGCAAACAATGCCACAAATGTTCCGCGTAACAATTCAATTGAAGTAGAGTTTAGCGAGGCAATGGATCCGAGCACCATTAATACTTCAACCATACTTGTGAAGACGGGTACTACCGTTGTACCCGGTACGATTACATATTCGGGAACAACAGCTGTATTTACACCAAACGATAATTTATTGGCGTTAACAGCATACACGGTAACCGTAACAACCGGTGCTAAAACACTTGCAGGCAAACCGTTTACCTCCAATAGTGTAACCAGCTTTACAACGGGTGGTTCGATCGCGGTTCGGGACATCGTGCAGTTAGGTACTGCAGGTGATTATGTGATCGTTGCCAAGACCGCTATAAACAACAGTTCTACTTCAGCGATTACGGGTGACTTAGGTCTTAGCCCTGCTGCTACTTCTTACATTACTGGATTGGCGTTAACGAATTCTACAGGTTTTGCAACCTCCAGCCAGGTAACAGGAAAGGTATATGCAGCAGATATGGCAGCACCCACATCTACTAATTTAACAACCACGGTTGACAACATGAACACTGCGTATAACGATGCCTCGGGGCGGACGTTGCCCGATTTTATTGAATTGGGAACTGGAAATATTGGAGGAAAAACACTTACCCCAGGACTGTACAAATGGACAGGTAATGTTACTGTTCCAACCAGCGTTGTTATATCAGGAGGTGCAAACGATGTTTGGATTTTCCAGATAGCCGGAAACCTTACAACAAGCTCAGCGATTAACATTACGTTAGCAGGAGGTGCACAAGCCAAAAATATTTTCTGGCAAGTGGCAGGTCAGGTTACGCTGGGCACCACTTCACACTTCGAAGGTATTATCCTGTCAAAGACGGGCATCACATTATTAACAGGAGCTTCGTTGAATGGCCAGATGTTGGCACAAACAGCAGTGATTCTGGATGGTAATGCGGTAACAAAGAAATAGTAGATTGAATTGTAATGACTTGTCCTGAAAAAGACTGCTGAAAAGCAGTCTTTTTTTTTGTGACTCTATTTTCTTTCGCTTTCGTTTATCACCTCACATATGCTTCTTCATTTCCTTAAATTGTCTGATTATTTTCTTGCTGTGTAAGAATTCACGTGCGGAACAGTACTAATACATCAAACACGATTTCACGTGACGGAAAAAGAACAGACTACTATCTTAGAAGAGTGGATACGTCAGCACAAAACTTTAATCTTTAAAGCCATACGAGCCTATACTATTAACAGGGCAGAGGCGGACGATTTATTCCAGGAGATCATGATCCAGATATGGCGATCTATTCCATCGTTTAGAGGAGAGTCTTCCGTTACTACCTGGCTTTACCGCATCACACTCAATACGGCTATTAAGTGGAAACAAAAAGAACGAAAGCACAATCAATCCGAATCACTTGACAGCACACACCATATTCTGGAGGAACAAAAAACGCAACAAGATGAACGGCTTACCTGGCTCTATGAGGAGATTCATAAACTCGACAACATCGATCGCTCGATTACCTTGTTGTTTTTAGAAGGTTTCAGTTATAAGGAAATGGCCACGATGCTGGGTATTACAGAGTCGAATGTAGGAGTGAAAATCAATCGAATTAAAAAACAACTCATCACTAAATCCCAACAAACATGACAATGGAATTTGAAGAACTAAAACACATCTGGGATTCACAAAACAACAAATCCCTTTATGTTATTGATGAACAAGCATTACACAACCGTATTCTGTCTAAGAAGAAACAGGCGCGTCACATTACCAACATCAGTGAGTTATTGGTGATCATCGTCAATTTCGGGTCAGGAAGTTTTGCTCTTGCAGTGAATTTATTCAGTCAAAAGTCGAATGGTTATCTATATATGCTGGCGGCCTGGATGTTTGGTACAGCTTCCTATTTAATTGTGAGTCGTATGCGCAGAATAGCCGCAAACAAATTGTTTGACCGGTCAATGCGGGGCGATTTGCTTCATGCTATTTCAGTGGCGACCTACCAAGTGCGCCTGTCTCAAATTATGCGATGGAACATTTTGCCAATGGGTGGGCTCAGCGCGCTGGCCGTTTTGGGTGGAGGAAAATCAATTAGTGTGGCAGTCGTTCTGATTGTTTCATTTGCCATAGCTTTTTATGCGAGCCGGTGGGAGCACAATATCTATGAAAATAAAAAACGGGAATTAGAAATACTCCAGCATAAGTTGGAGGTGGAGAATTAAGAGGAGACTCACGTGTAACATGATGCTAAGCATTGTGGTGTGGCGAAGACAAAGATTCACTATAAATCATAAAGCAAATTCCGGATACCGCCAGAGATTCTCCAACGCCTATCCATTCATCTCCTCCTATGGATAAGGCTCTGGGAACATGTAACAATATGAACCAACCCGCAATCTGAATTCCGGAAAGTAGAGCTGCTAACTTTTGCGTTTGCGGAATTAGCAGGCCGGCACCTCCTAAAATCAAACAGACCCCTGCGAAATAGGTAAAGAACAATGGGAACGGAATAAAAGTTGGAATCAGGCTTTGTACGAAATCTGCATATTGAAAATGAGCAACACCACAATCGACAAAAAACAAAGCGAGGATGATAAGATTAATCCAAAGCACATGCCTTTGGTATTTTCGGTAGCCGTCCAGAGAAGTCAAGATCAATAAGGCACCTCCGATAAACCAAAGCGTCTTGAACCCGTTGATATGGTCGCGCCACAAATTGAGTATATGCCTGCTGGTAACCAACCAGAATATCAAGTTGGCGATGGTTGATAGTGCAACAGCTCGATACCGATTCAGGTAGAAGGCTAAAATTGAAATCAGTAGCAAAGCACCAGAAACATAGGTCATGGCAGGATTGATGCCTTGCAGGAATTCGGGCAGTGGACGCGGGCGAGTCATAGCAATATCACCTTTTACAAAACTGTAAATGGCCAGCGCAGCAACGCCAATCAAATACATATGCCGGCCAGTTTTGTAGGGAGTTGTCATGATCATGAGTTTATAGAGCGTTACTCATCCTTTAATTTTGTTTAAAGCCTACCGAAATTAACAAATTATTTCACTTGATACGCTCTATGTTCAAGCTGTGTCCCCAGGGTGGGGGAGACTGCTGTGACGCATGACGCGAACGAATTAAATCAGTGACTGCTGTATTGAAGTTCAAGCGGAACCGGAATGGGATGTGGCTTTCCCTCACCAGGTACTACATATATTAGTTCGAGAAGAGCACCTCCGGCTTTCTGAAAGAATTCTATGCGAATGGGATAAAATCCCTTGGCTAAAGGAAGCAAATAAGTTTTCGGATTTCCGCTGCCATGAAGACCATATAGAGTAGAATTTAAAAAGAATGGTAGAGACAGACATATCAAAATGAAAGAGTTTAAAGAATAAACTTTCAGTTATAATATGAACAGACTTTACCCACTAACGGATGCAAGCTACAGCGTTGGTTTGTGTGATGCTCTGAAGGAAAGCGGAGTCTTATTTAAGGATGGCAAAGGCCATACCAACTACCATGAGAAGAAGAACCGTTAAAGATAAAGCAAATACACAGGTTGATGCTGTTGAACATTTCATCGTTTGGAAGAATGATGTAGTTTGCTCCTCGAGCTCTTTCCGTAATTTCCATTGTTCGAAGTCCATGATATTTTTATTTAAAGTTCTGACTGATTTTATTTTAGATTCTGTATGGGTTAATTTTTATGTGAATCTGCCATTTTCTTCCCGTTATCGTCTTTTACATAGAACAAAGGACGCTTAGTTTGATGTGAAAAATCATCAGGAGAATTCGGATTTGCTAAAATCAGAGTTCTCCTGATGGCAGGTCGCTGCCAGGCACGATTTGGAATGTCAGAGATTGGAAAAACGCCCCCTCGTCACCTTACGGTAATTACTAAACGTTCTGCTTTAATGTAAGAATCAGGGATAAACTTTACGAAGTTGAAGAAAAAAACGGAATCGCCAAGGTGGATGATGGGCTCTACAGATAGATTCAAATACAAGCCTCCCTGACGCTGCAAAACTCTGTCAGCCAATCTAGGTTCTCGGTAAGTTGCTGTGACAGATAAATCAGTACGTATCCGGCTCTCTTTCACGTATATTTTCTCCCGAGAGTTTGATGACTTTTTCAGGGATATTAATTTCAAAATCTATTCTCATGTTATTCTTATCATCGTATGTTAAGTCCTGGCATCCCATGAAGTAATTTATGGAGTAGTCAAGCGTTAGATAACCTCTTAGATTGTCTTCAAATACAATTGAATCTTTTTTGAGATTGAGACCATAAACCTTTCCACGACTTTCGTAGTAATAGCCGCTAATCATATTTTCAATGGCTGTCGTGTTGTTGATTAGTTCCTCAACGAGTAATTCATTTTTTGCCTCCTGAATATTCCGAATGGCGTGAATACGTGTCTCTGAAAGTTCTATCGAAGTTTGTTCAATCATTTACTTACTATTGGATTTGTCAAAGATACCAAATCTACAGGAGAGAGTATCACACCCCGATGGACGTTATATAAATCAGTTAAATCCATATTCGTGGTAAATAACAAAGTTGTATTTTAGTATTTCAATCGAATCGATACAGAACTTGACGTGGTAGAAGAAAACACAGCGTCCCTGACTTCCTGTGATGTAAATACTCACCCCTTCATTTCTCGTATGGTGAAATAGATTATTTATTCTTCACGATATCATTATGTTTTGCAACCAGGTGCAATCCTGGATTGTAAAACGAAAAATGCAGGTTGAAGATCGAGCGTTTAATATTCATTTTAATAAACCTTTAAAAACAAAATACCATGAAAAATAAAATTCTATTCGGAGTAAGCCTTCTATTTGGACTAATGTTCATTAACTCCGGACTAAACAAATTTTTTAATTACATGCCCATGCCAGACGATCTGCCAGAAGGCATGATGAAAGTAGTGACAGCCTTTATGACAATAGGTTGGCTGATGCCGCTTGTGGCGATTGCGGAAATTGTAGGAGGAGCACTGTTTATTACGAATAAATTCAGAGCGCTTGGTGCCATCATTATTTTTCCGGTTATGGTTGGCATCATGTTAACGCATATCATAAATGAACCATCCGGCCTACCCATGGCCATTGTATTGCTTGCGATAAACCTCTGGGTAATTTTTGAAAATCGCGAAAAGTATCTGCCGATGATACAAGGATGAGAAGATTACGTGTTTAATTTATTATGCGAGCCATCGCAGTAGGGTTGTATATGGATTTGCTCACCCATGCAAAGCTATAATTTTCTGCGCGATGAAACTGAATTCAAAAACAAAGTGATATCGACCTGTACTCTATTGGAGTTAACCCGCTCGGTTGTGCGCTCAATACTTCTAACGTCTGTTGATGGTGCTATGTCGTTTGGTTAATACTATTATTAAAGGAATTCAATATCTTTAACCACGACAAAACCCGTATTTTAAAACCGATGGATAAGCATGCTTTGTTTCAAATATTTCTTCAAAGAATCAAAACTATTTTACTCATTGAAAGGCCATGGTTTAGTAAACTGGTTAAGGTAATTTGGATTTCCATTTTGTCGGGCATCTTGGGATCGTTCGTATACATCTACGCGGTTATAAAGAATCCCTACGACTGGTTTGGAGGTATGCCCAGCCTGAATGTAATCGAGAATCCGGAAAACGATTTATCATCAGAGGTTATTTCAGCAGACGGTGTTTCGTTAGGCAGGTATTTCCGTTTCAATCGCAGCCAGGTTAGTTATGATGAGTTGCCTTCGTTATTAGTAAAGACATTAATAATATCGGAAGATCATCGTTTTTTTGAACACTCAGGAATGGACTTGTATTCGTACCTGCGTGTGTTCAAGGGAATTATTACCGGTAGTACTCAAGGTGGGGGAAGTACGCTTACACAGCAAACTGCTAAAAACTTATTTAATACACGAGATGAAGAGCTTCAGGGAAAAATAGCCAGTTTAGGCGGACCACTTAAATTACTTATCAGCAAAACAAAAGAGTGGATCATAGCCGTTGAGCTTGAACGTAATTTTACAAAGGAAGAGATCATCGCTCTTTATTTGAATACGGTTCCATTCAACAACAATGCGTATGGTATTAAAATAGCAGCAGAGACTTACTTTGCTAAATCGCTTCAGAAGCTTACAATACAAGAAGCTGCTTTACTGGTAGGAATGTTACAGGGAACCCATCGGTTTAATCCCATTGAACATCCGGAGCGAGCCAGACAAAAGCGTAATGACGTACTCAATAAATTATGGTCGCATCATTATTTTATAAAAAGTAAATCAGAATGTGATTCGCTTAAAACACTTCCCTTGCAATTGAACTATTCGGTTCAAAATCAGAATCAAGGTAATGCTACCTATTTCAGAAGTGTACTACGTGCTAATCTGTCGGCATGGTGTAAACAAAATGGTTATGATCTGCGCGATTCCGGTTTAAAAATATACACCACCATCGATAGCCGCATGCAAATTTTAGCAGAGACTGCATTGGCGAATCATATGCGCAAAATTCAAAAAGAATTTCAAACTGCCTGGGGAAATAAAAATCCATGGGTTGACGATCAGTATACTGAACTTCAAAATTTCCTTCCCCGAAAAATAAAGCAAACCGATACATACAAAAGCCTGCTTCTGCGTTTCGATCCCAGTTCAGATTCCATCAACATTGAAATGAACAGAAAAAAACCAATACGCATCTTTACATGGACCGGGGAACGCGACACCCTATTCAGTTCCATGGATTCACTCCGATATTATAATCGGTTTCTTCAAGCTGGATTACTTTCGATGAATCCTTTATCGGGTGAGATCAAAGCGTGGGTAGGTGGTATCGATCATAAATATTTCAAATACGATCATGTTCACCAAAGTAAGCGTCAGCCCGGCTCGACCTTCAAACCATTTGTATATGGCAAAGCAATGGAAGATGGATATTCACCATGTCAACCCATGATGGATATTTCTCCTACAATCGATGTTAATGGAAAGCTTTACCATCCGGCCAATTCAAATGGTGGCTACGGTGATGGACAATCTTATACTCTGCGTCAAGCGCTTGCGAAATCGCTAAACTCCATCACTATTCAATTGATGGAGCAACTTAAACCCGAAAACGTTGCGTCCTTTGCAAATCGTGTTGGTATTACAAGTAAGCTTGATCCAGTATATTCCTTAGGACTGGGAACAAGTTCTGTTTCACTCGAAGAATTAGTGGCAGCATATAGTGGTTTTGTAAATCTTGGAATCTATACTGAGCCCTACTTTATAACCCGTATTGAAGATAAAAATGGAAATGTAATTGCGCGCTTTACTCCGCGAACAAAAGAAGTGATGAGCCAGGAAACGGCTTACAAGATTTTGTATTTATTGAAAGGAGGAATTGAAGAAGATGGAGGTACTTCAAAATCGTTGAGTGAATCGGTAAAGAGTGATAATGAAATAGGTGGAAAAACTGGAACAACCGATAATGCATCAGACGGCTGGTATATGGGTGTAACGCACAATTTGGTTACTGGAATCTGGGTTGGAGGAGATGAGCCAAGTATTCATTTCCCATCCTGGAAGTTTGGATCAGGAAGACATACTGCACTACCCATTTGGGATGCGTATATGCAGGGACTATATAGGAATACTCAAATTGGTTTCCGCAAAGGACAGTTCAGGCAACCCGATACGTCCATCAATTTTCATACATGTGAAGATGGTGGTGATCAGACCTCAGATCTTCCTGACTAGAAATTATTTTAACTCGGTGGCAATTTTAGTTTAGACTGGGGAAATTTCATCTTTCAAATTACAATGTCATGTACCGCAACTTAACATCAAACGAGCGCGGTTATTAATTAAAATTTTATGAAGAAGGGAATAGAAAATCGAAGTTTTGCATTCTACTTTTTTATTAGGTTTAGAGAGACTGTATTGGCTTAACCAAAAAATAAATAACAATGAAAAAAATTTTGCTCATTTCTTTTCTACTGGGAGCGTTAACCGGATTTTCTCAAACAGACTCTTCAATGGTAAAATTTAAAAATCCTTCTTCCGTAGCAACACCAAAAGGATATTCACATGCGGCTATTATCGATTTGGGCAATTGTCATATGATTGTTCTGTCTGGGCAAGTTCCGCTTGACAGCAAAGGTAGCTTGGTGGGGAAAGACGATGTTACTAAACAGACGGAGCAAGTTTTTTTGAACATTCGAAACATTATTACAGAGCTTGGCGGCTCAATGGATAACGTAATCAAATTGGAGTTTTATATGGTGGATGCTTCAGGAATTCAAACCGTTAGAGACATCCGAGATAAATTTATCAATACTAAAAACCCACCAACCAGTACCTTAGTTGAAGTCAGGAAACTGTTTAGGAACGACATACTAATTGAAATTGGAGCGACTGCAATAATTCCTAAAAAGTAATTTTAGACATGAGCAATATCTCATGCCTTTGAGGGGTCTGCATAATCCCTTCATATTACAATTTCATTCAAAAAACACTCACTATATAATGAACCTTTAATAATGCAGATTGCCTGTCTATGAAAAAATCAATTGCTATTATAGGCAGTGGTCCTGCAGCACTTATGCTGGCTGCAACATTGGATGAAACTATTTTTGATGTTACTGTCTATGAACGCAATTTTGCTCCAGCACGAAAATTCTTGGTAGCAGGGGATGGTGGTTTTAACCTAACCCACTCCGAAGCGTTGGAACAATTTATTGCGCGTTATACGCCTTCAACGTATTTGGAAAAAAGTATTCGCTCGTTTAGCAATCAGAATTTACAAAGCTGGTTGAAGTATATCGGCATTGAAACATATGTTGGCTCAAGCAAGCGCATTTTCCCTGTAAAAGAAATTAAACCCATCCAGGTATTGAATGCCATTTTAAATGAATTGAAAAACAAAAACGTTCAATTCAAAATGAAATATGAATGGAAAGGATGGAATGCTCAAAACGAACTCCTGTTTGAAAATGAAGCCCGTGAAGTGATTGTAAAAGCAAATGTCGTTGTCTTTGCACTGGGTGGTGCAAGCTGGAGCAAAACAGGTAGTGATGGAAAATGGACGGATTGCTTTAAGATGAAAAACATTGAAATCGTCCCATTTCAACCTTCCAACTGTTCTTATCAAATTAACTGGGACAAAGATTTTATAAAGTATGCCGAGGGACAACCGCTGAAAAACATTTCTGTTTTCTGTGGTGGAAAAGAAAAGAAAGGAGAAGTTGTCATCACCCAATTTGGAATTGAAGGCGGTGGTGTTTATGCTTTAAGCCCTGAGATTCGCAAGCAGTTGGATGAGAACAACATTTCGAAAGTTTTTATAGACCTCAAACCCACATTGACAAGAGAAACAATTAGAGAGAAGCTCATGTCAATGGGTAATAGAACCATTTCAAAAGTATTAGAGGATCAGATAAAACTAAGTAAACTTCAGATTGCATTCGTAAAATCCATTTTGTCAAAAGAGGATTTTACGAATGCAAATGTACTTTCAGAAAGAATAAAACTACTACCCATGCATATACTAGGCATGGCACCAATTGATGAAGCCATTTCCACCGTTGGTGGAATCTCGTTGCAAGAAACAGATGAACACTTTCAGTTAAAAAAATTACCTCATCACTACGCAATAGGAGAGATGCTGGACTGGGATGCACCTACCGGTGGATATTTATTACAAGGTTGTTTTAGTATGGGGAATTATTTGGCTAAAAGACTGAACGATGAAAATAGAATTAGGTCGATTTTTACACTTGAAAGATAAGGAATGAAGTCGTGTACTTAAGAATCTGTTAGAAACATTTATAGTTAGAAGTCGTTATCTTTTAAAGTCAACCCCTAAATAATTTAATATGGTTAAAAAAAATATCACGTTCGGATTTCTGAACTTCAAACTGAAAGGGATTTCTTTCCTGCTATCCTTACTAGCACTTCTTTTCTTTGTACACGCAAAAGGCCAATCGTTTAATCTCCAACAACTTCTTAAAGAAGATAAACTGGTGTCTGGGCATATTGTCACACCATTAAATGACAATGGCAAACCGGCTGTATCAAGTAGAGGTGTTACCTGGTTGAAGAATGTTAACTTTTCAACGGGCACCATTGAAATTGATTTGAGAGGGAAGGATATTGTGCAACAAAGTTTTTTAGGTGTTGCTTTTCATGGTGTTGACACCATTACGTACGATGCCATCTATTTTCGCCCATTTAATTTTCAGTCCAGCGACCCCATCCGGAAAATTCATGCCGTTCAATACGTAAGTGAGCCTGATTTTCCGTGGCGCAGATTGCGCGAAGAGAAAAATGGTGTATATGAAAAAGGTATCGATCCACCACCATCAGCGGTGGAATGGTTTCATGCCCGCATTGTTGTTGGAGAATCAGATATTAAAGTGTACGTAAATAACTCTCCTACACCATCACTAATTGTTAACAAGTTAAATACTCGTAAAGATGGTTTGATTGGTCTTTGGTCGTTTGGAGTAAATGGAGAGTTTGCGAACATCAATATTAAGAAGTAATCATTTGTTTTATCGCCTAACTCTTTCAATTAAATTTTGGCCGGGTAGATAATTATTTACTTGCGGTGTATCCCATTATATTAGGTGGAAGCAAGCCACTCTTTTCAAATATTAAGGATCGAATAGGTTTAATTAAACAGAGTGGTAGCATCACCATCTGGTGTGATATTGCTCGATTATGACGCAAGATAAAGTACAACAATGCCAAGGGAGATTGAGGTTAAGTCTGTGCTAAACAAAACCAGGAAAAGAGACAATTGGTTTTTAGATGACTACACACTCAATTTATACAGTAGTTGTTCTTTTAATTGTTTGTATTGTTACATCAGAGGGAGTAAGTATGGAACGAACCTGGAGAATAGTTTATCGGTTAAAACCAATGCCATTGAAGTGTTGGATAAACAACTCTTTAACAGGGCAAAGAAAAATCAATACGGCATCATTGTTCTTTCGTCAGCAACTGATCCGTACCTGCAAATTGAGAAACAGTATGAGTTGACGAGGGAGGCGCTGAGAATAATTCTCAAGCATCGATTTCCTGTTCACATCGTCACTAAATCCGAGTTAGTTGAAAGAGATTTTGATTTGCTACATCAAATTGACAAACAAGCCATCCTCCCAAACGATCTAAAAAATAATTTCAGTAGAGGTACAATTATCTCATTTTCGTTTTCTACGCTCGATGACCATGTTGCTAAAATTTTTGAGAAGGGAGCGACCAAACCCTCCATCAGACTTGAAATACTTACTAAAACAATAAGAAGAGGTTTCTATTCCGGTGTCAGTCTTATGCCCTTGTTGCCCTTTATTTCAGACACAGGCGAGCATTTGAATTTATTGTTTTCAACGTTTAAGAAAAGCAATGTTAACTACATTCTTCCTGCTACCCTTACCTTATTCGGAAATGGTTCTGCGGATAGTAAAACGTTGGTGTTAGATGCTATACGAGAACATTATCCTGCATTAGAGGAAAAGTATTCCAGCTACTTTAAGAATGGATATGAGATGCCGAAATATTATAAAGACGCTTTTGCTAAAAAAATGAAAGAGCTTTTCGGAGAGTTCGAGATAAGCAATAGAATAGTAAACGTATCTCCTGATGTGTTACCGAATAAAGAATATTGAAATTATCTCGTTATCTTGAATTTGAATCACAATGCATTTTCAATGTCAAAAATCAATCATCTTTATTAGTATGAAAGTTCAATGGAAGAGTGCCTTATTCATATTCACCATAGTTCTTTGTGGGCTGACGTTTGAAAGTTGTAAGCCGAAGGAGCCGAAAGATCCATCAACATCGATGTCAAGCCAATCTGATAGTATTTCATCACAACCTGAAGAAGAAACGCAGCCATTAAAAGCTAATAATATCATTGCATACGGTGGTGCTTCGAATCCGGAAGTGAGCGTTGCGTTGGAGACATTTTCACCCTTTACGTTAATCCAAACTTTGGCGAGCAGATCGATTGAAATCAAAGATAGTCTGGAAATGGTTCGGGAAACACAATCACTGACTGATCCGAAGGACAGCCTGATTTTTATGCCCTATGAAACAGAAGCACATCTGGCCATACTTGAATACAGGAGGTTGATGGCATCAGGACCAGTATTGAAAGATTTGTGTCCTAGTCTCATTGAAATTAATCGTATTACAGAGGCTAATGACTCATCTTTCAACATCCTCCCACCAGCAGAGAAATCCAAATTCCTTTCTCATGGGAGTTTTTTCTTTCTTGGAGGTGCTCCTTTCATAGACAAGATCCGAACCGATGATAACACCGTGTATACAGACCCACAAGGAAAACCGGAGACACGTTTTGTAAGTTCGGTACCGGAGAATGCAAGCTATTTACTAAACTCAATCTATCACTTCAAGAATGGACCGATCAATATTACATTTGGACCACCGCTCAACTCCTATGATAATGGCCCCAAGGAAGTGAATGGAATAGGATCGCTCTGTCATAATTTTATTAACAGAATGCCTGTTTTTTTCTTAACAGAGAATGGAGTGGTTCCTGCGCATCTTATTGCTGTTACCATAAAGCTTGTTCCTGAAAATATGGGCTGCGTTTCAGATCAACCACAAATTGAGTTTGCATGTTCTCAGAATATTGAAGAGGATGAAATATTAGGTGTATATATTCCATACCATTCGGCACCCATAAGCTCCAGCACAATCAGTCGTCCGAATAATTTGTTATGGACAGCTGATATTAATAGTGATGGTATTCCTGATATTGCATGTGTCTCCGGTACATTCGAAGGAATCAGTAGCGATACGATGATGGAGTCGTTGTGGTACGTAAATATTGATGGAGTCTGGAAAATTATTGATTGGGCACAAGATCTTGATTGTACATGAGAGCTTCTTATAAAGCCACGATAGTATTGTGTGCTTTTTTCGTTTCCGTTTTCATAATCTCATTGCTATTAAACCCACACTATCCAGTGTTGATTATTGCGGGAGAGTCTTCAGTAGGTACATGGATGTCTGGTGTGTTATTAATTATGTCAGCAACAATATCGTTGATAATTGCTATTCGACAGAATTCGTATAGATGGATTTTAGTAACTGCATTTTTTATTATGCTTGCGGTGGATGAACGTTTCATGGTTCACGAACAATTAAAAGAGCGGATCATCTTCTCTTTTCAGACAGCCACACGTTGGATATATGAGCTTCCTGTTATTGTTGGCGCATGTATAGGTGTTTTAGTGGTACTTTTTCTGTGGAAATATTTTGATGGCACAAGCCGCTTACTTCTTGTTTGCGCTGCAATGCTTGGTACTGCTTCCGTTATTACAGACGTTCTGGCTGCAGGTGTTTTGTGGGAAGAATGTTTCAAACTTGTTGCTGAGCTTTTAATGCCTTGTGCGCTATTGAGAAAGGTTGATGAACAGAGAAAAGTTTGATCTTATGACAAGTTGCGGTGATAATGCCGTTGTGAAATAATCAGTGATTCATTTTACAACACTCATTTCGTAAAAAAAAGAAGGGATTTTCAGAGATACCCTTAAGTTATTTAGGTAACTTCAATTAGTATAAAAACTAAACCTAAAAATTATGAAGAAGCTATCATTTACATTGCTGTTGGCCTTTGGAATAATTTCAATGGCCTTTGCTCAAAACGATTCAAAAATTATGGTGAGTGCGGGTGCAGGAATGTTGGCACCTGCATGTACAAATTGCACTACTTTGTTCGGTGGGGAACTTTCGGGTGGATATGCCTTTACTAAAAGAATTGCAGCATCCTTAAATCTTGGCCTTTATTCAAAATCCGAATTATCTTCGAAGGTCAGTACTTTTGCGATTGGAGTTTCAGGAGAGTATTACGTTAAGGAAGCCTTCAGAGGTTTTTATGTGAGTCCTGATATAACTTATATAACAATAAACCAGAAGAATAACGGCACAGAGGTATTCTCTGAAAGTAACATTACCCTTGGTTTAAATCTTGGATGGGCCATAGCCGTAGGAGATCGATTTAGAATTATTCCACACTTTGGTTATGGAACCTGGTATGAAAATTCAAAGGGAAGAATCACGGCAGGTTTAAAAGTTGGGTTTAAGATATAATTATCCTTATTGCAAAAACACTGAAGAGTGAGTGGGGGATTTTTAACTTTATTAAGTTGAATCAACCACTCATTCTTTATCATTTCATCCTTTCTCATTCTATCAGCAACAGCACACAGTTCATCTTATCAGGATGTGTTTGCCATTGTAATGCCACTATTCATATGTTGTTTGGGTAGCAATAAGAGTATTGAAATTGAACATCTTGTTTGGCTTTGACTACACAACAATATTTATTTTAAGACTACTACGTTTTATAGTAACGCTTTAGTAGTTTTAATCAGCAACGGAAAACCAATACCGATGAATATATTCGATAGTAGTACTTTCTTACTTCGGCTTGCTGTGGCAATTATTTTGTTCATGCATAGTGTGCCGGGCATGTTTAACAATGGGATTAATGACTTTGGTAATTTGTATTTAAACCAAATTGGGTTTGCTCCTTTTGGAATATTCCTTGCCTGGGCTATCAAATTGTCGCACGTGGTGGCTGCAGGATGTTTGCTATTTGAAAAATATGTAAGGTGGGCATGCATTATTACCATTTTGATATTGGTAGCAGGAATTATTATGGTCCACTTCAAGGAAGGATGGTTTGTAGTTGGTGGTGGACGAAACGGAGTGGAGTTTAATTTCTTATTGATATTCGTTTTGTTAACCCTTTTGTTTCCGGATGGATTAAGTAGAAGAGCCAAATAAGAATAGCTTTTAACTTTTGGTTTGCGCGATTCAGAACTTGAGCATCTGAGAATATTGAACATTTTTGATGTCAGAAAATAAATCTAATGAACGCGAAGAGTCATACGATGTACCTGGGCGTATGAACTTACATTTATCGGACGTCATTATTATCAAACCAAACTCACTTGGAACGCAAACTAAGCAAAGCTGAATTTAAAGCTCTTTACTTTCAACATTCTACACCCTATAGTGGTTGGACTCTGGAGTATTGGAATACCTTTTTCGAGAATGAAGTGGGACAAGAATACTTTGTCTATGCGTCTGAAGATCCAGAAGCCAAACGAATGTTCATACGAAGCGAGGGTAACAAACATTGCATTTTTTTTCTCGACGAAGAGGCAGAAGAATCACTTTTTGATTTTCCGGGAAAAGATTAATTCTATAATCGAAACGGCCTTCTTAACTAACGAAACAACACTTTAAAATTCTGACAAATGTTAACACCACACGGGGTCATTAGTCATTCAAAATACCATCCAACCAATGAATCACGTTGAGTAAGAACTGCGCGTTTTGAGATGCACTTTTTACATTCATTCCCATTTTATTTTTACCCTGAAGTTGAGCCGTAAACATCGCGGCTTCACCAAAGACGACAATCCTGCCTTTTCCATATTTCATGAATGCGCCCTGCACAAGATTTTCACCTGATATAGCAGGTGTATCTTTCTTAAAATCCCAGGCAGTTTGAGGTATCTTTACTTCATACTTTGAATTGAGAATGATAACGGGTTGAGCACCTTGGGGTATTTCAAAAGCCTGGCCTGTAAAACTTTGAAGTGAAGTAACGGCCTCTTTTTTACTACGCCCTTTTGTAAGTGTGTTCACAATCAATCCATTTCCAGATTGAAAAATATCATTACCTCCATTCTTCATTGCAAAACCATTATAAAATTTAAAGCCAAAGGACGCTGCCAGCTTTTCTGCTGCTCCCGGGAAAGGCATATGGTCTGCAATGAGAAAGAGTGAACCACCATTCTTTATCCATTCATTAACTGCTTCGATTTCGGTATCGGTAAAAGCAGAGGGAGTTGGCAAAGTCCATTGCTCAGTATTCGAGATGTGCAACGCATTTGAGATTACCAGAATCTTACCTTTGTTTAATTGATCAAGCGTAAACGATTCGGTAGAAGCCTGTACAACATAGCCATCATTCCCCAACACGCGGGCAAATGCGTTGAATCTCCCGTTCAGTGTATGAAAATTATGATGAGCTTCATCGATGAAAACAATTGAACCGTTGCCTTTACTATAAACAGGATTTGGAATGACCGGGTTATAGAGTGTATCGGCAATTTGCTGAGCCTGAACAAAAAATGAAACTGAACAGGAATCGAGAAAATAAAAGACAACTTTGCTTTCAGCATAATTTACAAGTTAACAGTACTAACTCAGATTACCAATGCTTTCACAATGTTGAAATCAGAGTGTGTCAATTGCATTTTTATCCTGATCTGAATACACTTGTCATGGTAAATCTTCCATTATTTGGGCTCAGCTTGCTGAGTTCTTTCTTAAGCACTGTGAGCTGCGTTTTTATTGAATTGGTGGTGTCTCAGGTAATAGCACTACTTGGGTGATTGATAACGGACAATAGAGAAGTATTATAAACCGCCTTGGGATCACGAAATTGCATTTTCGGTCGCTTGTTGCCTACGAAGGTCTTTAAGAGTTCAGAAACACTTCTGACCCACTTTAATGAAGGAAAAAGGGTCACTTAGAAGATGATTTTCTGAAAATATTAAGAACGAGAATAAAATGGTAGCTTTGTGCGCTTCCTTTTGTTTTGTTGGAAAACAGCTTCCTATAATCCATTTTGGAAACCTCATTATTAACCTAAATACCACATATTAAAAATTATGGCGAAGTCAAAAGAAACATGGAACAAAAAGGAAACCGAAAAGAAGAAGGAGAAGAAGAGAAAAGAGAAGGAGCAGCGCAAAGAGGATAGAAAGGCTAACGCCAAAGAAGGGATTTCTTTTGATGACATGATCGCCTACGTTGATGAAAATGGAAACTTGTCTTCCACACCACCCGATCCAACCAAGAAGAGAATTATAAAAGAAGAAGATATTGAAATCGGTGTGCCCAAGCAGGCCGATATGAGAGATGTTGACCCAACCCGTAAAGGAAAAGTTACCTTTTTCAACGATTCAAAAGGATACGGCTTTATTAAAGATTCTGATTCACAAGACAGTATTTTTGTTCACGTAAATGGATTGATTGATGCCATAAAGGAGAACGATAAGGTAACGTTTGAAGTTGAAATGGGAATGAAAGGTCCGAACGCGATACGCGTGAAAGTAGTGAACTAATGTTGTTTGAATTCCCTCCTTGTTTCTGATTTTACGAGTAGCAAATGCAGCGAACCATCCTCGCATCCACACTTGGCAATGAAATCATCTTCAGTGCGTCCCGAAGTAGCGGTGCAGGCGGACAGAATGTAAACAAGGTAAATACCAAGGTTAGCTTGAAATTCGATGTAAAGAATTCTCAGCTTCTTACTGAAGAAGAAAAGGAAATCATTCTAAAGAAACTATCAACGCGCCTTACCAATGAAGGTGTGTTGATTCTCACTTCTCAGGAAAAACGATCGCAGCTTCAAAACAAGGAAGCAGTCATTTTGAAATTCGAGAAAATCATCGCTAAAGCATTTGAGAAGAAGAAAGTAAGAAGGGCAACCAAGCCTTCGAAAGGATCTGTACAGGAACGCATTAAAGAAAAGAAGCAGCGCTCGGAAAAGAAACAATGGAGGCAGAAGCTTTAGCCTTGCCTATTACCGTTGATTCAGGAGATTGATTAGGACAAATAGAGATTCAGAGTTACCGGTTGCCAGTCACTGGTAACTGGCAACCGGTAACTCTGTCAACTTTTTACAGAGCAGATCATATTAATTAATCTTAAGCATTTGAAATCAATAAGCATATTGGGATGTGGCTGGCTGGGGAAGTCGTTAGCAGTAGAACTGATTAAGTCAGGTTATCATGTTTCCGGTTCGACAACCCAAGAGAATAAGGTAGATGAACTTGAATCCTTAGGTATCAGACCCTTTCTCATAAAATTTGATCCAGAGTTTTATAGTTGTGCCACTGCTCAAAGCGGTGGCACGACTCTACCCCACGAGTTTTTTCAAGCGGATACTTTAATCATCAGCATTCCACCCAAACGAAAGTCGGGCCAGACTGATGTTTACCTTGAACAGATTGATTATGTAGTTCGTGAGATCTTGAAAGGAAACATTTCAAACGTTTTGTTTATCAGTTCTACTTCGGTGTATGCGGATGGAGATAGAACCGTTACAGAGACTGATGCCGATCCAACATCGTATTTGGTTCAAGCTGAAAGTATTTTGCGCGAACAAACTAAATTCAAAACTACCGTTATTCGGTTTGGTGGTTTAGTCGGTCCGGGTAGAAATCCTGGACGATTTCTAGCGGGGAAGAAAGATGTCTCGGGAGGTAATCATCCGGTGAATGTAATTCATCAGCAAGATTGTATTGGAATACTTAAAACCATTATTGAGAAACAAACTTGGGGAGAGGTACTCAATGCCTGCGCAGATCATCATCCAACA
>JANMRZ010000033.1:0-64471 GCA_031388805.1 Chryseolinea sp.
CAGCATTTATTCATTTCGAATTTGGACAATCACGCTTTCGCATTGTACCTTTAAGTCCATGCTTTTGCAGCGGAATATTTTTTTAACTTTTTTTTTGGATCTGTATTTGCAATATTTTTTTTGCATCGCTGTTTTAATCACAACGCTTACCCCTTTATAATGAACAGGTATATCACCTTATGCTTTGTCGTTTTTTTTAGTTCACACCTTTTTGCCCAGGATCAGCTCTCGCAGAATAAGACCGAGAAACTTTATCAAAGAGGAGTAGACCTTGTTAACCATTCGAACTTTGGTGCGGCCCGTGAGGTCTTCACTGAATTCCTTTCACTGGCTTCTCTATCCGATTCGCGAAGAGGAGAGGCTGAGTATTACATCGCCTTCAGTGCTCTAAGCCTGGGTCATAAAGATGGAGAGAAGTTGATCGATGATTTTATTGATCACAATCCATCGAGTCCGAGAGCATCAACAGCCTTCTACGATTTGGCTACCTTTTTTTATGGAGAAGGAAACTACACGAAGGCTTCTCAATATTATAAGAAGGTAAATTTCCCTGCCCTTACAGCTGATCAACAAAGTCAGGGGCATTTTAAATGGGGATACAGTTACTTCAATCAGAAGAAATTAGATGAGGCCATGGAGCAGTTTAACTTTGTGAAGAGACAAAGTAATGCTTATGCACCTGCGTCCAGTTATTATGCAGGCTTTATCGAGTATTCGAAAAGCCAGTTTGAGGAAGCACTCTTTGATTTAAAGAAGGCTGAAGCAAGTCCATCCTATGCCAGCATTGTTCCCTACCTTATCGCCAACATTTATTATAAACAAGGTCGATACGATACATTAATAGAATATGCCAATTCGCTAAAAGGTAAGGATGTATCAAACGCCAGTGATATTGCTATGTTGGTGGCCGAAGCCCAATACTTCAAAGGCGATTTTAAAAATGCAATCGCATCATACCAAAAGTATTTTGAGAATAATGCCAAAGCCGAAACCGGTTTACTCTTCCGTGCAGGTTACGCGAACTATGCAGCTGGTAATACTGAAAAAGGAATTGAATATTTGGATAAGGCAGCAGCAGCAAAAGATACAGTGAGCTATTATGCTTCTTATTACCTCGGTATCCTTTATCTGAAACAAGGTAACAAACCATACGCACTCAATGCTTTTGATTACGCCAAGAAGAATCCAAAGGATAAGAAGTTGGCAGAAGAGAGTTCTTTTCAATTTGCTAAGGTGTCATACGATGCCGGTAAACCTGATCAAGCTATCAATGAATTTGAGAAGTTCGTCACTACCTATCCTTCCAGTGTTCACGCAAACGAAGTAAAGGAGCTTCTTGCGCAAGCCTATGTAAATGGAAATAATTTCAACAAAGCAATTGAATATATCGAGGCGCTTCCTTCACGGAATCCAGTTCTCAATCAGGGGTACCAAAAAGCTACCTATCTAAAAGGAGCTGAACTTTTTAATAAGAATGAGTACGCGGAAGCGATTCAGTATTTTAATAAGTCATTGGAGTATCCGGTTGATCCCAACTATGTAGCTCTGGCTTCTTTTTGGAATGGTGAAGCATATTCTGTTGGAAAGAAATATGAAGAGGCCGCTACAAATTATCTGCGTGTGGTTGGATTGGGAGCCTCAGTGGATCCGGAAATTTTATTGAAGACTCGCTACGGATTGGGTTATGCTCAATTCAATCTTCAGCACTATGATAAAGCGTTGTTCAGCTTCAAGGAATTTGCAAACAAAGGAAATAAATCAACCGCCAATTATGCTGATGGTGTGATTCGCTTGGGTGATTGTTATTATGTAAGCAAACAATATGAAGAGGCACTCGCTCAGTATAATAAAGCAAGGACACTCGGCTCAGCCGATAATGATTATGTATTGTTACAGTCGGGAGTGATTTATGGTATTCAACGAAAATATACCGAAGCCCGAAATCAGTTTTCCGAATTAGTAAAGGGTTATTCAAAATCTCAATATAGGGGTGAAGCTATGTTTCAGCTTGGCCAGTTTGAGATTGAACAAGGTAATTACCAGGCCGCCATCGATGCTTTCACGAAGTTGATCCGCGAAGGTGCGAACTCACGATTCTTACCTTATGCATTCATCAGGCGAGGTGCTTCAGCATTCAATCTGAAGCAATACGATAAAACGATAGCCGACTACCAGGCGGTCATTCAACAATTCCCTAACCATCCCGCAGCACAAGAGGCACTTCTTCCTTTGCAAGAAGCACTCGCCACGGCTGGTCGTTCGGGTGAATTTGATAAATACATCGACTTAGTTAAAAAAGCAAATCCGACCAATCCAGGTTTGGAAGGATTGGAATATGAAACGGCAAAGAATGTTTACTTCGATCAGCAATATCAAAAAGCAATTGTCAGTTTGAATAATTTTCTGGTATCCTATCCCCAAACAACTAAAGCGCAGGAAGCAAAATACTATATCGCAGAATCGCATTACCGTTTGCGCGAATATGATAAGGCATTGGCACTTTACAGCGAGTTAGGTAACGACATGACATTTGCTATGGGAAGTAAAGCTGTTGCCCGCATTGCCGAGATCGAATTTAAAACTGGCAAGTATAATGAGAGTATAGCCTCGTTCCATCGCTTAGAAAAGTTGGCTGCAAATAAGAAGGAACAGTACAATGCCTGGTCAGGTTTGATGGAGGCTTTCTATTTACAGGCTCAATACGATTCAACGGATGTTTACGCCCGTATCATTCTTGAGCGAGGTAATATTAATGCCGGTGCACAAAATAAAGCATCGTTATACTTGGGCAAGACCGCCATGGCACGAGGTGATTATGAAGGAGCAAAGGATGAATTCCTCAATACACTAAATGCCGCGCGAGATGAGTATGGAGCAGAAGCCAAGTATTTAGTGGCGCAGATATTTGCAACAAAGAAAGAATACAAGCAAAGCAATGAAACATTGATGAGCCTGATTAAGGACTTTGAATCGTACGAAGTTTGGGTAGGTAAATCGTATTTACTATTTGCCGATAATTCAATGGCCACTGATGATATCTTCAATGCAAGGGCAACATTGCAATCCCTCATTGATAAATTCCCGCTTGAAGCCGTGAAAGAAGAGGCCAGAAAGAAATTGAAGCAGCTTGAACAAGGTGAGGTAGAGAAGCAACAGAAAATAGAAGCGGATACAACAGATAATAATCGTTAATCATTTTTTGCGATGAGACTAAAGAACAATACTCAGTTTAATACCAAGTCAAATAGGAATCGTACATGGCTGTTCCTTTTTGTTTTAACAATGGCTACCCTCTGCCTTCCGGCTGATGGCAATGCACAAAAAACAGAGGGGGGAGAAGATGGAGGAGATATTGAAGATTTAGAGATCGAGATTGTAATTGATCGAAAAATATCGTTGCCAAAAGCAACTCGTTATTTTGAGAAGATAGCCCCGCGTCCTTCAGAACCAATTAAACCTCCTATTAAGTATGACTTTCAGTCTTTTAATTTCCAGGCACCACAAGTTAACCCATTGGTTAAACCATTGAAGTTAAAAGCCGAAAGTAAATCCAATGTATATGGAGGATATGTTCGCGCCGGTTTTGGTAATTATGTTTCGCCACTCCTGGAAGGTTACATTAACACTGCTCGTGATAAGAATAAACTACTGGGTGCACATCTGTATCTAACTGGTTCAGATAAAGGTCCGGTAGACGGAACAAATTCAGGAAGTGGTTCGTCTGGTATTTCAGTGTACGGAAAATCATTCCAGGACAATATTGCAATTTCAGGGAACGCAGGTTTCTCAAATCGGTCGACTCATTTTTACGGTTATGTTCCAGGTACTGATGTTGATGCCAAGTCCATCAAGCAATCGTATAATGTTATTAAACTTTCAGCGGCACTAACGAACACCAAAAACTCCGATTTTAAGTATGAGCTTGGGGCTGGGTTTGGTTATTTATCCGATAAGTTTGAAGCCCGCGAAACAGAAGCTGATGTAGCATTTAAGTCTTCGTACGATGTGAATGAAGAATCTCAAATCAACATTAAAGCAGATTACATTATTCTCAGTCGCAAAGATTCTGAAATAGAAGCAAAGCCTCGTAATCTGTTCACTGTAATACCGAACTACGCTTTTACACCCATTGAAAATTTAAAGCTGAGTGTAGGTTTTGTTGCTGCTTTTGAAAATGATACTATCGATTCGAAGAGCACTCATCTTTATCCAGATGTAAAAGCATCCTATCCAATCAATCCTTCATTAGATGTTGTGGCTTCCTTAACCGGAGGAATGGAGAAGGTGTCGTTGCAATCACTCTCCAATGAAAACCTGTGGTTAAACTCAAATGTTGATGTGTTTCATACCAATAATGTTTTTGATTTTAGTCTTGGTTTGAACGCACGCATTGGGAATAAAATTGCAGCATATACCGGTATATCATTTGCGAATTTGAAGAACTGGTATTTCTACAAAAACTCAGAAGACGATCAGGCGAAGTTCGATGTTGTTTACGAGAAGGACGGCATTATGCGCTCTAATTTTTACGCAGCATTAAGCTATGCTCAATCTGAGTTTGCCAAGTTTATGGTACGCGGAGATTATTACGGCTATAGTTCATCAGCAGTGTTGCATCGCCCAACGTATAAGCTTACGGCCAACGGATCGTATAACTTATATCAGAAGTTTATTTTCAGTGCCGATCTGATTGCGCAAGGAGGAATGAAAGCAATTGATCCGGTTACCGATAAATCTGTTAAACTCAGTGGAGCCTTCGACTTGAATTTCAAAACAGAGTATCTATTCTCTGAGAGCTTCTCAGCCTTCGTTCAGTTGAACAACATTACGGGCAATAAGTACCCGGTATTTCTTAACTATCCGGTAAGAGGTTTTCAAGCGATGGCGGGAATTACGTGGAGCTTCTAGCCGTGCTAACATCGCCTGGCGTAAACGCTTGTATCCGTGAAATTTTAGGTTATTTTTGTATAATTACCCTGTTCCTTACACTTTAACGACCAGAACATGGCCCGAAGAAAAAAGCAAAACGAAGAACAACCAGAAAATCTTGACAATACCACCAACGAGTCTGACGATACTTTTGGTCTTCCTGAAATTGAGTACGAACCTCTTAAGAGAGATTCTCCTTTAGCAGAAGAGCCTGAAGTGGTAGAACCTGTTGTAGAAGAAGCACCTTCATACGAGACTCAGCAAGATTCAACAGGAACCGAAGATGAACAGTATATTCCGAATTACTCAGATGAAGAGGAGTCCAGCAATATGCCAACGATTCTTGGCATATCAGTTGTAGTTCTTCTTGCAGCAGCAGCGATTTGGTTCTTTGGTTTTTATCAACCAAAAATTAGAGAAGCTGAAGAAAAAGCAAGGCTGGAGGCAGAAGTTCAAAGAGAGAAAGCGCGCCAGCAACAGGAAGATATTCTTGCAGAGCAAAGACGTTTGGAAGCTGAACAAAGAGCAGCCGATTCTTTAGCCGCAGCTAAACCTTCCATAGGATTAATAGAAACACTAAGTGAGCGATCTGGCCGCTATTATGTTGTGGTAGCCAGCGCCATTGATGATGACCTTATAATGGACTACGCAAAAGATTTGAGCAAGAAGGGCGTGAGTAGTAAAATCATTCCTCCTTTTGGTAAAACTAAATTTTACCGAATTGCCATTGATGTAGCGGACACATATGCAGATGCCCAAACAAACGCTGACAGTAAGAAAGGCGGAGACTATGGCAACGAAGTGTGGGTGGTGAAGTACTAACGAGAGATTTAATTTTCTCTCGGAATTTTAGATTGATATAACCTTGTCTTCTTTTCACTTGAAGCAAAATAAGGATGAGCGAGCTGGAACAAGAAAAGAAAAATAAACGAATAGCCTTTTTTTCCACGATAGGAATTCAGGCTGTTCTTTTTGTTTTGTTGTTTGTATTGGTTGCCTATCGTCCGCCGAACCCACCGTTATCTGATCTTGGGTCTGGGATTGAATTAAACATTGGTTTTGATGATGAAGGTGGTGGAGATGATCCAATGGATACGCCTGTAGGCAATGATGGTGATCAAAAAGAAGAAAGTCAGAATCAACCACAGGAAGCTCAGAAGGAGGAAGTGAAAGAAGTGGTGAAGGAAGAAACAAAACCAGTCGATACTAAAACAGAAGATGACCTTATCTCCTCAGATGAAGAAAGTTCAGTTACTGTAAAACCAAAGAAAGAAGAAGTAAAACCTGTTGAAAAGCCGAAGGAAAAAGTGGAAGAGAAGAAACCTGAAGTAAAACCTCAGGCAGTCTTTAACCCAACTGAAAAGAAGACAGAATCAGACACAAAAGCTACGGGAACAAAGGAAGGGAAACCGGGAAGTGAAGGTGATGATGAAGGTAAGACAGGTAATAAGGGTAAGCCTGAGGGCACCCTTGTTAAAGGAGGTCAATACACAGGAACACCAGGAAGCGGAGGGGGAGGCGGTGGAGGATCAAGCTTGGATTTATCAGGTTGGGCTTGGGATCAAAAACCAAATCCGGCAATTGCAGATAATGAATCAGGAAGACTTGTTTTTGAAATCAAAGTTGATGACAATGGTGATATCATTTCCATCAAAAAATTGGAAGGATCTGTGAGCCAGGAGACGGAACAAATCTGCCGCAAATCCATTGAGAAATTAACATTTATTCAAACAGGTACCAGCGTTCCTGCTATCTCTATAGGAAAAATCACTTTCGTAATTCGATCGAAATAAGAGTGCACAGCTCTTTATCAAAAATCTTTATGTAAATGCTGGTAGACAAGGTGAATAGGTAAGCCCATTACATTAAAGTAAGAGCCTTTAATTTTTTGAATCGCAACCATTCCAATCCAGTCTTGTGCTCCATATGCACCTGCTTTGTCATATGGTTTGTATTCGTCCACATAAAATTCAATTTCGTCTGAAGTAAGGTGTTGAAAGGTAACTTCAGTGGTATCATCGAAGCTTACTTCTTTTTCTTTTGAGATGATGGATACACCTGTCATTACCTGATGTGTATTTCCCGAAAGTGCGTTGAGCATTGCAATGGCTTCATTTCGATCGGCAGGTTTATTCATAATACTGCCTTTTAGAATGACTACCGTATCGGCTGTTACAACAATTTCATTCTTCATGTTCATCCGAAAGTATTCGGCTTTCTTTTCTGCGAGGTATTTCGCCACATGTTCTACTGGAAGTTCGCTGGGAAAACTTTCTTCTACATCAGGCTTCTCCACAGTAAATTCAAAGCCTGCTTCTTTCATTAAATATTGTCTGCGCGGTGAACTTGATGCTAATATTATTTTTCGATTTGGATTCATACTAAAATGGTGAGTAGTTTGGACTTTTAAATTCTTCTTCTTTGATCGAACTAAACATAAAGCCGCCAATTACTTTTGGATAAAAGTAGGTGGATTTTTGTGGCATAGTGTAACCACTTTTACAAACTTGTTTTACTTCTTCAATGGATACTTCATTGGTAATGATAGCCAATTGTGCATCGCCTTGAATTACCTTCTTCAAACAATCCGAAAAGCTTCTGTCAAAATCAAGATGCGATGATTGTCGTTGATCTTTGCCTGGTATGCCCAATATTTTTTCGATGATGAAATAATGCATAACCGTAAGATCAAGTGCTTTTACTTCTTCCGGAAACGGCCACTTCATTTTATTGAACGACTCAGGTTTAAGTCGCACTTTATATGCGTTTTCTTTAAACATCATTCCGAAAGCCCATTTTTTTCCGGCAATAATTTCATTTAAGGTATCTGCACAATCAACAGGTTTAATAACGAAATCTTCTTCTAGTTTTTTAAGAATGGTTTCCTCATCAAAATTTGGGAGATCTTTTATGAGTCGATGGGTAGGTAAAATTCTTAAGTCATCCGCTTCGGTGTTGGTGAGATACATTAAATGATAATTGTATCCTTCATTACCTGTGTGCTCTGGATGCAAGTCGAGTTGCCGCCTGCGATAGACCTGTGATCCTTCAAAACGATGATGACCATCCGCCAGAATGATCGTCTTCTTTTCGATTGACTTTATAAATTGGTGGATCACATTCACATCCTGAATGACAGCCAATACATCGCGCACACCTTGGTAATCTTCGGTTTCATAAATTGGATTTTGAATGGCTTCATCCATAAACTTTTCCAATTCAAAATCAGGATCAGTGTAAAGTCCGTGTGTGGCATTTGTGTGTAATTCTGTTTTTGCCAATATTTCAATCCGATCATTTACCGCTTTCGGAATTGTGTTTTCATGACGAAGAATAATGCCATCACTCCAGTCATATGCTTTGATGTGACAGATAAACCCTTTACGACAATATTCGTGTGCCGATCCGGCCAGCGTAAAGTATTGATAATACACATAGATGCCGGGCAATCTGTCCTGAATAATTATTTTTTTCTGCTTCCAGGATTGCAAAAGTTCAGCCGCATGGTTTGCAGCATCTGGAGGCTCGGGAACAGAAAGATGAATGCTATTGAATGGATTCTGATAAAGTGCTTTGCGTTGTTTGTCAGACACAACATCAAAAAGGGGAGACGCTAATGCATCGATGTTTTTAGAGAGTTCATTATTATATCGCCAGGGGCGTATGGGAAGAATTTCGGCCATGGATTTCAGTTCAGAGTTTCAGGTTCAAAGTTCGGGTTTTCGAAATTCAAAGTTATCAGTTAATGGCCTTTAAGTTTAAGTTCAGTTCATTATTTGGAGTTCTGTTTTTTGCCTAACGTGATCACTCAATTCCCATTCTGGCTATTAACCAGTACCAATTACCCTCTGACTTTTACTGCTTAAATTTCAGATATAAAATCTATTTCCTGTTGAAAAAATCATTTTGATAAGAAACTTTCTACAACCATTCGTGTAATTTGCTGCGTAAGTCAGTTCAATATTCTAATTTTAAGCAAATTAAATTTCGACATGAACCTCAACGTAGACGCTGAAAAGAAAAACACGTACGATGCCATTGTGGTTGGTACCGGTATTAGTGGTGGATGGGCTGCTAAAGAGCTCACTGAAAAGGGATTAAAAACTTTGGTGCTGGAACGTGGCAGAATGGTGAAACATCCTGACTATCCAACCGCAACAAAAGATCCATGGCAACTTCCCAATGCCGGACGTCCGACTCAAGAAGATTTAAAACAACAAGGAGTTCAAAACAGAACCGGTTACACAGTTCGTCAAGACACAAAGCATTGGTTTGTTAACGATTTGGATAATCCTTACACAGAAGTAAAACGCTTTGATTGGATGCGCGGTTATCACGTGGGTGGGAGATCGATTATGTGGGGTCGCCAAAGTTATCGCCTGAGCGATATGGATTTTGAAGCAAATGCAAAAGACGGAATAGCAGTTGATTGGCCGGTGCGCTATAAAGATATTTCTCCATGGTATGATTATGTTGAATCCTTCATTGGTGTCAGCGGACAAGCTGAAAACATACCGCAACTCCCTGATGGAAAATTTCTACCTCCAATGGAGTTGAACTGTGTTGAATTGGATTTCAAAAAATCAGTAAAAGAAAAACAAGATCGATTGGTAACAATCGGAAGAGTGGCGCATGCAACAGCACCGCTTCCACATAGTCCACAACGAGGAACGTGTCAATATAGAAACCTTTGCTCACGCGGATGCCCTTACGGAGGATACTTCAGCAGTAACTCATCAACACTTCCTGCTGCAGAGAAAACAGGTAACATGACATTGAGACCCAACTCGATTGTACATGAATTGATCTATGATGAGAAACTAGGAAAGGCAACCGGTGTTAAGGTATTGGATGCCGAAACAGGAGAGCAAGTTGAATACTTCGCAAAGGTGATTTTCCTTTGTGCTTCAACGTTTGGATCTACTTTCATTATGTTGAACTCTATCTCAAATCGTTTCCCGAATGGTTTTGGAAATGATAGTGGTGAACTAGGACACAACATTATGGATCATCACTTGAGCGTTGGTGCAGGTGGGTCAGTAGATGGCTATGAAGATCAATATTACGCTGGAAGAAGAGCGAATGGATTTTACATTCCGCGCTACCAGAACATTGGGAAGAAGAACAAGGATTACCTACGTGGTTTCGGATATCAAGGTGGGGCGAGCCGTCAGGGATGGTCGAGCTTAGTTTCTGAGTTAAGTCTTGGTGCTGATCTTAAATCTGCAGTGTCTACTCCGGGTAAATGGACCATCGGCATGGGTGGCTTCGGAGAGATACTTCCTTATCACGAAAACTTTGTGGTGTTGAACAAAGAGAAGAAAGATAAGTTTGGATTATCTACCTTAACCTTCGATGCAATTCTTCGCGACAACGAATTGAAGATGCGTAAAGACATGGCCAATGATGCAGCAGAAATGTTGGAAGCAGCAGGCTTTAAGAACGTCAATAAATTCGACAACGAGACAGGAGTGGGATTAGGTATCCACGAAATGGGGACTGCGCGTATGGGCAAAGACCCAAAAACTTCTGTGTTGAATAAATGGAATCAGGTACATGCATGTAAAAATGTATTTGTTACTGATGGTTCTTTCATGACCTCAGCAGCATGTCATAACCCATCATTGGGTTACATGGCCTTTACTGCCCGTGCAGTTGATTATGCAGTGAGTGAATTGAAAAAGAATAATTTATAAGTTCAAAGCTCCAAGTTCAATGTTTTTGAACTTGGAATTTTGAACCTGAAACTTTGAACATTTTTAAATTAAAGAAATATGGATCGTAGAGAAGCACTAAAGCGCACGGCCTGGATCATGGGAGGAGTGGTTTCCGCACCGGCTATGATGGGAATATTGAAAGGCTGTGCAGCAAAACCCACCATCGACTGGAAGCCGGTTTTTTTAACTGAGAACCAAGGTATCCTGGTTTCACAAGTGGCTGAAATTATTATACCCAAGACCGATACACCAGGAGCAAAGGATGCGGGTGTTCCTGGCTTCATTGATTTGTTATTGAAAGACTGTTATTCAAAAGCAGATCAGGATAATTTCATTAGTGCACTTACTGCTTTTGACGAAGAAGCGAAGAAAGCACATGGTGATGTTTTCATTGAACTTGGTGCTGAAAAGCAAACGGAGTTTGTGAAGAAGACCCACGATGAAGCCATAGCAGCTAAAGCAGAGAAGCGACCTTTTGTTTTAATGATGAAAGAACTTACTATGTTAGGATTCTTCACTTCAGAACCTGGTGCTACTCAAGTATTGCAATATGTTGCTGTTCCTGGATCATACAAAGGATGTATTCCTTTGAAGGAAGCGGGTAATGGAAAAACTTGGGCTACGTAGTCATTGTTTGTTGATCGTTATCCGTTGATCGATAGTTTGGAAATATTCAATTGAACACGGATCAGAATAAAAAAAAGTCGTTGGACCGATTTACGTAATGTAAAGTGGTCTAACGACTTTTTTTATTTAGTGCATTTACGAATAACGACGAACAACTAAAAAAATCACCATCCAATTCCATAATCTTCTCCATGGTTACTCGATCCACCCCAGAAGCCTCCATGCTTCCAGTCAAAATAGATAGCGTTAATTGGTCCAGATGTACGATCATCAAACGTAAGCTTATAACCCATCTGTATTAATTCTTTTCGAATCCACGAAGGTGTGCTGTCGTGAAGAAGAAGAGAACCCGGTTTTGGTTTTCGATCTTCGCCACCTAATGATAACCAATACTGATAGGTATTGATGTTGGCTGCTTCAGCAGCTTCCTGCACATTCATTCCGAACTCAACCATATTCAAAAAGAATTGTAATAAGTTTTGATCTTGTGCATCGCCGCCCTGAACTGCAAACGATAAGAACGGTTTGCCATCCTTCATGGCAAGTGTTGGTGTGAGGGTAACGCGTGGTCTCTTTCCGGGTTCAACAACATTGAACGGATTCAACTTCGAATCTGTAACAAAACTTTGCATACGTTGACTCATACCTACTCCTGTCTTTCCAGCAATACAAGAAGGTATCCATCCGCCACTGGGTGTAATGGACACAACCCAACCTTCCTTGTCGGCCGCTTCAACAGATGTTGTTCCGCGCCAAACCTGGTCTAAATAATTTTCATCGATAGGAGAAACAGGAGTGGAGTTTGAAGCCTGGTTCCATTGCTTGATAAGATCATTGTATGGATTTACTTTTCCTTCGTATGGGTACGGATCTCCCGGAGCAACTTTCGGATCATTTCGTTCCAGGTTCATCGTCTTCACTCTTTCTTTCGCATACTCTTTTGACAGCAATCCTTTGATTGGTTCTTCAGGTGCATAGTACGGATCGCCATAATAGAAATCACGATCGGCAAAACTCATGTTCATTACCTGGTATAATGTGTGAATGTATTTTGATGAGTTATATCCCATACTTTTCAAGTCGAAGTTCTCGAGCATGTTCAAGGATTGAAGAAGCATGGGGCCTTGTGTCCATTGAGAAAGTTTATAGACGTCAATGCCCTTGTAGTTTACTTTTAGGGGTTCCTCAATTTTTACAGTCCATTTTGCTAAATCTTCTTTTGTAATCAAGCCACCTTGTTCCTGACAACCGCGAACGAATTCTGTTGCAATATCTCCCTTGTAAAAGCGATCGAAGGCAGCATAGATTGCTTCCTTTCTATTCTTGCCTTTCTTCAATGCTTGTTGTTCGGCTTCTACCATTTTTCGTAAGGTCTCAAGAAGGTCAGCCTGTTTAAAAATTTCACCCTCATGTGGTGCCTCACGCTTCTCACCTAAGTGAGGGAGAAAAACCGCTTTCGAATACGACCATTGTTTAATTCGTTCCTTTTGATTTTCCATCGAGTTGCCTGTGAGATCCATTGGATATCCTTCAGCGAGTTGCATAGCAGGAGCCAGCACATCTTTCAAACTCATGGTACCAAATTCTGCAAGTATAGTGCAAAGTCCGCCAGGAGTGCCTGGTGTCACAGCAGAGAGTGGTCCATATTCAGGAGGAAAGTTCATGCCCTTACTTTTAAAGAACTCAGCAGTTGCTCCGGTGGGAGCAACACCAAGCGCATTGATACCAATTACCTTTCCTGTTTTCGGATTGTAAATCAAGGCTTGGGTCTCACCGCCCCAACTCAAAACATCCCACATTGTGCATGTACTCGCTAACATCGCGCAAGCAGCATCCACAGCATTTCCGCCCCTTTGAAAAATAATCGAGCCAGAAGTTGCCGCTAATGGTTTGCCTGTAATAGCCATCCAATTCTTCCCATGGAGAACGGGCTTTTGTGTTTGTTGAGCAGCAACAATCATTGGAAGTAATACTATCAGCAGTAGAAATATCTTTCTCATAGTCATTCGTTTAGGTTATGAAAGATAGTACGAGTAAAAAGAATTTTATTTACCGCTTACGGAATTGTGAGTTGAAATTAGGCTGAGAATATCAGATGCTCTAAGCGAATAGTTTCTACAAAGATTACACACGTTTGCGCGTTGTGAGGATTTTTTTACCCATTTTTTTAGTGGAATGATTTTATTTTTCTTTATATCCATATGACCACCTTAAGCATACTATATCGTTCGTTCAACGATTGAAGTTTGTCATTCGCTGAGAGATGGACTCTCTTTGTGTAAGATTTTTGGAGTGGAGCCCAAAGACTAAATGTTTTAACTATCAATTAACACAAAATCCTGAATAACAAATTATGAAAATACTAAAAGGAAAACATGTATTGTTCATGTTAA
The DNA here is from genome assembly GCA_031388805.1 of Chryseolinea sp. Classification (GTDB taxonomy): domain Bacteria; phylum Bacteroidota; class Bacteroidia; order Cytophagales; family Cyclobacteriaceae; genus Chryseolinea. Next base: position 13,667 of record JANMRZ010000033.1, read on the forward strand.
CAATACTTCTATGCGCATCTTGTACTGAAGAAATTATTTCACCTGAAATAACTTCTGGAAGTACGACTACAACAGCAGCAACTACTATGGGTGCCACTATAAATGGTTTGCCCATCGATATTGGTGGCTCGCACTTACCCTATGTGCTGGGATCAACAGCAGCCCAGTATGGCTATTACCTCTATCGACCTTATAACTACTCAAACGTGAAGGATCTCTATCCTTTGCTGATATTTTTGCATGGTAAAGGTGAAAAAGGTGATGGAACAAATTCACTTGCAGTACTGAACAGGGTTTTAAATACAGGTATCCCAAGACTTATTAAAGATAAAAAGTGGAAGCCTACGAATCCAATGCTGGTTGTTTCGCCACAATATTTTGGTAACACTGGAAACCTAAATAACTGGGGTGGTGGAAAACCTTTAGCACTCAAGACTTTTATTGAATACATGATAAGTCACTATCGTGTTGATCCAAAACGTATCTATTTGACGGGCTTGAGTTTTGGAGGTAATGGAATTTATGATTATCTCACTCAACAAGATGATGCAACGAGTTACATTGCCGCAGCTGCTCCCATAGCGGCCTATGGAGCTCCTGCTGGTTTTGCTAAATCAAACGACACACCGATTTGGACTTTTGTTGGTGCAAATGACGGTGTCAATGTAACTATGTCAAAGAACTTTGTAACGAAATACAATGCACAGATACCTGCGCCGCGTTATAAGTCCAAAATTTCTATCTTCCCAAGTGCCGGTCATGATGTTTGGACAAGAACATATAATGGAAATGGAATTGGAACAGCTGATCCTTTGTATAATCCATTCAATCAAGCACTCACTGACTGGATGTATCTCTACAAGAGACCTTAATTAATATTTGAATAAGTAGTAAAGTGTAAGGATCAACTCCATCTAAATTTTTAGAGGAGTTGATCCTTCTTTATTTTAGAGAGAATGGAACTTGTCAATTTGCTTCGGTATATTCTTTAAAACTATCGAGAATCGCTTGCCATCCGCCTTGTTGTAACTCCACTGAATTAGTAGTTTCAGCTTCAAATGATTCAACCACTTTTGTTTCATTTCCATTGCCTGAAAATGTAATCTTTACTTTCCGCCCATCCAGAATTGTATATTCAATTACCTTATGTTGTTGAACATTCGTATACACGCCTTCAAAATCAAAACTCATGCTTCCATCTCGGGCAGCCATGGTTGATTTGAATTTCCCATCTACGCGCAAATCATTTTCTGCATAAGGAGTATGCCAATCGTCAGAGGCATTGTTCCATTGTATAATGTGTTGGGGTTCTGACCAGAATTTCCAAACTTTTTCTACGGGCGATTTAACTACTGCCTCAACCGTAATAACTGTTTTAGTTGCTGTCTCCATGATGTTTTGGTTTGATTTTGTATCGTTTACATCACAAACTTATGTTATAGAATTTAACTTAAGGTTGGCGAAAAGCGACTTTTTACAGGGCTATTTGCGACACAGCGCAACCTTTAGCTTCAATTCTGTCTTTTGAGAAATCCATGCTACGATAATTTATCTCATCTAGTATCATATCAAGTTGTTGAAGAGGTTGCTATTGATTTGCTTACTTACGAAACAGACAAGTAAAAAGAAGAGAACCAAGTCCTCTTCTTAGTGCAAAAGAGCTTTTGCGATCCAATGTGCACTTAGTTAGAGTATTCTCTTTTTGTGTTTTGTATCAACGTATACCGAAACGTAACCGTCCGTCACACCTTGCTGTAAGCTATATAGATAAGAAGCAGATTAATAGAAGCATACGCGATAACGATTGAGAAAAAAGCTACCTTATCAAGCCACAATGATCTAGACCTTTTATTTGGATCTTCGGATTCAAATAATTTAAGAGAAATAATAATAATGCCCACAATAAGTAAAATAAAGGTGAAGGTAAGGTTATGAACATTGTCCATTAAGGTATTCGTGATTGAAGAGGGTACTACTGATTCTACAATGTACTTGTTACCAATGGCCGCAAATAATCCACCTACACATAAGCCAAAACGGGAGTCCTGGTTTTCAGAAGACACAAAGAACACAAGACAGGAAATCAGAAATGCTGCATAAACACCTGTAAGCATTTTACCCAATACCAGCCAGGAGTTTTTTCGTTTAATCGTTATTTCAGCAACCACTCTTGGGTAAGAACTTTTTCCTGAAAGTTCAGGATTTCCGTAAGTCGTTTCATACGTTCTTATATCGGCTTTTATAGTGAAATTTTCAATACACCATTCGTTCGAATTGAACACCGAATCTATTCTTGAATTAGCCTCATCGGCTTGGTAGATCAGCCGTGTGGTATCATATTCTGAATTCTCTATCTCAATATGCAATCGTTGCGTATCGAATGGAAATTTAGAAATATCCCATTGGTGCATCAATTGTGCTTTGCATTTTTGTGTGGCCCAATTCCATCCAGCATTTTTTTCAATTGAAAAATTACTGAATTCCACCGCTTTGCTATTCGGTATCTCCAATATATCTTTAAAATTCAAACTATCATTCTTGCTGTTCATCCAGATCCAGAAGTCTGCCGAGAAACTTTTTTCATCCAGGCGAAAATCGTAGATGGAGTTAATATAAATCCCCAATTTGCAGGTATCCTGTTGCGCAAAGGAAGAAAGATCAAAACCTAAAATGAAGACAATTAAAAAAGGTAATATTCGATGTACCATACTTTAATGTGTTTACTGAAAAAAAATAGTCACGAACTCGTTTTAAGTCCAGGGTCTAAACCAACAATACCAGTTTATAGTACACTTTAAATTGTACGGATAAAGTGTCTGGTCATAATGAAGATTTCTAATGCAAACATCACTTAAACTATAGTTATAAAAATCAGAAGAAACCTGATTTTAAAAGAGTCAGGAACCTACTAATAATATCAGAAAAAGCCCGGTTCTTCATTGGCTTTTCTGAACGTGCCGAAAAAGATGCTGATTGATAGTCAGTGTGTATTTGCTACTTCAATTTGACAAATAGCATCTAAAGATTTGACATCTCTATTTATTATTATGCCGCGCAAAAAAGAGTACACGTCTCTATTCAATTTGACTAAAACGCATGAATAGGTAGCTTAAATAGAGGACAATTTCTTTTATTCTCCGGAAAGCCAATGCAGAAAATGCAGCATTTTTTCTTTGCTAACGGTGATACTCTCTTTAAGGGGTACCGAAACATTTACCCAAAGCTTCCGGCCAAGCTGGTTGGAGACATCTACAATAGCTTCCCGATTCACTAGGTATTGCCTGTTCGCACGATAGAAATTTTTACCAGTAATTTTTTCCAGTTCTTCCAAACTTTTTCCTGGAAAATATTTCTTCTGATCGAATGTAATCATGTGGACCAGGCTATCTTCCAGATAAAAAATAGCTGTGTCCTGAAGTTTGACAGGAAGAATCTTTTCTTTGTAATGAACGAGGATTGACGTTGGGTTTTCCGAGTCTTTCTTTTCAAAGAACTTCATTATTTTTTCCAACTGCGAAGATTCTTGGCCCTTTGCTGATTGTGTTAACCTATTAAATTTTTCCAGTGCTCTTCTAACCGTAGCGAGGGTAAAAGGCTTTAGTAAATAATCAATACCATTTGTGTTGAAGGCATTCAACGCATATTCATCGTAAGCTGTGCAGAAGATGATGGGAACATTGATTTGAGTTGCTTTAAAGATTTCAAAGCTTAAACCATCACCTAAATGAATATCACTGAAGATGAGATCAGGCTCTTCATTTTCCCGGAAGTAGCGCACAGCATCTTTTACGGATAAAAGTTTTGCTGCTATTTCAATACTTGCGTCAAAGTGCTGAATGGTATCCGCAAGATCATTTGCAGTTAATCGCTCATCTTCAATGATGACTATTTTCATTATCCAATAATTTTATTCTGACGGCAAATTCAGTTTCATTTTGTGTGATGTATATCTCTTCTCCCGTAAGCAACCTGTAGCGTTCAGTCAGATTCGACAGGCCTTGCCCCGTGGATGGCTCTTTAAAATGCCTGGGCTGAAGGTTGTTTATTACCTTAATGTAATCTTCCTCTTTTACTATCTCAATATTCAAGGGCGCTTCTTCGGTCAGGTCATTGTGTTTGATGGCATTTTCCAATAAGGTCTGCAACGCAAAATAAGGAACAAATTTTTGATGGCGGATTTCTGATGGTAAATCAACTTGATACGTCAGTGCCTTACCAAAACGTATTCGCTGCATCTCGATATAGTCGAGGCAAAGTTGTAGTTCATCTTCGAGTTTCACTATTCGGGCAGTCGGATTCGAAAGCGAAGCCCTTAGAAAGTTAGCCAGGTGTACCAGGTAGGCTTCACCTTGTTGAACATCTTGTTTATAAAGCGATTTAACGGTGTTCAGAACATTAAACAGAAAGTGCGGATGGATTTGTTGTTTTAGTAACTGATTGGCGGTCTCGCTGACAATTGTTTTTAGCTTCAGGTTTTCGAATTCGGAATGGATTTTTGACTGATGCAATGAATAATAGTTATAGAATACTATAATCATAGTATTCTGCACCCAACTCGCTATAACCAAAATAGCGATAACGGATAGTGCTGGCAAGTTAGATTTCTCATCGGTGAGAAGGGATCGGAAGAACTCAAAAATGATGATATAAATAAAAGGACTTATGAGATAAGACATCAGGTACCTCAATGCCTTTTGATTCTTATTTGATCTTAAGGAATCAGTATTAACCACTTTAAACTCAAGAATAAAAATATTGACCGTGCCAACCAGGAGCATGGTGATTACTCCCATAATACTGCGAATCATTGCACCGGTAAGATCGACATTGGTAATAAGATGGAGAATAAAAGCCACGAAACTGGCAACACCTGTCACGGCCAGGTTGATGCGCATCAGGTTTTTGAAATTGGTTTGATATTCCATCGATCCTCTTGGTATGAATTCCTTGCTAATGAGCTATTCCTTTCCAAAACGGAAGAAAGGATACGCCCGCTTTAGCATACAGAACCATTGATTGAGTGTTTTTTACAAAAGGATCATTGTACTTATTTGCTTCTAGTACTTTTGATGCTAATGTTGAACTCACTCCTGCATGTATACTAAATACCATCTTCTTTGCTAGTAAATGCTCATCGATAAGACCTGATTTCATCTCCAGCGTAGAGTAGGTGTGTTTGATTGGCAAGTTGGTAATTTCACGTTTAAAAAGAGACAAATCTCCACCGATGTTAATCAGATTTTTTTTCATCAGCAGGTTCATAAAATTGTTTGGTGAGGAGCGGAGTAGTTAACCAATTCCTTTTTTTGGAATTTGTTTTTCAATCCTTCGATGATGAGGTACATAGCAGGAACAACGAATAAAGTCAGAAGCATTGAACTCGTTAATCCTCCAATGATTACCCACGCCATGCCATTTTTCATTTCCGCACCGGCACCGCCAGCCAAAGCAATAGGTAACATACCTAAGATCATCGCAAGTGTAGTCATGAGAATGGGACGTAGACGTTCTTTTCCGGCTTCAAGTAATGCGTCCTTTACCGAATGACCTTGTTCCTTGAGTTGATTGGTAAAGTCGACAATCAGAATGGCATTTTTGGAAACCAGACCTAATAGCATGATCACTCCGATGATAGAAAAGATGTTTAATGTCTCCATGCTTAAGGCCAGTGCAAGCAACGCCCCAATCAAAGCAACAGGAATAGAGAACAAAACCACAAAAGGATAAATCAGACTTTCATAGAGAGCTACCATGATCAGGTACACGAGCAGGATAGCAGCAATCAATGCAAGTCCTAAACTTCCAAAAGCATCACCTTGATTTTTTACATCTCCCAGATACTCAATGGTTATTCCTTCCGGAATTTTAAGCGCAGTGATCTTAGCTTTGATATCATTAGCAACAGATCCGACAGGACGACCGATTACATTTGAATTGACAGTGATCGATCCGATTCGGTTACTGCGTTGCAAAACACTTTCTCCCATTACGGGTCGCACTTCTGCAAACTGACTTAATACAAAGCTCTGTCCATCGCCGTTGGTGAACGTTAAGTTTCGAACATTGCTTATGTCGGAGCGATAATATTGATCGAGGCTGATGTGAATATCATATTCATTTCCATCCTCCTTGAATTTACTTTTATCGTTTCCACTGAATGCATTTTGTAAAACCGTTCCTACCTGACTGGCATCAAGTCCAAGCAATGTCATTTTATCTCTGTCGAGGTTCACTTCGATTTCCTGCTTTTGATCTTTTACTGACAGTTGAACAAACTGTGTTCCTGGCACCGAGGTAATGATCTCTTCGATCTGATCAGCAATTACTCTAATCTCTTTCAGATCAAGACCACGTACAGCCACCTGGATCGGGGTCTGGTTATTACTCCCCGATATAGAAATAGCAGAAGCAGAAACTCTAATACCCGGTATTGAACTCGTTAAAAGACGCTGCATCTTTAATCCAAACTCCTGCGAAGAAATATTGCGTTCGGTTTTATCGTTGAGGGTTACAGTAAGTTCAGCCATGTTACTTGTATTGCTGGAACCGGCCACACTACCCGTTACAAATCCAATACTGGTGAAAACATTTTGTACTTCTGGCTGCTGCATCACAATCTTCTCTGCTTCCTGCGTGGCCATATTGGTTTGATAGATTGAAGCAGTGGGTTGCATTTCTACTTTAATCATGATCTCACCGCGATCAGAGTCTGGAATGAATGAACCACCAATAAATCCGGTAGCCACAAGCGATAATGATCCAATGATGAGTACAATAACGCCCGATAGAAGCCAGCGCTTTTTATGCAGCATGAACTCAAGCAGTTTTCCATACTCTTCCTTTACGAGGTCGATAACCTTTTCGATGCCAAGGTTGAGCTTCCCCCACCATGTATTGGAATCCAGTTTCTCCAATCTACCATACCGGCTCGCGAGCAGAGGAGTGATGGTGAAGGAAACAAAAAGGCTCATTAATGTGGAGAATACAACGACTAATGAAAATTCCTTGAGTATAGAACCGATAATTCCACCACTGAGTGCCAGAGGTAAGAATACCACCACGTCAACCAGTGTAATGGCCATGGCAGTAAATCCGATTTCGTTACGACCTTCCAGAGCTGCCTTCCTTTTATCCGAGCCCATCTCCATGTGCCGGTAAATATTTTCAAGTACTACAATCGAATCATCTACTAATATTCCCACTACAAGTGATAGCGCCATCAACGACATCAGGTTCAGTGAAAAACCAAAAAAATACATCGCAATAAAGGTTGGAATAATTGAGCAAGGCAAAGCTACCATCACGAATAAAGAGCTTCGAACACTGTGTAAAAAGGCGAGCATAACAAGACCAACAATGATCACTGCCAATCCAAGATCTTCCATCACTGCATGAGCAGATGCGAGTGTATAGGTACTTTGATCACTCGATACAGAGAATGTTATATTTTGTGCTGCAAATCTTTTTTCAAGCTCAGCGAATTTCTTTTTGATCAGGTCACTAACATCCACCGCATTGGCATCACTTTGTTTGATGATTTGCACACCAATGGAAGGAATTCCGTTGATGTGGTTGATGGCACTGGTCTCTGCAGTAGCATCGATCACTTCAGCAATCTCTTCGAGATAAATGGTGCTGTTACGACTCCTTGAAACAATGAGTTTTTTGATCTGTTCAATGGAAGTGACGTTCGCGTCAAATCGAATGGATACCTTGTTATCTTTTGTTTCAATCTGCCCGGCAGGAAAGGATTGATTGGCGCGGTTGATGGCTTGTGATACCTGGTCTATATTCAAATGATAACCTTGCAATTTTTCCTGTGAGATATTCACTTGGATTTGGCGTTCATCACCACCAATGATATTTACCTGACCTACACCGGCCACATTTTGCAGAATTGGTTTAACCTGTTTATCCATCAAGTCAAATAATGATTTGGGAGGAAGGGTAGAAGTGACACCTGCTTTAATAACCGGAGTTTCTTCGAGATTAACTTTTGATACCAGTGGTTTCTCAATATCATCCGGAAGATCATTCATTGCCTGATCTGCTTTTCGTTGAATGTCGCGTTCTGCTTTATCAACATCGGCATTGCTTTTCATGGTGATCGAAATCTGGGACACACCTTCCTGCGAAGTTGAACTAATTTGATCAAGACCTTCAACAGAGGCAAATGCATCCTCCAGTTTTTTAGTAACAGCGTTCTCAACCTCTGCAGCGGAGGCTCCTGGGTAGATCGTACTGACACTTACTACGCCAACCTCTAGTTTTGGAAGCAGGTTATAATTCAACTTGAAATAACTCTGTACTCCAAAAAGAGTTAAGACGGTAAAGACGACCAGTACCAATAAAGGTCTCTTGATGGCAATTTCAGAAATCGACATGGCTGTTTATTATTTAGCGATTTGAACTTGTGTTCCGTTCTTCAGATTAATATGGCCGGTGGTCACTACAATATCACCTGGTTTGAGACCATTCGTTATCTCGATCATTCCCTTCATTTCCCGGTTAGTCTTTACAGGGGTTAGAGCAACGCGTTGATCTGCACCCACTACATATACAGATGCCTGTTGAATACTTTCCATCAATGCATCTCTGGGAATCATAAGAACGGTTTCCTTGAATTCTTTTGAGAAGTCAGCATATACGAATGTGCCTGATCTTAAAATTGTTTTCTCTGTATTGTAAATAACAATCTCAGCGGAGTAGTTATGAGCTGCATCTGCTTGTGGACTAATGAAAGTTAACTTACCTGTAAAAACTTTATCTGGATATACATTCGTCGTGATCTTCACTTGTTGTCCTTCCGTTACCTGATAGGCTTCAGCTTCAGTAAGATTAACCTGAACTTTGGCAACCGAAAGATTAACGATGGTAGCAAGTTCAGCGCCTGTACTGGCAAAAGTTCCTTCTTCCAGTGATTTGCTTGAAATGATTCCATCGATGGGAGCTTTGATAGTAGCATCTGCAATTTGCTTTCGTAGCTGCTCCGATTGGTTTACTGCATCTTTATAGTCTTGCAGTATTTCGCTTACTTTTTCTTTCGTGGCTGCCTTGCCTTCATACAATTCCTGGTAGGTCTGCACATCGGTTTTCAACTTGGCTACTTTCGCTTCTGATTTTTCAAGCTCCAGTTGATTGGTGCGACTATCAATTGTTCCAAGTACTTGCGAGGAACGAACATGGTCTCCCAATTCAAAACGAATATTTTTCAGTATGCCTCCTGTTGGAAGTAGAATCTTGGCTTCTTTGAAAGGAGCGAGGTTTCCGGTTTTCATGATGGATAACGTAAGCGGTAGATTCCGAGCGGTATCCGTTTTTACCGGAATCAGTATGTCGCTAACTTCCTTCGGCTTATTTTTTTCATTGATCTTTTTCTTATTCACGATGAGTTTAAATCCCATCAATCCGATCAATACAACAATCACAATCCATACAAAGTACTTGCGTTTCATATTCGTTACGTATTTACAAAGCGTTATAGAAATTTTTTAAGGTGCCTTTTGCTTTTTCAAGATCAACTAATGACAGATAGAATTTAAAAAGCGAGTTAAGATAGTTGGCTTGAGCTTCTTTAAGAGAACGCTGCGTTAACAGCCAATCCGTTAGATCCGTTATGCCTTTTTGATATTGAAGATCGGTTGCTTGAAATACAGACTGTGAAAGTTTAAGCGTGCGCTCATCATTTTCCATGCTGCTTAGTGCCTGTATAAGTTGTGTGCGTACATTCTCATATTCAAGCAAATACTTTTCCTTATCGAGATTAAGATTTTCAATTGCATTGAGACGGGAGTATCGAGCTTGTCGTGATTGCCCATTGCGTTTTAATCCGTTAAAAACAGGAATGTTTAATTTAAGACCGACAGCCGAAAAATCGCTGATGGTAGAAAAGGAACCAGAGAGATCGTCACCAAAACCATTTCCTCCATATCGTGCATAGCCCGTTAGCTTAGGAAGGGCAGTAGCCTTGATTCGATTCTCCTCAATTTCGAGCATGGAAATATTGACCATCGAAAGTTGATAGTCCTTACGGGTTGATACTGAAAAATCCTTTGGATTTACTTGAGATGACAGCACTGCAGTTTCTGTAATCTGAGTGGTTGTATCTAAGAGAATGGAATCAGTTAACAGTAATCCCATTGCATTCTTTAACTCGTTTTCAAATAAGGTGAGATTACTTTCCGCCACATGAAGTTGTGATAAGGTGTTGTTGTAACTCACCTGTATCTTATTCATGTCTACTTCCAATAACACTCCTTTGTCTACCTGGAGTTTAGCAATGGCGAGTTGTTGCTTATACGTTTCAAGATCCTCCAGGAGAAATTCTACTTTTTGACGATTTACAAATACCTGGTAGTAGGCCGTGCTCACATTGTAGATGATGGCCTCTTCATTGTATTCCTTGTTAAGCTGCGCCTCTTGCTTACTATATTGGTTTGCTTTGAACGAAGTGATTAAGGATTGATCATAAATAGTTTGATCCAGTTGTGCTGTAAACAGCGTATTGTATTTTTTAGTAAACGCCACGCGTACATCTTCCGTACTACCGAACAAAGCACCAGGAATAACGGACTCTTGGACTTTTAAATTATTATCAACACTTCCATTAATATTTACGGAAGGAAGATACGCTGATCTTACCTCTTGTATTTTAGCCTGAGTAGCGAGTATGTCATTTGCAGAGATAAAATTACTGCGATGATTTTTGAGACCATACTCAATGCAATTCTTAAGTGTCATCGGACTTTGTTGCCCGAATACATTGCAAATACAAATGAGAATTATAAATCCACTTGTTATTATCCGCATACAATTTTTTTCAGTCATAACAATCTTTGATTGAATGGCTCAAAAATGATGTGGATTGATGACGAACTGAAATAGTTTATGAGCGAAACGGACAAAACGGGCATTGAAGTCTTTCAAAGCGAATACGAGATTGACAAATAAAAAGTCTCAGATGCATGAGCAGCTGAGACTTAGTATAACTTTTAACCAATGCGGTCGTGTTGAATCAACCCGATGCTTCTCTAGAAAACGTAGAATATACTGGCCTGGATCACACTACTTTTAAAGTCGGTCTTTATGCTGGGTGATTTAAAGTCGCCTACTTCCGATAACCCGGCCACATATCTTGCTCCGATTCCAAGCCCGTTCTTAGCCTGAAAACCAACTCCTGCCACTACACCAAAATCAAGTTCCTTCGCGAAGTTGCCATCCATTTGTGTTTCGCCAATATCTTCTTTCGCCAGTGCACCTACCTGGGGACCTGCTTCAAAATAGATTCCTGAATCTGTGCGGTATTTCAAAAGTAGAGGCAAAGTGACGTAATAAACTTTTATATTCTCCTTGTCAAATACGTTTCCTTTGATTTTTGCTCCTTGCGAAGAAAAGAGGATATCTTCCTGTATGGACAGACGTTTTCCTAATTTGAAATTAATCATAGCACCAGCATGGAAGCCCACTAATGCTTCAGTTTCAAAATCGGCATGCGCATAGTTGCTGTAATTAGCTCCCGCTTTAATTCCAAAACTTAATCGTTCAAAGATGCTTTTCGTAAAGCTCTGACTAAAACAGTTGGTCGAAACCAAAATAAAACAAATGATGACAGACTTTTTCATACTGGATTTTTTAGATTATGTTTTTTAAATGTTTGTGGATCAAAAGTGATTCATTTGTGAAAAGCTCGACAGTGAAGACTTGCTGAAGCGGACAAAAAGGAAGTGTAACCGGAAAATCCTGATGTAAAGGAAAAGACTGCGGCTAGCCGTGATGGCAAAAGCCCATTACGTATTGTCATGAAATGAAATGGTATTCTCGAATAGAGCGGAACGATTCGTTTCGCCTTATGCATCGTTCAGAAACCTTTTTGTCCGTTTCAACAATTCTTCGTGTGCGGTCATATAATAAATGCCACTACTTTGTAGCTGAGAAACATCAGTATGGAAAAGTTTCTTCTTTTATGAGCTGATTTTAACAATCCGGAATTCAAGAGAGATGTCACGAAAAACGAATACCTATTCCTATTTTATTATACTGCTCGTTTCCTATGTGGGAGGTATGAATTTATTTATTTACCTCAAGCTTCTGGGGTTAAATGAATTAAAATATCATCAGGGAGATCCATTGCAAACAATACTTCCTTTGTCCACCTTCATGGGAATTAATATGGCATTGGGTATTGGATTTCTGGAATTCTATGTGTTTCCTAAATGGAAACATTTCTCATTTCTAAAGTTTACACTTTGTAAGTATTTACTTCTTATACTCAGCATCCTCTTTTTAACCATCCTGATTTATATCGGATATGAATACATCGATAATAAAAAATCTGTATACACTTTATTAGCAGAAATCCCGACACTTTTAAGAAGCGATTTCTTCTTGTCTGGTTTACTTTATATGTTGTTATTCAGCATATTCTTTAATGTGTTTAAAACGGTTTATGAATACCTGGGTCCACAGGCATTGGCTAGTGCTTTACTTGGACGATATCAGCAGCCAGCAGAGGAAGACATTACTTTTATTTTTATCGATTTGAAATCTTCTACAACGCTTGCCGAAAAATTAGGTCATGTTCAATACAGTCTCTTTATCGATCGATGTTTTCAAAAACTTACCGAATCGATTTATGAATTTGATGCAACCGTCTATCAGTTTGTGGGTGATGAAGCTGTACTTCTTTGGAAAACAAAAGATGCCAGTAAAAGTATTGCACCTGTTGTTTTGTACTATGATTTTTTAAACAGGCTAGAGAACGACCGGGAATATTTTTTATCAAAATTTCAGGAGGTACCGCATTTCCGGGCATCCATTCATTCGGGAGTAGTTACGGTAACCGAAATTCATTCCGTTAAGAAAGATATTGTATATCACGGTGATGTACTGAACACCTGTGCCCGGATTATGGCACAGTGTAGTCAGTTCAATAAAGACTTACTGGTTTCATCCATAATCGCTAATAGGTTGAAAGAGAAAGACAATTATTCGGCTACTTTAGTAGATAATATTGTTCTGAAGGGAAAAGACAGTGCTACTTCCATTTACGAAGTTAGTGTGCAGTAACAATAAAAACAGCTCGCCTTGGGTTACGATAAGAATGACCTTAATTGGTCCGAGAAATTATTTTCATAAAATCAGTAATCATGGTAATATGAAAGAGGTCGCCCTTTAACAAATTGTTGTACTCATGGCTGCAGCACTGAAAACCTCTACCTGAACGATGAATTTACTTTGAAGGTTTATTTCATCACATCTTTCAAGGCCATCTTTAAAGCTCGAATGACTTGCCCTGTATGGTATCAGTGACAGTTTCCGATACTTAATACAGTACACAAACTTTATCTATGCTGTTGTTTATGGATTACATTATCTAAATTGATACACACTTCCGGGTGTTACTTGTGTCAGTAATGTTGAAGGTGCATCCGTAGCAATTACTCTTCCCTCTACTTTTGGTGATACGGGTGAAAACTTTGCGAGATATTCTTCAATCACATCATGTAGAAGCACTTCTCTTGATACAGGATTACTTACTTTCTGTATGCGACACATGGTATCAATGGGATCTCCTTCGCGTTCACATGCTGTAATGGTATAGATTTTCCCCAACTCAATTGGTTTATTCTGAATTGTGATGGCCTGCACCCGCTTTCCTTTTTCGCTACCAATGGTGAGGGTTACCTGCATTCCATTGAAGCGTACAAACCAACCACCAAAACGTTTTGTAGGATCTTTAGCAAAAGTATTTTCCAATTCCTTCTCAAGCCAATTGATAATCTGTTCCCCGGTAACTTCGCCTGTTTTCACGCGTGAGTTGACGGGCAGCATACTCCATAAAAAGTCTTTGGTAATGTCAGCCAATCCTGTATTAGTATCAGGTACTAAAGGCGTTCCGAATCGAAATCCATTTGATATTGTAATATCGGTTTTTAACTTCCACATCAGAGCGTCTGTTATTAAATTATCGATTGGAGTTTCCAATATGTAATTCCGCATGAGCACAGTTTTGGTTTTACCAACCACGCGCTGTAACTCTTTCTCATGTGGTTTATATACTTGTTTTACGAGCTGCTCCATTTCTACATCGGCCTTGTATTGCTGAGGATCGACATCCAGCAACTGATATGATTCATCTTTTACTTTTCCATTCTCAATCACAATATCAAGCTTACCTATAAAAGAGGTAAATGCACCCGGTTCTGTGACTTTGGCATACTTTCCTTGCAAGGGTTCACGAATGCGCTCGTGTGTATCAGCACCTAAAATATAATCCACACCTTCCGCGTAGGGTTGAGAGGCAAGATTTAATTGTTGTGCAAGCCCCATATGAGACATCACGAATACCATTTTGCATTGCTCTTGCTCACGGAGTATTTTAATGTATTTAGAAATGTTCTTTTCAGGATCAGTAAACTTGATTCCCTTGCTATAATCAGGAGCTTGTCGGACGGGTGTTAACGGATCATTATATCCAATGAAACCAATTTTTATTCCAGCGAGGTAAAAAATACTATAGGGCGGAAACAACAGATCACCAATGGTATCATCATCAAACATATTTGCACATATCTTGCGCGCAGTATAAGCTCCTAAATCACTGAGCAACATTTTTTTTCCATATACTACTTCCCAATTGCCAGGCAATACCAAGTCATATTTCAAATTATTCATTAATGGAATAAGAGCTTGTCCTTGAGTAAGGGCTGCAATACCACTTCCCTGAAAACAATCTCCACCATCTAATAACAAGGTGTTGGAATTCTGTTTTCGTAGAGTTGTTATCATTGTTTTTAAATGAGCAAAGCCACCTCGTTTTTTAAAGACTGGTCTGTTTTCTTCCCAAAAGAACTCATCGTGTACATTTATTTGTCCGTGAATATCAGTGGTATGTAGTAATGTGATTTTTTGTGCTTTACCTTCTTGAATGGTTCTGCTCTTTTGAATTTCTTCAGCTTTACTGTCATCTATCATAGCGACCGACACGATGGGGGAGAGTCCCATTCCTACAGTTGCTGCGCCAACCGTTTTTAGAAAATCTTTTCTGGATATACCTTCGGGAACAATGGATTGGCAACCACAGGTGCAATTCTTTTTATGTTGACTCATGTCGCTGCATTTAATTTGCAATAGAACAAGGCCTAAGATAATCAAATGACTCACATCTTTATACAGAGCAAATAAATGGTCAAATATCTATAAAACAAAAGAAGGAAAACCTTGGTCTTCCTTCTTTTCATTACCTATTGATTATTGATTGTGACTAATGTCTTCCTCTTTTTTGCTCACTTGATTTACTTCCACCACCTCGATTACCAGATCGTTGAATATTGGGACTTCCGGATGATTTTGGTCTGCTCATTTGAACAGAAGGTGATCTTTGTTGACTCCTCTGGTCAGATGATCTCGTTACTTGCTGACGTGAAGTTGTCCTATTGCTAAAACCAGTATTCGATCTGTTCTGAGACACGTCTTGTCTTTGCTGAACATTTGCCTTTCGTTGTGGAGTGCCACTACGATACTCAGATGCAGGACGGTTCGAATCAGAAGAACCATCGCGAATAGTTGACGATCTTCTGTTTACATCACTCGTCCGCTGACTCACATGGTTAGTTGACGATCTGGAGTTCGCGGTATAAGAAGATGTCGATCTTTGTCTACCATTTGTATCAGGCACATACCCGTTGCTGTTCTGACGCCCATTGGAGCTCGACCGACCACCATCATACCTATCTCGTCCATTACGACCATGATCATTCCGGCTCGATCTGTAATGTTCAATCTGCGAATGATGTCTGCCAAGAACTACTACCGATGTCGTTCTGTAAGGCCTGTAGATATGTTGAGCATACACTACGCGGTGTGTATAACAAGTTGAATAGTAAGGACGGTATGATGACCACCATGGATCGTATACATGATATGCCACAGGGCTCCAAGGTCTCCACCATACGGGTTGCATACTCCAACCCCAAGGCGATACCCATACAGAAGAATAGTATGGACTATAGATATATTGAACAGAAGGCCATGCCCAAACATTAACATTCACACGAGTAGTAGTTGTACCGGCATTTACTCTCACTTCATTCGTAGGTTCAATGATGGTTTCGATACCATAGATATCTTCATCACCCGTGATTTGCAGAACTGCTTTTCCGTTGGCTAATTTCTCCAATTCGATAACCGCTATGTCCTGACTCTCCCTTTCAGATACAATTGCCTGAAGAATAAAAACATGGACATTGCCCTCGTTCTGATCGATTACGCGGATGTAATCAATAGCACCGTCACCATTCAGGTCAAGGTTGTTTACCCTCGCATCTGAAGAGTTGAGTAATCTTTCAAATTCTTCCGGAGAGGCTGACTTTTTAAAAAGTTCAAGTGCACCCTCCAGGCTGAAATTATCGCCAGGCAACTCCTCTTGATTTCCCTGACCATAAACCGCTATCCCTCCCGACATCAGGAAAAGCAACGGGAGCATCTTATTTAACCCAAACGTTTTCATAAGCATTCACTGTTTAGTTACAACCATGTTAAACAAAGAACGAGCCAAAGAAAGAAGTGTATTCTTTGCAATTCTTCCAGCAATGAATTTTCATCGATCCAAACAAAAAAAGCCGCCTCTGACCTTGAGACGGCTTTTTTTTAAAATGGATAGGCCCCTGATAATTTATAGAGATGATTTTATTTCATCAATTCCATCATGATCATGGTGTCTTCTTTTCCTTTGATATAAATCTCAAGCATAAAAACTTTATCAAAAGCGTCAAATATCCGTGATGTTCTGAATTGAAAGGCTTCTGTTCCTTTTATATCCGTGATGTCAAAGATAGAATGCTTCTCGATGGCTCCCGTATTATCATCAACCTTGTAAGCTGTTAAATACCCACCCCTTTGATCCATATGCTCTTTTGGAACTTCATCCATGCTTATGTTAGCATTTTTTACATTGTCTAAGTATAAAATGTAATTCGCCCCTTTTCCTTTTAAATATTTAATACTCATACCGCCTTTACCTGCAGATCCTACTTGAGTCTTAGGCAGCTTTTTCATCCATAATAATTTGCCCTTCTTGTCAAATTTGGTTGCAATCACGTCACCATAATAGTATTTAATATTTTGACTGGTTGACATTACTGAACTGTTTGTAACTATATATTGCTGTTCTCCAATAACGGTTGTGCTACCATCTTCATTCAGCTGTAAGGCAATCAGTTTTACATCTCTGATTCCTGCCTTACCCTTGTCTTCACGTTTTTCATTTTTGTTTGTTTCTCTTTTAGACTCATATTGATTAATCAAATCAATTGGAAATTCGAAATTAAAATTCTCCAAAAGTTTACCGTTCTGATCTATTTTGAATGCCAGAATACCATTTGTATTGTAGCTAAGATTACCTCCACCAAATGTAAATTTATAATCTATCCCATTCGCGTAGTAGCCTGTGCAGGTTAGATTACCATCAGCGGATTCTTGTAGTTTCAATTCTTGAAACATAAGATCACCATTAACGTCTAATTTATTGGCCTTAACTTTCAGGTCACTGGTTATGTTTAACAATTCAATTCTTTTGGAACTGTTAATGTAGGCAAGCATAAAGGCATTGCCACTTTTCGTTACTCCATAAGCAAGGTTGTTCATCACCTTTTCTGTGTATGGCATTTTCACTTCTCCACCCCATTGCTTATCCAGGTTAGCATTGAAAACATAGAAACCAAGGATATCATAATTTTTTGAATCATCTCTTTCAGCTGGTTTCAATCTGTATCGAATAAGCAATTTGGAGTTATCGAAGGACTTGTGTACTTCAAATCGAATAGGCATGCCAAGAGGCATCCAACCCATACTTGCTAATTCTCCATACGAAGTGACAGTTACTTCTGACGCAGTAGAAAAAAGTAATTTCACTGGTTTAAAAGTGCCATCATTCATATTTACTTCTCTGGAGTAAATATCTTCTTTCTTTTCTTTCTTGTTAAATGAGGAGAAAACGTAAAATAATTTGTCACCAAACTGAATTACTTTTTGAACTTTGTTATAGGGAGGAAAGTCTTCATAAACTTTTCGGTTAACCTCTTTCATGGTGGCAATTTCATACCGCTGTATGGTAACTTTTTCGTCATCGGTCTTCACGGAAACTGTAAAACCTTTGCCATCGGAAAAATATTCCTTACTCTTTGCATCTACAACATCATAAGGTTTCCCAACGGTAACCAAAAAGTCCTTAGATAGCTTAACTTGTCCGAAAGAAGTGAGTTGAATACAAACCAGAAGACAGAGTAAAATGTGTTTGTTTGTCATGTTGTTGATTTTTGGTTATAGATACAATTTAGATAATATGATTAGTTTAATGTTAAACCAGGGATAGTCAACCGTGATAGCTAATGGTTACAAATATAAACTTTGATTTTGTTTGAAATAATTTTTCTCGAAGGATTGGTTCTTTATTTTATTAAGGGATATCCGGATTACAAACCCCAAAAGACTGTGATTCTGCTGCGTTAAGATTGTTGACCATTGGGGATAGCGTTTTAATTAGGCAATTAAATTGAGTGTTTGCGAGAAAATTCGCTTTTTTACCAGGTTCAGTATGATTAAAGGATAAAGATTATATTTAGCGTATCAAATGTTAAAATCCAATATTAAATCAATGCGAATTTTATATGTTCTACTCATGACTTTATCGCTTTCTACAGAGGCGCAGTCCATCAAAGTAATGACGTACAATATCCGCTTGGATACACCAGTCGACAGTGTAAATCAATGGCCCAAGCGAACACAAAAAGTTTTTGATTTGATTAGGAAGTATGATCCCGATATTCTGGGAGTGCAGGAAGCCATTCATCATCAATTAATTGATTTGATAAAGAATCTTCCGGAGTATGAATACATCGGTGTTGGTCGTGATGATGGCAAAACGAAAGGGGAGTACTCCGCTATTCTCTACAAGAAGAAACGCTTTAAAGTTATTCAACAAAACACATTCTGGCTTTCTAAAACTCCTGATGTGCCGGGTAGTAAAGATTGGGACGCTGCCATTACCCGTGTTGCATCCTGGGGAATATTAAAAGATACTAAAACAAAGACGGAATTTCTGATAATGAATACGCACTTCGATCACATCGGCAAGGAAGCACGTACCAACAGTGCTACTTTGCTCAAACAAAAGGCAATTGAATTAGGTAAAAACCTTCCCATTATCCTCACGGGAGATTTTAATTGCTTACGCGAAGAACCTCCATACGCTGCCATCATGAATCCTGAAGGTATTCAGTTTATAGATGATGCCTTGCCCGGAACAATCATTGGAACGTTTTGCGGCTTTAAAGTAAATGGATTTGAATGCAAAGCCATCGACTACATCTTCCATACTTCGCACTGGATGGCTTCCGATTATACAGTAATTGATGATAATGATGGTAAGTATTATCCTTCTGATCATCTTCCGGTAATGACGACATTCAAGATCAAGAAGTAAATCGACAAAAGTGCACTTCTTCAAAAGGAGTGACTTTACGCAACCATAATTTCCTCTCCTTCCCACCATCGATTTTGTGAGAAATAGCATAGAAAACTGTATTTTCTGGTTTATCTTATGCCCGTATGAAGAAATTTGCCTTGAGCCTGGTAGTTGTTTGCCTTTTGAGCAACTGCACAAAACAGAAAGAGAAAATCCCCCCTGTAGTAACTATGGAAAAATCGTCTGGTAAGATGGTGGTCTACCAAATAATGACCCGCTTGTTTGGAAACAAAACAACTACAAACAAAACCTTTGGAACGATTGAAGAAAATGGTGTTGGTAAGTTTAATGATATCAATGAACCAGCACTAAAATCAATCAAAGATCTGGGAGCTACCCATGTTTGGTATACCGGTGTGCTGGAACATGCCACACTAACGGACTATACTCGCTTTGGAATTCCGCTAGATGATGCGGATGTTGTGAAAGGCAGGGCAGGTTCGCCTTACGCTATCAAAGACTATTATGATATTAATCCTGACCTGGCAGTGGATGTTAAGAATAGAATGCAGGAATTCGAAAGTCTTATTGGCCGTACGCATGGTCAAGGCTTAAAAGTGATTATCGATTTTGTGCCCAATCATGTGGCGCGCGCTTATAAGTCGGATGCAAAACCAGAAGGTGTAAAAGATTTAGGTGAGAATGACGACAAAGCTGTTTCGTTCAGTGCGAAGAATAATTTCTATTATTTGCCAGGCCAATCCTTTAAGGCACCAAGTCGTGCCACCACTTCGAGTGGTGGTACGACTTCAATGGATGGGAAGTTTGAAGAAACACCGGCAAAAGTTACGGGCAACGATCAGTTCACGGCAAGTCCCGGAGTAAACGAATGGTTCGAAACCGTAAAGTTGAATTATGGTGTTGATATTCAGCAAAACAGAAAAACCTATTTTGATCCTGTACCCGATACATGGGTGAAGATGAAAGATATTTTGGTTTTCTGGGCCGATAAAAAAGTAGATGGTTTCCGATGCGACATGTCTGAAATGGTGCCGGTTGAATTTTGGCAATGGGTTATTCCTCAAGTAAAAGAGGTAAATGCTGAAATCATTTTCATTGCTGAAATCTATAATCCGGCTGAGTACAAAAATTATATCCAGAAAGGTAAGTTCGATTTTCTCTACGACAAGGTTCAACTTTATGACACACTTCGTTTCCTTCTCAAAGGTGAGCGAAGTGCTACTGATATTCATGAAATTCAACAAAGTCTTTCGGGCATAAACCATAACATGCTTCACTTTCTTGAGAATCATGATGAGCAACGCATTGCATCTCGGTTCTTTGCTGGTGACCCATGGAAAGCTGCACCTGCTATGGTGATTAGTGCGACTATTGATCAAGGTCCTGTAATGATTTACTATGGACAAGAAGTGGGAGAGCCAGGCTTAGGTGTTGAAGGATTTCAAGGAGATGATGGACGCACGACTATTTTTGATTATTGGGGTGTACCCGAACATCAGAAGTGGGTGAATGGTGGAAAGTATGATGGCGGCTTATTGAGTCCAGAGCAACAACAACTCCGGCAATTTTATAGCGATCTCTTAAACCTCGCTCGGAAAAATCCTGCTATTACACAAGGAGAATGCATTGATATTACGCAGGCAAACAATGCTGGTAATTTTAAAGATAAGGTAACAGCCTACATTCGTCATTCGGGAGATGAAAAGCTGTTGATCATTGGAAGTTTCAATTCTGCAGAGCAAACGGTGAGAGTTAAAATTCCTGCCGAAGTAGTTACCAAACTCGGATTGGAATCGGCAGATAACTACATCGCACGCGATCTGTTATGGAGAGAAGCAGAGGTAGGTTTTGCCAGTGACTTTTCTTTCGAGTTAAAATTGAAACCCTACAGTTCCTACATCTTTAAAATCAAATAGATTTTCATGAAGCAATTTTACTCAGCCTCTTTTTTTATATCACTTCTTCTATTCGTTGCGTGTGAAACGAAAGAAAAAAATGATACAGTTGCCTGGCCTTATGGTGTGAAGTACGAAGTATTTGTGCTTTCATTTGCCGATGGTGATGGCGATGGAAAAGGGGATTTTAAAGGTCTCACATCCAAGCTGGATTATTTACAAGACTTGGGTGTAAATGGTATTTGGCTAATGCCGATTATGAATTCCCCCACCTATCACAAATACGATGTAACCGATTATAAAAGTATAAATCCTGAATACGGCACAGTTGAAGAGTTTAAAAAGTTTGTTGAAGAAGCGCATTCACGAAACATCAAGGTTGTAATTGATTTGATTCTGAATCATACAGGGTCAGATCATCCATGGTTTCAGAGTGCGATAAAAGGTAAGGACAGCCCATATCGTGATTATTATGTTTGGGCAAATAAAGATTCGATTCGTCAGCAGATTTCAAAGAAGGCAACATCATTTGATTCGGATAACATCACACAATGGCATGCAGTAAATGGCGACACACTTTCAGAACATTATTACGGTTTTTTCTGGGGAGGTATGCCTGATTTGAATTTTGACAATCCGAAAGTGCGAAGTGAATTTACAGACATTGGAAAGTTCTGGCTTCAGGATTTAAATGTTGATGGCTTTCGCTTAGATGCTGCCAAACATATTTATCCGGATGATCGCGCAGAAGACAATCATGCTTTCTGGATCGAGTTCAGAAAAGAAATGGAGAAGATCAAGCCGGATGTTTACTTAGTTGGTGAAGTGTGGTCATCTGCAAAAGTAGTAGCACCATACTTAAAAGGACTACCTGCTCTTTTTAATTTCGATATGGGTTACGCCATTACGAATGTAGTCAATACAGGCAGAGACACCATCGGATTGATTAGTAAATACAAAGAGATCAGTGATTTTTATAAAACAGTAACAAGCGATTACCTGGATGCTACCTTTCTGCGGAACCATGATCAGAATAGAATATTAAGCGATCTGGGTAACAATCCCGCAAAAGCGAGAATTGCAGCAGGAATTTTACTGACGTTGCCCGGAACACCCTACCTATATTATGGAGAAGAGATTGGGATGTTGGGCAATAAGCCTGATGAATTTATTCGAGAACCCTTTTTATGGGATGAGGACAAGAAAGAGGTAATGCAAACAACCTGGGAAGTTCCAAAATTCAGCATGACATCAACCGTGACCCCACTCAGCAAACAAAAAGGAGATGCCAATTCGATCTATCAATTTTATAAAAAATTGATTCGTCATCGTAATGGGAGCAGAGCACTTACTCAAGGCGAAATTGAAAACTCAGGTTTGAACATATCAGAGGTGGTGAGCTTTATCAGGAAGTATAGTGAAGAGGAATTGTTGGTGTTAAATAACGTGTCGGATGTTGAAGTGACGGTAAAACTACCTGATGGCAATGCTAAATTTGATGCCATCGATTACGCTTCAGACGGAACGGCAAAACTACAGGACGGTGCTTTGGTACTACCTGCTTATTCTACAGTAATTTTGAAATGATAAGAGAATGGATTTGATTAAAGGGCAAACGCGCGTTATTATTGAAAATGTTCAACCCCAGGTTGATGGAGGATTGTATCCAGCTAAACGAACAATAGGTGAAAGAGTAGATGTATCAGCGGATATTTTTGGTGATGGACACGATCACATTCGCGCACGACTGCACATGCGCAAAGAAGGTCAGGCATGGAAGCTAATTGAAATGAAGCCTACCTATAACGATGGATGGAGAGCATCCTTTATCGTAACCGAAAAAGGTAACTATCACTTTACCGTTTCAGCATGGGTCGATCAGTTTGATACATGGTATGATGGTTTCAAAAAGAAAGCAGATGCACATGTCGATGTGCACGTTGAGTTAATGGAAGGCGCTCAATTTTTGAGAAGACTTAATCTTGAAAACGATGCGAAGAAATTGGAAGGCGATTATAACAAAGCGATTGGATATGTATTAAGCCCTGAGTTCGGTGAGTTGGTTCATGCCCATCCACTTATTGAATTTGAAACTACCTATCCAGAAGAATTTGTTGTTCGTGTTGAACATATTAAAGCCAACTTCAGCACATGGTACGAATTGTTTCCGCGCTCCGCATCACTCGAAGGAAAGCATGGAACCTTTAAAGATGTAATCAAACTTTTGCCCCGTGTGGCTTCTATGGGATTTGATGTGTTGTATTTACCCCCCATTCATCCCATCGGAAAAATAAATCGCAAAGGAAAGAATAACAATGTGCGATCTCTTCCAGGTGAACCCGGTTCGCCTTGGGCAATCGGTAGCGATGAGGGTGGGCATAAATCGGTTCACGCTGAATTAGGTACACTTGATGACTACAAGAAATTGATTGAAGAAGCGAAGAAACAAAACATTGATATTGCTTTGGATCTTGCGTTTCAGTGTGCACCTGATCATCCGTATGTAACAGAACATCCTGAATGGTTCAAGCAACGTCCTGATGGTTCTATTCAATACGCAGAGAATCCTCCAAAAAAATATCAAGACATCTACCCATTCAATTTCGAGACTGAAGCATGGAAAGAATTGTGGATCGAATTAAAATCAGTCATTACATTTTGGATTGATAACGGTGTAAAGATTTTCCGGGTTGATAATCCGCATACAAAGCCCATACCTTTCTGGGAGTGGGCAATTGCTGAAGTGAATAAAGAGTATGACGACATTATCTTTTTAGCGGAAGCCTTTACACGTCCAAAGATTATGGACTCATTGGGTAAGATTGGATATACTCAATCCTATACTTACTTCACATGGCGGGTGACCAAACAAGAGATCACACAATACATGAATGAATTAGTTGAAGGTCCTTCACGGAATTTCTTCAGACCAAACTTCTGGCCTAATACACCCGACATTCTTCCATTCCATCTTCAGTATCAGGGCGAAAATATTTTCATCATTCGAATGGCATTGGCGGCAACTCTATCTTCTAATTATGGAATTTACGGACCACCTTATGAATTTTATGACAATGTCCCGATGCAAGGGAAAGAAGAATATCATGATTCAGAAAAATATGAAGTGAAACGTTTTGATTGGAAGAAGACCAATCGCATGACCGATATTATTACAATGCTGAACTATGCGCGTAAAAGTCATAAGGCATTGCAATCAACCTGGAACATTCAATTCCTGACTATTGAAAATCCGAACCTCATTGCCTTCATGAAAGCAACGGATGATTTGACCAATATCATACTTACGGTAGTGAATCTTGATCCCAATGGAAGACAAGTTGGATACGTTCAATTGCCAAAAGAACGATTGAGACTTTCGGATCGCATCAATGTAAAGGCGCACGACTTAATCACAGACGACCATTACACCTGGATGCAGGAATGGAATTATGTAGAACTCGATCCTTTCAAAATGCCTTTTCATTTATTTAAATTAGAAGTACACGAATCTTATATGTAACACATGAGCGCCCCTCTAAAAAGTAACGACCCGCTTTGGTTTAAGGATGCAATCTTTTATGAAGTATCTGTTCGCGCATTTTACGATAGTAATGGCGATGGTATTGGCGACTTTCAGGGATTGATTCAGAAATTGGATTACCTTGAAGATCTCGGTATCAACACCATTTGGTTGTTACCTTTTTATCCATCGCCATTAAAAGATGATGGTTTTGATGTAACTGATCATTGTGATGTACATCCTGATTACGGAACACTTTCTGATTTCAAACTCTTTTTGAAAGAAGCACATCGCAGAAACATGTATGTGATCACAGAACTGATTCTGAATCACACTTCTGATCAGCATGCATGGTTCAAGAGATCCCGAAAAGCAAAGTCGGGTTCGCGCTATCGTGATTTATATGTGTGGAGCGATACTCAAGACAAGTATAAAGAAGCGCGCGTAATGTTTTCAGAAGAAGAGGCTACGAACTGGTCGTGGGATCCGGAAGCGAAAGCGTATTTCTGGCATCGCTTCTATCGTCATCAACCTGAATTGAATTTCGATAACGCAGAAGTTCAATTGGAGATGATCAAGATTGTTGATTTCTGGATGAAGATGGGCGTTGATGGTTTCAGATTACCCTCTGTTCCATTTTTATTTGAAGAGGAGGGAACGAGTTGCGAAAATCTTCCACAAACACACGTTTTCCTAAAGAAGCTTCGTAGTCATATTGACAAGCACTACAAAAACAGAATCCTTATTGCGGAAGCAAACTTGTGGCCTGAAGATGCTGCCGAGTATTTTGGAGATGGACAGGAATGCCACATGAATTTCCATTATCCATTAATGCCGCGGATGTTTCTTGCTTTGCGTACAGAAGATAGTTATCCGATTACCGATATTATTGAACAAACTCCGGCAACACCTCTCAACAGTCAGTGGGCACTCTTCTTGCGCAATCATGATGAGTTAGGGCTGGAGATGGTTACGGAAGAAGAAAAGGATTATCTCTTCAAAGCCTATGCGAATGATTCAAGTTTAAAATACAATGTAGGTATCCGCAGAAGGTTAGCGCCTTTGTTGAACAATGATCGCAGAAAAATAGAGTTGTTGTATACGATTTTGATTTCACTTCCAGGTACACCTGTAATGTATTATGGTGATGAAATTGGAATGGGAGATAACGTTTATCTTGGGGACCGCTTTGGTGTACGCACGCCGATGCAATGGAACATGAACCAGAATGCAGGGTTCTCAACGGCTAATCCTCAGCGTCTATATCTTCCGATTATTACTGATCCGATTTACAGACATGAATCCGTGAATGTAGCGACACAAGAAGAAAATCCTTCTTCATTGTTGTGGTGGATGAAGCATGTAATGGGCATGCGTAAGCGTCTCAATATTTTTGGAAGAGGTGATATGAAGATCATCGAAAGTTCAAACTCAAAAGTATTAGCCTTTGCCCGTACTTATGAAAAGCAACGTTTGATTGTGGTTGCTAATCTCTCCCAATTTTCGCAAGCCACAACCCTTAATCTCTCGGAATATAAAGACTGCGACATTACAGAAGTGTTCAGTCAAAATAAGTTTATGAATGTGGGAGCAGGTGATTATGCGATCACCATCGGTCCTTATGGATACTTCTGGTTCCAGGCAGATACCATTGAGAAAAAAGATAAGTCAGAGGCTAGTGGTGAACTTCCATTATTGAAAACTGATATTTCGTGGGAACGACTTTTTGATAACTACAATGAAGTGCGTGTATTGGAGCGCAAAATATTGTTGCCCTTCATGAAAAAGTGTCGTTGGTTTGGAGGCAAAGCAAAAGTGGTAAGTAAGGTTGGATTACATCTTACCATTCCATTGAAGGTTGATCGTGATACGCATTTCCTTTCCATCATCGAAGTGAATTACGTTCAACGTCTGCCAGAGTTTTATTTCTTGCCACTTACGTTTGTACCGGCAGATAGTTTACTAGAGCGTGTTGAATACACGGTGCAAAGTGTGGTGTGTCGTGGAGAGATACAAGGTAAGGCTGGCTTTATCATGGATAGCAGTTATGACAAAACCTTCCGCGATTTTCTGTTCACCAGCATGGAGAACGAGATGAAGTTGAAAGATGATAAGGGTGGCGTGCTTACCTTCAATGCATCCATGTTCACGAAGATTGATGTGTCGAAAGGTGTTGATTCAAAAATTCTCAAAGCTGATCAGAGTAATACGGCCATTATCTTTAATGATAAATACTTCTTTAAGTTCTATCGAAAAATAGAAAAAGAAATCAATCCGGATTTGGAGATCGTAAGATTCTTATCGGAGAATACTACTTTTCAAAATTCACCAAAGTATGCAGGTAGTGTGGAGTACCTCGATCATGAAGGTAACACCATCGTCTTTGGGTTGATGCAAGAGAAGGTTGAGAACCAGGGAGAGGCGTGGGGAATGTCGGTCGATTCGATCGGACGTTTTTATGAACGTATTATTACCAAAGCAAAAACACTGAAGCTTCCGAAGCTGGTGAACAAGGCCGGAATAAAATTTGAAGATGCTCCGGATGTGATTCAGGAATTTATCGGAAGAGGTTTCTATGAGCGAGTTGTTCGACTTGGTCAGCGTACTGCCGAAATGCATATTGCATTAGCATCCGATGCATCGAATCCTGCTTTTGCTCCGGAGAAATACACCGCGAATTATCAGCGATCGATGTATTCATCATTGCGAAAATTGTTGAGAGATAGATTCGCAATGCTGGAAAATTATCTACCAAAGTTAGATGTACCTACAAAAGAACTCGCCAGGAAAGTGCTTGACATGGAGGACGATATTTTAGAGTCGTTCACTGAAGTATATCAGATAAAAATCAATGCAATGAAAACACGTGTGCATGGTGATTATCACCTTGGACAGGTTTTATTCACTGGAAAAGATTTTGTTATCATCGACTTTGAAGGAGAACCGGGATTTTCATTTAGTGAAAGAAGATTGAAGAAGAATCCGTTAAAAGATGTGGCGGGAATGATGCGTTCGTTCCATTATGCGGCTTTCGGGAAAATTCTACTCAATGAAAATTATCGCGATCGTGATGTTGAGTTTTTAGAATCGTGGGCAGAGCAATGGCAACATTATGTAGGTCGTTTTTATCTTGGTGCATACATGGAACGCATTGGTATGGGCTCTAAACTTAGTCATGAAGATGATGTTTTGATTCGCACTTTCTTAATTGAGAAAGCGGTATATGAGCTAGGATATGAATTGAATGGCCGACCAGATTGGATCAGTATTCCTTTACGCGGAATCCACTATCATGTCAGTCGATACATCATGGAAAGAGACGAAAAAAAATAATTTTAAATAGTTCAATGTGCAGATGTGCAAATTCCTTGTGCGCATAATTTGCACATTGATCATTGACTCACCGATAATCAACCACACAATGGCAAAGAAAGCAACGAAGTCGGATAAAGGAAAAGCAGAGTCATTTAGTTTACTAACCGATTTTGATGTTCACCTTTTTAAAACGGGAAAGCATTTCAAGCTTTATGAAAAGCTAGGCGCGCATTTCATTGATACAAAAGATCAACGCGGAACATACTTCGCAGTATGGGCACCGAATGCTAAAGCGATTTCTGTGATTGGAAATTTTAATCAGTGGAATAATGCAGAGCATAAACTCAACCCGCGTTGGGATGAGTCCGGAATATGGGAAGGTTTCTTTGTAGATGTTCAGCACGGTGAAGCATACAAGTATGCCATTCAATCGAACACGGGCGAATACTTAGAGAAGGCTGATCCATTTGCATCATTTTGTGAAATGCCACCACAGACTGCATCTATTGTTTGGAAACCAAAGTATGACTGGAAGGACTCCATATGGTTGAACGAGAGAAAGAAGGCTGCTGGTAAGCCTCAACCGTATTCAGTGTACGAAGTGCACTATGGTTCGTGGAGAAGAAAAGCGGATGAAGGTGCGCGTTCGCTTACCTATCCGGAGATGGCAATAGAATTAGTTCAGTATGTAAAGGATTTAGGCTTTACCCATATTGAATTTCTCCCTCTGATGGAGCATCCATTTTATGGATCATGGGGTTATCAGCTCACGGGATATTTCGCGCCAACAAGCCGATATGGTAGTCCAGAGGATTTTAAATACTTGATTGATTGTTTTCACCAGGCCGGTATCGGTGTAATTCTTGATTGGGTTCCTTCTCATTTTCCAGGTGATGCACATGGCCTTTTCAATTTTGATGGAACAAATCTGTATGAACATGCTGATCCCCGAAAGGGTTTTCACCCTGATTGGAAAAGCTATATTTATAATTATGGACGTAACGAAGTGCGTTCGTTCTTAATTAGTAATGCATTATTCTGGCTCGATCAATATCACATTGATGGATTGCGAGTGGACGCTGTTGCCTCTATGCTTTATCTGGATTATTCGCGTAAAGCAGGAGAGTGGATTCCAAATCAATATGGAGGTAATGAAAATCTCGAAGCGGTTTCATTCTTAAAAGAAATGAATGAAGTAGTGTATGGTCAATTTCCGGATACGATAACCATTGCAGAAGAATCTACTTCGTGGTCGGGTGTATCAAAGCCTACCTATCTCGGTGGACTGGGCTTCGGACAAAAATGGATGATGGGATGGATGCACGATACGCTTCAATATTTTAAGTATGATTCTGTGCATCGTAAGTATCATCAGAATGAAATTACGTTTAGTGTGATGTATGCCTTCACCGAAAACTTCATGCTTCCACTTTCGCACGATGAAGTAGTGCATGGCAAAGGCTCACTTCTTGGAAGAATGCCTGGAGATGAATGGCGTAAATTTGCAAACCTTCGGTTGATGTATACTTATATGTTTACCCATCCTGGAACCAAGTTGTTGTTTATGGGTGGAGAGTTTGGGCAATCGGCAGAATGGAATCATGAGCGCAGTTTAGATTGGCATTTATTGGAATATGGTTTCCATAAAGGTGTTCAGAATCTTGTTCGCGATCTGAATGCTTTCTATAAGAATCATACCGCTTTATATAAATACCAATTTGAGCAGAGAGGTTTTTCGTGGATCGATTATTCCGATCAGGAGAATAGCATCATTGCCTACCAACGGCAAGGAGATACAAAGGATGATTTACTTATTGTAGTTTGTAATTTTACTCCAGAAGTTCGTCAGCATTACAGGATCGGAGTTCCATATCGCGGTCAATGGAAAGAAGTTTTTAATTCGGATGATCATCAATATTCCGGAAGTGGAATACTGAATGGTGGATTGTTGATGACATCGCCTGTAAAATATCATGGAAAAGATTATTCTGTTTCGCTAACGTTACCGCCCCTTGGAATCGCCGTTTTGAAATTGGAAAAGGAATTAAATGAATTTGATTTGGATGCACTGGGGTCATAGTTAATTGTTAATAATTAATAGTTAATTGACGGAAATTGTAAGTTTGTGGTTTGAATTTAAAGTTTAATAAAATGGAGAGGAGTTGAGGGGAAACTGTTGCTACGATTAACTATTTAACGGATAACGATTAACTAATAAGACGAAGGGAATTGGAGAAGTACATTTGCATTCACGGACATTTTTATCAGCCACCTCGCGAAAATGCGTGGCTTGAAGTAATAGAAGTACAAGACTCTGCGCATCCGTATCATGACTGGAATGAGCGTATCACTGCTGAATGCTATGCGCCCAATACAGCATCACGGATTTTGAATGAGAAAGGTGTTATTAAAAACATCATTAATAACTATTCAAAAATCAGTTTCAACTACGGGCCAACATTGTTGTCGTGGTTAGAAGTTAGTGATCCGGAAACCTATCAGGCAATTATTGAAGCCGATCGGGAGAGTGTAAAATATTTTAGAGGGCATGGTTCCGCTATTGCCCAGGTTTACAATCACATCATTCTTCCTTTAGCAAATAAACGCGATAAGGAAACTCAAATTATTTGGGGTATTCGTGATTTTGAACATCGCTTTAGCAGAAAGCCAGAAGGTATGTGGCTTGCTGAAACAGCCGTTGATACTGAGTCGCTCGAATTATTGGCCAAACATAATATCAAGTTTACCATACTTGCACCCCGCCAGGCAAAAATAATTCGGAAAATAGGGGATGATGCCTGGACATCTGTTTCTACAGAAAGTGTTGACACCAAGCGTCCTTACATCTACAATCTGCCGTCAGGAAGAAGTATTACACTTTATTTTTATGATGGCAGCGTTGCGCAAGGTGTTGCGTTTGATGGTTTGCTAAATGACGGACGAAAGTTCGCCGATCATTTGATGAATAAATTTGACAGTCGTTCAAACGAAACCCAACTCGTACACATTGCTACAGATGGTGAAACGTATGGACATCACCACAAGCATGGTGAAATGGCGCTGGCATATTGTATTGATTACATCGAACGCAACAAACATTCTCACCTTACCAATTACGCAGAGTTTACAGCGAAATTTCCTGCGACCTACGAAGCCCAAATACATGAAAGTAGTTCATGGAGTTGTGTACATGGCATTGAGCGCTGGAGAAGTGATTGTGGTTGCAACTCAGGAGGTAATCCTTGGCATCAACGCTGGCGTGCTCCATTGCGTGAAGCACTCGATTGGTTGCGGGATGAATTGATTGTCATTTTTGAAAAGCAAAGCGTTGGTCTTTTGCGAGATCCCTGGAAGGCGCGTGAAGAATACATCAATGTTATTTTAGATCGAAACGATAACACAATTCGTAAATTTTTGAGCGAACATTGTTTGAAGAGCGTAGAGCAAAATCATGTTCTCCGTTTGATGGAAGTTCAACGTAATGCCTTGTTAATGTATACCAGCTGTGGATGGTTCTTTGATGAAATATCGGGAATTGAAACCACACAGATTATGCAATATGCTTGTCGTGCCATGCAGTTGGTAAGTCAGGTGAGTGATGCTAACCTGGAAGAAGAATTTATGAGGCGATTGGAATCGGCACCAAGCAATGTAGCAGAATTAGAAAACGGGAAGCAGGTTTATAAGAAATATGTTTTGCCTTCCAAAACAAATCTGCAGCGTGTTGGTATGCACTATGCAGTAGCTTCAATTTTCGAAGAAGACCCTGAGTCATTTCCGGTTTTTAATTATACCACACAAAATGAAGTGTTCGTTCGCAAAGAAGCGGGTCAACAGAAGTTGGTATTGGGTGTAACGAAAGTCCGTTCGAATGTAACACGATCAGAAAAGAAATTCGCGTTTGCTGTAATTTACATGGGGCAACATAATATCATCGGTAATATTTCCCTTGATATGGAAAGTGAACGATTCGCCAGTATGCAGGCACGCATGACAAGTGCTTTCGATGAAGGTAGACTAGGTGACGTTATTGGATTGATGCAAACATATTTTGGCCCTGAGAAATATTCGATCTGGCAACTCTTTCAGGATGAGAAACGAAAGGTATTTAATCTCATCACGCAACAAAGCATGGCTGATCTGGAAGAATCACTCCGAAGAATTTATAATCGCGATTATCCTTTGGTAAATGCGTTGGCAAATAATGGTGCTCCAATTCCAAATGCATACCGCACTACTTTTGATTACATTCTCAATGCTGATTTATTACGCTGTTTTCAAACGGAGAAAATTAACATTCGCCAGGTAGAACGCATTATGAATGAATTGATGAAATGGGATTTGAAAATTGACGACACCGGTAAAGTAGAACGTCTGGCGGGGGAGAGCGTGTTTAAGGAATTGAAACGCATCAAAGCAGAAGGTGATACCGCTAAACGTCTTGAACGATTAAACAGATTGTTCCCATTGCTCCGCAAGTTTAATCTCACGCCAAGCCTTTACACGACTCAGAATTTATATTTTGAAATATCAATTCAAAACCGGGAACATGATGGACATTCTGCTGAATGGATAAAGCAATTTAATCTGCTAGGAGAGAATTTAGGTGTTAAGGTTGAATGATGATATTGCTTTAGAAACCTGATATGTTAAAAATGCAATGATTTCAAAACTTAGCGTTAATATTTTGTTCTTGATATTTATCTCCAATAAATCTGTATTTTCGAACAAATTAATATCATGGAACTAATTGACTTTATTCTCCACGTTGACAAACACCTTCAGGATTTTATAATTCAATATGACAATCTGGTGTATGCTATTCTATTCTTAATCATATTTGTTGAGACGGGTTTAGTGGTGATGCCATTTCTTCCAGGTGATTCTTTACTTTTTGCAGCGGGTATGATTGCTGCTCAGGGATCACTTAATCTTACCTTGCTTATCCCATTATTGTTGATCGCTACTTTTAGTGGCGATAACACCAATTATTTTATTGGAAAGTTTTTAGGACATAAAGCACTTGAAATAAAACTGTTTGGTAGAAACCTTGTAAAGAAAGAACATTTGGATAAAACCCATTCTTTTTATGAGAAGCACGGCCCAAAGACGGTTATCCTCGCACGCTTTGTCCCAATCGTAAGAACATTTGCTCCCTTTGTTGCTGGTGTTGGGAGTATGTTATACAGAACCTTCATTATTTACAGTCTTGCAGGTGCCCTTTTGTGGGTTGTTGGAATAACGTTAGCGGGCTATTTTTTAGGTGACATACCGATCGTGAAGAATAATTTCGAGAAAGTTGTTATCGGTATCGTATTGATATCGGTGATGCCAATTTTTATTGAATTCGCTAAAGGATATTTCAAAAAAAGTAAGCCTGAAGCAGGAGCCTGATCGCATTCGAAAGTAAAGATCAATAGAGAAAAATTGTAGATGAAAAAGGTTTGGACTTACCTTATTCAACACCTCCAGTCCGATTTCAATTTTGTGCAGTATGGTACTGTGTCTTTATTCCTTGCCATCGCTCTTTACATCAATTACCAGATTGATTTTCTGGACAGCATTGTCAATGTGCAGTCTAATGTTGTAAAGCCTTTTAGTTATTTAGTGATTTTTTCAGTTGGGTATTATTTTACATTGTTTACGTATTCAATGTTCACAAAGCAGTGGGACTTCTGGCAAGTAAAGCAGTTTT
Organism: Chryseolinea sp.; assembly: GCA_031388805.1. Classification (GTDB taxonomy): domain Bacteria; phylum Bacteroidota; class Bacteroidia; order Cytophagales; family Cyclobacteriaceae; genus Chryseolinea. The sequence continues at coordinate 47,575 of JANMRZ010000033.1, forward strand.
GGATCAAGAGTATACTGGCATTGATTGCCTTAAGTATTGATTGCAGTGCTCCGTTTATTAGAACTGCTATTAATATCTTAGCAAGTCCATCACTTCAATTTTGGTTATATAAGATAAGCTTAAACCTGATGAGCTTCTTAACAGTCATGACGCCACTGCTAATCTATTACTTCCTTTCTGATAGAAACGAAAAGCATGTTTATGGTTTGAGCTCCCGACGGTTTGATACAAGGCCATATTTTATTATGTTGTTGATTATGCTACCGGTTATAATTGCAGCGTCTTTTCATAGTAGTTTCTTAAATCAATATCCGATGTATAAAAGTTCATCTGCTCATGAATATTTAAATGTTTCGGAATGGGTAACTGTCTTGAGTTATGAAGCAGCATATGGATTGGATTTTGTAAACGTTGAGTTTTTGTTTCGCGGATTCATGGTTATTGGCATGATGAATATTTTGGGCAGGAAGGGAGTACTGGCAATGGTTGTAATCTACTGCTTTCTACATTTGGGCAAGCCAGTGGGAGAAGCGATCAGTTCTATTTTTGGAGGCTACATTTTAGGTGTGATCGCCTACGAAACGAAAAGCATTTGGGGCGGCATTATTGTTCATGTTGGTATTGCATGGATGATGGAACTTGTTGCCTTTGCAGGGCACATTCTGCGAGATTGAACTGATCCTCTAAGCTTTTCTTCGACAGAAGATTGTTATACGGAAATTCAACAAACTCACTTTTTGATTACATTTCGAAATGAATCCAGTTTTATCCAATCTGAAGTTCAGGAAAACTCTTTTTTGGGTTACAACTATTTTTCTTACGATTCATATTTTGTTGGGGTCATTAAGTATTTTCTTTAATATTAATTTTTTACCTGACAAGCTTAATTCGTTTTATAAAAAGCTCCTTGTCCTTGGACCATTTTTCACGCATACACGCATTGCCACCTCACCTCATCTTTATATTAGTTACTCTTCTTCGGGAAGTTGGTCTCCTTTTCAGGATGTTGGCAGTAAGAATTTTGCAGACTTTCAACAGCATCTGTGGCGATACAATCGGTTAAAGTGGAGTGACTACGAACGATATACAGGTAGGAAGGCGTTTAAAGAAATTAAGTCGCTGAAGCATATCGATGGGAGCGAGGGCATAGCAACTGCTGAACTCATTCAATATATCAGTAGGCTTCAGCTACATACACAATCAGATTCCATTAAGCTGGTGTACATCTTGAACACTTGGCAACCTGAAAGCCGATCAGTAAAAACGGATACTGCTTTTGCGGTCATCTTTAAACCAACAAAAGGTGGAGCTTCTGAATAATTCACAACAGCGATTCTTTCAACACTTTCTTGATCACAAGCAAAATGCTTTTGCAGTATCTGTATTCTGTAAAGCATTAATACTTTTCGTTATTGTAAAGATCATTTTGATTTGGTCGGTGAGTACATCCATTGCTAAACTCCATGAATTTATTCCATCTCCTTCGTTAGTTGTTCGGATTTTATTTTCACCAGCATATTGGGCGAGTGAGCACCTATCCATTTTCTATTCATTATGTCTTGTATTCTTAATTGTTATTCTACTTGTCAGATGGAATTGGGTTAGCGGATTTTTATTTTTCTTGTTAGTACTTAATCTATACCGCATAAATCTTCCGATAACGAATGGATCTGATTATGTGTTGTTCATGCTGGCTTTCTGGGCGATGGGTATGAGTATGTGGCCCGCGACTAAGAATGAAAAGTGGAATACAATGGTGATCTTACTCTTTAATGTTGCTGTATTTCTTTGCCAGCTTCAGATTGTGTTTATATACCTTATTTCAGGTTGGGATAAACTCAGGAGTGATATTTGGCGATCAGGCGATGCCATGAGTTATATTACTCATTTGGATTTTTTCTATAATCAACAGTTTGGAGTGTTAGAAAACCATTTTGTAAATCTGGCACTTTCGTGGATAACGATTGTATTTGAATTGGCTTTTGTAGTGTTGATCTGGTTTAATCGAACACGCCTGATGGTACTTGGAATCGGTGTTGTATTTCACCTCTTCATTTGGTTCATGCTAAGTCTACCAGACTTTGCATTGATCATGATGATATCGTATTTGATTTTTTTAAGGGATGGAGATTACAAATCAGTTCCCGGTTTCAAGTTCAAAGTTCCGGGTTCGTAACAATGATTAAGGATTTGACAAACAACGAAACATCAACAGCCAACAATGGATAACCCGAATCCTGAACCTCTTAGACCATTAACTATTAACAGATAACTGCTAATAGTCTACGCCATCACTTCGTTGAGATTATTTTTATTTGAGTCGAGGTAATTCCAAACCAGACTGCTCGCACCAATAATTGGAGCCGCCTGATTTTGTAATCCCGATGGAAGAACTTTTATCTTTCCACGGAAAAGCGGCATCAGGTTCGCTTCCATGTGTTTGATGGTTGGTTTAAAAATCAAGTCACCTGCAAGGGATAAACCACCAAACAAGAAGATGGCTTCCGGATCGGTATGCACAACTGTCTCTGCTAACTTCATTCCTAGAATTCTTCCGGTGTATTCAAATGCGGCAAGCGCAACAACATCACCACGAACTGCTGATTCCGTAATCATTTTCGTAGTGAGGTTATCAAAACTTATTCCGCGAAGTTCGCTGTCCTCTAAATGATCTGCTAATAATTTATAGACAGTACGTTTAATGCCTGTTGCAGAAACATAAGTCTCCAAGCAACCACGTTTACCACAATTACAAAAGCGTCCTGCAGGATTTACAGAAGTGTGCCCTACTTCACCGGCAATTCCATGCTTACCGTTTAATAATTGTCCATTAGCCACGAAACCACTTCCTAAGCCGGTACCTAATGTAATAACAACGAAATCTTTCATTCCTTTTGCTGCACCATACACCATTTCTCCAACAGCTGCAGCATTGGCATCATTCGTTACAATGGCAGGGAGATCAAACTCTTCTTTGAACATATCGGCCAATGGAATAATACCTTTCCACTTTAAGTTTGTCGCACGCTCAATAGTTCCTTTGTAATAGTTTCCATTTGCTGCGCCTACGCCCACACCAATAATTTTATTATCGCCAGGAACAGCTTTTATCGCAACACGCAAGGCTACAGCGAGTCCATCGAAGTAATCTTTAAACTCTTCGTATTGTGTAGTCGAAATGCTGCCGTGATACAACACATTTCCTTCCCGATCGACAATACCATACTTTGTGTTGGTGCCACCAATGTCAATGCCGATTGTTAATTCCTTCACCATGATATGCTGATTAACTGTTAATTAGATGGATAGAATTTTTGCGATGCGCAGCGACTCGCTGTCGATTTCATGATGTTTGCTCATGACGTCATCAAAACTATTGAAAACAATTTTTTGATTTCGAATACCGACCATTACATCTTTGTTGCCTGCCATTAAACCTTCTACTGCACCTACACCCATCTTACTGGCGAGCACACGATCGAAGTACGTTGGCGAACCACCTCGTTGAAGGTGACCGAGCACGGTAACTTTAATATCGAAATACGATGAACGTTCAGCAACCAGTTTGGCCAATGCATTGGCATCTCCAATCTTGGAGCCTTCTGCAACGACTACTAAACTTGATTTCTTATTCGTATCACCACCTTCTACCAAACGATTGTACAATTCATCAAATGATGAGGTCTCTTCCGGAATAATCATAGCCACAGCACCACCCGCGAGTCCGCTATTAATGGCAATGTATCCAGAATTGCGACCCATTACTTCAATGAAGAACAGGCGATTATGAGATAATGCAGTGTCACGAATTTTATCGATGGCTTCTACCGCCGTGTTGGTGGCAGTATCATAACCAATGGTAAAATCCGTTCCGGATAAATCGTTGTCGATGGTACCCGGAATACAAATCGATGGCACTTGAAATTGCTCGTAGAATTTGTGAAGACCGGTGAAACTTCCATCACCGCCTATTCCAATCAAAGCAGTAATACCTTCTTTTTTTAAATTATTGAAGGCAATCTGCCTTCCTTCTGGTGTGCGGAATTCTTTGCTCCGAGCAGTCTTTAGAATTGTTCCACCTCGTTGAATGATATTACCTACTGAGCGAGGCCCAAGCTTCACAATATCACCTTCTATCATGCCCTCATAGCCTCGCATAATACCCGCACAATCAATCTTATAATAAGCACAAGCCCGCACTACTGCACGGATCGCAGCGTTCATTCCCGGAGCATCTCCACCAGATGTGAAGACCCCAACTTTCGAAATTTTATTCTCCATTCAGTTTAAAAATCCAACAAAAATAGCGGACGGCTTGTACTTTGCAATTAAGTATGGCATCAATTAAACTTCAAACGTTTGAAATAATTGATTAAGCCATTTGTTGATGAGTCGTGTGATGTGATTTCGTCAGCAGAATGTAGTTCTGGAAGGATTTTCTTCGCTAGAACTTTGCCCAATTCCACACCCCATTGATCAAAGCTGTACACGTTCCAGATCACACCTTGAACAAAGATTTTATGCTCATACATAGCAATTAAGCTACCTAATGTGCGCGGAGTGAGCTGTTTGAACATAATGCTGTTGCTCGGTTTGTTACCTTCAAACACGCGGAACGGAGTATGAGTTTCAATGGCATCTTTGCTCATGCCTGCTTTTGTTAATTCGGATACGACTTCATCTTCTGTTTTGCCCTGCATGAGCGCTTCGGTTTGCGCGAAGAAATTGGAGAGAAGTTTAGCGTGATGATCAGACAATGGGTTTTGGCTAATTGCGGGAGCAATGAAATCGCACGGTGTCAACTTTGTGCCTTGATGGATGAGTTGATAAAATGCGTGCTGACCATTTGTTCCGGGTTCACCCCAAATGATTGGACCTGTTTGATAGGTTACTGGATCGCCATTGCGGTCAATGGACTTGCCATTACTTTCCATATTACCTTGCTGGAAGTAAGCCGCAAAGCGATGAAGGTATTGATCGTACGGTAGAATGGCTTCTGATGCTGCACCATAAAAGTTGTTGTACCAAACACCGAGTAGAGCTAAAATTACCGGAACGTTTTTTTCGAATGGTTCATCTTTAAAATGCTTGTCCATAGCATGAGCGCCATCCAGCAGCTTTTCAAAATCATCATAACCAATTGTACAGGCGATTGATAATCCAATAGATGACCATAGCGAATAACGACCGCCTACCCAATCCCAAAACACAAACATATTTTCCGGAGCAATACCAAACGCAGTCACTTCTTTTTGATTGGTTGATACGGCAACAAAATGTTTTGCTACTTCACCTTTACCTCCTGTTTTTTCTAAGAACCATGCACGAGCCGATTCGGCATTTGTCATCGTCTCTTGCGTAGTAAATGTTTTAGAGGCAATGATGAACAGCGTTGTTTCCGGATTGAGGTGCTTCACCGTTTCAGCGATATGTGTTCCGTCTACATTCGATACAAAGTGTGGAGTGATGTTTTTCCAATATGGTTTCAATGCTTCTGTAACCATGTAGGGACCAAGATCGGAACCGCCAATACCAATGTTTACAATATCGGTTATGGTTTTGCCACTAAAGCCTTTCCATGTGCCATTCAACAGATTGGATGTGAATTGCTTCATTTGTTGAAGCACTTTGTTTACATCGGGCATTACATCTTCGCCATCAGCAAGGACAGGTGTGTTTGATCGATTACGCAATGCCACGTGAAGCACAGAGCGACTTTCAGTGTGATTGATTTTATCACCTCTGAACATAGAAGTAATGGCATCTTTCAACTCCACTTCATTCGCAAGGGCGATGAGTTCTTTTAGTGTTTCATCGATGATCAGGTTCTTGGAATAATCAACCAGAATATCTTCAAAATTTACATGTAGCTTTTTAAATCGGTTGGTATCTTCTGCAAATAATTCGCGCATGTGTGTGGCTTGCATGGAAAGAAAATGCATTTCTAATCGCTGCCAGGCAGAGGTTTCAGTTGGGTTGTGGTTGGGTAGCATAAATCAAATTTAGAGTTGCGAATATAAAGTGGTTTCCCGATTGAAAAAATAATCTGATCTATTGGCATTTTTTAACCGGTTTATGAATGCGGAGCGGCTTGTATTTTGCTGCCAGTTCTTAATAAATTTGAATAATTGAATTCAGTAATTTGATTACATTCGTTGCATTGATCGTATTTAAATTGTAAAAATCCTCTCTTAATCTGTTTGTCAAATGCTTAAATACATCAAGCGAACCTTCATTTTGGCATTCTTCTTTTTTAGTAACTATTCTGAAGCTCAGCGACTTCTTTGGGTAGAAAATGCCAACGCCCGCATTCGCGTAGCCAACATTACACCAACCGGCATCGGAACAGCATCCATTTATGGTTCTGCTACAGGTCTCACAAGTCCTAAATCATTGGCCATTGATGCAAACCGAAACTATATATTTTATAGTGAAAATTTTGGCGAGGATTTGATTCGGGCAAACTATACCGGCACGTCTCCTTTCCCTTTAATTACGACAGGAGCGATGGCGGGTTATCAAAACATAGCCTACAGTGAAAATGCCGCTGGTATTTATGCACCCGAAATGAATGGTGGCATCGAGTTCTTTGAAGAAAGTACGGGCGATCGTACGGTTATGGACCTGGGGGGAAACAATCATTATTTCAATTGGGTAACAGTCGATGATGGTGCCGAAGTTATCTATGCATACGACTCAGATGATGATATCATTTACAGATCTGATTTTTCAGATAGTGGATTAGACCCGATTGTGATCGGTACAAATTCAGTGCAGGTTATGAATTTTGATGAACGAACAAACACGTTGTGGTTCATTGATGGATCAAACTTACTCTGGTCTTGCAATGGAAGTGGTGCAGGCCTTGTATCGCATGGCACATCACTGCCTGGTAGCACGTGTACCGGCATGCAGGTTTACTCTCCATTCGGTAAAGTCTATTACATTATGGATGGTATTATCTGTAGTGTAAATATTAATGGAACGGGCCAAACAAATTTGATTAATCTTCCAACAGCAGGAATTACTGATCTGGCTGTTGAAGCAGACATTGATCCACCTGTATTTACTATACTAAGTCCATTGGATAATTCCGTTGGCATTACAACTTCCTCAAACTTAGGAATGACCTTTAGTGAGAACGTGAAGTTGTCGACAACAACGGGAACGGCAAATGAAACATCAATTCGTGTTTTTCAAACGATAGGTAATGTATTGACTCAAACTATTCCAAGAGCATCACTTAGTATCTCAATTTCCAATAACGTTGTCACCATCTCGGGAATAACAACCAGTCTTTATGGCACGGATTATTATGTTTTAATTGGAAGCAAAGTCTTTTCTGATTTATCAGGAAATGACTTTTCGGGTATTTCTCTCACCACGGGTTGGAACTTCACCACAGAAGAAGACCAGTCACAATATTACTCAAGGCAAAATGGAAATTATGGCGATCCGAATACATGGACTCACAGTCCTACCCATTCAGGTGTTGCTGCCTCTGAAGCTCCAGGAGGAACGGGGACAGATGCCTTCATCGGTGGTGGACATACTGTAACGATGACGGGCAACATCGGAATCGTACCTAATTCTTCAGGCTTAACGATTGAATCCGGATCAACTTTGAATGCTGCAGGATTTGATATGAGCCTATCAGGGGATTTGAACATTATGGGTACACTCCTTAACCCCGGCACTATTATTTCTCATTTTGGAGGTTTAGATATATACAATACCTCAGGTAATTTACTTGTTCTGCAAGGCCTTACTCTCAACGATCCGCTTTCCGGCACAGTAACACTTCACTCTGACATTGTTGTTTTGAATGGTATTACCACAATTGATGGAACCTTGGATCAAAATGGATTTAACATTTGTGATGGAGTAGCAGTGCCTCCTGTTACACCCGTATTCTCGAATAAGAAAAGTACCAGCGTTACATTATCGTGGACAAAAGTAAGTAGCGATGATGCCTTCATTGTAATTCGTCAGGGATCGACAACATTTAAACCCAACATCGGAACACTTTATAATGCGAACTCAGTTTTTGGATCGGGTGATGCTGTTGGAGCTGGCAATTTTGTGATTTATAAGGGTTCTGGCACTTCAGTAAATATAACGGGTCTTTCCGCCACCACTGACTATGAGTTTGATATGTACTCCTTTAGTACAATAGTCGGAGGATGTTATAATGTAAATGGTTATCAATTCGCGTCACTCACATCTTGTGCAGTGATTACTGCGCCTGCTAACCCCGTTAATGCACCGTATTGTGCAGGCGATATAAAGCCTGCCATTAATGTAAACAGTCCAGGTTCCGGTAGAAATATTAATTGGTACGATGCAGCAACATTAGGCAATCTTGCCCCGGGCGATGTGAGTGGTGGAGATGGAAGAGGTGGAGTATTTATTCCAACCGCTGCATCGGGAACATTTTATGCCGAGATATACGATGGAACATCTGAATGCACGAGTGATGTACGCACAGCCGTAACCCTCACCTTAAATCCTATCGTTACACCCGGTACAGCTACAGGGACGCAGACAGTTTGTGCTGGCGATGATCCGACCATAATTTCGGGTGGAACAGCAACAGGAGGTGATGGTAACTATATCTATCAGTGGGAATCGGCAACAGCTTCTACTACTGGTCCTTATTCTGAAATTTCAGGAGCAACATTAGTAAACTATGATTCTCCTGCTGGTATTTTATTAACAACGCACTTTCAAAGACGCACTACATCATCAACGTGTACATCACAGGTAGGTAATTTTATTTCAGTGACGATTGGTTCTCCTACCAATGTAACCGGATTAACGAACACTCCGGGTGATGCTCAAATTACTCTGAATTGGACGAACCCTGTCTCTTGCCTGGATGAAATTATGATTGTTGCAAAGGAAGCCTCAGCGGTTACGGGGATACCTGTGGGAGATGGAACAAGTTATACTGCGAATTCAGTTTTTGGAAGTGGCTCAGTGTTTTTAGCACCGGGTGAATTTGTGGTGTATAAAGGAGTTGGCTCTTCTGTTGTGGTTACTGGTTTAAGCAATAGCATTGCATATCATTTCAAAGTATTTACCCGCAAAGGATTAGTTTGGTCTACAGGTGCCGTCACTTCGGGTACAGGTATACCAACACCTCCTGTCATTACTTTCAGTCCAACCAATGGTGCAACCAACATTGTGGTAACATCAAATCTTACTGTGTCTTTTAATGAGCCTGTTCGTAACATTGACAATTCAATCCTTACCAACAGCAATGTAAGTGCTCTGCTTGGATTCAAGCTTACAAATTCATCCGGAGCCGATGTACCTTTTGCGGCAACAATAAATGCCGCAAAAGATGCAATTATACTTGATCCTACATCTGCACTCTTGCCATCTCAACTTTATTACCTAAGCATATCTCCTGTAGAAGATAGTAATAACAATGCATCCGTTGCTTCGAGCATTACCTTCACTACGCAAGCTGGTCCATCCATTACCAGTGTTGCGCCTTTGTCGGTTTGCTTGGGTCAGTCGGTAACAATAACCGGAACAAATTTCGGAACTGCTCTGCCAGTTGTATCGATAAACAGTGTGAGTATTCCGGTTACTGCACATACTGCTACATCCATTACACTTTTACCCACAACGGCAACAAGTGGAGTTGTTACCGTAACCAATACAGATATCCCGCTCAGCACTGTTTCGGCTTCAACATTGACGATATCTTCAATACCTAACGTGTTTGCAGTTACGGGTGGCGGACCATATTGTGTTGGCGGCAATGGAGTAATAATTGGGTTATCAAATTCTCAATCCGGTGTTGAGTATGAAGTATATCTTGGTGCTACTGCTACGGGTAGAAAGGTAACATCAGGTGGAGGTGCATTTAACTTTACAGGATTCTTTACAGCGGCAGGTACGTATACTGTAAAAGGAAAAAATTCAGGTAACTGTTCGAGTGATATGTCGGGCACAGCAATCGTTCAGATAAACGATAGTCCATCAGGTACAGGATCAATCTCAAGCTCAACAACTGCTATTTGCCAGAATGCCTCGGTTGATCTTACTGCGGTAGGATTTGTAAATGCACTGACGTATGAATGGACCTTACCTTCGGGTTTAAGTACAACGTCATCAGCTTCTGTCAGTACAATCAGTGTAAAAGGTGATGCAGCCCCAGGAGGTATGGTAAGTGTGTCAGCAAGAAATAATTGTGGATTGAGCAGCCCCGCTACGCTAGCAATTACGGTTAATCCTTCACCAGTTGTTTCAATAGAAGCACCTCCTGCTAACGCACAAATTATTGATGATGAACTACAGTTTACATCAATAGTTGATTTGCCAATATCTGCTTATACGTGGAGTTTTGGTGATGGGGGATCTTCGTCGGATGAAAGCCCGACACATACCTATACAAATGCAGGACAGGTTACGGTTTCATTGATTGTAAAATCGACTACAGGATGTGAAGGTAATGCGGAAGTAAACCTTTCCATCATTGAGTTTCCTGTCTTAGCAACCAATTCTATTAAGAATATGGTTACAGCAAATGAAGATGGTAAAAATGATCGTCTTATTGTTGTAGATATCGAGCGATTCCCTAATAATACAATCTCTGTTCTGGATCGATGGGGTGTTGAGGTGCATAAACAGGATGCCTACAATAATGATTGGGATTTTAAAAAGGGAGGAAATTATTTACCTGCCGGAAATTATATCTGTATTGTTAAGCTGAACGATTCAGGTACGGTCATAACTAGAACTGTAACGTTGGTAAAAAAATGATAAGACTTTACACAAAGATTTTCTTTGCCAGCATTTTATTCGTGACAACCATTTTGGAGGTCAGCGCTCAGGATGTTCCGCTCTTTACACAGAAGCTTACCAATTCATTCTTATACAATCCATCGGTAGCGGGTAATGGACTTGGCACGCTTACTTTTTCACATCGACAAAATTGGTCAGGTGTATCAGGTGCTCCTGTTACAAACTACCTGAGTATTCATACCCCATTCGCAAAAGATCGATTTGGTACGGGTCTTAATGTGTATCAGGAAAGGGTAGGAGTATATGAAACTTTCTCTGCCACGGCCGCTTTTGCATACCATATTAAGATGACTGATACGCGATCACTTTCATTTGGAGTAAGCGGTGAATATTCAAATTTTAAAATCAACACCAGTCGTGTAGACGTTGTTGATGAAAGGGATGATTTGATTATTGGAAACACTTCCCCCGGTCAAGCTGATTTTTCTTTTGGCATAACATACAAGTCCAAATTTCTCACACTGGGTGTTGCCGCAAACCGATTAACCAATATAATGCGTGGTTTTGGAGAGAGTCCTTCTCAGTTCCCTGGATATTATTCGGCCTATGCCAACGGAACAATTGCCTTGCGTCAGGATAAAGATCTTTTTGAGCCAATGATTACCTATCGGGGATATTTAGATGGACAGAGTCAGTTTGATGCTGGTCTTTATTACACGGTGAATAATTTCCTTGTGCTTGGCGGATCGTATCGTACGGGCGGAACTATAAGTGCAACTTTGGGAGTTCGTATTCTTGATAAATTTTTGATTGGGTACACCCGCGATATTAATGCATCAGGTTATGGTGCAGACCTGGGAGCTTCCAATGAAATCACTTTGCGATTTGATTTCAATAGTCAGAAGTATCATTCAAATTATCGCAATGCTAAAAAGATAAATACGCAGGCACTTGCACTTCGGAGAAAGACCTTAACAAAATATGCATCGAAGGGTTCTCCTTATAAACAGAGCAGCCGATATAAGAAATCGATAAAACGAAATTATCAGAAATCGCCCAACTACCGGCTCGACAGCAGTAAGAAATTGCAAACGGTTAAAGTAAAAAGGCAAGGCGGAAATAGTTATAAAAAGAAGTATTCAAAACGCAGACGCAGGTAATTACTTTTTAAATTTGCTAACCAGCATAGCGAGTTTTTCTTCCATGCTGATTTCTTTTTCTTTCGGTTTTTCTTTCTCTACTCTTTTATTTTTAGGTTGAGAAGCAACAGGCGCTACTTGATCCGCAAACGGATCGCTCTTCATGGAAAGTCCGATGCGCTTGCGCGGAACATCAACTTCAACAACTGTTACCTGTACCTTCTGCTGAACCGCAATAAATTTCTGCGGATCTTTTACAAAAGTGTCAGCCAGGTGACTGATGTGTACTAATCCATCCTGATGCACACCAATATCAACGAAGGCACCGAAGTTGGTAACGTTGGTAACAATGCCAGGGAGCTTCACACCAATCTTGAGATCAGATATAGTGTTTACACCATCAGTGAAACTAAACAGTTCAAAACCCTGACGAGGATCTCTTCCTGGTTTTTCTAATTCGAGAAGAATGTCAGTAAGAGTTGGTAATCCCACCTTTTCTGTAATGTATTTTTTGAGATCAAGTTGTTTGCGTAGTTCTGCGCTCGTCATCAATTCTTTAACGGAGCATGATAGATCACTTGCCATTTGTGCGACAATACCATATGCTTCAGGATGGACTGCACTCGCATCAAGTGGATTTTCTGCTTCACGAATGCGCAAGAAACCAGCAGCTTGTTCATAAATTTTTTCGCCTAAACGAGGAACGTTGAGCAACGACTCTCTATTCTTAAACGGTCCGTTTTGATTTCTATATTCAACAATGTTTTTCGCCAATGCAGGACTTAAACCCGAAACATAAGCGAGTAAATCTTTGCTGGCAGTGTTTACTTCAACACCAACTGAGTTCACGCAGCTCATCACTACATCATCCAATCCGCTTTTCAGTTTTACCTGATCAACATCGTGTTGGTATTGTCCAACACCAATAGATTTCGGATCGATCTTTACCAATTCAGCAAGTGGATCCGTTAATCTTCTTCCAATAGAAACGGCACCCCGTACAGTAATATCCTTATCGGGAAATTCTTCACGGGCCACATCCGAAGCAGAGTAAACAGAAGCACCGCTTTCGTTCACCACCACTACGGCAATGCGTTTATTCAGTCCAATATTTTTTACGAACGATTCTGTTTCACGACTCGCAGTTCCATTGCCGATTGCGATGGCTTCAATTTCGAACTTCTCACACAAACCTTTAATAAGTGCAGCCGACTTTGCCGTTTCGCGCTGTGGTTCATTTGGAAAAATAACATCGTGATGGAGAAGTTTACCCTGGCGGTCAAGACAAACCACTTTGCATCCTGTACGGAAAGCAGGGTCGAGAGCTAATACGCTTTTTTGTCCGAGTGGGGCAGAGAGCAACAATTCTTTCAGGTTACCCGCAAATACTTTAATGGCTTCCTCATCGGCTTTCATTTTGGTCTCCATCCGAATTTCAGTTTCAAGAGAAGGTCGGAGCAAACGCTTGTAACTATCTTTAACAGCAAGTCTTATTTGATTTGCTGATTCATTCTCTCCTTTTATGGTTTGCCTTTCCATTGCATGAATGGCTACTTCTTCAGGCGGAAAAATATCGAGCGCAAGAATACCTTCTTTCTCGCCTCTGCGCATGGCAAGCAATCGGTGTGATGGCGTTTTTGAAATAGGCTCAGTCCATTCAAAGTAGTCTTTGAATTTTTGACCTTCCGCTTCTTTTGTTTTTAATACTTTCGATTCAATGGCACCCTCACTCCAGAATAATTCACGAACTGACTTCCGTATTTCCGGATCTTCGCTAACCCATTCTGCAATAATATCGCGTGCGCCGTCAAGGGCTTCCTGTACGCTGGCAACTCCTTTTTCAGGATCAATAAATGACTTTGAAAGGGAAGTCAAATCAATATTCTCCTGATCTTTGATTTTCTGTGCTAACGGCTCAAGACCCTTTTCCTTAGCCACACTTGCGCGTGTCTTCCGTTTGGGTTTAAAAGGAAGGTAAATGTCATCCAATTCAGCCAGGGTCTCCGCACCTACAATAGACTGCATGAGCTGCGGTGTAAGCTTACCTTGCTTCTCAATAGAGGTTATTATGGACTCCCGGCGCTTGTCTAATTCGCTCAATTGCTCAATTCGATCACGAATAGTGGCAATAACAACCTCATCCAGACTTCCGGTCATTTCTTTGCGATACCGCGAAATAAACGGAATTGTGGCGCCTTCTTCAAGAAGTTCGGCCACAGCCGTAATGTTCTTTATGGGAAGGGAAAGTTCTTTTGCAATTTGTGCTACCCAACGTAATGTATTCTCGTGCGCCATAGTTTAAAAACAGGGAGGCAAAAATAAAGGAAGGAACCGAACCTGCAACTTTAATTAGACCTACTGCAAAAAATAGAATAATTGATCTTCGGTGTGAAAAGTGAAATCAACTTTGTAAGTTTGCGCTCCGAAAAATGGAGTACAGTGTAAATTGTACCGTTAAGTAGGTGAACAAATGGCGCGGTAGCTCAGGTGGTTAGAGCGTTGGATTCATAACCCAAAGGTCGGGGGTTCAACTCCCCCCCGCGCTACTGACGGCGACAAATCAGAAGAAATTTTGGTTTGTCGTTTTTTTTTGCAGGTAAGTATCTGATAACTCTGCGATTAACTCAATCGCTTTATTGATGTTAGAGGTTCGATATGTGTCATTTTCTTTGTCATATATAATACCTTCAGGAAAGAGGATATTTTGAACCGTTTGACGCTCCTCATAGTCTCCATTTAACCAGCAATTCGCTAATTCTGAGGCAAATACGACACCTTTCTCAATAAGCTCTGACGGGTTCGATAAACTAAAATTCGATTTCTCTAATTCCTCAGAAATTTGCTTGATCTCCACCTTTAACTTACCGCTTGCTTTCTCGTAAATCAGCCTGTCAATTTCTCCGACTGCAAATCTGTCACCTACCTTTTCCAGCTTGTCTTTAAGATCACTTAATTTAGCGATCATGGACTCGGAATCATTTGCCGAAGCATTCATCAAGTTGTTCCATGTCATCTCAAGTTACTTCTTTATCACAGGGATAAGATTCTTGTCTAGCTGGTATTGATCTAACAGTTCGGTGAACTTATCGTGCATAAGTGTATTGCTGCGATTACACTTACAACTCTTAGTGTTGCATTTATAATAATGGAAGTGAAGTACCTTTCCATTTTTCAAAACCTTTGCAAAGCTGAATGCAATCCTTCAAGATTCAGACTTGATGAGTGCAGAGCAGATCACGAACTCAATTGCTGCATTAAAGGGTAGTGTTCCAACAGTTGCAAACACGTTGGAGAAGCATTATAATATTATTCAGGGCATTACATATTTAGGGCCTGCTGAATAAGTCAAAAAAAGCAAATTTTCATTTGGGTTAGACCTGAGGTGAACCCTATCCAAAAGTTGGTGATTGCTGATTCCAATTTTTTGGCATATGCTGCTGAATAACTCCTGTATCTGAGTAACAAGCAATACGGTACTTGCCCGGTTAACTTAACCAGGTTGAGTACCATAATGATGGTGGCGATCCAGGATTCGCTTGTGTTTCGAAGTCTTGCTTTTATTTTGTTCAATCCATAAGCTGTCTTCGCTTGTCCAAACTTTCCTTCTATTGGATTTCGCTCACCAGGACTTACGTGGTTCTCAGCCACAGCCCTTGGTCTGCCCAAGGGTTTTGCCTTGAGCGTTATGTTCAGCTCTTTGAGCCTGGCCCGGTTAACCCGACTGCAATAGATCTTATCGGCCAGTACTTCTGCCGGGTAATAGCCAAAACGTTTTTTGTATTGCCCAACCGCTTTTATCAAACGTGCGCCTTCATTGAAGGCATCCCAAGATAGGTCTTCCAGAAAAGCAAAACCATTCATCAGGCTTACTTGTATCTTGGCGCCGAACTCAACATTAGCATTGGTCTTCCCTCTTACAATAGGGCGTACATGAGGCTGATGAATACTAACAATGCGATGTTCTACACTGTGGCTCTTCTGTTTATACATCTGAGCTTGTTGCTCATATAACGTTTGGATCACAAAAAAATACGTGAGCTGCCGCTCATTGAATGGAATGGTTTCATACTGATCAAGAAGCAGGTTAATATTTTTAATGTTGCGCCTTACATATCCCAACTGCTTCTTAATGGCATAGCGTATCTCTTTCTTTGATCGGGCTTTTTTTTGTGCCGTCTTTAAAAATAGTTTCCGTGCTTTCTGCCGATACGTTCTTGGTTTTATTATCGCTATGGAAGGGCGGTATAAAAAATCGATGAGTTCTTCTGATTTCTCTCTGGCATCATTGAGTAAATGCAAGTCAGTTGGATATCGGATGTCTTGCGGACAAGCCGTAGCATCGATAATCATTTTACCCTGGTGTGTAGGTGGTGCAGTGGGTTGGGAAACTGTAGAGCTGGATTGATCTTTTGGGGGTGCAGCATTTTGACCCGGAGGTAAATCGGTTGGCTTGTCCTTTGGCTGATGATTGCCCTGTAGGGATAAACCTAAAATTTTTTCATTGATTAGATTGATTTGATCTACACCAAGTCGATTACGGAACACAACAAACAACGAGGCATCAAACGGAACTTCATCGCTAAAACTGCTGTAGCCAATAAAGTATTGCATGTACATATTCTCTTGTATCTGCTGAACGGTTTCACGATCGCTTAAATCACAGAGGTGTTTAATGATCAATGAGCCAATCACAACACGTGGGTTAATCCCGTCTGCACCGGTTTTATGATTGCCCATCTGCTTGCGATACACATTCACCAGTTCATCCCATGGAATTTTGTTGGCCAACACAACCCAGCGGTTGCTAGCCTTTAATTGTTTGGAAAAGGGGGTGTCAAATCCATCCAGCAAGGTTTGATCAACACTGATGTAGCCTTGTTTTGATGCACGGTTTTTAAAGGCCTTGCCCATTTTTGCTTGCACTTAGTTTGCTCTAAGCTCGCAAAAAACAGCGAAATCAAATCTGTTTTAAATACTTTTGAGTCTTTCAGCAGACCCTA
>JANMRZ010000045.1:0-82983 GCA_031388805.1 Chryseolinea sp.
TAGAGCACATAGTTGTTCTCGGAATAAATATCATAAATATAGCATCTCCGAAAACCTAATGCTCTTCCATCTGTAAAATAACATAAAGCATTCTATGTGTCCTATGTGTCTATGTGGTTAAACTTATCTATTCATTAATTAAAAAATCCATCATAATCGTAGTGCCAACATTTTGTTGGGAGTCAATGCTCATTTTACCATTCAAATAATCAACACGACTTTTTATGGTTTCAATACCAGAATGGTTTTGTTCATCTGTTTCTAGCGTGTTAAAGCCACGACCATTATCTTCTACAATTACACTAAGACGAGAATCCTCTCTTATAAATTGAATAATGGTTTCAGTAGCATGTGCATGTTTGATTATGTTATTCAACAGTTCCTGTACAATTCGAAACAGCATAATTTCGGTTGTAGCATTCAGTCGTTTATTCATTCCGTGAACTTCCAGCGAAACATTCAAGAGTTTACCGGCACTGATATTATCGCACAAGTCTTTTAAAGCATTGGCCAAACCAAGCTTCATCAATACTTCAGGCATCATGTTGTGCGCAATGCGCCTCACCTCTTCTGAAGCATTGTCTACAATAGCATAACTTTTTTGAAACAGCTGGTTCTCTTTTAATTCAGGTGCATCATGTTGTAGCGTACTGAAATACATTTTCACAGTAGAAAATAAACCTCCCAGACCATCATGCAAATCTTTTGCAATTCGTGTGCGTTCGGTTTCTTGTCCATTGATCATGGATTGTAGTGACACAATTTGTTGTTGCCGTTCTAAGAATTTAATTTGTTCGTGTTGCATTGTCTTTTCTCGTTCAACAATTATTCGTCTTTGGCGACTGTTTTTATACGACAACCCAAGCATCACAATTATTGCTATTGCTAAAGCACTTCCCGCAATTAATACTTGATTGCGCTTTGCAACGGCAAATTCCTTCTGAGTATTGGCAATGGTAAGTGAAGCGATTTCCTTTTCCTTTTTCTGGTGTTGATATTTAGATTCTAATGACAAGGTAATCCGTTGTGTTTCTTTGTTTGTAGCACTATCGGCATAAAGCTTGTTTAGCTTCGCATACTCAAAAGCAGTTTTATAATCGCCTTTTAGTGAAGCGGTCTTCGTTAAAAGATCATACGTGTCAGCAACCACTTTATACTCCTTTAGCATTTTTCCAATGGCGTTTGATTCCCTGGCGTACTGCTCTGCTTCTTTAATTTTTTCTATTTTGAAATACAATTGCGAAATGTTATTGCCTGCCTCTGCTTTTAGAAAATCATTGTTGGTACTATCACAAAGCTGATATGCCGTTAGGTAAGATGACAATGCTCTTGGCAAATCGTTGATGTTTTCATAATAATAACCTTGATTGTTTGCCACTAACGTTGTTAACACAATATTGTGCAGGGGTTGGTTGATCATAATGGCTGAATCCAAATACTGCTTTGCTGTTGTTTGATCTTTTAGCTGCATGCAAGCATCGAAAATATCCAGGTGAAGGAGGACCCTATAGCGCAATTCATTTGGATAACCTTTAAGTGCAAGCGCCTTTTTTTCATATACAATCCCCATTTCAAGTTGCTTTTCAGCGATCAAATTGTGGCCGATGTTGCCATACGTTTGAGGCATCAACTGTTTTAGTTTCAGCGATGATGAACGGTCTATAAGTTCAGCTGCTTTCATTAAATATTCGATAGCGGTACTGAAATCAGATTGATAATTACACAGCATGGCCTGCGCATTATAACAACTCACCTGCAGCACGGTATCATTTGTCGCTGG
The DNA here is from genome assembly GCA_031388805.1 of Chryseolinea sp. Classification (GTDB taxonomy): domain Bacteria; phylum Bacteroidota; class Bacteroidia; order Cytophagales; family Cyclobacteriaceae; genus Chryseolinea. Next base: position 1,781 of record JANMRZ010000045.1, read on the forward strand.
CATTAGCCCTTCTGCTGCATCAAGATAAAATTTAGCACTGTCGTACTTGGTTAAGTTGGTGTACGTCATGCCCAGGTTGTAATGTATGCGGGCAAGGCTCTTCGCATCACCCAATTGCCGGGCAATGGGCAAGGTGCGCTTTGCATATTTTAATGTGGAGTCATACAACCCGTAGTTAAAATAATATCGCTGAATAGAAGTAAGGGCATTTACTGAATTACTGTCTGGCCTGCTTTGGTTGGCAATAGTCAACAGGCTGTCCAGATAATCTTGTGGTCTGTTTTGTGCATGGATTTTTTGTATAACTAAACCATTGATCAGGAAAATAAAAGTCAGCAGCACCCGCATCATACTAAAATCGTTTGTTCCAAATTACACTATTCAGGGTATACTCATTCTACCTGCTTTCAGGTATTTTTTGATCCGAAAAAATCATGGTTTTCGGGGATAGCTCTTCAGCCTTATGAACTCTAATTTTAATACATCATAAATTTTACCTCAGATCATGAAAAAAATACTCCTCATACTGGTTGTCCTTAGTTGCAAAATCGCAGCACTGGCCACCGTCCGAACTGTAAGCAGCAACCCGGCAACGCTGGGTCAGTTTAGTACCATTCAAGCCGCCATTGATGCCAGTGCTGATGGCGATTCGGTTTATGTTTATGGTAGTCCGAATACCTATCCATCGTTTATAATTCAGGACAAAAAAATTACCGTGATTGGGCCGGGTTGGTCACCTGATAAAAATATACCACTACTCGCAACGGTAAGCGGTGCCAACATTCGCAATTCCCCTGCTGGTGGAAGCCCGGATGGTTCTGAATTGCAAGGGCTAGTCTTTTCAAACACAGTAAACGTCTGCCAAAATGCAGTGGGTGGCGATCTTGCAACAAACAACATTCGTCTTATTCGATGCCAGTTTAGTAACTCCGTTCAGTGGGATCTTTCCTCTACTGGATTTTTGATTGAAGGATGTATATTCTATAATGTATGCAATTTCGCAAGTGCTCAAACCTATCAAAATTTCTTATTTCAAAACAATATGTTCTTTTTCTCTGTGTGTTGCCTAAGCTATCAAATTAATGGGTTAACCAATAGTGTAAATGTTCGCTTCGATCATAATCTTTTCTACAGCAGCAATAACAGCGGAGGTGGTACGGTGGCCATTTTCGTTACGAATTGCCGCTTCCTCACCCTTACCAATAACATTTTTAACCAAGCCAATGCAGGCCTTAATATAAGTTTCAGCACGTTCAATAATAACATCACCAACAATGTAACGCTTAACGTGGCCAACGCCACTTCCAATGCAACACCCTGGACTGTGAACAGCAACGTAGACGGTGGTGGAAATGTATCGAATCAAAGTCCGGTGATGACAGATCAAACCAACGCAAATGCAGGAAGCAGTAATCCACTACTCAACTTTACCATTGCCAGCGGACCAGCAAATAGTTCCGGAAGCGATGGTAAAGATATGGGGCTTCTTTTTGATGCTACTGGAAGTTTGAATTGGACAAATAGTCGTAACAGTCGTCTACCGCGAATTTTTAGCATGAACATAACAACACCAACGGTAACACCGGGTGGCAGCTTAAGTGTGACCGTTGATGCTCGGAAAAGCAATTGATTGCTTCTATGAAAATGATGCTTAATTTTAGGTTACAAGGTACCGTCTACAGTGGACAGTGGACGGTGGACGGTCGACTGCATTTATTATTCTTTCTTTTTTTATTGATAATCATCTCTTCATCAAGTGTTGCTCAGAACATAACAAGAGCTGAATACTTTTTTGACAGTGATCCTGGGCCTGGCAATGCAACATCTTTAACCGTACCTACGCCCGGAGTTAATGTATCATTCACTGTGAACATATCAACGGCTTCGTTACTTAACGGATTTCATCAACTGGCCATTCGCGTGAAAGAAAGTGGTGGCCCCTGGGGCGAGTTTGAGAATCGTGGTTTCTACATTACCAACTCAACAGCCGATGTTCCTAACATTACTGCAGTCGAATATTTTATTGATGCCGATCCCGGAGTAGGTAATGGCACTTCTGTTCCCATAGCATCAGGCGCTAACATTAATTTTCTTATCAATGTGCCCACGACAAGTTTATTGCCTGGCTTTCATTTTCTGGCCGTGCGCACCAAAGGACTCGATGACACGTGGGGCGTGTTTGAAGCGCGAGGTTTTTACATTACCTCCACCACAACCAATGCACCTGATATTATAGCTGCCGAATATTTTTTTGACACTGATCCAGGAAACGGCAATGGTACATCGCTTCCTGTTACACCTGGCGCTACTGTGAATTTTACGGTTGGTCTTCCTGCAACAGGTTTACTTCCTGGATTTCATTTTCTTGCCATCCGCACAAAAACGGCTGATGGCAAATGGGGAATTTTTGAAGGTCGGGGACTTTATGTTTCTGGTTCAACCACCAATGTACCTGACATTACTGCTGCGGAATATTTCTTTGATACTGATCCTGGTGTTGGAAATGGCACCCCTCTATCGATTACTTCCGGAGCAAATGTTAACCTTAATGTGAGTCTGCCTGCCACTGGTTTATCACCCGGTTTTCATTTCTTAGCCATTCGTATGCGAGGTGCAAATGGTCAGTGGGGAGTTTTTGAGAGTCGCGGATTTTATGTTTCACCTTCTTCTGCAAATGCTGGTGATATTGTAGAGGCTGAATATTTTATTGACACTGATCCAGGCGAAGACAATGGAATTGCATTAACCGTTACTTCGCCTGGCCCAACAATAAATCAAATTTTTCCTATTGGTTTAGGGGGGGTACCCAGCGGTTCTCACATATTGGGTATTCGTGTTAAAGACAATGATGGAGTATGGAGTGAAGTACAGCGCGCATCTTTCGATGTTCTATCCTGTACACCGCCAACAGCTCCGGTAACAACAGGTGATACGCGATGTGGCATTGGCACAGTTACTTTATTAGCGAGTGGAGCATCAGGCGCACAAGAATATCATTGGTATGACGATGCCTTCACTGCCACTCAAGCCGGAACCGGAAGTCCATTGATTACGCCATCGTTAAATGCAACAAAAAATTATTATGTCAGCATTTACGATCCTGCCACCACGTGCGAAAGTTCACGAACACTTGTCATCGCAACAGTATCGGTTATCGCTAAACCATCATTGAATCTCAGCGGAAGCATCAGCTTTTGCGAAGGCAATAGTATTTTTCTACTAGCACCTTCTGGTTTTTCAAATTACCTGTGGTCGAACGGAAGCACAGCACAACAAATTCTGGCTACAACAACGGGAAACTATTTTGTAAAAACCGGAAATATAAGTACATGCTTAAGTGAAAACTCAGACACAGTATCCGTTGCTGTTATACCTGCTCCAACCAAACCAACCATTGCTGTTACGGGAGGCGATTTATGCAGTGGTGGTGCAGTCGTGCTTTCAGGGCCTGCAGGTTTTGAATACATATGGTCAACCGGCGCTATCACGCAAGACATCACCCTTTCACAAGCAGGAATATTTACACTTTCAATACGAAACACAAATGGATGCCAAAGTCCCTCTTCTGATCCTGTTACCCTTTCGAGCGGACAGGCTCAGGCGTTTATAACCTTAGTCGGCAATACATTGGTAACTGTTCCGGGAGATACTTATCAATGGTTTAAGGATGACGTACCAATTGACGGAGCGACAAAACAAACACTTGAGATTAGCCCATTGGATTTTGCTATCTATTCTGTTCAGGTAACAACAAACGGATGTATTTCTACCTCCGAGGATTTTATGTATCTCATTACAGATGCAGAAGAGAATACTTCCGTAGTTCGTGTTTACCCCAATCCGGCAAGTGAAAAGCTGTATATTGAACTAGCCCAATCCACAAATGAAATAACGATCGTTGATCCTCTTGGAAAGCGTTGGGATGAATCTTCGGCCCCAAAAGGCTTACATACTGTCGATATTAGCAAATTGCCACAGGGCATGTATTACGTCCTGATAAAATCACATGATGATGTGATTGTCTATAAAATCGAGAAGTTATAATTTAGAGGTATGAAATGAGCCATTGTTTACAATCATCATCAGATATGTTAATCAGGCGAATTCCATCTGACTTTAAAAAAAAATAGATATTAACAGATGAAAACTCTCTTGTTAAAATTCGCTTTGCTCCTCTTCGTCTTTGGGGAGGTATCGTGTGGGGAAGATATCCCTGATTGCCCAAGTAAAATGTGTGTAATAGCCGGTGGCTGGAAATTGACGGAAGCATATGTTGATGGCGTACTTGATACTGAGGATTTGAGCCAGTATGAACTTGTGCTGAATTCACCCAATCCAACAGATGCTATCGTTTCTGACTTTGCCCGTGTTCAGCCCAGTGGTGCTCTCGATGACGGATCTTGGTCGATAGAAAATAACGAAACCATTTTGCGACTTATTCCTGATAACAACACATTGCTTACCGAAGATTGGCAAATTGAAAGTTTCACTCCACGGAAATTGGTTTTGGTAATTACACGTGATGTAAGTGCCAAAGGAGGTCCTGCTGAAATCCGTTTCATTCTTGAACCGTTTTAGACTTTAGACACTAGACATTAGATTCAAGACACTAGACTTTAGACCCAAACCGAAACTTAATAAGAGTTGATTTGTGATGAATGATTTGCGACCATTGATTTGCGACTTTACTGCGATCAACAAACAATGATCAACGATCAACTAAGGTATTGTTAAACTCGAAACTTCAAACTCATCCCGATGAAAAAAATTATCCCCATACTTCTACTATTCATAACCACCACAACCTTCGCACAAAATTGGTATGTAGGCTTAACAGCCGGACCAACATTTTCGAATTATAAAACCAAAACCCCTTGGAAAGAAATTTCGAACATTGGTTATACTTTTGGTGCGACAGCCTATAAACAAACGAGTGCCAATTTTGGTGTGAACTTTGGATTGCAGTTTATTAAGAAGGGCTACAACCATGTAATCTGCAATACCATTACGGATAAACTAAGTGCATCCTACCTCGAAATTCCCATCATGATGGATTACACGTTTATTGTTCCATCACTTGATAACTTTAAAGCACACCTTAATCTTGGATTTTATTCTGCTTACTGGCTTAGCGGAAAATATAAGATGGAAGGCTTTGATCAATCTTCCGAAGATTTTGATTTCGAAAAAAGCAATGCATCTCGATTTGATATAGGACCACTCGGTGGCGCCAAAGTCGAATATTTGTTAAAGAACGGAAGTCTCTCCCTCGACTTTCGGTATGAGCTTGGGCTAATCGATCTGCAAAAGAAAATTGATGACAATACGGCTAATACAAACCGGGCTTGGGTAATTGGTATTAGTTATATGAAACTTCTAAGTAAGTAAGCCGCCTAAATAGAGCCCTTCCCTTTTATAGACGTTTCTCTACGTTAAAACAACTTGAACCCTTGTGGTTTGAGTTGTTTTTATTTATAGCGACCTTCGCCATCCTCATTAACAATCTTTTATATGAATAGAATATTCAAAAAATTGCCATTCCTTTTAATCTGCCTTGCTCTACTGGCCTGTAATGCCAACAAGGAAACAGTCGTTGTTCGTCCGGATGTAAAACCTCCGGTTGCCGAAAAGAAAAGCTTTGAACTTGTTGCCAAACACGGACACAAGCGTACCGATGATTATTACTGGTTGAAGAACCGCGAAGACTCAGCAGTAATACATTATTTGAAAGCAGAGAATGCTTATCGCGACACCATGATGGCTCACACTAAAACCTTTCAGGAAAAACTCTTTGCTGAAATGAAAGGTCGCATTAAAGAGAAAGACGAATCAGTTCCTTACAAACTTGACGACTACTTTTATTATACCCGTTATGAAGACGGTGCAGAGTATCCCATTTATTGCCGCAAGAAAGGATCGTTAGAAAGCGCTGAAGAAATTATAGCGAACGGAAACGAGCTCGGCAAAGGACATGAGTACTTTAGTTTCTTCGCAGAAACGAGCCCGAACCATAACATTGCAGCACTGGTGATGGATACTGTAGGCAGACGTTTTTATACAGTGAAATTTAAAGACATGCTTACCGGTAAAATGTTAACCGATAAAATTGCCGGAACTACAGGCAACGTTGAGTGGGCCAACGACAACAAAACAGTGTTGTATGGCAAGCAAGATCCCAAAACCTTGCGTGCTAATCAAATTTTTAAACATACACTTGGTGCTGATCCTTCAACTGACATTTTGATATTTGAAGAAAAAGATGAAACTCTTTCCTGCAGCATAGGTAAGACACGATCAAAAAAATATTTCATCATTGGTTCAGGCCGAACAGATGCTTCTGTAAATTATTACCTCGATGCTGATAAGGTGGCTGGTAAGCCTACCATCATTGAGCCGTTAAAAGAAAATGTTGACTACAGCACGGATCACTTCAACGGTAAGTTTTACATACGCACTAACCTCGATGCTAAAAATTACAGATTAGTTGAAGCTCCCGTTGCTACTCCGGGTAAAGCGAATTGGAAAGATGTTGTTCCCAATCGTGAAAAAGTATTCCTGGAAGGCTACGAAATTTTCAAAGATTATTTAACACTGGAAGAATCAAGTGAAGGGTTAACCAAAATTCGCCTTATCAAGTGGGTCGATAATTCAGAACATTCTGTTGACTTTGGTGAACCTACCTACGTGGCTGGTATTGGCAACAATCCGGATGTTAATTCGAATGTAATTCGTTACAATTATCAATCCATGACAACACCTCCATCCACATTTGACTATGAGATGACTACTCATGAGAAAAAATTATTGAAGCAACGCGAAGTCCTTGGTGGTTTTGATCCGTCATTGTATCAGACAGAACGTGTGATGGCGAAGGCAAGAGATGGTGTCAATGTTCCGATCTCCATCGTGTATCGAAAAGATAAGTTCAAAAAAGATGGAACGAATCCATGCTTTCAATATGCTTACGGGTCATATGGTTCAAGTATGCCTGCCTTTTTTAGCTCTACGCGATTGAGTTTGCTTGATCGCGGATTTGTTTATGCCATTGCCCACATTCGTGGTGGACAAGAAATGGGTGGACAATGGTATGAAGACGGAAAAATGTTAAAGAAGAAAAATACCTTCACCGATTTCATCGACTGCTCTAAATTTTTAGTTGAAAATAAATATTCAGCAAGCGATAAACTTTTTGCCAATGGCGGAAGTGCAGGCGGCTTGTTAATGGGTGCTATTACAAACATGGCTCCTGAATTATACAAAGGTATTATTGCTGATGTTCCTTTTGTAGATGTAATGACGACTATGATGGATGAAACTATTCCGCTCACCACATTTGAGTGGAAAGAATGGGGTAATCCAAATATCCAGGAAGAATACGACTACATGCTTTCGTATTCACCCTATGATAACGTAGAGAAAAAAGCATATCCAAATCTCCTGGTAACAACTGGTCTTCAGGATAGCCAGGTACAATATTGGGAACCTGCTAAATGGGTTGCGAAGCTTCGCGATATGAAAACCGATAATAATCTCCTTATTCTAAGCACGAACATGGAAGCGGGGCACGGTGGTGCATCAGGAAGATTCCAATCGCTGAAAGAAGATGCATTAATGTATGCATTTGTTTTTGATTTAGTTGGAATAAAGGAATAGGCAGAAGCTGAGGTTCAGGGTTTCAGGTTCAAAACGAATCTGGAACCCTCAGCCTTTACGGTTTCCGTTGTGCTAATAAGATAATCCATTTTTAGCTTGCGTTTTTGCTTTATTTTTTCTAAACTTTGTAATAAGTCAAGCGCAGTCCGGATACTAATTTCTTAGTGCGTCTCGGGTTTTTTCCAGAGAAATCAAACCTATTAATTCTAGTGTGAAATTGTTGTGTGTTCAATCGTGGACATCATCTCCGTTAGTTCATTGAAATGGATCAGGAGAAACGATTTACTTTAAACAATACAACCATGAAAAATTCCATAATATTAGTTGTGACCCTCATTCTTCTTATATGGGCATGCAATCAGGTACCAAAAGTTGAGCAAGTAACCACAACAAAAGATTTTGAGTTTGCTGATGATAAATACATTGTAATGGGTAAAAAAAGTATTGAAGATTTAGCGCACGGCAACATTGATAATTTTCTAAATGCGTTAGCCGATAACGCGGTGTACAAGTGGAATAATGGTGATAGTCTTGTTGGAAAAGAAAGCATTGCCACCTATTGGAGAGACAGACGAAAAAATGTTATTGATACCATCACCTTTACCAACGATATTTGGCTAACCGTTAAAGCGAATGAGTCCGCAAAGAATGTAGAATCCGGAGTTTATCTGTTAGGATGGTTCGATACCTCCATAACATACAAGACAAGAAAAATTGTAAATATTTCCATTCACAATGTTTATCATTTTGATGACAACGATAAAATTGATTTCGTTCTTCAATACCTGGATCGGGCACCGATTAATGCAGTGATGTCTAAAAAATAAATTTTGCGTCTTTTGTAAGGAGTGTAAAGGTCTTAATGCGACATGCACACTGTTCACATTGAACTCTGCGAATTTTTTCCTTGCATGAGTTTATCTCCTTCCTGCTATCTCTTTGTTTATTTTTGAAACAATTCCAGGGCCTTCGTAAATAAACCCTGTATAAAGTTGAATTAAATCTGCACCTGCTTCTAGTTTTTCGATTGCATCCTCTGGTGTCATAATTCCACCAACTCCAATGATCGGAAAACTCCTACCCAGTTTTGCACGAAGGTATTTGATTACTTCGGTTGATCGCTTTGTTAATGGCTTACCGCTCAATCCTCCATTACCTATCTTTTCGATTTCAGATGATGGTGTTTGAAGATCATTGCGCGAAATAGTGGTATTGGTAGCGATCACACCATCGGTCGAGGTTTGAATTAGAATATCAACAATATCATCCAACTGTGTCTGGGTAAGATCAGGAGCAATTTTTAATAACACGGGTTTGTAAACGGGTTTGGCTTTGCTCAATTGAATGACATGAAGCATTAATTTTTGCAATGGTTCTTTTTCCTGTAATTCACGCAAACCGGGTGTATTGGGCGAGCTTACGTTCACTACAAAATAATCAACATAATTGTAGAGTGCTTCAAAACATTGCGCGTAATCATCAAACGCATTTTCGTTGAGCGTAATTTTATTCTTGCCAATATTTCCCCCCACAATCACATCCGACTTTCTTTTCTTCAATCGATCGACTGCAGCAAATGCTCCCTCATTATTAAAACCCATCCGGTTGATCAATGCCTGATCATCAGGCAAACGGAATAATCTTGGTTTGTCATTACCGGGCTGTGCCTTTGGAGTTAATGTTCCGATTTCGATGAAACCAAAACCAAAACAAGCCAGCTCATCGATGAGCCTCGCGTCTTTATCAAAACCAGCAGCAAGGCCAACGGGGTTTTTAAAACGAAGACCAAAAACCTCTTTTTCAAGCTTTGCATTCTGATATTGAAATATTGATTTCAGCAAAGACTGAAATCCAGGCACTTTACCTTTAATCTGAAGAATACGGAAAACAAGATGGTGTACTTTCTCTGGCCCGATTAAGAAGAGTAATGGGCGAATCACGTTTTTATACATTCCGCAAAGATAGAAGTTCTGAAAAAACCAGCTACTTCTTTTTCTTTTTCAGCTTATTCGGAAATTTCTTAAACGATTTCATAACGATGGCTTCGAGTGCGCGGATGGAATCAACTGTAGAAAGATCGATCTGGCTTTCAGCTGACCACAATTCTCTTTTAGCACGAACATCTTCCACCGCCAGAATCAAGAATCCCTGGCGGGAGTTATGCGACAACGATCTTGATTGATTTAAGTCAGCACCACTTGAAGCAGGTGTGCCTCCCATTGGGCCTAGATATTCTGATTCTGTTTTATTGAATGCACCCGCCACATAACTCACAGACAACTGAGCCGTGGAATCTTCTATATAGGTATATCCTCTCAATTGCATTTCTTCAATCACCTCTTTTTTTATTCCTTCGAAGAGTTTCGTTTCATCAATTTTCTGTTCGTCTGATGGTGTCATAAATTCACCCTTCACGACTGTGAACGTGTTATAGGTGGTTAAGTCAACGCCTGGTGCGGTTTTAATTTTCATGGATTGAGCAACGGTCGATAGAATAACGCACCAACTTAAACCAATAAAAAGAATGATTCTTCGCATATACAAATGTAAGCATAATTACAGACTGTCTTTCTTATCAACGGTTCTTTGAAATTCTAATTTTCAAACTGTAACTTGCTATGCTGTGACTACCAAATCCTTACATCAAAAATCAGTGATCACATGATGAAACATTTACTTGTTCTTGCATTGCTGGGCACCAGTGCTGTTCACCAAATATTTGCGTTGACTTTACCATTACCCTTGAACAATGTGGTTCAGGATACCGTCATTCAAAACGATACACTTCTCATCACGCCTTATTTACATAAGACTCAGTCTAAAGCCCTTGGTAATTTTGCCGTTGTTACACCCGATAAAATTGCGCTTCAAACTTATGCGGGATTCAATGTGCTTAATACATTACGCGGTCATGTTCCAAATTTTTCAATCGGTCCAAATACTTCTACCACATCACCCAGGTTACGCTCGGCAGAGTCCATGATGGTAATTGATGGCCTACCCCTCAATTCAAGTATTACAAATTATTATAATCTGAACTCTTTTGAATATCAAACTATCTATGCATTAAACAGTGGTAATGCTTTAGCATTATATGGAGGAACAGGTTCGAATGGTGGATTCTTTTTACAAAGCAAAACAGGAGAAAGTTTTTCGCGACCAACGTTTGAATTTAATTCTTCTTCCACTTTAATACGGACTGAGTACGAACCTTCTTTCCTGACCGGAGAATCTGAAACAAATACACAGGCGTTGTTCACCAACACCATCGCCTATAAGCAGGACTTTGGTGCAATTGATTCGAGAGTATCCTACACCTATTCACTCTTTCCGGATGGAAGTAATAATAGCGACACACGATCTAACTATCATACTGTAAGAATCAACACAGGATTTAACATTACATCCCGATTCAATGCACGGTTAATTCTGGATAACTTTTATGTAAAAGAAAATTCTTCTCAAAGCATTGCTTTCCAAGGTCCACCCATCTTATCAAGCAACGAGACAATACGCAAAAATCTGCAGGGAAATCTTCAACTACAGTATAAGCCTTTGCATTGGTTAAGTTTTTCATCGCAAAGCTCCCTTGCGAAAATTGAGAATAACGGAGAAAGTTATTATCAAATATCATCCAGTACTGATCGAAAGCAAAATAGAACGTTTGCCAATTTATATGCTTCAGTGAACAAATCATTGTTCCGTGATTTCTCATTCACAACCTTTTTTGGATACCAATACGAAAAATTAAAGCAGGAACAACATGGTAAATCCAGTTACGGAACATCAGGATCATTCTCTGAAAACAAGACTACATCCATTCTTGCTGGTGTCGGGCTACAGTTTAAGAATTACCTGTTTGCCGATTTTAATTATCGGCAGGATTATTTTAGTCTCTATGCACCCGATAATAATAATGCACCTACCTATTCACTAAATACATCTTTTATTTTCAGCGAAGCGCTGTCACTGCAAAATTCATGGTTCTCTTTTGGTAAGTTAAGAGCAAGCATTGGTAAAAATAGTGTTGCTCTTCGCCAGGGATACCCAGGTGAGTGGCAGGGATTGGGGTCATTCACAAATTACTATCCCAATCCCTATTTGCATGCCAGTAAAAAGCAGATGTTTGAATCAGGAGTTGATTTGGGTTTTGTTGAAAATAGAATCACTTTGAATACATCTTATTTTTCTGATCATCATGATCAGATTGCTACCGTATTAAGCATTCCGACAGGCACTGGATACTCGTCCAATGTTATTGCCAATATATGGAATCAAGACTCAAAAGGATGGGAGATTGTGCTGGGTGCAACTCCAATTAAGAAATCAAGTTTATCTATGGAAACAAAACTGACCTGGTCTACCTATGAAACCAAGTTGGAAAATTCATCAGGTATTACTCTTGGAAATAATTCGTTCCCAATTATTCGCGGTGGTGTAATTATTACAAACCAAACTTCAGGCAATCCAAGTCAAGGCATTTCTTTAGGAAATCCCAATCCAGACTGGACCGGAAGTCTTTTAAATCAAATTACCTTCAAAAATTTCTTCACCAGCTTCCTGATTGATGTTAGGGATGGAGGAGTCTTTTACAGTACGGACTATAGTTCAGGCTTTCCAACCTACTCAGCTCAAGATGGAAGTATTGCAAAACTTCGAGATCTCTCCATAGGCTATCGATTATCTTCAAGTGTATTGAATAAACTATACATTCGCGAAGCACAATTTTCACTCTCGGGAAGAAACATGTGGACTATCTATTCCAAATCAGATAGTGAGACTGAAGATTCTTTCAATTCGATACCTCAAAAAAGCGCGAGTCTTAGCATGACCTTAATGTTCTGATCAACATCAACTCCTCGGATGAAACTCCTGTATTACCTGGCGCAAGTAGTCACGGTCTAAGTGGGTATAAATTTCAGTTGTAGTGATCGACTCGTGACCCAACATCTCTTGTACGGCACGTAAGTCGGCACCACCTTCGATTAAATGAGTGGCGAACGAATGACGAAAGGTGTGTGGGCTAATGGATTTATTGATTCCCACTTTTATAGCAAGGTTCTTAATGATAGTAAAAATCATCACCCGTGTTAGCTTCCTGCCACCTCGATTTAAAAATGCATACGCATCATGTCCTTTCTGCACAGATTTATGCGGTGGCTTTCCCCGAATCTCATCTGTGTACATTTTCAAATACTTTAATGCATCTCTTCCAATCGGAACAAGGCGCTCTTTATTTCCTTTGCCAACCACACGCAAGAATCCAATATCAAAATGCACGTTGTTTAATTTTAACTCGACCAACTCGCTCACACGAAGTCCAGAGCTGTACAATACTTCCAGCATCGCACGGTTTCGTGCACCTTCAGGAGAAGAAAGATCAATAGCATCGAAAAGTTTCTCAATCTCAACGAAGCTTAATGTATCCGGAAGTTTTCTACCCAGCTTAGGGCCTTCAATCAATGCCGTTGGATCTACCGTGACCAGTTCTTCGATCAGTAAATATTTATAAAATGCTTTAATACCTGAAAGTATCCGCGCCTGACTGTGGGCGCTCATACCCAACTCATTTATATATTGGAGAAAATCATGAAGATGTTTAGCTGTAATTTTTAACGGACTAACCTCCTTCTTACTAATATTCAAAAATTGCTGAAGCATCGCGACATCGTGTACGTATGCTTCAATGGAGTTGTTTGAAAGCGATCGCTCCAACTTCAGGTAATTGGTAAATTGTTTAATGTTGAGTTCCCAGTTCAATTGTGCAGCATAAATCTCTCTACACAAAGGTGGTTATTATTTCCTTTCCGACAGCGTTAGATTTTAGATAGTACAGAGTATAGACCATGGACTAAAAGTTTTATCTTGCTGGTATGAAAATTCAAATCATCAACGGACCTAATCTAAATCTCCTCGGCAAACGTGAACCTTCGGTTTATGGAAACCAAAGCTTTGAAGATTTTTTCTCTACACTAAAGAGCCGATTTCCAACTATCGAGCTTCACTACTATCAATCTAACATAGAAGGTGAAATCATTAACAAGCTTCACGAAGTAGGCTTTGGTTTTGACGGTATCATAATTAATGCAGGAGCATATACACATACCTCTGTAGCCATTCACGATGCAATCGGGGCTATTAAAACTCCCGTAGCGGAAGTTCACATCTCAAATGTTTATGCACGCGAAGAGTTTCGCCACAAGAGTTTAATCACTTCAAAATGTATCGGCATGATAACTGGTTTTGGAATGGAGGGGTATGCCATGGCCATTGACTTTTTGACTAAAAAATAATTCTGATTCTAAATACCTGTCATACCTTGTGATAAAATCAAATGATTCTGTACCCATTGATGTTGTTCATCTACTTCCTGAAATCGACAATAAATTAATTGACTTGTTGAAATCGTTAACTCCTGACGAGTGGCAAAAGCAAACTGTTGCAAAGCTGTGGAAAGTAAAAGATGTCGTTGCTCATTTATTGGATGGTAATATTCGAATACTCTCTATGCTCCGCGATGATTATGCAGGAGAGAAACCAAACATCAAAACGTATCAGGATTTGCTTGATTACCTAAATACGCTGAATGCGGATTGGGTTAAGGCAATGAGAAGAGTGAGTCCTGAAATGTTGGTTCTTTTACATGAGGCAACAGGGAAACAATACTGCGAGTATTATGCCTCATTAAGTCCACTTGATAAAGCTGGGTTCGCAGTTGCTTGGGCAGGTGAAAGTGAAAGCAAAAACTGGATGCACATCGCCAGAGAATACACGGAGAAGTTTTTACATCAACAACAAATCAGAGATGCAGTAGGTAAACCTGGAATTATGACAAAGGATTTCTTCTATCCTTTTATCGACATTTTTATGATGGCATTACCTCATACCTATCGGGATGTTGAAGCTGATAATGGAGTGATTATAAAACTAACAATAACCAGTGATATTGGTGGTTCGTGGTTTTTAATCAGAGGAAATGATAGCTGGAGCCTGACAAAAGAAAACAGCAAACCAACAATATCAGAGATCACGATCGATCCAAATAATGCATGGAAGCTGTTTTCTAAAAGCATCAGACCAGAACATATCCGGGATAAAATTAAAATAACGGGAACCGAAAAACTTGGCGAGATTGCACTCAATATGGTTTCAGTTATGGCATAACATTTTACGTCAGCCGAACTAAAATCGCCAATCACAAGTCAATTATCACAAATCAATAATCTCATGATCTCCTTCTACCCTGGCCCCTCCCGCGTTCACAATGAAATTCCGAAGTATGTAAAAGATGCATATAAGCTGGGCATCATGAGCATCAATCACCGCAGCCCTGGGTTTGTAAAAATGTCGGAGAAAACTATTGGATTGTTGAAGAAGAAACTGAA
This sequence comes from Chryseolinea sp., assembly GCA_031388805.1. Classification (GTDB taxonomy): domain Bacteria; phylum Bacteroidota; class Bacteroidia; order Cytophagales; family Cyclobacteriaceae; genus Chryseolinea. The sequence continues at coordinate 16,819 of JANMRZ010000045.1, forward strand.
CATTCCAAAAAACTATACCGTCTTCTATACCTCTTCAGCAACAGAATGCTGGGAGATTATAGCGCAATCGCTCATCACTGAAAAAAGTTATCACATCTATAATGGAGCATTCGGAAAAAAATGGTTTGATTACACCAAACGATTACACCCAAATTCCGAAGGTATTCCTTTCGCGATAAATGAAACACTCGATCCATCAAATTTCATTTTCGAAAATGCGAATAATGTAATCTGCTTAACTCAAAATGAAACATCAAACGGAACTCAAATAACAAACACCATTATCAGGCGCATCAAGAAAAACAATCCGCAACACTTGATTGCTGTTGATGCTACCTCGTCAATGGGTGGCGTCAAACTTGATTTTAAAACAGCTGATATCTGGTTTGCTTCCGTGCAAAAATGTTTTGGTTTGCCAGCCGGACTCGGTTTGATGGTTTGTTCACCTCAAGCTCTCTCTCGTTCATCTGTCATCGCTGAAAATAATCATTACAACAGTCTTACTTTTATGACGGAGATGATGACAAAGTATCAAACTCCTTTCACTCCAAATGTATTGGGCATTTATTTATTGATGCGGGTTTTAGAAAACAGCGATTCTATTAAAGACGTTGATCAGAAAACAGTATCACGTTATAATGATTGGATAACTTTTCTATCTAAGCTAAAAAGCTTCTCGCATTTGGTACATACAAAAACCGTTCGTTCGTTCACGGTTATCACAGTAACAACAAGTCCAGAGCTTGTTCAAAAAATAAAAGACAATGCAAAACAACACGGACTGTTGTTAGGCGAGGGTTATGGCGAATGGAAAAGCTCTACTTTCCGAATCGCCAACTTTCCAGCCTTAAAGAACAAGGAGATTGCCAAATTAAAAACCTTCCTGAAATCGTTTGCTTAATCTGTAATTGTAATTCTAACTCAATTCTAATCGCCCTCTAAGGCCCTCTGAATCTCTTTAAGTCACATTTGTCCAGACGCTCACGTTAAGGACAGTGGCTTATGCTCACGCCTCCTTTTTATACTGATCATTTTGAAGTACAACGCGAGTCAACGGTAAAGACAAGTGCTCATTGTAACACAACTCATGGCTGAAAAGTAATTGCGCGAATTCAAAAAAAACAGATCAACTAAAGAATAACTAACAAGAACCTCATCCACCCTCTACTTCAAAATGAATCTGAGAGAATACGATGAGTTTAACACGAACACAGAATATGAAACCAATGGAAATCCCAAAAGACGGCCTTGAAGGTCTCAAACAAAACTGGCGCTCAGATGCGCTCTCAGGTCTTTTAGTTTTTTTACTTGCCTTACCGCTTAGTTTAGGTATTGCAAAAGCCAGCGAGTTTCCACCAGCAATGGGTGTGCTCACTGCGATGATTGGTGGTTTATTTGTGAGTTTCTTCGCAGGCTCACGTTTAACTATTAAAGGCCCCGCGGCCGGACTCATTACAATTTGCGCTGGTGCTGTGACCGAACTCGGGGGTGGCACTACAGGATGGCACTTAGCATTAGGTGCTATTGTTGTTGCTGCCATTATTCAAATTGGATTTGGTTTTTTAAAGTTTGGTTCACTTAGCGATTTCTTTCCTCCTTCTGCCGTTCACGGTATGTTGGCAGCAATCGGATTAATTATTTTCTCGAAGCAAATTCATATTCTCTTAGGAATTGATCCTGCAACCTTAAAAGGATTAGAGCCACTCGAATTATTTCGAATGATTCCACATTCCATAATGAATGAAGATCCTCGTGTAACACTTGTTGGAATCATTAGCTTGGTTATCATTTTTGGAATGCCTTTGTTAAAAGGAAAGGTTTTCAAAAAGATACCTGCTCCAATGGTAGTGCTAGTGGTCACTGTTCCTTTGGCAATATTCATGGACTTTAAACATACAGAGCCTGCATTCGATCTTGTTAAGATTGGAGATTTTTGGGGAAATGTTGGTTTCAATGCTGACTTCTCTGCGATTGGTGGTTGGATTTTCTGGAAATATGTTTTCATGTTTCTATTTGTAAACAGCCTCGAATCACTGCTTACCGTAAAAGCGATAGATGGACTTGACCCATGGAAAAGAATTTCAAATCCAAATAAAGATTTAGTTGCTGTTGGCGCTGGTAATGCATTGTCAGGAATATTCGGCGGATTACCGATGATCTCTGAGGTTGCACGTAGTTCGGCCAACATTACATTTGGTGGTCGCACACGTTGGGCTAATTTTTTTCATGGTGCTTTTCTTCTTGTTGCCATGCTTCTTTTAATACCGGTTATTGAAATGATTCCAAACACAGCTCTTGCCGCATTGCTTATCGCAGTGGGTTACAGACTTGCTTCTCCTAATGAGTTTTTTAAAACATACAAAATTGGTGTGGAGCAGTTGGTGATTTTTGTTGTCACTATTATCGTTACGGTTTCAACTGACTTATTGGTTGGTGTTGGTTCCGGTATCTTAATGAAGTTCTTGTTCCACATCATTAATGGTGCACCGATCAGAAGCTTGTTCAAAGCTCGCTATGAGTTGACTGAAAATAATGGGGAGTATAATATTCGTGTGATTGATTCGGCAATCTTCTCCAACCTTATCGGCTACAAAAAATTACTTCACAAACTTGAGCCAGGAAAAAAAGTGACTTTAAACTTCGCTGATGCGCGAATTGTTGATCACTCATTTATGGAATCCCTTCATCATTTTGAAGAAGAATACAATCTTACCGGTGGTGATGTAGCTGTGCTCGGTTTCGAGAATTTTAAAATGCTATCGAATCATCCATTGGCCACTCGCAAGTTCGATCCGGGAAGCCAAGCCAAATTTGAAATCAAACTTAGTCCACGTCAAATTAACCTGCGCTCATTTGCTGAACGCAATGAATTGAATTTCTATCCGCAGAAAGTTCGCAACGCTATAAAGTATAAAGACTTCCCCATTCAAAACGGAAATAAAATCCAATACGAAGAGAACGTTCTGTCAAAATACACGGCTGCAGGAAAATTTGAGATTTCAGATATTACCTTATCTGAAGGTGCCAGACAAGAACAAAGCGATACACAAATAACATTGCTTCAAATCTCAGAAACTGATTTCATGATTCCTGATTTCGCTCTTGAGCCAGAAGGACTTTGGTCTAAATTCTCTGAGCTGGTAAATGGAAAAGACATTGATTTTAAATCTTTTCCTACGTTCTCTTCAAAATACTATCTGCGAGGTAATCAAGAAGAAGCCATTCGTGAATTCTTTAGTGAGCCTCTCATTCATTTCCTTGAAAACCGCGAAGAGATGCACATTGAATGTCATAAAAACAAACTCTTATTTTATAAGAAGCGCGACTTGTTGAACGCTGCTGAGATTCAATTCCTCATTTCATTCGCCGAAGAATTGATGGCCATCGCCAGTAAAAACGAACCTCAACACGCTTAATAAATCCGTGAGCAGATGATTGGTCTGCCCACCTCCTTTTTTCTAACAGATTCATCGTATGAAAAATAAAATTATTATCACTACATTATTCCTCTCTCTGGGATATTTGACTTCTTTCGGGCAGACCGAAACACCTGCAATACCAAATAGCAATACCAATACTATTGATGAGATGAAGCTGAAACTAAATGATGACGGAAGTCACTATTTAAAAGTTACCTTCTTAAATCAGGTTTGGTTGAGGTACAACGAAAGCAATCCCGGCACAAACGTAATGGGCGAGGCGACAAATAATACATTCGATATTGGTCTACGCAGAACACGTATTCAATTTTATGGTCAACTTACTGATCATGTTTTTTTTTATACCCAATTCGGACAAAACAATTTTAATTTCTTAGCCGGGCAAACTGCAACCAATAATGGGAATCGCAAATTCCAAGTGTTCTTTCACGATGCATTGGGAGAATATAAAGTATGGAAAGGAAATGATAAATTGTTTTTAGGAGGTGGTCTTACCATTGCCAATGGTTTGTCACGTTTTAGTCAGCCAAGTATTGGTACGATCATGACAATGGATGTACCTGTATTTGCACAAGCAACCGTTGATCAAACGGATGAGTTTTCAAGAAAGCTCAGTGTCTATGCACGAGGGCAAGTTGGGAAGGTTGATTATCGACTAGTAATGAGCGATCCGTTTCCGATTACTTCAAATGGTACTACTGCACCCGGTCTTTCAAGCAATTCAACATTTGCACAGATCGGACATCACAAACAATACCAAGGTATGTTGGTCTACAACTTCTTCGACAAAGAAGCACACACTACTCCATATATGACGGGGACCTACCTTGGTAAAAAGAAAGTATTCAATATTGAAGCAGGTTTTATCACGCAATCAAAAGCTACCTGGTCTCGCGAGACTGCCGTATCAGATACTGTTTATCATGCCATGAACTTATGGTCGGTTGCTTTATTTTATGATGCACCAGTGAACAAAGAAAAAGGAACAGCGCTTTCAGCATATGCTGGTTATTATGATTACAATTTTGGTAAAGGATATTTACGCTACAATGGTGTCATGAATCCAGCAAACGGAACTTCTATTCCAGGTGCTATTTCAGGAAGTCAGGGAAATGCTTTCCCAATGTTTGGTACTGGTAAGGTAATTTACGCACAAGTTGGTTATCTTTTAAAGAAAGATCTTTTAGGTGAAGGCAACGGAACTCTTATGCCGTATGCATCATTGATGAGCGCAGATTACGATCGATTGAGAGATCGGATGAATGTAATTGATGTTGGTGTCAACTGGTTTATAAAAGGACACAGCAGCAAACTTACTCTCGACTATCAAAACCGCCCAGTGTACGATGTGTCACAAGCAACTGACTTGATAAAGACAGGCAACAAAGGGCAGGCCGTTTTGCAGTATCAGATTTTCTTCTAAAAGTTTTATAGAGAAACGCTCCCATTCAAGCATGAAAAAAACAGATCCAATATTTGATGAGCACCATGTGCTCCACGAGTTAAAACATTACCTGCCGGCGCAGGCCCCACTCAAAGATTTTATTCATCATAATACGTTACACGCGTTCCAGCAATTACCTTTTCACAAAGGCATTCGCAGAGCCTCTGAAATTCTGGGATACAAAGTATCACTCTCATTGAGTGAGTTCAGAAATCTATACAGCGAAGGTCGCATTGCTGAAGATGTACTTGAAAGAATTATTACAAAAAGGAGGGGTCGTGATCAGTTAATTTGGTGGAAGGAAAAAGTATTGACGGAAATTTTTGAACCTGCAGCATTGCCAAGAATTGGGTCACTGCGATCTAACTGGAAAAGATTATTTAAAATCGATTTAGATTCTCTTGTCCAACCTACACTGTTCAGAATATTGTGCGCCTACCTTGATCAGGGAATTTCCATTTGGAACTTCCCTATTGAACGCCAGGATTTTTTGGGCGCTATAAAAGAAATGGAGCAAAACAGCTTCAATAGTTTTTTCAGAAATAAAAGAGCACGTAATCTTTTATTGAATACCTCCTGTGAAATTTCAGATCTGTTAATGACAGTGGTGGGTGAAGAGTCGCTCTATGAACATTATCTTTTTGATCAGCAGTTTGCACATCAGGGATGGTCAGGCATGGTGTCGGCTATTGAAGATCAACCTTCTACATTATTAAATCCAAAGGAATTATCGTTTCATGATTTAGTTGCCTTCGAACTTCTATTGGAGATTGATGCACTGGATACACACTTTGGAGAAACCTGGTCGCCCCTTGCATTGAAGTTAAAGGAAAGGCCAACAGATCTTTTTGGTGAAGTTCCTGACACAGAGTTGAACGAAGCTTTAACGATCTGGCAGGAAGCCTTTGAGTGGACATACTATGACCAGGTATTATCTGGAATACAAATAAAGAAACAGGAGAAGAAAAGCATTGCATCGAAAAATTTTCAAGCCATGTTTTGTATTGACGATCGCGAATGTTCATTGAGACGCTATCTTGAGAAATCTGATCCTTCGTGCGAAACCTATGGAACACCTGGTTTTTTTGGCGTTGAGTTTTTCTACCAACCAGTAGACGGGCAATTTTATACGAAGGTTTGTCCTGCTCCTGTCACACCAAAATACCTCATTAAAGAAGAAGGATCGAAAGTCAAACGACAAACGGATATACATTTCTCCAAACACACACATTCATTTTACAGTGGTTGGTTGATATCTCAAACGCTTGGATTTTGGTCTGCTGTCGAATTGTTCTTCAATATTTTCAGACCTACGATGAAGCCTGCTACCGCTTCATCTTTTAAACACATGCACAAGTTTTCGAAACTGACTATCGAAAACAAAAATGCTGCTGATCGAGAAAATGATTTGCAAATTGGATTTGCAATTGATGAAATGACCAATCGTGTTGAGGGGCTTTTAAAAAGCATTGGGCTTGTAAAAGACTTCGCTCCGATTGTTTATGTGATTGGTCATGGTTCAAGTAGTGTAAACAATCCTCATTATGCAGCGTACGATTGTGGCGCATGTTCCGGCCGTGCTGGTTCCGTAAACTCAAGGGTAATTAGTTACATGGCGAATCATCCGGCCGTACGCGAACTTCTGGTGGCAAGAGGCATTACTATTCCGAAGGAAACACAATTTGTTGGCGGTTTACATGATACCACACGCGATGAGGTTGCCTTTTATGATGAAGACGCGCTGTCTCCTATTAATGCTGAGATTCATAAAAAAAATGAAATCACATTTGAAAAGGCATTAGATAACAATGCAAAGGAGCGGTCAAGAAAATTTGTTTCTATCAACACAAAGTTGAGTGCATCAAAAATTCATCAACAAATCCGCACGCGCTCTGTCTCTTTGTTTGAGCCAAGACCAGAATTAAACCATGCTACCAATGCACTTTGTATTGTAGGAAGAAGAGAATTGACGAAGTCTGTATTTTTAGACAGACGATCTTTTCTCAACTCATATGATTATACCATCGATCCGGAAGGAACCATACTGGCCAGTATTGTGAAACCATTAGGGCCGGTATGTGGTGGTATCAATCTCGAATATTTCTTCTCTCGTGTTGACAATCAAAAATTAGGAGCAGGAACAAAACTTCCACACAATGTAATGGGACTTTTTGGAGTGGCGAATGGTATTGATGGTGATCTTCGTCCGGGTCTGCCTAGTCAGATGATCGAAGTGCATGATCCAGTCCGTCTGCTTATTATTATAGAGCACTTTCCAAATGTTGTATTACAAGCTATTCAAAAGCAAAAGGAAACATACGAGTGGTTTATTAATGAGTGGGTAAAACTGGTTGCTGTAAATCCGGAAACACATGAGATCTCTGTTTTTAAAGATGGTGGCTTCACTACCTATCATGTTGGTAATAAAAACCCAGAGGTAATATCAAACCTCACAACGATACTCGAATCGCACCAAGAAAATTTACCAGTCTATTTAATTTCTGAGTCTTAATGATATGACACAACAAGAACAATTTCTTCAACTTTTTATTTTCATTCCTTTTCTGGGGTTCGCCATTAGCTTACTGATACCCGGCAAAAAGGAAACACTGATCTCGTGGACTGCATTCTCTGTTGTTGGATTACATTTCATTCTGGCGTTGGTATTTGTATCCTATTGGATACTTCATGGTCATGGAACGTTAAATTTAAAGGAGATCGTATTATATGAATCTTCTGAATACACCTTCTTCGTTGATTTCTATTTTGATAAAATCACCGCTGTCTATCTTTGTGTTGGCGCGTTGCTCACGTTTATGGTTACTCTTTACAGCCGCTACTACATGCATCGCGAAAGCGGATACAAACGATTTTTCAATACTATTCTTTTCTTTTACTTCGGTTACAACCTTGCCATTTTTTCAGGCAATCTTGAAACGCTTTTTATCGGCTGGGAGATTTTAGGCATTTCTTCGTTCCTTCTCATTGCATTTTATCGCGAACGGTATTTACCTGTTAAGAATGCTGTAAAAGTATTTTCAATTTATCGTATTGGTGATGTAGGGTTGATTCTTGCCATGTGGGCAAGTCATCACTTGTTCCACGAGAACATTACGTTTTTACGACTCAATAATTTTGATCTTGTTCATGAACATCTTCAAACACACAGTGTGATTGGTGTTTTCATTTCCGTCATGATTTTAATTTCGGCTGCTGCCAAGTCTGCACAACTTCCTTTTTCATCCTGGTTGCCACGGGCGATGGAAGGACCTACACCATCAAGTGCTATTTTTTATGGATCATTGTCAGTGCATTTAGGTGTGTTTCTTTTGCTACGCACGTTTCCGTTTTGGGAACATCAACTTTCAGTTCGTTTGTTGATTGGTGGGCTCGGGCTTTTAACGGCTGTTATTACAACCGGCATTGCACGGGTGCAATCATCTGTAAAAAGTCAGATCGCTTATTCATCAATCGCGCAAATCGGATTGATTTTTATTGAAGTGGCAGCGGGCTTTGAAAAACTGGCATTGTTTCACTTTGCAGGAAATGCATTTCTAAGAACGTATCAATTGCTGGTTTCACCTTCAGTGGTGAGTTACCTTATCCGTGAACAGTTTTATAAATTTTCTCCCTATGCTAAATCAATTGAAGATTCATTCCCAAAAAAGATTGAGAACACGCTTTACATATTGTGTATGAAAGAATGGAATCTTGACTCCTTTATGTATCGCACGTTTTGGATTCCATTAAAATCACTAGGTAAAAAACTTGATTTCCTCACTTTTAACCGAGTGATCATATTTTTAATACCCGCTTATTTGATTGGTTTATTTTGTGTTTATCACAAAGACCTCATCTCGCCTTCCCTTCAGGAATATTTTCCATACTTATTCTCATTGATTGCCCTTGTAATGGTGCTAAAATCATTTACCGAAAGAAAGTTAGCGAACATGAGTTGGCTATTACTGATCATGAGTCACTTTTGGATCGCGTTGGCTGTTGCATTCAATGAACAATTTAGTTTCAATGAAATACATATCTATTTAATTGGAGTTGCTATTTCAGGATCGCTGGGGTTCCTGTGCTTGATGAGGTTGAAATTTCTGGAAGGTGATATTAACCTAAACCAATTTCATGGACATTCTTATATCCATCCAAAAATTGCATTTATGTTTTTACTGGCTTGTTTAGGCGCTTCAGGTTTTCCAATCACTCCAACCTTTATTGGAGAAGACTTAATCTTTACACACATCCATGAAGATCAACCCATGCTGGCTGTTTTTGTTTCTTTAAGTTTTATTATTGACGGTCTTGCGATCATTCGGATCTATGCACGAATATTTCTAGGACCACATGTTAAGTCCGTTTACGAGATGGGTTATCGTTCTTCTTAATATCATTCTGGCATTTTTCGGAGAGCGATGAGATAATTTAACACCAGGTAAAATAGCATTGGCAAAATTACGCTTGTGAATATTCACCTGGTCTGATGAGTAAATTATATTCATCATTATCAAAGGTAAATTGTATTAAGAGGATCGATATGCAATTACATGATATGGTTTTTTATGTTGCCCGAGGAAAATACGAGCATAGATTCTCAGCACTGCGATCTCTATTAGAGTAAAACTCAACGCAATAAAAATCATTACTATTTCTTCGTGCTTGTGTATATGATTAAATAACAAATCAACACCAATAAAGGTTGGGGTAATCGGCAAGCCTATAAGACCTAAACACGATAGAAAGAATATAAAAGCAATCACAGGACGCTCATAGACATAGCCATGAAATTGATTTAAATCTATATCGTTGTCTATTCTATTTATTTTCTGTAAACATACAAATCCGACAATAGCTGAAATGGCTGAGCCGCTTAAATAGATAAGCATCTGATGGCACCCGAAATTTTCATTAAGAAACACAATGGATGTGACAATGAATAACTCACCTGTCACCGCAAAAATCCAAGCCCATATTGCATTACCTCGTTCTGCGAAAGATCTTATGATGAGCATTAAACCGATCAGTGAAAAAATATAAGGAAAAAATTTAAACGCATCATATGGAATGTTCGTATAAAAAGAGTTACAAAACACTCCTGTTAAATAAAGTACAATGATTAAGAAAACAAAAAGTTTACGGTTGAGGAAACCTAACTTTTTTCCAATCCATTTGAAAGGAGTCCATAAAAACCGGTACAGTATGAAATCCAAATTCCACTCTTTAACCGATAGAATATAAAATGAATTATTGAGTCTGCTAAGAAAGGAGCTCTTATCAACCTGCTTCTTAGGTGAGAAGTTGAAAAACATATCATGTATCTGGTAGCTTAAAACAGAAGGAGAAACCAAAAGCTGATAGGTTCTTAGAAATGCATTTCCAGTAAAGTGTATTAACGCGATGATATGAAACCCCAATGCCACTTCAACAAACATCAAACCTATTTGCGCAATAGAAGAATAAGCGATTTGACTTTTTACAGAGGACTGGACCTTTGCGATATTAATGGTTACAATACTTGTTGCAATTCCTGTTAAGATGACCACTATTTTAATGATCGTTATCGATTCCCAATACGGATACGTTCGGAGCAAAATAAAAATTCCCAAATGAACCGAAAGTGATCCATAGAAAATGGCACTTGAACTAGTGGGCCCTTCCATTGCTCGTGGCAACCAGGATGAAAATGGAAGTTGTGCTGACTTCACTGCAGCGGCTATTACAATCATCCACGCAATAAAAAGAACATATCCGTTATGCTCTTGAATATGTTGTGTTACTAATTGCACATCGGTTAGTTTTAAAAACGTAATGTTTTCGTGCCACAAATGATGACTCATCCACATGGCCAGCATTAAACCTATATCGCCAAGCCTGTAAATTGAAATAACTTTTAAACCATTCTTCACCGGTAAATAGCGATCTCTATAAAAAGTAATCAGTAAGAATGAACATACTCCTAAAATTTCCCAACCAACAAACAGCGTTTCAAAATTTCCTGAAAAAATGATAAAGTTATATCCTAAAAAAAAGAGCAGAAGGGTACTAAAAAAACGCTTAAAGCCTTGTTCACGATGTAAATAAGATCGACTGAAAATGGCAACTACAAATGTTAACAACGATCCTACAAAAGCAAACACAGCCGTGATTTTATCAAAATAGAAACCGATAAAGATCTCCATGTTCCCCGCTTTATAAAGTACAATATGTTTGATATCCAGAGTAGGATTAGCTTTCCATAGCCAAAACAAAATAAAAGTTATGACGCCTGTGAGATGTACGCTCGTGGTAACAATGGCAATGGTCGATAGTATGAATTCTTTTTTTCGAAACTCAAATAAGCTTAATAAAAATCCGATAAAAGGTATCCAGAGAAAAAATGGTAATAGGTGCGCCATCAATAATAAGTTTAATGGAGTGCGTAAACCGGTAAATTTTCCTTCGTGGCATCTACTATATAATTAGTCTCCATCTCTTTGGCAGATTCCAGTAACGTATTTACATCTTTGATGACTTTTATTTCTTTTGTAAGCGGAACGTATTCTGAGAATGCTCCGTCCTTAAAATAATGAAATGTGCTGGTCTCTGGGTTTACAACAACCAAATGAACCCAATCATTAATAAACCATTCATACATATCGGGAACAGATTGTATGGTTTTGAGAACTACCTCCGGAAGATGTTCGACTATGATTAATAAGCGAACAGGGTCATGAACTTCAATCATTTGCAACGGAAGGCCAAGCCTTAAATCGCCATCGCAGCTATTGGCTACTCCAAAAAGTCCCATGACATGATGGGGCAATTTTGTTCCTGCGCCTAATTTATAATTATCCACTCTTGAGAAATAGTATTCAAGATTAATACCACCACAAACAGGGCCCAGTGGTTTCATTATCCCAACAAGAAGGTTACCCTCTATGTCCGTTTTGTAATCGTATGAATTTAAGAAGGCCCTGCGGTCTAGAAACAAACCCTTTGTTAAGTTTCTGCTTCCCACAATACACAATGTGTTTGTGCCATGGCCTAGTTCAGGCCTGGGTTCAAACATTGAAACAGATCTATGCTTAATTGCTTTCCTTACTTTGCGTATTTCTTTTTTTGTGTTAATTGATGCAAATCTTCTGGACCTTTCTTTTGCGTTAAAATCCAGCGCCTTTTCAAATACGACTTTATTTGCATTGTGCTTTATGGTATTCTCCTCGGTCAATAGTTGTTCATCGTAGAATTCAATTTCATCGGCTGCGGTATCGTGCAACGCACCAATAAACTGTGTTTCAGTGGGAATGTTCAAGCCCCTTTCTTTTAGCAATTGTCTTACTTTAGAGTGATTTGCCATTGCTGCAATCACCTTTGCATTTACAGAACCCGGTCTCCCGCTGCATGCACCACAATCATGTGCCCCGTGATGTGGATTGTTCGCACTACTTGAGCCATGTGCTATAGTATAAACAATGGGTGCGAAGTTCTCGATCAAACCAATACCTCTTAAAAGCCCTTCAACCCTTAGGGCCATTTCATCTATGGCGAATCCGATTTGCAAATTATTCTCCCGATCTTCCGGATTAATATTTTCAACAGTAAGCCGGGAGTTGTTATTCATGTGGGCAAAAGCATTCGATATAGCGGGACTCATCTTCGGTCTGAAAATAGTGAGGAGCAATTTGATCCCAGCCCAGATTCCAAGACCAATAGAAATGACCGAGCCCTGAAATAAAGTATTTGATTTTGCGCTGTACAACAACTCGTGCTTCCTTTCCTTATTCACCTCAAATTCCTTGATCAGGTATTTTGGTGTAACGGGTGCAGGACAGAGCTTATCATAAAACTTTCCATTTTCCGGCTGGAAGAAAAATTCCACTCCAAAGAAACCAGGCGTACCAAAAGTTTCACAATTTGCATCTACGCGCTCTACGTGTCTGCGTATTGAACACTCTCGTTCATCAATGCAAAACATGGCCTGAAAACTTTTGGTTACAGGTGTATTGGGTGTTCTCTTTTTTCCACCTGCAATTCCGGCAAGCACATCCTCATAATAGCTCCACTCAAAAGCATCTTGCCAGATCGTAAACACTTCATTTAATTCCGTTGCGGGTACTTCAGCCAAAAGATTCAAAGGTCTACCCTTCATTCTGCTACACAGTGGTTCCCAGACTTTTCCCAGTTCAAAATCCAGTGCATCAATTTCGAAAAGCAATTCGATGAATATTAAATCGTGGAGCGATATGCTTCTGCGATCATGCAACGAATATGGCTGATCTTCAATGGTAGATACAGTTCCAGACCAACCTCTGTGACTAAACTGTTGATCAAATAAATATTGTTCGAAATACGATTCATTCCCAACCACAATTTTGAGAAGATCATATAGAGAGCCATGATCATTTTGAAGCAATCTCCTCGCTCTTTCTGTTTTAAAAAAACTTGTAAAGCTATTTTTCTCTAATTCTTTCAAAGAAGCGAGTAAACCTTCTTTTTGAACAGGGAAGTTCCATAAGGAAATTCCCTGATCTAAATAGCTGCAGAGTATTCTAAACAATAGGGGTTGAACAAGCGAATCAAGATCCAGTTGATACTCACTTTTCCAATGCGATCGTAGCGTTCCGATTCGTGGTAAATTTGATTCATTGTATTCGGTTGTCAAAAGCTTAGCTTTCCATTGTTCAAAAAAATGACTTCCTTTTTTTTGAAGTATTATCCGATCAAGAATTCCATCTTTTATGCGCCCTATCTTATACAGTTTTCTGTAATCCTTCAATTCAAGCGTTACCTGATATCCAAATATTTTTGAAGCTTTAAAGATGGCATCATAAAATTTCAAATGTTGAAAAGTATGCAGTGTGTTATGATGAATGAAATCTTTTAATGGTGTTTGAGTGGGCAAGCAATGCTTTAACTCATGCAGAACACGATGCTCATCAAAATGAATTTCACCGACATGGATAGAATGATTTGAGGCGCCCGCTACTCTTGCAGGTTGATGCAAATCATTCGCTGTCTCATGAATTGTATCTGCCATCTTTAAAGTTTTAACTATTGTATCTCTTCATCCAAATGGTAAACAGTATGAAGGTCTTTGGTGCTGGTAAAGTCTACCTCCAAATCTTTTATCAACCCATCTTTTAAATCATACACCCAGCCATGGATATAAAGCGGCTGCTTATTTTGCCACGCATTTTGAACAATAGATGTTTTGCCTAAATCATGGACTTGCTCAATTACATTCAACTCGACAAATCTTCTTGCTCGAAGAGTTTCGTCAGCAATGGCATCTAGTTCCGTATGATGATAGCGATATACATCCTTAATATGACGAAGCCAGTTATCTATTAATCCATATTGTTTGTTTCCCATGGCAGCAAGCACACCTCCACAACCATAATGACCACAGACGATAATGTGTTTCACTTTCAACACGTCAACAGCATAGGACAAAACACTCAGCAAATTCATATCACTATGTACTACCATATTGGCAATGTTTCTATGGACAAAAACTTCACCAGGGTGTGTACCCGTTATTTCATTGGCCGGCACACGGCTATCTGAACAACCAATCCATAAAAACTCCGGCTTTTGGATAGCCTCTAGTCTTGAAAAAAAATCCTTATCCTCTCTGTTTTTTTGCTCTACCCACGCTTTATTTCTGAGTAACATTTGATTATACGACTTCAATGATTCGTTCATAAATTTCCTTTGTTTTTAAATTGAAACATTCTTTAGTTCAACATGAATATTTTTTGACTTTCCTTCGTGTATAAAATCTTCAATACTCTCTTTTATATCATTATCAATAGAGCGTGATTGTGTTCCATCGATGGTTAATGCAGAGTTCGCCGGAATAGTTTGAAGTTTGCTCCGCAAGGTAGCTTTATGTAAAAAGGACAGATCTTTTGTAAAGCTTATCAAATAGTTATTACCCTGATTCACTAGAATGATAGCCTCTTTAAAATTTGCGCTTAACGTAAAAAATACAGACACTAAAATTCCGATGAATACACCGATCAATAAGTCAGAGAAAAGTATGGCAATTACAGTAACGATAAAGGGAATAAACTGACTGTAGCCTTTCGTAAACATTTCTTTGAAAAGCTTAATAGAGGTTAGCTTATAGCCGACCGCCAATAATATAGCAGCCAGACACGCGAGGGGTATTAACTCCAAAACAAATGGAATCAACACAACAGTTAACGAAAGAAGTACACCGTGTGTAATGGCTGATACTTTTGTGCGAGCACCAGATGCGATGTTTGCCGACGTTCGTACGATGACAGAAGTGACAGGTAAACCACCAATGAAACCAGAAACCATGTTAGCAATACCTTGCGATTTTAATTCATGATTAAGAGGTGTAATCCGCTTAAAGGGATCAAGCTTATCGGCTGCCTCGATGCACAAGAGTGTTTCGAGACTGGCAACAAGTGCTAGTGTAACAGCGGTTATGTAAATTTTACTTTCTCCCAAACGAGAGAAGTCGGGGAAAGTAAAGAAATCCGTAAAGTGAGCTGACTCTGATGTTCCTGAGAAATTAACCAGGTGACTCGCCTGAACTTCCAGTGCTGGAAAATATTTTCTAAACAATAGATTCAAAACAATTCCTACAAAAACAACCAACAAGGCTGCCGGAAAAACCTGGAAGAACTTAAATCGTTTTAAGAATGGTCGCTCCCACAATATTAAAATGATGAGAGAAATAATGGCTATTACAATGGCACCTGGAGTAAGGTAATTAAATGCTTCGAGTATATCACTGAATGTATTTTTACCATCGGCTTGCAAAAAACTTTCGTCACCTTCAAAATCCACATCGTAACCTACTGCATGTGGAATCTGTTTTAGTATTAGAATGAGGCCAATAGCAGCCAACATTCCTTTGATTACTGCAACAGGAACAAAATGCCCAATTAATCCTGCCTTAAGAAAGCCGAACAAAACCTGAAGCACACCCGCCAAAACAACACAACTTAAAAAAACGGAAAAAGAACCCAGGTCTTGAATAGCTACAAAAACAATGGATGTAAGTCCTGCTGCCGGGCCGCTTACACTTAGAGATGAGCGACTGAGCGCACCGACCACTATACCGCCAACAACACCGGCAAGAACACCAGAATAAAGTGGTGCACCTGATGCGAGTGCTATTCCTAAGCAAAGTGGCAATGCAACTAAAAAGACAACAACCGCTGCCGGTAAATCAAATGCTAGATTATCAAAAAGCTTATTCGAAAGTTTTTCACTCATACAAATTAATTAAAACCAATAAATAGATAAATACAGAATCAGGGGTACTCCTGTTCTATGAGAAAAATAAAAAAGTTACAAGAAACTAAGCTTGGGGAGGGGGAGGAACAATCTCACGGATGTGTTCATCTTTATCAATTTCAACACCGTGCGATTTTTTTGACACAACTAATTCTACATTACCGGACCATTCAACGTTTATTGAATGAAAAATTTCGTCACACAATTCAAGGGAGGTCTTTTCTGATTTATCTTCTTCACTTTCAGCTAACTCCAGAACAACCGCGACATTTGAGTCTTTAAAAAGATAATTGCAAACCAATATCGGCTTGATCAGCATCAGGCTGATCAAGAAAATCTCAAAGACTAAAATGGTGAGAGTTTTCACAGCTGCAAATTATAAAAAAAAATTGAAAGGTTCTGATCTCATTTTTTACATTTATCAATACAAGTAGTTTATACGCTTTGTTATTCAAAAAGATACGATACTGAACAAAGACTTACTTGAAGAGAAGCCGATTACACCCTTGTAGATCCGTTCATCTATAATTTTCTGCTACTTTTGCACATCAATCTTTCAGCATGGACTTCAAAGAAATATTCTCCGTATCCCTCATCTTGTTTTCAGTAATCGATATCATTGGCTCGGTGCCTTTCATCATCCTGATTAAAAAAAGGGAAGGAAGAATTCATGCAGAGAAGGCGACTATTATTTCGGCTGCGTTAATGATTGCCTTCTTTTATTTGGGACAGTCCATTCTAAAACTTTTTGGATTAGATGTAGCATCATTCGCAGTAGCAGGGGCTATTGTTATTTTTATTGTGGCAATGGAAATGATTCTGGGTATTACCTTAATAAAAGACGATCCCGATGCAAAAGGTTCCGGATCAATCGTGCCTCTAGCATTTCCACTCATTGCAGGAGCAGGTACGCTCACTACTATTCTTTCACTTCGTGCCGTGTATGCTGAAACGAATGTACTGATTGGGATTTTACTCAATCTTATTTTTGTCTATATTGTTTTGCGTGCCTCTCCCTGGTTGGAGCGTGTGGTAGGTAAGTCGGGCTTTGCTGTTTTGCGCAGGGTGTTCGGAGTAATTCTGTTGGCCATTGCTGTAAAGATTTTTAAAACCCATGCATTTCCGATTTAATTATCTCATTTATCAGCATCATTTTGCTAATGATTTTCTAAAAAATAATTGATATTTCTATTCCATGATTCGCATATACACTGACGGTGCAGCACAAGGAAATCCAGGACCAGGAGGATATGGTGTAGTGATGAAGTTTAAAGATGCAGTGAAAGAAATTTCAGAAGGCTTTCGCCTTACAACAAATAATCGCATGGAATTACTTGCAGTGATTGTAGGCCTCGAAGCAATTAAGAAAGATGGCATTTCGGTTACAATTTATTCAGACTCAAAATATGTGGTTGACTCTGTGGAGAAAGGTTGGATCTGGAGCTGGCTGAAAAAAAACTTTGCCAAGAAGGCTAACGCTGATTTATGGCAACGCTACATTCCGCTGCATACTAAGCTCAAACCTAAATTTGTGTGGATCAAAGGTCATGCCGGGCATCCGGAAAACGAACGCTGCGATCAACTTGCTGTACAGGCTGCATCAGGCTCTAAACTATTGACTGATCATTGGTATGAAGCAAACAAGAATAACAGTCTTGAGTAAGTCGGTTATAGTCTTGAGTATATAGGTAATGCTAGTCAGAATTATAAACTTCTCTATATTTAAGCTGATAATCATAACATCACTTGGAAACTGACCCGATAACCATCAATTTCTCAGAGGGAAGTCTCACCGTTCTAAACGTTTGCCTTGCCCTGATTATGTTTGGTGTTGCGCTAAGCATTAAGCTCGAACATTTCCGTCAACTAAGAAGCGATCGAAAAGCGTTGCTTACCGGATTATTCTGTCAGTATATCTTATTGCCGATTATTACCGTGACTCTTATTTATGTTTTATCTCCTTCCAATGAGATTGCATTGGGAATGATTTTGGTGGCAGCATGCCCGGGCGGTAATGCCTCCAACTTTTTTTCCATGCTGGCAAAAGGCAACATTGCATTATCGGTTACCTTATCAGCTATTACTTCTGTGTTCTGTTTTTTGGTTACACCATTGAGTTTTTTCTTTTGGTCATCGTTAGTGCCAGGCCTATCGCAGCGTGTACAAAGTTTTGAGATCAGCTTCCTTGGTCTCTTTATTAACATGATCATCATTCTGCTGCTACCGCTCATTGCGGGCATGACGTTCGCACATTATTATCCAAAGACAACTGAAAAGATTTCAACGATTTTTCGCACCTTCTCAATTCTGGTCTTGATCAGTTTTATAGGTGTGGCCTTCATGAATAACTTCAGTGTATTCAAAGATCACATCTTCTCCGTTTTTTGGCTGGTGCTTTTACATAATGGCTTAGGATTAATGGGAGCCTATTACTTTAGCATACTTCTTAAAAATAAAGAATCCGTAAACCGTTCGGTCGCTATTGAAACTGGAATTCAAAACTCAGGTCTTGGTCTTGTCTTAATTTTTACTTTTTTTCAGGGTAATGGATCGATGGCATTGGTGGCAGCCTGGTGGGGAATATGGCATCTTGTAAGTGGGTTCACCTTTGCTTACTTTATCCAACGCAAAAAGGTAATTGAAACTATATAATAGATTGAATGGCTCCGAATTTTTTCTACAGAATAATGAAGGTGTATTGTGCAACAGCCCTTCGGTTCTATTTCAAAACATGGCAAATCAATAATGCAAAGTCGATTCCACCAACAGGGCCAATCATTTTTATACCAAATCATCAGAATGCATTTTTAGATGCAGTTGTAGTCATCTGTAGTTCACCACGCAATCCGTGGTCGATTGCACGTGCGAGTGTATTTAAAGAAGGATTAGTAACGAAACTTTTAACGGCTGCTCAGATCAAACCTGTATTTCGCGTTCGTGATGGATTTGGTTCACTTCGTAACAACGATGCGATCATCCAGGAGTGGAGCGACATGCTCGCTAAAGACGAGGACATTCTCATCTTCGCAGAAGGTAATCACAACGAACCATATGCTGGTGGAGTACTGCAAAAAGGATTCGCGCGCATGACCATGCAGTTTAATGAGAAGAACAGCACACCGTTAACCATTGTACCGGTTGGTATTCATTACGATGATCATCACGCCTTTCGTTCGCGTGTGTTGGTAAACTTTGGCGATCCGATCAGTGTAAACGATATTTTAAAAGAGTCACTTTCGGAACGCGAGAAACTCGATACTTTAGTTAGCGTTACAGATGCTGCACTAAAGAGCTTAGCCTTAGCTATTCCTCCGGATGATGAATACAAAGCGAAGTATCATTTCCTGCTGAAGAACAGAAAAGTGGAAAAGGATATGGTGGCGCAATTGGAAGCGGATAAAAATATTCTTAAAACATATCCATTAGCACAAACAATTACGCAACAACAAAAATCTTCCTTTGTGTGGAAAGCAATCAATCCGATTGTGTGGATTGGTTATGTGCTTCACATCTTGCCCTACAGCATCATCAAAGGATTTATCAAGAAGAACATAAAAGATCCGCAATGGATTAGTTCGCTCAAGTATGCATTCGGAATATTTCTTGTTCCGGTTTACTATATCATCTTGTTAGTTACTTTCTATCTTATCATTCCAAATGGTTTGGCACTTCTTGGCTTTGGAATTTTATTACCCATCACAGGAATTTTGGCTACGGATCTTATGAAAAAATAAAGTGGTTGGTCAGAAATTAATGCCACGAATGCACGAATAGGTACTACACTATTTGTTTGTTCGTTGCCACCTAAATAGAATTCCAAAGAAAATTTTCTAATTTTCTTAAATGATAAACCCCTCTTTTATCCATGTGCCTTACTCAGAAATGGCAGATACCTTTCTTGCCATTTTACTTCAGCAAGGATTATCTCCCAAGAAAGCAAAAATCTGTGCTGATGTTTTTGCTGTGAATAGTCTTGAAGGAATTTATACGCATGGTGTAAATCGTTTTCCTCGTTTTGTTCAATACATCAAAAGTGATTATATAAAAATAGATCATGAAGCCCAACAACGCACTGTTGTGGGATGCATAGAACAGTGGGATGGCCAACTGGGACCAGGACCAATTAATGCATTATTGTGCACAACACGCTCTATGGAAATTGCAACAGCAAATGGAATGGGGTGTGTTGCTTTGGCAAATACCAATCATTGGATGAGGGGCGGATATTATGGAGGTCACGCTGCACGAAAAGGATTCGTCTTTATAGGCTGGACAAACACGATGGGTAATATGCCAGCATGGAGCGGTGTAGATCCAAAGCTTGGAAACAATCCACTCGTTATTGCAGTACCTTATAAAAATGATGCTATTGTTTTAGACATGGCCATGTCGCAATACTCCTACGGTTCATTGGAATTATATTCGTTAAAAAATGAAAAACTTCCCGTCCCCGGTGGATTTGATTTAGAAGGTAATCTAACCAACGACCCGGCCTCCATCATAAAATCGCGTAATGTATTACCGATTGGGTATTGGAAAGGCGCAGGTATGTCACTGCTGTTGGATATTCTGGCAACAATTCTTTCCGGTGGCTTATCAACTGCTCAGGTGTCACAACTTCCTGCTGAGCATTCGGTGTAACAGGTTTTTATGACCATTGATATTTCAAAGCTCGGTAATTATCCAGCCATTGAAAAAACAATTCAACAAATTCTGGATGATTATCATGCTTCAGTTCCTCAAGATAAAACAAAGCAAGTGCGTTATCCGGGTGAGTACCTTCAAGCGATCCGCGAAAAGAATTTAAAAGAAGGTATACCTGTTCTTAAAAAAGTATGGGATGAAATACAATCGATTCGAAGTTGAATTTTTAATTGACACAAACTTTTCGCTTGTGCTTCCAACGCTTATGAGACCAAAGCCAGTAAGTAGGGTCAAGAATAATTTCCTGCTCAAGTCTGTTTGTAAATCTTTCTGAAATTTCATTCTCACTTGTTTCTCCCGGCTTAGAGAACAATAATTCTGGTGTTACTTCATAATATCCTCTTCGAACACAACGAATATTCATATACACCACCGGGTAATTAAAACGTCTTGCCAATTTTTCAGGACCAGTGAATACGGCAGTATCCTGATGGAGGAAATTTGTCCAGTATGCATTTTTCTCTGTAGCGGTTTGATCGGCAATAAAAGCAGTGGCCGTTACTTCTTTTTGACATGCCACCATATCCCGTAACGTTCTATCCACTGGTGTGATGCGTGTGCCGAAACGTGTGCGCATACGTACCATCATGTTTTCAAAATAAGTATTAGAAAGTGGGCGGTAGATTACTATCAACTGATACGATGTATTCAATGTGAAACTCGGGCCAGCCCATTCCCAATTTCCATAGTGCCCCATCACTATGATGATACTCTTATTTTCTTCGCGGAACTTTGTTAACCATTCCTGCTTGTGAAAAATACAACGCTCTGATGTTTCCGCCTCTGTCATCTTTAGCGTTTTAAATGTTTCAAGAGCAAGGTCGCAGAGGTAACAATAATAGCTTGTGCAGAGCACTTCAATTTCCTTCTCACTTTTTTGAGGAAATGAATTTTTAAGATTTTTAAGAATCACTTGCTTTCGATAACCTGTAAGTCGAAGAAGAATACACAGAAAGTCAGAGACACGATACAATGCCCAAAAAGGTAGGGATGCAACAATGTAAATAAATGAATAGGCCAGGTAAAAAGAAAGTGCTTGCATAGTAGAGAAAAGAGATACGCGGGGTGAATTAAATTTCTTGTTCCTTCAGTTCAATTCCCAATGCTTTTAATTCATCCAGGATTGGATTGTATATTTCTTTCACAACCGGGATAACAACTCCCCTGCTTTTAATTTTCCCTTCTACCAACAATCGCGCGGCAATAGCCAAAGGCAAGCCTACCGTTTTCGCCATTGCGGTATTGACTTCGTCATCACCGGTAGTAGTAAGGTAAGCTTGAATTTCTTTTTGCTTACCATTCAATACATACTTAAACCGATGCCACATCACGATAAAATCTTTATCGCCTGCGCTGAGTTTCCATTTCTTATTCAGGATATGTTCCAACACATGTGCAGGTGTCCCTTTTTTTAATCCAATTTTATCCTCTGAAAATAATCCACTCCAATGCAAGCGTTTTATTTCTTCACCCTCAGCCGAAAGCCCAAGTGCTGAGCACAGTCTTTGTATTACACCTGTTCCATTCGGTCCAAGAAACGATTGAATGAAATCAACATGACGCATGGATTCAACTCCTTCCATTTCGTAGGTATCATCACAACATCCCAATTGAACCAATACATTCCATGCACTGCAATATCCTTCGTTGCGCAATGTTCCGCGGAGCATGGTTTTTATATTTTGTAAACCATAGGTTTCAAGATATTTTAAAGAATCGCGATTCGCATATGCTTCGTATTTACCAAAGCCTGGAACCGTCACAGGTGTAACGCGCTGAAAAAGTTGTTGGTACGAGATGTATTTGTAATCACCATCTTGCAAAAACTTAGCAGTGCCCTGGCCTGCCATCACTACGTTGCGTGGGTTCCAGGTAAATTTATAGCGCCAGGGATTTTCTGGATCGGTTTCAGAAGCAATTAATCCACCGGTGAAGGATTCGAATGATGTGAGTTCACCACCCTGTTCTTTAATTTTATCAATCACCTGCATCGCACTCATGTGATCAATGCCCGGGTCAAGTCCACATTCATTTAAAAAAAGTAATCCATTCTCCTTCGCCTCTTCATTAAACGACTTCATTTCATCCGAAACATAACTCGCCGTGAGCAAATGTTTTTTTTCAGCAAGACAAATCTTTGCCACAAGCGGATGAAGGTGCGCTGGCATTAATGAAATCACCACATCCGCTTTCGCTATGGTGTCACGACTTTCAGCGGTATTTTGAATATCAAATCCAATAGCCTTACCTCGCGCTGCACTTCCAACCTTTTCATGGGCAACCGTTTCAGAAAAATCACCGATGGTAATATGAGCATCAAACAAATGTGCCTTTTCAAGTAGATATGAGATTAAAGAAGAAGAAGAACGCCCAGCGCCCAGAACTAAAATCCGATTCATTAATGGTCTGCGGTTAATGGTATTTGAGAATGCAAAGCTAGTGTTTAGATGCTATAAAATGGTAATCGGTCATCGGTAATCAGTATTTGGTATTCGGTTAAACCGATTACTGTTTACTGCTCACTGTTAACCAAAAAAACGATAGCCTACACCAAACTTTTGTTACCTTCAACCCATAAACTATTATGGCTATGGAGGGCATTATTACATTCAATCATCTCGAAGATCTGGACTCAGAATCGAAATACCTTGTTCATCGGGCGCGCGAAGCGACAGAACACGCATATGCTCCCTATTCCAAATTTCATGTCGGTGCCGCCATCATGTTAGATGATGGCACATTCATTACGGGTGCCAATCAGGAAAATGCTTCCTACCCACTCTGCATGTGTGCCGAACGTGTTGCTTTGTACACGTTTGCTTCGCTTCATCCCGGAAAGAAAATTGTTAATATGGCAGTAGTGGCGCACAAAAAAAATCATAAAGAACTTTCTCCGGCAACGGCATGCGGCGCGTGCCGACAAGTAATGGTGGAGTTTGAGCATCGGCAAGGAAAGCCTTTTACCGTTGTCATGCTAAATGAACAGCATGTGTGGGTAAAGGCGAACTCTGCTCAGTCACTCTTACCTTTTAACTTTTCAAAGTCAAGCCTTGACAGTTAGTCTATTGATTCTGCAAGACAATCCTTACTTCAACAGTTTTCGCTTTCGGCTTATTTTAGTTTATTTGGGAATATGAAATATCCAACCCTGAATACCTGTAAAAGGAACAATGCTAAACATGGATATTCCATCTGTTTCTTTAAAAAAAACTTTAATCTTAACAGATGAATTTTCTTGGCAATAGATCATTGAAGCAGCTTGGCATTTTTACCGTGGTGGTCATGTTGTCGGTTTTTCTTGCGCAGTTTATATTCATACGTTCCTCTATTGACAACCTCCACGAAGCGGAACGCAAAATAGACTTCGCACGCGTCACACAAGTGGCCAGTGTTCATATAGCACTTCAAACACAAGCTTATCTGAACGGCAAAAAAGAATCGGCTCCACAGATTATTGCCACTATTACGCAGCAAGACCAACGTTTAAATACTTTGGGTGACGGTGGCCGAATGGATGACCAGGTCGTTTCCACTAAACCCTTATCGCGCCTTGTTCGCATTACCTATACTAATTTGTTAGAAAGTTGGGCGAGTTATAAAGAGAGCACCTCTCTATTATTAACGGAAAAAGAAACAATAGAAGAGACTGCAACGGCTGGCGGGCCCGATTCATTGGGTAATGTAATTCAGCCAACGACTATTATAAAACAAAATGCCACTTACGCTCGGGCGAAAATAAATCAGGAGGCTCAATGGCTTTCCTTATCCGGATGGTTTGATAAATTGATCGACGATCTGGAAGAAGACGTGCTGGCAAAACAACAAATGGTTATTCAATTCTATATCCTGGTCGCTATTATTAATTCGCTCCTTCTCATTGGTATTTACCTTCTCTTTCAACGGTATGTCCTGAAGTCATTAAAAGTGTTACAGATTAACACTGCAAATCATGTATACACCACGGACTTGCAGAAAAATGAAATTGGAACGATTGGCCATCAGATAAATGAAACCATTGAGAACTTAAAAGATGCTACTGATTTTGTAACTGCTATTGGTGAAGGTAACCTTACCATGGATTACAAAGAAACGCTGGATGCAAACTACGCAGTCGGAAAAAACAAATTGGCCGATTCGTTAATCGAAATGCAAGGCAAGCTGAAGCAACTCAATGAAGAAGACCGCAAACGTCAATGGGTTAATGAAGGGCTGGCCAAGTTTGTAGATATTCTTCGTTCATCAAATGATAACATTGCAGTATTGTGTGATAAAATCATTGCGGCTTTAACACAATACACGCAGTCAAATCAAGGAGGACTTTATATCTTAAATGATGAGGACGAGCATAATAAATATCTGGAGCTAGTATCGCTGTTTGCATTCGACCTAAAGAAATTTGAGCAACGAAAATTAAAACTCGGTGAAGGAATTTTAGGTCAGGCTTTTCTGGAAAAAGAGACTACCTACCTTACTGACCTTCCTGATGAATACGTTCGCATTACCTCTGGCTTAGGGGATGCAAATCCGAACTGTCTTTTAATGGTACCTCTAAAAGTCGACAAAGAGGTTTACGGTATTGTGGAACTCGCTTCGTTTAAGGAATATGCTCCTTATGTTATTGCCTTCGTTGAAAAACTAGGTGAAACCATTGCAGCAACTTTGGCTTCTGTAAGAGCAGCCGAAAAAAACCGTCAGCTCATTGAACAGTTTCAGCAGCAGACAGAAGAGATGAAGGCGCAGGAAGAAGAAATGCGCCAGAACATGGAAGAACTTCAGGCAACACAGGAAGAATCATCCCGAAAGGAAGGCGGATACATTGAAGAAATTGCTGAATTAAAAGCAAAAATCAATGATCACGGTCATGAGGTAGCATCTGCAAAGACAAAGTTCTTTACCCTTGAACAAGAATATCGTCAAAAGATAGAAGAGCTAGAAAAACAGCTAGCACAAAAACCAAAACAAGGAGATGATTGGGAACTTGCGAAAGAAATTGAAAGTGTGCTCAAGGTTAACCTTGAGGCCCTGAAAATAACGCAGGAAGAACTTCAACATAAGGCTGGACGTAACTAACTCCCGTTTTATTTCCGAAAAGCTTTTTAAAATCCTTTTTTTCAGCTAATTAGTACCAATTAGTTAATTTCATTTTAAAGGAAATGAAGTTAGTTAGGGTTCTCATAAACAGGTGTAGGGTTTTGATTACAATTCCATTCTCCTGAATATTACAGACATTAATTTTGAATTGCTTTTAAAGACTTGATCATGCTGGATATTGACATTGCCGATCTGAAGCGGATTTCGGAGTTCATCCACCAGAAGTATTCTTACGATTTCCGCAACTACGCCATGTCGTCTTTTAAAAGACGGGTATTGCGAATTATGGAATTGAAAAAACTTTCGGTTGATGCCCTCTTAAAAAAACTGACTGACTCTCCTGCTTTCATTAATGAGTTTTTGGACGAACTCACTGTAAACGTAACTGAAATGTTTCGTGACCCGGGTTTCTGGCGCATTATGCGCGAAGAAATTATACCGGCCATCATGCTCAACCATAAGCAATTTAAGATCTGGCATGCCGGCTGTTCCTCTGGCGAAGAAGTGATTTCCATGTGCATTATGTTAAAAGAGATGGGCATTCATGGTGATGTGAATTTAATCGCAACAGATCTGGACGTAAACATTCTGGAAAAAGCGAAAGCGGCTGCTTATCCTATAAAGAACATGGAACTGAATGAGAAAAACTACATCCGGTTCCAGGGCACAGGTAACTTTAAAGATTATTACAAAGAAGAAAATGGCAATGCTGTATTCAATAAAGATTTGTTAATGAATGTTTCCTTCCGCAGGCACGACCTGGTGGTCGGGGAGCTCTTCAATAAATTCGATTTGATATTGTGCCGCAACGTCATGATCTATTTTAACCAAACCTTGCAAAACGAAGTACTTAAAAAATTTCACGAAAGCTTGTTTAAGTATGGATACCTAGCCATCGGTTCGAAAGAATCATTGATCTGGTGCGATTACGCCAGTCGCTTCATTGTTGTGAACAATGAAGAGAAGATTTACAAGAAAATAAAAGACTAAGTAAAGTTGTCTTTGATCAATGAGTAAATTCAACCTAAATAACAGCTACAAAGCCGTTGTTATCGGAGGGTCGGCAGGCAGCTTTCAGGGTGTTGTAAAAATCCTGTCACAGTTGCCGAAAGGTTTTCCGTTACCAATCATAATGTGCTTGCATCGACTTAAGCATGTGAGAAACGGTTTTGTGGAAGCACTTTCGATTAAAAGCGTGGTACAGGTTACTGAACCGAACGATAAAGAGAATATAAAGAAAGGGTGCGTATACCTGGCCCCGGCCAATTATCATATGTCGCTTGAACTGGGCAATTACTTTGCCCTCTCAACCGAGGAAATGGTAAACAATTCGCGACCCGCAATTGATATTACGTTGGGCAGTTGCGCTTACGTGTATAAAGACAAACTCGTAGGCATATTGCTCTCAGGAGCAAACCGGGATGGTGCGCTGGGCATGAAGAATATACACGATCGGGGTGGGTTAACCTTAGTGCAGGAACCATCCGAATGTATGATCGACACTATGCCCAAAGCAGCCTTGGCACTAACAAAAATTGATCATGTGCTAAAGGTTGACCAAATTGTGGAGTTTTTAAAGGAATTAGACAAACAATACAGATGACAGGCATTTTTAACGATCGCTATAAAATCGGTCTCATCCTGGCAGTTCTTACTGTGCTGGGCTTTGGCACCTCGCTTTACTTTATTTACTCCCTTCCGGAAGGCTTACATTTGGCTGATGGATATCAACCTGCGTTTACTCCAGTCTACGGGGTAATCGGCTTTACCTTTCTGATTGGTGCCGCCTCATTGCTTTCAGCTTTGAAATACTCGAAAGAAATTATTGTATTTCGCGATAAATCAACAGACAAGTCATTGTCTGGTCGGCAATCTGATCAGGCCGCAAAATCATCTATCAGTTTAGACCTGGTTAAGACTAGTTTGAGTTCTTCTAAAAATGAAAAGGATATTCTGGTAAATGGCCTGCAAGCGATTTGTAAACAACTTGATGCAGGACAAGGCGCTGTCTATGCAGCCATTGAAGAAGACGGAAAACGAAAAGTAGAACTGAAAGGTGGATATGCCCTTAGCATTGGGGAAAGTACCCTCATTCGATATGAATTTGGAGAAGGCTTGATCGGGCAAAGTGCAGCCAATGGCAAAACACTTTATGTTGATGATGTTCCCGAAGGATACATTCGGATTGTTTCCGGATTAGGTAGTGCATCACCCAAATATTTGTTGATCATTCCAATTAAAAATCAGGAGCGTATCTTGGGTATTATGGAAATTGCTTCATTCACAAACGTATCAGAAGATCAACGCAGGTTTGCTGAAGAGTCAGCCAACCTTATTGCAGAAAAAATTTCAGGTAAAGCATAAATCCCAGCGCCAATCGCTATGATGAAGAGCATTAATATCAGTACCAAAATTGCCATCCTAATCCTCACCATTTCATTGGTGACGGTTGCAGCAATTAGTTTCTTTAGTTACGATTATCACCTCAAATCCAATCGGGATAAATTCACCACTAACCTTACGGTGATTGCCGATAATCGTGCACTTTACTTTAATACCTATTTTGAAAAAAATGAGAACGCACTCAAACTTCTTCAACAAGATGAAAGACTAAAACCGGCAAGTGCTGCCTCCGCTCCATCGGATGGAGGAGGATTTGATTTAATGGATATGGGAAGTGGAGAACCAACAGAAAGTGATACCGTCATCGCATCATCCTCATCAAATGGTTCACTTTCAGATTATCTTGTTGAACAAAAAGATATTTTAGATGTTGCCGAGATCATCGTTACCTCCTCTACAGGAAACGTTGTAGCTTCTACCGATCCTTCTATTAAAGGAAGTTTCAATGATCCTGATTTAACAACTTTTTCCAACGCGCAAAAAGGAATTCACTTTTCATCCATACTCCGCGATAAAAAGACAAAGAAGTATTTTACCTATGTGGCAGGAGCTATTAACGACACCAGCGCTCACAAACAACTCGTCATCATTAAGCTTGATTTAACGCAAGCTTATAAAGTACTGACAAACTATCAGGGCCTGGGTAAAACCGGTGAAATCATTTTAGCTCGTCAGGATGATTTGTCAAAAAAGATTGCGTTGGTTAGTCCCCTTCGTAGCGACACCACATCGGCTATTCAATTACTTGATCCAAACAGTCCGTTTGTAAAAGCATTTGTTCCTGTTTTTGAAGGGAAAAACATTTCAACAAGAGCAAAAGATTATCACGGAGAAAATATTTTGCATGTGGGTCGCAAAATCAACCTGGCCAATCTCGCACTGATCGTTAAAATAAATGAAGAAGAAGCCAACGGCCAATCCAGCGAGCTTATTTCCATATTCATTTATGCAGGCTTATGCATCGCAGCACTGGCAACATTGCTCGCCATGTTGTTCGCCCGTTCACTTACTCGTCCATTGTTTGCTATCCGAAATACGCTAGGCTTAGTAGCACAAGGTATTCTACCCGAAAGTTCTTCAGAACATAGCAGCGATGAGTTTGGGCAGATGGGCACTAAAGTAGATGAACTCGTACAAACACTTAAGGTAAATGCCGACTTCGCACAACGCATTGGTGAAGGTAAATACGACACTGAATTCAGACCGGCCAGCGAAAACGATATGTTGGGAATGTCGCTTATCAACATGCGTCACAACCTTATCGAAAACGAAAGTCGCGATAAAGAACGCAACTGGATTGTGCGTGGTGTAGCCGAGATCAGTGAAATTCTGCGTATGGCAGATTCCATTGACGCGCTTGGTGAAGATGTAATCAAATTTATTCTAGAGAAAATAGGCGCTATTCAAGGAGCTTTTTACGCAGTGAACGATGAAGATCCACGCAAGCGTGTTATCGAGTTACGCGCCAGCTATGCTTACAATCGTAAAAAATATTTAAAGGCCTCATTCAAATTTGCTGAAGGTCTTGTTGGACAAGCAGCGGCAGAACGTGATACGATTGTACGCACTGAAATTCCAGACGATTACGTTTCAATTACATCAGGAATATTGGGCGATCAGCGCCCTAAGTGTATTGTAATTGTACCACTCATTACCAATGAAGAAGTATATGGAGTATTGGAGTTTGCCGGCTTTAAACAATTTGATCCCTCGCAGGTAAAATTTGTTCAGGAGCTTTCGTTGATCCTTGCACGCACCATTTACAACATCAAAGTAAATGAACGCACTCGTAAACTCCTGGCTGAATCGCAGGAGATGAGTAATGAGCTGAAGGAAAAGCAAGAAGTACTTCGCCAGAATGCAGAAGAGATGCAGGCCACTCAGGAAGAGTTGACGCGTTCAAATCAACGTTTGGAAGAGCAGATTGAAGAAGTAAATCGCACCCAAAAACGGATGCAGTTGTTGTTGGAAAACGCATCCGAAGTAATTACCATCTACGAAGAAGACGAAAGCATTCGATACATCTCACCATCGGTTGAAACCATTTTAGGTTACGGACAAAAAGAGATGATTAACAAGAGTGATATTGATAAAGTAAATCCAGATCACCGCGATACGTTCAGAGGATTATTCAGTAAAATGAAAGACAGTCCAGATGAGAAGGTAACTGTGCAATACGAATACCGTGCGAAAGACGGAAGCTTTATCTGGCTTGAATCGACTGGTACTAACTGCATGTCGAACCCGGCGATTCACGGTTTCATTTTAAACTCCCGAGACATTACAGAAAGAAGAAGAGCTGAGCAAGAGCAACGCATGCGTAGTAAAATGCAGGCCCTCTCTGAAAACTCTCTTGACTTGATAACACGTCTCGAGCAAGAGGAGATTTCGTACATCAACCCGGTAATCGAAGATTATACAGGTCAGAAACCTTCTTTCTTCCTGAATAGAAAAGTAAAAGAAGTCGATCTCGATGCTTCCATATTAAATGGTTGGTTAAGTGTTGTGGAGAAAGTAAATGCCACTAACGAAAAAGTTTCTGCCGAAATTGATTTTACCTCTTCAATGGGACAACGCATCATGCAGGTAAATGCCATTCCCGAATTTGATGAGTTAGACAAATTGGAATCCGTGTTGGTTGTTTCGCATGATATTACCGACCGGAAGATGATCGAGCTTGAAATTCAAAACAAGAACAAAAAGATCACAGAAAGTATAAACTATGCGAAGCGCATACAAAATGCTATTCTTCCAAACTCGCGGGTCATAAATAAAGCGCTCCCCGATTCCTTCATCTTATACAAACCACGTGATGTGGTCAGTGGAGATTTTCCTTGGTTCGTTCAGATTAAAGACGAAATCTTTATCGCAGCCGTTGACTGTACAGGTCACGGAGTTCCAGGAGCATTGTTGTCTTTGATCGGCTACTTCTTATTGAACGATATTGTTCGAAGCCGTAAGATTACAGAACCCGGCAAAATCCTTGACTTACTGGATGAAGGTGTAACCACAACTTTACGTCAGGACGAAGATGCCACTACAAAAGATGGGATGGACATCGCACTGTGTAAATTGAACATGACCGAGCGAACTGTAGAATATGCCGGAGCCCACCGTCCGCTTTACGTTATGAAGAGCGGAGTGATGGAAGAAGTGAAGGGAAATAAATTCCCAATCGGAGGCGGTATTTTTAAGAACCAGACTAACTTTACCAATACAAAACTGAACCTTGGAGCAGGTGATTCTATTTACTTTAGTTCGGATGGTTTCCCAGATCAATTTGGTGGAACAGAAAACCGTAAATTTGGACCAAAGAAAACGCGCGAAACGATTGAACGCGTACATAATCAGCCGATGAGTGAAGCAATGGTAGTGTTTGACGAGGAATGGGAAACCTGGAGGGGCGAAACCAAACAAATAGATGACGTACTCTTAATTGGTATTAAATTTTAAATGTGATATTGCCGTCCAAATTTTAATGTAGAGATGGTGATGCCCGATAAAAAACTTAACTTAGTGAACCACATTATTTAAATCTAATCTTCTGACTCATGAATTTTATCTATGACCTGCACCGCACCATGATGTCGCAGAAATTGATTCTGGTGTACCAGGGTGATTTCACCCAGGAAAGTACCAAATCAATCCTGGCCATGGCAGAGCGAAACCTGGATTCCTCCGGAGAAGAAGGCAACATAAAACGCAAAGTGTTTAATGTCATGGTCGAAGC
This sequence comes from Chryseolinea sp., assembly GCA_031388805.1. Classification (GTDB taxonomy): domain Bacteria; phylum Bacteroidota; class Bacteroidia; order Cytophagales; family Cyclobacteriaceae; genus Chryseolinea. The sequence continues at coordinate 48,893 of JANMRZ010000045.1, forward strand.
CTTGCAAAATATTGTGAAACACAGTGACGAGCTTGTAGAGGGCCAGATGCGCAGTCATGCTGCCATTTTCCTTATTGGTAAGGAAGAAAACCGTTATACCATCATGTCAGGAAACCCCATCCGTAAAAGTAATGTGGCAGGTCTCGAACAAAAACTGCATCACATCAACAGTCTCGATAAGGAGGGCTTGAAAGAATTATACAAAGAGATTATCAAGAACACTACTATATCCGAAAAAGGTGGAGCGGGTTTAGGTTTCGTTGACATGGCGCGTAAATCTGGTGAGAAACTCGCCTTTGATTTTCCTGAGATGTCAGCTGATTACTGCTTCTTTTGTTTGACTGTACATGTTGCTCGTGATTAATCTTTGAATTGAGACCATAAAAACTAAAATAGATTTACACCATGGAAATTTTAAATCTTGAAGGAGCTGAAGATACACCGAAGATAATCCTCGATAAGAAGAATGGAATTTTTGAAATCTCCGGTCGTTCCCTTCCGGAAGATTCAGCCGAGTTTTATCGCCCGGTATTAGAATGGATTGAGAGTTACAGTAGTGATGCTAATCCCTCCACTGAATTTGTGTTCAAGTTGGAGTACTTTAATACAGCGTCATCCAAATTGATATTAGATGTTCTTTCAGCTTTGGAGGACATTAAGGGCATGAAAATTATCTGGTACTTTCATGAAGATGATGAAGATATGGAAGAAGCGGGCCAGGAGTTTTCAGAACTTGTGGAGATACCCTTCGAGTTTAAAACATACTGATCTTAACAGATCATTATCAATCGGTTATCTGTCGTTTCAATTCCCTTTCGGGAGGTTTTGAAATGACGGGTAACCGATATTTTTTTATACCTTTATAGACTTACTTTTTATCTATGAGTGAAGAAATACTCAAAGCCCTAACTCAACTTTTTGCCATCATCACCAAGCAAGATGGAGGTGTTACCGAAAGAGAGAGACAGTTCGTAATTAATTTCTTCCAGACTGAACTAGACCGGGATTCGATAAAAGAATACATCGAACTCTACGATCAGTTTTCCGGCTATGGAAAGTCGGATGATGACGAGGGGAAATCCAAGCTTACATCGGTAAAAGACTCCGTTAAGACACTCGGTATATGTAAGAAAATTAACAAGACACTTACCCAGAAGCAAAAGGTTGTTGTATTGATCAAACTTCTTGAACTGGTTAGCACAGACAAAAACTTTTCTCCACAACGGATGGAGATCATCAACACCGTCTCTACAGTTTTCAATATTGACAAAGACGAATACCAACTGATCGAAAGCTTTGTTACAACCGAAGATGCCAAGTCGTTGGATTACAGCGATATTATTTTATTGAACTCAGCCAACGCCGCAGAGCATGGCAAACAACATAAGCACGTACATGGCCATATCGAAGGTAGCCTTGTGTTTATGCGCATTCAGAGTGTGGAGATGTATTTTACAAAATACATGGGTGAAGAGTTGAATATTCTCAACGGCTTTACCATGCAGCCCAATCGTGTTTACCTCTTTTCTCATGGCAGCACAATCAAGACTCAGGCAGGTGATGCGTTGTATTACAGCGACCTTGTCGCGAACTTCAACGAAGAATTAAAAACAGCCAAGCTTTCGTTCAACGTTACGATCGATGAATTAAAATTTCCAAATGGTGCGATTGGTCTGCGCAACGTAGTAATATCGGAAGGTCCGGGAAAACTCATCGGTATAATGGGCGCCAGCGGTGCAGGCAAAACCACATTGCTGAACGTATTAGCTGGATTGGTAAAACCTACAAAAGGTCATATCCTGGTTAATGGCTTTGATATACATACCCAGAAAGATAGAATACACGGTGTCATCGGTTATGTATCGCAAGATGATTTACTCATTGAAGAATTAACGGTCTACGAAAACTTATACTACAACGCCAAACTTTGTTTTTCAAATTTCACGGAAGAGCAATTGCAAAAACGTGTAATGGAAGTGCTGGAAAATCTTGGCCTTGATCAACGCAAAGATTTGAAGGTTGGGAATGTCTTGGAGAAAACGATCAGTGGTGGTCAACGCAAACGCCTCAACATAGCACTTGAATTAATTCGTGAGCCCGCCATCTTGTTTTTAGATGAACCTACTTCTGGTCTTTCATCACGCGATTCGGAAAACGTAATCGACTTGCTGAAGGAATTGTCTTTAAAAGGCAAGCTGATTTATGTCGTTATTCATCAACCATCATCTGACATCTACAAGATGTTTGATAAGATGATCATTATGGATGTGGGTGGATATCCAGCCTATTATGGACACCCGGTCGAAGCCGTTACCTATTTCAAAAAATCAACACACCAGGTTGATAGTAACCGAGGCCAATGCGAAACCTGTGGTAATGTAAACCCTGAGCAGATTTTCAATATCATCGAAGCTAAAGTGGTGGATGAATATGGCCAGCCTACATCGAAAAGAAAAATAACACCTCCACAGTGGTACGATCTCTATAAAGAACAATTCAAAATAAATAAAGTTGAGGATATAAAGGAAGAACCTCCTCACTCCCTCAGCCTGCCGAACAAATTAAAACAAACCATCATCTTCGCTACGCGCGATACGTTATCGAAATTAAGCAACAAGCAATATCTGTTAATCAACTTACTAGAGGCTCCGTTGCTTGCGTTCATTCTGGCCATTATCATCAAATACAAAAGTGCTCCAGGTGGAAAGGAATACATATTCCGTTTCAACGAAAACTTTCCAGCGTATATGTTGATGAGTATCATTGTAGCCCTCTTTATGGGACTCACCGTGAGTGCTGAAGAAATTATTCGGGATAGAAAAATATTAAGAAGAGAATCGTTTCTAAACCTAAGCTGGAGCAGCTACCTGGTTTCCAAAATCATGATCTTGTTTACCATGTCGGCAATACAAACTTTCTGTTTTGTATTGGTAGGTAATTTGATTTTGGAAATTGAGTGGAGCATGTTTGTTCCGTTCTGGATTGCGCTATTTACCACTTCGTGTATGGCCAATGTTTTGGGATTAAACATTTCCTCCGCATTTAATTCTGCTGTTACGGTATATGTGATGATTCCACTGTTGCTCATTCCGCAAATGATTTTAAGTGGTTTGCTCTTCAGCTTTGACAGGCTAAATGATTTCATCAGCACAAAAGGTAAGGTTCCCATTGTTGCCGATATGATGGCTTCGCGCTGGGCATATGAAGCAATAGCCGTTTATCAATTCAAAAATAACTCGTACGAAAAGCCATATTACGATTACGAAAAGATCGAGTCACAAGCCGATTTCCGTGCATCATTTTTAGTAGACGAACTAAACAAAAAACGAAAATTCATTGCCGATAATTTAGATGAGAAAGGTGATTCCATTCGCACCATTCTTACCAAGGATTTGAAGATCATTCAAACCACTCTTCAAAACGATTTTTACAAAAGAGGATTTGAAAAGGAATTAAGTGCACCCTGGACACTTGCCACCTTTACACCTGAATTCGACAAGAAATTAGAAGACTTCCTCGCAGCTTATAAGAAGTTCTTTTTGGAAGGTTTCAACCGCGCAGTGGCTGCACGTGAGGGCGTTATCTTTAAAATGGAAAATGATAAGAATGCCAACTACAGGTTGAATGACTTCAAGAATAAATACTACAGTGAAAGCCTTTCGGACCTGGTTCAAAACATTTCAGAGAAGAACCGGATATTGGAATATAATGGTCAACTCTTCCAACAGATCAACCCAATTTTCTTAAGTCCAACTCCAAAGGGTCCATTAGACTACAGAGCCCATTTCTTTGCTCCGGAAAAGAATCTATTTGGGCAGACGATAAGTACCTATACCTTCAATATGTTGGTTATTTGGCTGATGACCCTTATACTTTACATTACCTTATACTTTGAACTGATACGAAAACTGATCAATTCGTTTGATAAAGTGCCCGGTAAAGTGAATCTCCCTAAGGTAGCCCTGCCAAAAAAGAAATAAAGCAGACCGGTAACTTTTTGGCTGAGAGTTCTTAATTTTTAACTTTGTAAACGTTTAATTTTATCGCTATGAGAATTGTACTTATCGGGTTCATTCTGGCAATCTTCACCGCTTGCGGATCCGGCAAAAAAACAGATGAGCAGGCTTTCCTGGAAGACCTCGATTCTACTAAGGTGGAAGGGCCAACTATTTCGGAGGAAGCCATTGGCGAAATTCTTCAGCAAATTCCAAGTCCATTGGAAATCTCCATGCTTTTAAAAGAGTCTGGCAAAAAGTATAATTCCACCTTCCTTAACCCTGCTGATAACATCTCTAAATATAATAGCAACTATAAGAAGGCGCTCAATTTAGGAGTTTACGGTACCGACTTGGGCTATACCAACATTTACGAGCAAAATCAGGATGGTGTTAAATACATGGCGGCTATAAAAGAATTAGCAGATGGTTTGAACATCGGTCAATTCTTTGATATTGAGACCATCGGGCGCTTAGCTACTAACAGCAAAAACCTTGATTCATTATTACTGATTACCACTCAGAATTTTAACAGCATAAATCATTATTTACAGACTCAACAACGCGCTAATTTAAGCGTATTGTTCCTGACCGGGGGTTGGTTAGAAGCTCTTCATATTACCTGCGAAGTGGCCACAGCAAATCCAACCAATAAACAACTTCAGGAAACCATCGGTGAACAAAAGATCATTCTTGAAAACATCAAGTTATTGCTTTCTTTCTATAAAGACACCGATCAGAATATGGCATCATTGTTGGCTGATGTAGAAGAATTGAAAACGATCTATGATAAAGTTAAGATTACGTACACGTACAAAGAATCTACTTTTGAAGTTGTGGATGGCGTTATGATGATTAAAGATAACAGCACAAGCACCATCGAGATTACCCCGGAAGACATTACCAGTATAAAGGAAGTCACAAGTAAAATCAGAAGTAAGATTATAAGCTAAGCTAATTAAGGAGCCAATATGAAAAAGTTTATTTTTATTGTTCTATCCGTTTTTGTTCTAAGCACTTTAGAAGTCATTGGGCAGTGCAACTCTGAGGCATTAAGCAATCAGTGCATCCCGAAGCTAATCACCGGCTTCAACTTTCTTAAGAGCTATAAAATAGAGAAGGGAGCAAAAGAGTTTGTTGAATATTCGTATGTGTTCACCAAAGGAACGCAGTACATGATCAACATCTGCGCAGCCGCACAACCAACGGATGGTATTGTAGTAAGCCTCTATGATTCAAACCGTAACAAAGTTGCTACCAGCAAGCTCAATGGTCAGTTCATTTCTGCCATCGCGTATCCTTGTAACACCACAGGTATTTATTACATACAGTATACCTTCGATGGTTCTACTGCCTACTGTGGTGGTAGTGCTCTAGGGTTTAAGCGCTAAGCATTAATATAATTTTTAGAATGGCTTCCTCAACAGGGAAGCCTTTTTATTTTACACCCATTTCATATTCATGGAACAACACGAATTACAATTTCAATTCAAATCGCGTTACTTCAAGATTGGTAAACTTGATGCCTCCACGAAACAACTTTGGTTTGTGATTCATGGTTATGGACAATTAGCTGGATACTTTATCCGGAAATTTAGTATTCTGGAAGAGCACAACATTTGTGTTATCGCACCAGAAGGTCTCTCCCACTTCTATCTGGAAGATGTGATGAGTCGTGCACAAACGGGAAACAATCGCGTAGGTGCTTCGTGGATGACAAAGGAAAACCGGTTAACCGATATTGAAAATTATCTGGCTTATCTCAATCGTGTATATGAAAAAGAAGTTGGTGGCAACCTCGCTGTACCCGTTACCATTCTCGGATTTTCTCAAGGATCAGCGACTGCTTCACGTTGGATAACTTCCGGAAAAATTAATTTTCACCGACTTATTCTCTGGGCTGGAATCTTTCCACCCGATATGGATTTTGCTATCACAAGAAAAATGCTGAATGATAAAGATACATTCCTGGTATATGGAAAATCAGACCCCTTTATCAATGAGGACCGCATTGCTGAAATGAAGACACTCACCAATCAATTGGGCATTTCGCCTGAAACAAAAGTATTTGAAGGTAAGCATGATATTGATGAGCAAATGCTGCTAACTTTTGTGTAACAAATCGTTGTTTGTTGATGGTGTTCATTCATAACAAATCTAAAATCACGAGTCGCCAATCACTGATCGCAAATCAATTTAATGTGCAAGAGATGACTAGTTTCGTTTAACCAATGTGCTGCTTCCCTGTGCTGTTGGAAACACAGTAATGTCGGCCAGCACAACGTGTGGTGGAGATGATAAAACATATAAAATGATATCGGCAATGTCTTCACCCTTCAAAGGTGTCATTCCTGTATATACACTTTTAGCCTTCTCATCACTGCCCTTAAAACGAACAAGAGCAAACTCAGTTTCTACTAATCCTGGATTGATGGAGGTTACCTTAATACCAAATGGATTCAAATCCATGCGCATACCACGCGTCAACGCATCAACAGCAAACTTACTGGCACAATACACATTACCATTGGGGTAAACTTCTTTACCCGCAATTGAACCAAGATTAATGATGTGTCCTGATTTTCGTTCGGTCATGCCTGGAGTAACTTCCCTCGAAACATAGAGCAAACCCTTTACATTGATGTCGATCATGGCATCCCAATCTTCAATGCTTCCAGTTTGAATAGGATCAAGACCGTGCGCATTGCCTGCATTGTTTAGTAATACATCAATTGATTTCCATTGATCAGGCAACGATTGAATTGCTTCCTTCACTTTTGAATGATCGCGTACATCAAAGGAGAGTGTTGTTACTTCTGTGCGTGATGATAATTCATCACGCAGCTTTTTCAATCGATCCTGACGTCTTCCACAAAGTATCAGCTTGAAATTATTTTTCGCGAGCAAACGCGCAGTGGCCTCACCAATGCCTGAAGTGGCACCCGTAATCAGTACAATTCTGTTTTGCATGTTATTGAAATAGTAAATACAAAGTAATGGTATTGGTATTAATCCGCTGAAGCGGCTGACCAAATTTATTGGTTGTATTATCCAATACATTTACGAGACCTCGTGAATAGCGGAGTTCTGGTGAGAACTTAAACAATGGAAAATAAAGATCGAAGCCTAAACCTGCTTCTAAGCTTAGGTTTGTTCCTTTCACTTCAAGCGTTTCAGAAGTTTGCTCAAGCTTCTTTTTCCCGGAAGCATCAATGCCCGGTTTGATTCCACCGATCATATACATTCTGATGTTGTCTCTTCGTTCTGATTTATATTTTAACAAGATGGGAAATTCAACAAAGGTTGTTTCTACCAACTCATCCTTAAACGTACCGTTCGTGTTCTGATAACGGAGTTTGTTTTCATAAAACGCTACTAAAGGCGTAAGTCGAATATCAAAAAAATCGGCAATGCGGTAGTTTACAATGAAGCCCAATGAAAATCCGGGCGACCAATCGGGAGTAACGGAATGCAGTGTGTCCATGTCAGGACGATTTACAAATGCATCGGAATAGTTTACCTGATAGGTAGTAGTGTGCAGGCCGATCAAAAAACCATAGGTAAGTCTGCGCTCATCATAGTTCGGATTATTTTTTCTAACCCAACGCACTTTTTGCTGCGCCTCACTTTGCAGCGCACAACAAATCAAAGCCAGAACAAGAATTACTTTGTTCCGGTGTAGATTGAGCTGATGCCAAACGTTAATGTCCTGCATTGTGTTTTGTTAAATCCTACGCGCTGTAAAATCTGGATAAAATCGTTACCATCCGGAAACGCTTCTACCGATGCGGGAAGATAAGTATATGCTCCCTTATCAGCCGACACCATTCTACCAACGCCCGGTAAAAAGCTTTTGAAATAGAAATTATAGAGTTGTTTGAATGGAAAACTGCGGGGTTTGGAAAATTCCAAAACCACCAACATACCACCGGGCTTGAGTACACGCTTAATTTCACGCAATCCAAGCTCCAGGTTTTCAAAGTTCCGTACACCAAAGGCAACGGTTATAGCATCGAATTTATTTTCCTCGAACGGAATATTTTCTGAGTCGCCTTCCAGCAATTCTATTTTCGAATCTAATTTTCGCTCACGGATCTTCACTCTGCCCACATCCAGCATGCCGGACGAAATATCAATCCCAATAACTTTCTCTGGATTAAGTACCAACGCCTGAATAGCAAAGTCGCCTGTTCCGGTAGCTACATCCAAAATCAATTTAGGGTTTTGAGGACGCAATAGACTGATCGCCTTCTTTCTCCAAAGCTTATCAATGCCCAGGCTTAAAAAGTGATTGAGGAAATCATATCGATGGCTAATGTTATTAAACATTTTAGCCACCTGCTCTTTCTTGGAAGTCTCTTCGTTGTATGGTACTACCTTCATCTGGCCACTTTTCCGTTTATAACAAGGCCAAAGTTAGAGCTTTAGTATTATCAGCGAAATCACTTTTGCAATACCTTGAATTCTACGCGTCTGTTGAGTTCACGACCTTCGTCCTCATCATCGTTGCTGGCCAATGGTTTGTTTTTTCCATAGCCAACAGCCTGAATTCTACGCGGGTCAATACCCTTCTTAGTGAGGTAATCTTTAACAGCTTCTGCACGTTTCTTCGACAGGAACAAATTATACGCTTTGGTACCCACTGCATCTGTATGACCTGCTAATTCAATGATCATACCTTCATTTTGACGCATCATATTCTCCAACTTATTCAGTTCAGTATACGCTTCAGTTGTAAAGGTTGCCTTGTCGAAGTCGAAGTAAATGTTGTGTAAGATCGAAGAAACTCCAACCACCAACTTCCGCATTTCAATTGTGCGACTGATGGTTTTCTCTTTTGTTGTTGCTCCCTCCAACTTCAGCGTGAAGTTTTGGAATACATATCCTTCTAACTCCACTGACAATCGATAATCTTTTGCTTTCGAACTGACGATATTAAATTGATAAACACCATTGCCTTGTGGTGATGAACCTACCACCACATTGTCTTTCGCTCCCTGAAGTTTAATCTTCGCTTCCAGTGGACTCTTATCTGTAGCATTCACTACAGTGACAATATATTTTATAGGAATCAATTCTTTCTTCGGTTCTACTTTCGGCTCAACCTTGGGTTTGTCCTTTGGCTCTACCTTAGGTTCCACTTTTGGTTTATCAACCGGAGGCTTTTCAACCACAGGTTTTTCAACCGGAGGAATAACAACCGCCACTGTTGTCGTTGTATCTTTTGGTGTTTCTACAGGAGGTTTTGCTACAACAGGTTGGGTGTTCTTCAAACCTTCTGGAATGGTGATCAAATAAATATCGAGGTAGCCCATTCCATCTTCGCGCACAGAAGAATAGTAAGCACGCTTCGTGTCTTTTGATGACACAAAATAAATGTCATCGTCCGGTGTATTGATTGGGTATCCCAGGTTCTGGGCATCGCTCCACTCATTTTGATTCGGGTTGTATGTAATTTTAAAAACATCGAACCCTCCCATGCCTTTATGTCCTTTGCTGCTGAAGTAAAGAGTAACATTATCATAGTCGATAAACAACCCATCTTCATCCATGTCGGTATTAATCTTTGGACCAACGTTCTTTACATTTGTCCATTCGCCTTTACTATCTTTTGTAGCGCGATAAATATCCAATCCTCCGAAACCACCTGGGCGGTTACTGGAGAAGTAAAGTGTTTTTTCATCCTGCGAAATCGTAACTGATTTTTCAGCAAAGCTGGAGTTAATGATACCCGGCAGTGGTACAGGTTCACTCCAAACGCCTGCTGCATCGCGCTCACTGAAATAAATATCTCCTCCTCCATCATCCTTAAACTTAAACAAGGTGCTACCATCGGCAGACAAGGCTAAGTTAGAGTCGTGATAGGGGTTATTTACAGGGACGCCAATATTCTTTGCAAAAGCCCACTTGTCACCCGTTTTTGTAGAGAAGAAAATATCTTCCCAAGGTTTGTTATCATCGGCCACGTTCTGGTTTAAGTTATCATCCCTTCTGCGTGTGGTGAATACTATTTCATTTTCAGCCTCATTTAATACGGGTGCATAATCTTCAAATTCAGAATTGATTTCTCTACCAATATTAACGATCGAGAAATCTCCCGGATTAGCTACAAATTCTCTTCCATTCTCAGATTCAAATATTCCACGATCAACACTTGCAAGACTCTCTTTATCCTTACCCTGATAATTCGGCTTGCTAGTCAGTTTGGCCTTATACATATTGTAATATTCAATGGCCTTGGTGAAGTTCAGACCATATTGATAGCTCTTCCCAATCGAGTATAAAAGATCGAAACGATAGTCAGGATCTTGTCTGTAAACTCTCAGGAAATACTTGGTGGCTAAATCTTTACCAATAGTCATTAAATGGTAACGACCAGCTTCATAATTGGCTTTAAGGAAAGTAGTGTCAAGATCAGCCGCTTGAGTAACAAGTTCTCGCGCAAGGTCAATCGCCTGGGTTGATTCCATGATCAGATCGGCCTGCTCCATCAATTGTTGGGCAAGTTCTTTGGGATCTTGCTGGCTGAAACCAGGGGTGAAAAGCGCCAATGAGAGAGTTAAAAAAATCAGTACTCTTTGGATACTGCGCATTGCTAAAAAAGTTTTGTAACTACTATATGTATTAAAAAAGTATGTCAAGATAGTACAAATTAAGAAAAACTATGGATTTCGGCACATAATATTGTACTCATAAAACCCACTACCAGTACAAACTTAGTATTTTACGCCTCAATCATTACTTTAACCATGAAGATAAAACAGGCCGAGTTCATTTCCAGCTTTGCGGATGTAAAAAAATGCCCTCCGCCTGAGAAGCCTGAGTTCGCTTTTATCGGAAGGTCGAATGTTGGTAAGTCATCACTGATTAACATGCTCACTAGCTCTAAGAAGCTGGCGAAGACCTCTGTGACACCGGGTAAAACCCAAACCATCAATCACTTTCTGATCAATGGAAACTGGTACCTGGTCGATCTTCCGGGCTATGGTTACGCTAGTGTGAGCCGAAGCACACGCCAGGGTTTTGGTAAAATGATAGAAGAGTATGTGCTGAAGCGGGAGAACCTTTCGTGTCTTTTTATTTTAATCGACTCACGTTTAGAGCCCCAGAAAATTGACATGAGCTTTATCAGTTGGGTTGGCGATAAGGAAGTACCCATGGTTATTATCTTCACCAAGGCCGACAAAATTTCAAAAGGTGATCTTCAAAAAAACATTAATCAATTCAAAAAGAGATTACAGGAAGATTGGGATGAGTTGCCACCGATGATTATATCATCTTCTAAAACAAAATCTGGTAAGGAAGAGATACTGACTTGTATTGAGGACGCAATGAAGGTGGCAGAGTAAGGCACCTCACCCCGGCCCTCTCCTTCTGAGAGGGTGACTGTCGATTTAAGCAAGGTGCGTTGATTTGTTCTTTCTGTGCAATGCTGTTATGGTGTACAATAACATTGCGTAGTTCTAACTAACAACTTTGGGCTGTTGACTTTACAATCATTTCTTTAGATTTGCCTCCTCAAAAAAAACGAAACATGACTTTAGCAGATATAGCAACACTTTCAGGCAAGGGCGGACTTTATAAAGTAGTAGCTCCCACAAAATCGGGCGTTATTTTAGAATCGTTAGATGAGACTAAAACGAAGATCGTTGCGAATGCCAGCAATAAATTATCGTTACTACACGAAATCTCTATTTATACTACCACCAAGGAAGGAACCGTAGCCTTAGAAGAAGTATTGAAAAAAATACACAGCGAATTTGGAAACGATTTGGGTGTTGATGGAAATTCAGACGGTGTTGAACTGAAAGCTTTTATGAAAGCCGTTGTTTCTGATTTTGATGAAAACCGTGTTTACGTTTCTGATATTAAGAAGTTGATTAAATGGTATGGGGTTGTTTTGAAATATGCTCCGGAGATTTTGGGATAGTTGATCGTTACTTGCCGCAACATTTAATAACCAATCGTTCATTGGATTTTATTACTTGCCTTTTCTAAACTTAAATAGGCATTCGCAAGTTTATCATTGATAACGGGATTGTAAATAGTGGCTTATTTTGTAGTTTCAAATTGCATGGCAATACATAATCCCTGGCATTCTCTAAATAATTTACGCTATGAAAGTTCTATTAGACATACCCGACAATAAAGCTTCTTCTCTCATGGATGTTTTAAAGAGCATTTCGTATGTTAAAGCTAAACCCCTTACGAATGCAAAAGCCTTACTGATGGAAGAAATAATAGAAGCTGTTGAAGAAATGAAAATGATAAAGACCGGCAAGAAAAAGGCCCATAATGTCGAAGATTTCCTGAATGAGATGCTATAGTGTGGAACTTTCGAAAAAGAAAGACCAAAATTAAACACCACAACAATCTAATGATGACGAGGGAGTCGGGGTGTGTTTTTGTTTAATTGTTAATGGCTGTTGAAAAAGGGGACTCACGGATCCTCAAGTATCTCTATCAGTGCGTGACGTAATTATTTTTTTAATTTCAGTTCAGTCAATTGATTTTTGATATATTCTTTTTCCTGTTCAAAAGTCATATCCATTATTTCAATGCTGAGTTTATCCCGTATCTCCCGCATTTTTTTTACTAAACCGGTTTTACTAGTTGTCGTTTTCATACTTAAATATCTCTTTTGGTGTACGAATTTCTGTCATTTGATACCCTTCCCTGAAGTTTATTGAATTGTATCCTCTTATTCTTTCAAGGTTTACAATATGCTTAAAATTCCAGCTCACAAGAACATCTGCATTATGTATAGTTGCCAATGCTATATGCTGACAATCTGCGCGGCTTGTCTTTCCTACAACTTTTTCCAGGATATACTTTTCCGCAAGTTCTCGAACTTCGTCTGTCAATTCAATTCTCTCAATCAGGTCACTAGGTAATGATTCAAAGAAATCGCGGACGTAATCAGGAGCTCTGTATAACTCTAACTCTAAAATATCCGAAGCTAGTATCGTGATCCGTTTTTCTAAAATTTTCTCAAAAAATGGTCTGGTCTCACTTTCAAACTCTTCATCAAAGTAACCTCCAAAAACAGACGTATCGATGTAAATTCGTTTTATCATTTTATCAAATTTACAAATTTTTCAATCATGATACTTTCCTGGTTGATGTTAACAACCCATAGTTGATCGTCTATGAAGAGTAATGTAAATTTCAGTCCATGATTAGATGATCGGTAGTCCATTGATGATTGTGGATTGTTAAGAAAATTCACCACCTTGAACTATCATTCATTGCAAGCGATCGCTCCGCTCTTTCGGAGATTGTTACCTTCATATTACTATCGGTACTTTACCAGTACTTTCTTAAAATCCTTTTTTCTATCCGTTTCCAAATCAGACAAGCCTGCTTCAATATCTTCCTGCTGTTCTGTTGTAAGAGAATCCCACCAGTCTGCCTCAGCTTCTTTTCGCAACACTTCCACTTTTTTTATAAGCTTTTCGTCTTGCAGTCGGCTAAGCCACTCAATGAGTTCTATTTTCTTTACGGCTATATTCATACCAGTTATTTTGATTATAAAGATAACAATTTCATCTAAAAACAGTGCGCATGCTAAGTGCCATTGTAACAGGAAAAAAAACTGAAAGCCTTTATGAAAGCCGTTGTTTCTGACTTTGATGAAGACCGTGTTTATGTTTCTGATATTAAGAAACTTATAAGTGGTATGGGGTTATTTCGAAATATGCTCCGGAGATTTTAACAGTATAATTTATTTCTTCTTAAAACATTCCTGCTTCCTACTAACCACCACTTGCTGCAGCTGTCACTATTTGAAGGACGGCCGCTAAAACCCCTAATCCAATCCACAACGCTGTAGGGTTAGTGTATAGCTCTTCGGTACAATGTTCCAGGCAAATGACTTGCAATACATCCAGTGGAATAGTATTGTCATGGCATTGCAAAACTACGTTAGTCACTTTGCCATCTTGTTGTATCCAGTAGGTAATCACATCTTGTCCATTCTTTTGATAACGCCAGTGATCATAACCAAGCTTTTCCTGTATTAAGGTCGTGCCATCGGGTAACAGAACAGTATTGAAATGGTTACTACTCAACAATACAGTAGCCAGTACACTATCCTTGAGATTCACTAACGTTTTTATTTTTCCGGAATCGCCACGCTGAATAACCATTCGATACACTGACCCTTGCAATTGTATTTGTCTTTCCAGTATTCTATTATCGTTTTTTTTATACTCGTCAAAACCAATGATGGTTTTACCACTGCTCATCTGAGCATACTTTCGTTTGTGATAATACTCAAAAGTGCTATCCTGTGCAGATAACATATATGAGGTTAAAAGAAAAACCAGCAGTAAACATCTTGCCATGGAACTTACATTTATTTTACTACTTATGTGGGGTTTTATTTTTTTATTTGATACTGAACTTCAATACAAATGAGGAGAAAAGTGATCTACTACTTCTTAGAAGTCTTTTTCTTCATCGGAAATTCAAAGCCGAAACGAATATTAACTTTTGTTGGATAAACACCTTTGTGTTCATGCAGGAAATTATACAATATCTGGAAGTTGCCTTCAATATGACGACCTGCTTTATACTGTTTTAAAATACCAAGATAAAATGCAGGAATGCTCTCTGCCTTTTCCGAATCATTGAGCTTTACATTCGTAAGAGGGTTGTAAGGAACCATCTTCATCCACTCCCCTTCTGCGTGAACATTAAATCCTTTAAGCACCTTATAGTCTGCCATCACTCTGTATCCGTATGCATCGTGCGGATGCACGGGCTGTACTTTCTTATTAAACTGCATGCGGTACGTTGCGCCTAAACCTCCACGCAAGCGACCCGTGAATCTGTACATAGCGAAAGGTGAAATATCCACCATGGTTAATCCAGCCATCTTAAAAAACTGGAAGTTGGATCCCGGAACGATGCGTTCAATGAGAGGCTTACCCTTCATATCATTTGGAACGCGTTTGGGTAGGTAGCGACTATCGGGTATACTTCCATACTTCTTTTTAAGCTTCTCTAACTTGGCAACACCTGCCTGCAGTTTATCTTCCTGACCCGCAAAATAATCAGGCAGTTCTTTCGCAGCGAATTCTTTTGCTGCGTTTTTAGCGCCTTCTTCATTCATCTTGGAAGCCGCTTCGTGGTATTGCATCAACACATTCTTCGTTGCTTCAGCCTCTTTTATTTGCGCAGCAGCTTCTTTTAATTCGGTGCGATTCATCACAATATTTTCAAGTTCTTTAGGCAAGGCCTCTACTTTTTCAGCATTGCCACTGGTAATGTTT
Source organism: Chryseolinea sp. (assembly GCA_031388805.1). GTDB lineage: Bacteria > Bacteroidota > Bacteroidia > Cytophagales > Cyclobacteriaceae > Chryseolinea. The sequence continues at coordinate 64,164 of JANMRZ010000045.1, forward strand.
TTGATATCCTCGCTGTACGTTTCGATTTTATCTGTTGCTGAACTTATTTTCTGAACTCCATCTTTTACTCCTTCAAGTTCCGTGTTGGAACTAAGCTCACTTAATTTCTCTTTTGGCATTTGTGCAAGCTTTGAAGCATCCTCACTTATGTTCTGTACACCTCCGGGCATTTCGACCTTGGGCATATTCATATCTTTGCTGCCAGCACCAATACTTCCAACATCTGTATTCGGTACGCCATTCAAATTTGGTGTGTTGATATTTGTATTGGGGAGATTGGCATTATCTTTTAAACCCAAATCCATTTTATCCGATGCATAGTTTACATCTTTGCCTCCAAGTGGATTTTTTAAATTCAAGGACAAGGAATCAGCAAAACCCGTTTTCTTTTTAATGGCTTGCTGCATAGCCATTTCTTTCTCCTTGATCTTTGCCTCCAAACTATCGGTTACACTGCTAATACCTTGAACCTTTTCTTTAATTTGATTTGAAGCGCTATCTGCTTTATGACCTGAAAACTTATGCTTCAACCGCTGTGACGCACTGTCTAACCTTACCTTATATTTTTCTGTAGGTAACCGTAATGTTTGCAAACTATCCAGGGCATGACTAATCTTCTGAGCCGAACTATCCAGATTATGAAAATATTGTTTTGACCTATTCTCAACACTATCCAATTGGTATTGAAGTTTGTGTGACGATTGTCCTTTCGTGTTTAATGAATCTAATTTTTGAAGAAGTGAACGTTTGAATGCAGCCATTTTTGAATTGGTAGAATCCAACACATGTACAACACCAAACCGCGTGCTATCAACTTTTAATGTATCAGTCCCTGCTAACTCATTTATTTTGTTAGACGGCAAGTTATTTGTCACAGCACTTGGCACACCCTGGCCTTTCGCCAGCAAGGTGAAGAGGCTAAGAAGCGTAACCAAAATCGGGTTGATGATATATCTCACTTTTTATTTCAGAAATAAACCTACAACTACATATGAGAATTACCAATATTTATTGGGATCACTAAAGGAAGATATTCAACTTCTCGATGCCCAGATATCACTATTGAATTATTTTTGATCTCAATCTTCTTGTACATATCCAAGAAAAATTCAATACCATACTTTGTTTTGTCAATTTCTCTTTCAAATTGTATAATACCATTCTTAGAAAAAGAAAGTTTTGATTTCATATTCCCTTCAAAAAAGTGTATCCACAATTCCGCTTTAACAATATCTGATCCCAACCGGGTTTCACATTCTAACAAAATAAAGTCAGGATTCAATTTAAGTTCAAGGCCCTTTTTGAATGCAAAATTGCATGCATGAAGAAGTTCTTCATTCTTACTCAAAATTGCGGCTTCTCTCAAATTATTACAGGCTTCTGTCCAAATATAAATTATCTGCTCTTCATCATTCATTTTAACAAAAGCCTCTATATCAAATACTCCATTAAACCAGAGATTACCGCCATGATAATGTGTATAGTGTTTTGGTTGATTAGGATATAAAGCATAGGTAGCTTCTGTATAAAAAGCAATATTAATGAACTTGATTTTCTTCCCTTTGTACTTTTCGCTTAATAACCTATTAAGCAAATTATAATATGGAAAAAACCCTTTGATTAATTCAATTAGATTTTGGTCTCCGTCTTTAAAAAAAAACAACGTCCGCTCTATTGATGCCGACTTCATATACTACGGTTTAATGATTGTCCCTGTTACCAAATTTCTCGGATAAGGAACCTTCATTCCTAGCATTGGCAGACCATCCGTTGACGCGAAGTGAAGACTTCTTAGATATTTTTCCATCATATGTGCCTCGAATTTAGGCATAGTATTCGACAATTTAACGGTAGAGTTCAGTGGAGCACTCGCGAGAGATTGAAACATTCTTTTAAGATCTAACTTGGTTACACCATATTTCCATACGTCTCCAGTTTCTGTAAGAATTGTATAAACTTGTCTTGGTACCGTCTGAGTTGATGAAGTGCCGATGCCTTTAACTGGCATAAACATCGCTGCAGTTGAGACAAATCCAACTTGTCTGTCCTTATACGAAGCGTAAGATCTATCTAAACTATAAATATCGTTACCAATAAATGCTTTGAGAAAAACAGTTGATAATCCTATATAAGCTCCATTAACAATATTGTATGTGAATGAAGAACCAGGAATTGAAGAAGCATTCCATCGCGCAAATATATTTGGTCTAGATGGATTTAGAAAACTAGTTGGTTGTTGCAGTTTAAATTGCAAAGCTTCAGGAATCATCTTAGCTGTTGATGAGGATGGTAAATCAGCACTCAGTTCTTGCCCAATTATCCCACCTGATGATATCCGCGAATCACCAGGGACACTAGAATGTAAAATACCAGAAATACCATTCGATGAAAACCAAGTTGAATAATGTTGTGCAATTGCCGCTACAGAATTTCCTAATTGTGCGTAACATGTGGTGCAGCCACCATCTGGATCAACAGTAGCTGCGGGGCTATTTCCCATACCGACATAAGGTGAGTTAAACTCTCCGTATGGATCAGTGCTCATCCATCTCCCAAACCGTGCATCATACATTCTTAATTCAAATTCATTCCAGCCTGTTGTATTATCCTTCTCACTATACTGACCCTGGTAACCATATCGATAGGGCTCAATTTTTATCTGGCGGTCTTCCATAGTGAGACCATAAGGATAGAAGTCGCCACCGGCTACAAATGGTGAGTGAAGGTGTTCTACGGCCAGATCATCGAAGTAAACCCGGTTAGCTGAATTGCTGTTGTCATTTACATAAACATAGATATAACCAGGAGAAGGAATAGTGATGGGCCCAATGGTGATGAGTTGTTTGTTCCCACTGGCAGTCGATGGAACCGGCACTGCCGACATAGGCAAGTTAGCGGGGTCTGCCACCATATTGCCATCGAACATAATCATGTTCAAAAAGGCGGCTGGCACAGCGTTATCACTTGACCCTGCCAGGCCAGCAAAACTGCCCGTACCACCTGAGAAGAAATTATTAAGTCCATTAAAGATTTTACCTGGGTCGCCTGGCGCACCACTCACTCCACCAAATGCAGAAATAATTGAGCTTACAATGGTAGAAGCAGCCGTAGTGGCTGTGTATCCTGTACCGCCCTCGTAATAAGCATAGGTACTGATACTAATCACGTCACCCGGGGCAACTTTTATAATAGCGGCAGGGCCAACAGGACGTGCATTGTTTAGAAAAACAGCTTCGTTACCACCAGGAGTTTGATTCGCTGCTACCGATGAAGATATGGTGCGCGGAGCAATATTTTTAAAGAGCTTGTCTTCCGCAGTCATGTTTTCTGTTTCCATGGTAGCGGTAATGGTCTCCGTAAAAGGTGCACCAATAACGGTCCGTACATTTCCTAAATGATCGTTCAGTTCATAGAACGTTGTTTTGCCTGGTTTATATTCACCAAGGCGGCTGGCCCCATAAATGGGTACTTCAGCCAAAACGGGTGTAGGTGTTTCAGTCGTTTTCTCGTATATGGCAAGAACACTACCAGCCACATCATGCACATAGTAGGTTGTTTTCGCAACTGCGGTACCTGCTTCATTATAATTCAGTTTTTGAATCCGATCTCCACGGTCGTCATACACAAACTTTTCAATTAGCGTTGCCGTGGCTAAATCTGTTCCTTTCTTTATTTCATTTACTAACCCATAGGCATTATATAATACGTGAATGGTATTACCTGCCTCTTCATACTTAATCATCTGACCAATGGTGTTGTAGCTATAATTTACAAGCAATGCTCCACCATCGTTTACCAGATCAAGTTTATTCGTATTGGCCTCATACGCATAGGTATAATTGGCTGCAGAACTGCCGGTTTTTCCATTGCGCAACATGCTTTTAATATTTCCATTCTTATCAATTGGTATTGATCCCATGCCTTCTGTATAGGCAGGGCCAGCAAGTGTCGTAGTGTAAATTCCATCCGATCCTGTAACCGTACCCCATTGTGCGTTCTGTAATTGGTTACGGCTATCGTAAGTATAATTGTACGACCGTTTCATTGGCGTGTTATCAACCGGTGTAAACCAACCTACACCCTTAAGCGTGCCAGCATAACTATTTGCTGATCCTGAAGGAGAAACATTACCAGCATTATGACCTGCGCTTGAAAAATCGTTATCAAAATAGCTGAGCGTAAGTCCAAAAACATCTTTAGAGAAATTGCTATGCGCGCCAACTTCGCCATCAGCACCGGGATCATTGTCTACATCCATGTGGTTAATGGATTTTAATGCTCCCTGCAACGTATAGGTATAATCAATACCCTGAAGATTATTGGCAAGCTCCACGCGCTTCAGTGGTCCATGCAGGAAGTAATAGTATTTCGCTTGCAATGTTTTGGTTGTTCCATCAAGGCTCGTCTCTACCTGAATGAGTCGCTGATCTATATCATACGTATAGTAGTGATAAAACTTATCGGATTGCCCACTTTGATAAACGGCTTGCGTCATATTACCAAAGTAATCGTAAGCATAGTCTACTGTTTTATATCCGATATCCGGCAAAAATTGTTTTGACCATTTTAACTGCCCAAACTCATCATAGCTATACCAAGTTGTAGCATTGACGTTTTGAGTTTTTGAAACCTGGCCAAATAAATTATTCTGTTGAGCATGTGCCGGATCACCAGCCGGCAAATCAATCGCCTGTTTATCATATTTAATTAAGGCGTAATCACTACATCGTTTCGATGGGAGATCAACCGGATCAAGCTTCGCAGAAGTTCCTTTAAAAACACTAGGATCTGTTGAGAGGTTTATCGATTCAATATCAAGCCCTCTCGGAACATCAACATCAATAAGATTTAAAACACTGTAAGGGCCAGGTGTTGGGTTCGAAGCCGTTATTATGGAATGCGGCTCAAAAATATAAGGATTTGTACCCTTTGAAGTATATTCTCCAGACTCAACTAATTCGCCTGCATAATTGTAATTGGTATACGAAAAACGTTTTGGACTCGCCTCTCGCTGCACTTGGTTTTCACTGAACCTAATTTTGCCATCTGTGCTATATACAAATTGTGAAGTGCCTTGATCTGGAGAAGTGGTTTCGATCAAACGACCCATGTGATCATATTTATAGGTCGTAACAAATTCAGGTTTAGCCTTGCTCGAAGTTACACCATTCGGTGCAACACTTGCCACGAGCTGGCCCATATCGTTGTAAAAAGAGTAGCTCCAATAATCGTACGTATATACTGGATTTGTTGTGGGACCTGTGGTTGATGTAATGAGAGCGGTGGCCAATGTTCTACCATCAGCATCCACAAAGGTGGCGGCCTTTTTATTATCCGGATCAGTGCTGATGTATTTGTAACCAATGATGGATGTGGGTGCTGCCTTCTTTAATTCTATTGCACTGATGTAAAAAGTATTCACTGAGCCAGTGTTATTAACCGGATTGTCCCATAAAATCCCCACTCGTACTGCGGTTGCATCCGTAGGAGTAAAGCGATAAGTAACCCATCCTTCATTAACAATTCCAAGAGGAAGCACCGGACCTGGCCACACAATAACTGCTCCCGATGCAGAGGTTACGTATAAATTTGCATTAGCATTGGATGTACTACTTCTGTACCCCTTTACCCTTAAGATATAATCCTGACCAGGAACTACCGTTATGTAACCACCTATAGGATAAACACCAGGTGTACCGGTGGATTGATTGCAAACAACACTTACATAACCACTGGCAGACGCTACTGTTACATTTTGATTTGCTGTAAATTGAGTTGTTGAACTAGTTGATACATGCGCCAGCAAATTGGTTGCAAATGGATCAGTGGTAGAAACAAAATGAGGACGAATATTAAAATAATGATCCAGTTCACCCACATTTATTTTAAACTCATTCGAAGTAACTTCATTTCCTGAGCCCATTTTATATGCATCACCTGCACCCGCTGATTGAGCGATGGTGGGGTTCGGACCCTCCGGAATGTAGCTCCTGCTGTATGGATAAGCCGTGGTGGGAGTAGTAGGTTCTAATGTATTATTGTTACTGTAATACCAACCCACTGTGTTGGGCTTTGCAACGTCCACGGGTTTCGGGTTGTAAATTTCACCCGGAAGATTACTGCCTGTCTGTGGTAAGTTAAAATCCGTATCGGAATAAGATTGTCCGGCAACATTGGTTACAAATTTCTTTTTAAAGAGAAAGTCATTCTCCGAAATAGGTGCTGGCAATGTTGAGGCCGTGGCATTATTATTTTTGTCGTAGATTGGTTGGGTAACCCAAACCATCCCGCTTGCCTTGTCTAAAGCTTGGGTTTGCAAACTTTGGCCTAATGCGCTACTATATTCACGTGCACGCGATAGGGGTTGTCCATTTTGATCATATACAATTTGCTCTGACCAATTGTAGAAGTCGTTGCATTCGGAAGTAATAGCGATACGCGCGTTGAAAGTGGTTCCTGTAAATCCAGGCTTGAGCGTAATACTATGAGATGCCTGAATAAGGGAATTTGATGGTTGATTGGTATCAACAACTAAATCGACAGGATCGGTAGTGACCTTTACTCCAACTGCACCACTCCAAATGTTTGCCGTGGTCGATTTCGCTCTGATATAATACATTTGATTAGTCGCATCCGTAACCGTATAGGTAAGGCTACTATTGGTTGTCAGTATACCGTTTGGATCTGTGCCTTGCCAATACCACACCACATTGACAGGCGGAATTCCTCTTGTTAAGGTTTTAACGTCACAAGTATTTGTAGATAATATCGGAACATCAGGAGGAAGAACCGTTTGACTTAAAGAAGATAAACTAATAAGGCAAAATGCCAGAAGGAATAGAATTTTATTAACCATAACTATTGGATTACTGATTAACATTAAAACGTCTTAAATTATTCTTCGATTCGGAGATGAGTTTCACTCCATATTGAATTGATTCTTTATACACCTTTATCAACTCACCTTTTTCATTCACTTCATATTTGGTAAACAAGTTGTCATTATCCAGTACGTAAGAGAAAGAAGAGGTTGGAGAAGTGGCTGTAAATTCATAATTCAATGGGGCGTAGACATTGCACGTCATTACAGCATCTGCAGGTTGAAAACGGAAATCGTCAAAAACGCCAAAGGTCCTGGAGGTTTTTACACCTATCTCCAAAGTTGACGTAGGAGGAATAAAAGTAAGGTCGATTCGCTGCCAATTATTTCCGTTCACAAGAACGGGCTCAGACATGGTTTGAGATTGAGGTACTACGTCTACACCATTTGATTTATAATAAATAGAACCCGTTCCACTGCTTAACATCCAAACAGAGATTTTATAGGCTTTCGTAGTGCTTAGCTCTGTACTTTTAAATACGAATCCGTATCCGGATGCGGCAACGTTAAGTGCCGAATTACCGGTGTGTCCACCCTCTACAATTGTACCATTTACCCCCAGTCCTACCTCGCCACCGAAATATGGAATATTTGCAATTTTATCTTCAGCACTACTAAAAGCAATTTCACTATACTTAGCGTTGCTCGCGCGTGCCACGATCATTCGGTCATCATAACCCATTTTCACACTGGTGTAGATAGACTTAGTATTATTAGGTCCATTCATATCCACTGACTCTAACGGCATGCCGTAGTGGTCAAACCGAATGCTCTCGCCCAGATACTGCCATTTAGGATTGGCTCCACTGAAATTAAATTCATCAGCTGCAGTAAAACTTTGCGTGCCATACTCTGGCTGCAATCTATCATAGCTTCCCTTCCATGAATACGCCGCGCCCTTCCGCCAGATTTTATCGGTTTGAGTTCCTTCCTCTGCATACTCAGTTCCATTATGCTTTCTATAATTACTCCAATCATTACGCCATGTTTGGGCTTCCGCATTAATCAAACCTAACGAATTACCTAGTGCATCTGATCGATAAACATAGGTAGCAGCATTTTGCGACAGCATATTCTTCCTGACTATCGATGGGTTTGTAACTTTCGAATTAAAGGCACTCGATCCCAATTCCGGGTAAACCTTATAAGCCGGTTTTGAGACGGTTTTAATATAAATACCCAAACTACTTTTATCCAACCTTTGATCAGGGATACCGGTTAGTAAATCCCAACTTAAATTTTCAGTAGTAGACGAAAATCCATCTTTAATATTTGTAATTTTCTTTAATGCGTACGGATGCTTTACCACTGTTGTTCGTATAACTTTCCACGAAAATCCATTGGCATCAGTCGCATTATCAGTAAGTAGAGTTCCTTCAGAAAAAACACCTTGACGGTTATTAATACCTTCGTTTAACATTACATCTGAATAGATAAGCTGGCTTTGCGACACAATGTTATCGGTAGCATTGCGAATTTGAATGGACTTTAACTTACCAATCATAGAAGTCCTATCCTCAATTGTAAAAAGTTTTTTGGTATATCCCGATGCTGAACCCTGATCTGTAGACTGGTAACTAAACTGAGAAGTATGTGGTGTTACAAACTCAAAAAGTTGTTTGGAATAAAAATCATTATCTGTTGTCAATTTGCCACTTAACACCGAAACTGCTCCATACATTACCGGAGTTTGAGGGTATCTTAAATAATCATAAAAATTGAAATTGGGGGTTAAAGTGGTTGGCCTAATATAATCCGGCTCTTGAGAAACAACGCCCGTACTGTTGCCATTTGCATCCTTATACAAATATCGCAACTTATTCTCTTTACCAAATTCATCTCGCATTACTATTGAACCAGTTCTGATATTACCACCAGGTTTATTAAACAGGATTTTTGTAACAAGTCCAGACTGAGATTGGAAATTAATTCCAGAACCCGTGCTCGATCCGCTACATATTCCTGTTCCTAACCCCATGTAATCTTCTGCTACAGTAATGAAACCTGAACCGATACTCGTCACAATACAATTATTGGTAGAATACTGCTTGTTTACATAAGAGGCACTATTTGGACATTTATAGTCCGCACTTCCCGAAATATTTACTTTGTCACCTACAACAAAATTATTATTGTGATTGATGTAGAGTTTCTTGATGGGCAGATCAAATGGATAGGTATAATTTATATTTTCATTGCCGTAACTAATCGAATTTCCAAGTATAGTTTCGCCAGATATGGACGCATATGTATCACGTTCATAATTAATAAGCATTTCGCTTCCTAATGGTGTTGTCACTTTCGTCATCGACCAGGCTGAACCATTACTGCCACTTGCATCATTGGTAGTATGGGAAGAAGGCGAAGTTGTTCCACCAGGATTATACATTCCCCATCCATCCCAGTAATTAGAACCATAATTTGGATTGTTGCTATATTCAAACTTATAATCGGGAACAACTTTTATGTCGTTCCTGCCTTTTATACTTAATCCGGTCAGTGTCAACTTCCCTTGCGTAGAATTGAGTGTAGTTAAAGTATTGGGTGTGTTTTTACATAAATCATAACTGTAATTAAAGATCACTCTCTTCAAGCAGTTTTTATTTACAAATTCTCTTGTTGCACCGGTAAACTGTGTACTAAGGCAATTTGTTAATATAGTGTTAGAATAATTCGGAATGCTATAAGGAGGCTGTTTCAGCTTTTCATAATGTTCCTTTTTCAATAAACAAATTTCATCTAATTTCTGAGGGGGGGTGAACTTGTAAGCATCCATACCATCACCTCGGTTACTTTTCAAAAATAAGGCAACATGCGATCTGGTCTCAATACTATTCAAATAATAAAGCTGCTTCTGTCCTTTTTCATAACCCATATATGTACCTGTCAGATCATCCATGGTACCAGTATATGGAATTCGCCAAGCGTAACTATCAGCATATTTACCGTAATTCATTTTTACCCAGTAACCCCAATCACCTTCATCGGCTATTCCATTATTGTTTCGATCTACAAAATCTGAACCTGTTATTGCTGTTAGCAACCAACTATTTGCAAACGGTACATATCGGGTGTTTATAAACCGTTTGTTGTTGTCCGACTTTAGTACGGACTCTGAACGTTCATCATAACCATAAACAGGTAGTGCAAAATGAAATGTAGTACCATCTGCTGAGGTGATGTTATACGCACCAATAGCGTTTTGAGTATCCACCACTGGCACCTCGCATGTTAATAGAATATTCTGAGCAGTATTTAAATAGGGTGTCATTGAGCTTGCTGAATTAACAGTTACGTCTAAATCACTCTTGGCGGTAACTAAGCAGCTAAATGTAACAGGAGTTATGGAGGAGGATAAAATAAGTTGCAGCTTAATGGCGTCACCAACTGTTAATCGATTTAGAAAAGACCTGTCATTTACAGGAATAGTTTTCGAAAAACTTGACATTGAAGTAGCGAACGTCCTAGTAAACGTAGACATCAGGTTGTTCCTGAATTTATAGCGATCAGATGTACCTGTGCTGGCTTGATGACTCGCAAAATCAACGTGCCCTAACAACCAAACATTCTGATCTAAATCCGCGTTGCGGTTCCACTGTATGTTATTCACTTGCGGTAACTTTCTTCCATTTGTGTTTATGTCAGAGCGGATTCGTTCGTTGCCTCCAAAAACGATGTCGTCAAGTTTATATCTCCAACTGCCCATTGTGGAAAACTGCATTCCATAATTAAATGTTGATGGGGTAGAAGAATTATTTCCAACGTGATAGAAATATTGATTTGATAAACTGCCTTCGTATAAAAAAGGAACTTTATAATCATTTAAAAATGGCAGAACACTATACCGCGCATAAGATGATGCCGAGCTTCGCGGCATTCCCACTGAGCCTACTTCGAGTCGGTGCGGTTTAATTGATCCACTGATACCAGCAGCATTAACAGTATAGTCATCCAGTGCAAGAACTGTTGCCGGAGCCTGTTGGGTATATGTCCCAGGTATTAAACTAGAAAAGTTTATATCTGTCGCCACTCCTTCAGGACCAATATTTGGACCCGAAGTATTTGAAGATGAAGTGTAAGACTTACAATTTAAGATGCTTCCATTGTTGATCATCACGGGAAGACCTGTTGTCGAAAGAGTTTCAGCACCCATGTATAGAACGCCATACATGTCTTCTGTACTTGTTTGATCTAGCCACATTTTCCAGGATTTCTTTTTACTGAATATTGGCAAAGCGCCCATGAATAGGAATGATGTAGCGAGGCTTAATTTCCAATGATTTTTATAAGATGTACTACTACTTTTACTATACTTCCAATTTCCTCCTGCAGGTGCTCCCGGTGTGTTGATTGGCATGGCAAAAGAGATAGCAGTACTCACGGCCATGTCAATAGCCGCCTGTTTCGCAATCGCTCCAACTGATGTAGCCCCTGAAGCCGTGCCATAGGACAAAATAGTCATGGCAGCGTTTACAAATTGTACAGCATCAAATGTTACGCCATTGTCGCCAACGTGTACCCCTACAATTCCTACACTGGTTTCATTGCCGAAGTCTACTTCAACTATATCCAATAAATTTACATTTCCATGATACCCTGTTTGTGAGTTCCAATCATCTTTGAAGGGATGGTTGAATGTTCTGCTCCATCCATTAACCCCTGTAAGATCCTTAACTGTTATATACTTTTCTTCCCCTTTAGCATCGTCCGGATACTGGTTAATATTGCGTAAAATGGCTCCTGTATTAATATTCCACCCAAGGCCTACCCAAGAAGCTTCTTGTTCTGGTCCTATACCCGCATGATAACTAAGTGGCAAGGAAAAGTTTCCTTCCGGGCCTGGCACATCTAGTATAGGGATGTTGAAACCAAAATCTCCTGTAAGCAGGTTAACCATATCCGTAGAACCAGCGTCTTCATACGAAGTGAATTCCGGTTGATGCGGACCACTGGTTAGTGCAAAAGTATAGTACGGAGAAAAAATGGGTTGGATAAATACAATCAATAGAAAGATTGAGATGGAACGGTTTATAAACGTGTTTCGCAGTAACCTCATAATCAACTTAGTTTAATGTAGGAATGTTTTTTATATCGCTGGTATTAAATGCAAATTCAGTTAAGCCCGTACCCAGCAAGGTATCGTCAAAACATAATTTCAATGATCCGGAATATTGGCTTAGGTTTTCTCTAAATACAACCATGACAGCTGTACCTTCTGCAATGCCAAAGGTTCGGGAGTAAACAGCATCCAACGCATGAAGGGTATCTCCTTCATGAAGAATAAACAGATCATTACTGATTTCAAAAGAGAGGTACTCTACTACCGCTTTAAATTTTGCCGGATCGGAAACATAGGCATTTTCGAGCTCCTTACCTTTACGCGAGAAATGAAGCATAAAGTAACTTAGGCTATCATAAGATTGTTTTTGTTTTGCTTTCTCCTTAGCGTCTTGTATTTCTGCTAAATCGCTTGCCCATACTAATTCTGTGGGTCTGTAAAATACATCTATTGTTAAATCGTTTTTCAGTTCTTTTTTATGCAGGCCATTCTCATCACTTACGATGTATGCTTTCAATTCTTCGGCAGTACTAACTCTTCTATTTCCACAAGATGAAAAGAAGATGCACACCAGAAAGAAAAAGATTATTTTATTCATTGACGAACGGATGTTAATTCGAGTACTCTTTGTTTAAGCCTTCCAATATCTTGTCCGTAATGTCCATTCCCTTTTCAGAGTAGACAATGTTACCGTATTGAGTTGCAGCCATTATAATATCATACCCTTTTTCTTCACCATATTTCTTTACATACTCATTCACCTTGCCAACCACTTTCGTGGTAAGCTCCTGATCTTCCTTCTCTACCTTTTCGGAAATAATCTGCTGATAGTTGATAAACTGTTGCTGCTTTGTTTGCAGCAATTCTTCTGTAAGTTCTTTCTCTTTGGCGCTAAGCTTTGATTGCTTCGCTTGATAGTCTCTGATCTCTAATTCTAATTCAGACTTCAACGAATCAAGATTTGACTTCCATACACTTGTTTTTGCTTCATAAGCCTTTCTCGCTTCTTTCATCCCAGTGTAGCCATTCATTAGTTTTATAGAGTCTACATACACAATGCTATCTCGCGAAGTAAATTGCAACGCTATCAGAACACCGAGCGCGGCCACTGTAAATAACTTAAAGGCGATTTCAAAAAATGGTCTCTTCGTAGGTGTATGGGTATTACTGCTTTTCATTTATTAGTTTTTTAATTTCCACGTTTTCTTTCTTCAACTCAATAACATACAGCGTCAACTCCTCCACCTTCTTCAACAAAATCATATTCATTTCACTCAGATTAATACCGTTCTCTTCCATCTCGCAGGCGGAAGGCACTTCTGGTAAATGTTTGTTTTGTTTGATGTAGTTTTCGGTATCGGTAAGAGAAGGCAGATTGTAGGTTTCTTCGAAGACGTAATCAGGACCGGGGTTGGTAAGTGTTACTTGTACTTCAGTGGCCCAGACTTTTCCGTTTACCGCTAACTTGAAAGATTTAGGATCAGTAGTGCCAATTCCTACATTTCCGTCATTCAAAATTCTCATCTTCTCCGAGTTATTGTCGGTGTTGAAAGAAATGAATCCACCAGTAGTACTACCTCCCCTATAAAAATTTATTGAATTATTTACCGCTCCATAGAAACTGTGCTCTATCGAAAAACCCTTACCTGAATATTCATTTTGCTGAGTAGCATATCCCCTAACACCCAAAAAAGTGCCTGCTCCCAGCCAATTCCCTTCTTGCAATCTACCCAAAACTGTTCCTAGTATGCCTCCATCAATATAAGCCCCAACATCTAGTTTTGCTGCAGGAGAAGAAGTGCCAATGCCAATGTTACCTATCGTACTAATATTACCACTTCTACCATCAAATGATATAGTTGCCTTCTCAACATATCCTCCGCTTCCGTTGCTTACATACGGAGAGCCAATGGCTAAACCGTAATGCAACCTTAAGAAAGAGTTATAGGTTGAAAGAGTACCTCCATCACCTGTACCTGCAATAAAATAGTTATTTGACATGCCCGCTGCAACTGCAGGAATTGAAAGCGTTTGCCCATGTGCAGAAACAATCACAACACAGAAAAGAATTACAACGAATACCCTCATATGTGTTTATTTGTTTTTTAAACTATTAATTTCTTCTTGTTGTGCCATTGTGATTTTCTTTAACTCAATAACATACAACGTTAACTCTTCCACCTTCTTCAACAACAGCATATTCATTTCACTCAGGTTAATACCATTCTCTTCCATCTCGCAGGCAGAAGGCACTTCAGGCAAATGTTTGTTTTGTTTGATGTAGTTTTCAGTATCGGTAAGGGAAGGTAAATTGTAAGTTTCCTCGAAGACGTAATCAGGACCAGGAACGGAGAGGTCTACTTTTACTTCTTTGCTGTAGATGGTGCCGTTAACTGTAAGCTTTTGAGTTGGGTTAGCAGTGCCGATGCCTACATTCCCATCATTTGCAACGATCGTATTGTTATACAGTTGAAATTCAGGCCGGGTTGAATTGGAGCGAGATAATTTTAGAACAGCCTCCTCAGTGTCTGCACCATCTGATGAAGTGAAATCCATATCAATAGCATTTCCCCGATCAGTCGTTTTTAACCGCCACCTATATTTATCAGCATAATTTGCAGAAAGAGTGAGATTTGTTGTATTAGCATTTCCTCCAAAAATATCAAGTTTAGCCGATGGAGTACTTGTGCCAATGCCAATATTACCATTTGAAAGTAATGACATGGCATCTACCAATGCGCCTGCATTAAAAGTCCGTAACATCAAATTTGTTGAGCCTGAATTGTCTGCTCTTCGTGCTTGAAGAAAGGTCCAGTTTGTCCCACCATATGGAGCCAAATAAATATGGCCTGGAAGGTAGATACTTTGTCCTGTGCCAGCATTCAAATCATCAGACAAATAGATATCTCCTGGGCCATCAACATCAAACTTTCCTCTCGGAATAGCGGTTCCTATACCTACATTGCCTTTATTGATAGTTAGGTAAGTATTTCCCTGATCTCCCCAAGATTGAATATTATTATTGGCATCTCTACTCCACCAGCTTCTTGATGTTGTTGGTGTTTGAAAAGACCCATCTATTGAAATTCCATCAATTAGTTTTGTAGTTGTCCAATCATTACTGGCAGCTGTTCCATACAGCCAGGTATTGCTATATAAATTATTACCTCCTGTCCTGCCTACAACCGAGGTTTGTAAAAGAGAACCTCCTACACCTGCTGGCAAAGCCGCAGGATTAACATATTGCCACTGTGCAGAGCTTACGATTGAACCAGCCAAAAGCATACCCACAAGAATTGAAATTCTTTTCATAGTAAAGTTATAAGGTTTTAAAAATGGTAAACAGAGAAACAAAATATCGTTTGCAATCTCTCACAAAATTTCCTCCAACCCAACCGCACGTATCATCAAACTGTCTAACGCTGCAATGATATTTAATTTTTCCCTCAAATCCATATAAGACAACTTCCTTGTCAGGTTTTCCTTACAACCTTTACGATTATATAACATACAAAAAGAGTATCTATATCGTTGGCATATCAGTTTAAACCAGAAACTTTGGAATTTTAAAAAACGAATGACTATCATCGTCTTTGTCATCACATTCTTTGAGTTTGCATAAAACAATGTGTACTGATGAAGATCTTGTGTTCATTCTATGGGCCGTAAATACTATAGCTCCAATGGAGCTGTGTTGTAGATTCAGTGATCCTTCCGTAAAAGCTTGTTTTTTCTAAATCTGATCTTATGCCAGGCCGAAGGATGACCTAACCTTACCCGAACCTTCACTTAATCGTGAGCGGACAGAGAGTGGATAGAGAGTGGAAAAACCATTAACCTACGCTTAACCTTAGTTGAACCTACTCTGAAGATAGATGGAAGTTAGTAGTGGGTAGTAGGTTTATTCTATACTTTAAACCTTTATGCAGCTTAACGACTAACGGTCAATCCTCATCGGAGAACTCTTTAGTACTGACCGAAAAACGGACAACTGGTTTTGGTGCGAGGCGTTACATTGTACAAAAAAAAACAACAGGTCATGGCAACTGTAACAACGAACGATTTAATTGAAAGCCTCAGTGGTAAGTTAGGTAAGTCACTGGTATTTAGAACCATGTACGGAAAAACGTTCGTCAGTCACCAGGCCCGCAAACCCAACAAAAAGAAAGAAAGTGAGGTACAGCGTAATACTCGTGTCAACTTCCGGGAGGCGACCCAATGGGCACGGAAAATGTTGCGAGACCCCGAAAAGAAAACCTATTACCAGCAACGCGCCAAAGCATTGAAATTACCCAATGCCTATACAGCAGCCATTACCGATTACATGCGAAAACCAAAAGTAGTGAAGCTGCAACAGCGCGATACCATTACCTATAGTATTCATAAACCTGGATTTACCATAAAGCTAGTTCATGTATTGGCCAATGAAGCAACGGGAGCTATACCACAAAAAGTAGTAATAAGCCAACACAAAGACACCTGGTTTGTAAATTATACTCCCAATGATGATACCCTATCATCGCTTACAATGATCATAAAAGACAATGCCTTGCACGAAATTCAATTCGTAGATGTACCAATCGCTGGAAGAATTATCAGTTAATGGTTAATCCTACTTTGCCAGATTTCTTAACGGAGATTATGACATCATAGAATTTTGAACTCTGTGTGTATTTTCTCAGTGTTCTCGGTGGTGCGGGATTCAATTTTACCACAGAGAAGCCACAGAGGTTTGCACAGAGAAACACAGAGGATGTAACAGAAGCTAAGGGACTTCTCCTTTTACATTAATTCTCTCAAGATGACAAAGTAGGATTTAATAGTGAAAGGGTATTTAGAAATTGCATGGAGCAACTTCCTGATCGATAGGCAAGCGGGTATTAAAAATCATTTGTATTAGCTTCATAGCCACAACCTATTAACAATTAACTCCCGACCCCAATCGCCTTCTCCACCATATTCTTCGAGCCCACATAAAAAGGTGTGCGTTGATGCAGTTCTTGTGGTTCGATATCTAAAATTCTTCCACTACCATACGATGCTAATCCTCCGGCTTGTTCGGCAACAAAGGCTAATGCATTACATTCATACATCAGGCGAAGTTTTCCATTTACATCTTTTGCTGTGGCGGGATAAATGTAAATTCCTCCCTTCAACATGTTGCGATGGAAATCGGCTACCAGCGAGCCTATATAACGTGCTGTATAGTTTTTGTCTTTGCAGTGCTGAATGTATTGCTTCACCGGTTCGCTAAAGGAATTGGCTGAACCTTCGTTGATGGAATATATTTTTCCGTCTTCCGGAATTTTCATGTTGGGATGTGAGAGAAAATATTCACCCAACGTGGACTCGTAAGTAAAACCATTTACACCGTGACCAGTCGTGTATACCAACATCGTTGATGATCCATACAATACATACCCGGCCGCCACTTGCTCCGAACCCTTTTGAAGGATATCCACTTTTTGAATGGGTGTTCCTGCCACGCTCTTCCTTCTGTAAATAGAGAAGATGGTACCGATCGATACATTCACATCAATGTTCGATGATCCATCAAGCGGATCGATAGCAATCACGTATTTACCTTCATTGTTTAAATCAACATACGTTTCAGATTCTTCTGATACCAGGGCACAAACTTCTCCGCCTTTTGCCAATGCGCGAGTGAAACGAATGTTGGCCAACACATCTAACTTCTGTTGATCTTCGCCACCCGAGTTTTGCGAACCCACCGCACCCATAATATCAATCAAGCCCGCCTTGTTCACTTCGCGATTCACTACTTTAGATGCCAGGGCAATATCGCGTAGCAATTGCGATAACTCTCCGCTGGCAAATTGAAACTGATCCTGGTTGTTTTTTATAAACCGATCGAGCGCCAGGCCGATAGACTGTGCTATTCGTGATGATTCGATGCTTGTTGCGTTGGCTTTATTCATTGATCTTTGCATGGCTTAATTTGGCGTAAAGTTATATTGCAAACGATCGATTTCAATAAAAATGAAGGTTTTTAAATTTGGCGGCGCTTCCCTGAAAAGCGCAGAAGGTATACAAAATGTAGCTTCCATCATTCAGTCAAACGCATCAAACAATCTCTTAGTAGTCGTATCGGCTATGGGTAAGACTACTGATCTCTTAGAAAAATTAGTTGCGCTGGCACAGTCAAAGAAAGATTACCAGGCTGAATTAAAAGTACTCAAAAAAAATCATGAAGAAGTATTAAATAATCTATTTACACAAACCTCTTCTGTCTACACAGAAATGGAGAACATCTTCATTGAACTGGAACAAGAATTAAATCTCGATGCCGACTTTGATCAGGTATACGATCAAGTGGTTTCAAAAGGTGAATTGATTTCTTCTCTCATTCTTCACCATTATCTTCTTTCACAAAAAGCAAATTGTTATTTGCTCGATGCGCGTACCTGCATTCATACTGACGCTAATTTCCGAGAAGGAAAAGTAGATTGGACGGTTACTTCATCAAATATTCAAAACCTTCGTTCGATAATTAATAACAACATTGTTATCACGCAAGGATTTATTGGAAGTACTACTGATGGTTTAACCACAACACTCGGTCGTGAGGGTTCTGATTTTACGGCAGCCATTTTTGGTTCTTCGCTTCAGGCAGAATCGGTTACTATTTGGAAAGATGTGCCGGGTGTAATGAATGCCGATCCGAAGCGTTTGCCCGCGGCTATTGTTTTTGAAGAACTACCGTACAAGGACGCTGCGGAGATGACTTACTATGGAGCTTCTGTTATTCACCCTAAGACGATCAAGCCATTGGCGAATAAAGGCATTCCATTGCTGGTCAAAAATTTTGACGATGCATCTCTGCCTGGCACCAGGATACACGAATGTAAAATTGATCATTT
>JANMRZ010000107.1:0-7165 GCA_031388805.1 Chryseolinea sp.
GCCCCAGGCACTTACATTTTTATCGGTAAATGTGACGTGTAATTCTTTCACCTTTTGGGTTATAATTGTGCCCTCTACAAAGCTAATAATATCAATCAGTTACAAAAGATAACAATGCTCTATTGCATTATCTGGGTTAAATTGTTTCTACAAGCTTTTATGGACTATCAACAATGGACTACCTTCTAAATTATAAATCCTAAATTCTGTATTTTCAGCCTCTCTTCTGAACACCGCTTTCACACTAAAGACCTGATACTAAATACTAAAGTCTATTTTTAAAAAGAACCTTACCTCCGACAATTGTAAGCGAGACTTCGGTTGTTAGAATTTCTTCTTCTGGCGTTTTCATAATGTCCTTTGTGAATACAGTAAAGTCAGCCAGCTTACCCACTTCAATTGAACCTTTTATATTTTCTTCGAAAGCTCCATAAGCCGCATCCAATGTGTACGAACGAAGTGCTTGCTCACGTGTCATCTTCTCTTCTGGTTCATATCCACCATCTGGTTCACCCTTTAGCGTTTTCCGGGTTATCGATGCATAGAAGCAAGGTATCGGATTAATCGGTTCAACCGGTGCGTCCGTGCCATTTACAATTCGTGCTCCCGACTTTAACAATGATTGCCACATGTAAGCACCTTCTTTGATGCGCTTCTCTCCCAATCTATCAATTGCCCATGCCCTGTCGGACGACATGTGAATGGCTTGCATGGCGGGTATAATGCCTAATGAACCAAATCGAGATATATCATTTGGATGTAGGTGCTGTGCATGCTCAATTCTAAAGCGTGAATCTTTTGCTTTCTCAGGATTTTCCTTGAAGGCACTTTCATAACGGTTGAGAATTTCATGATTAGCCCGATCGCCAATGGCATGTGAGCAAACCTGAAAGCCATGTTGTAGTGCCACTCTCGAAATCTTCAGCACTGTATCCATTGATAAGGTAGCCATTCCTGAAAAATCAGGACGATCGCTGTACGGTTCTAACAACCAGGCACCACGAGAACCCAGTGCACCATCACAATTCAATTTGATAGATCGAATGGTTAAGTTGTTATCTATCTCAGGACCTTTTTGCAACCATTCATAAATCAATTTACTATCCCACCCCGTGAGCATGACATATAATCGAACACTCAATTTATTTTCTTTTTTAAACTGATGATAGAGATTTATATTCTCCCGCGAAGCACCTGCATCTTGAAAACTAGTGATGCCATTTCTTAAACATGCCTCAAGTGCTAATGTCAGTGCTTGCTGATCACTGGTCGAATCAACTCCCGGAACATATTGTTGAATGAGCATCTCTGCATTCTCAACAAACATCCCTGTTGGATTTCCCAACGCATCACGAATTATCTCGCCACCTTCTACTGTCTGACTAACGGTTTTTTCTCTCGACAAAAGATTTGCACCAGCCAACTCCATCGCTTTAGCATTTGCTAAACTCATATGGCCACTGGCGTGCGAAAGAAATACCGGGTTGTTGGGAGAAACAGCACTTAACATTTTATGTGTCGGAAAACCCTTTACCACTTCATCGGGAATCGCATCCCATTTATCCTGATGCCATCCACGTCCGATAATCCATTGGCCAGGTTGGGCTTTTGACACAGCATCTTTAACACGTGCAACAATTTCAGCATAACTTTTTGTATCCATTAAATCAAGATTCAATTCATTATAGCCTACACCCATTAAGTGTGCATGTCCTTCAATAAATCCGGGAGTCATTACCTTACCCCTGAGATCGATGATTTGCGTTTTATCTTGAATGTAGTTATGCGCCTCAGCTTCTGGTCCTGCAAAAATTATTTTATCGCCTCGCACAGCAACTGCTTCGACCATTGGTTGCTTTTCGTTTACAGTATAAATCGTTCCTCCGAGTATAACCAAATCTGCTGGTTCAGGTTTGGATTGACACGAAAAGAGAAAACCAACAATTAAGCTAGAAAGTATAATTCTTCGAAGCATATAATGTGTGATTTTGATATTAGAAGCTATTGACAGGATATAGGTGCATGAGGTACAATTGATGTACTGAAATTCTACTTTGCTACTTGTCTTTGTTCACCCAAGCCTTCAATACCTAACGTGATCACATCACCCGACTTAAGATAAATAGGGGGTTTGAAACCAAGCCCTACACCCGCTGGTGTTCCTGTAGAAATCACATCCCCGGGAAGCAACGTCATAAACTGACTGATGTAACTCACCAGGTAAGGCACTTCAAAAATCATATCATCAGTATTGTTATCCTGCATAGTTTTGTCGTTTACTTTTAACCACATGTGCAGGTTATTAAAATCAGCTACTTCATCTGATGTTACCATGTACGGCCCCATTGGCGCAAACGTATCGCAACTTTTTCCTTTCACCCATTGTCCGTTTCTTTCGAGCTGAAATTCGCGCTCGCTATAATCGTTATGTAAGCAAAAACCAGCCACATAATTCATTGCATCTTTCTCTTCTACATATAATGCTTTCTTACCAATCACAACCGCGAGCTCTACTTCCCAATCGGTCTTTACACTATTCTTTGGAATGATGAGCGCATCGTTTGGTCCTACCAGTGCGGTGGTGGATTTAAAAAACAAGATGGGTTCTTTCGGAATATCCATCTTCGATTCGAGTGCGTGCTTGGTATAATTTAATCCTACACAAATTATCTTTGATGGACGCGTAAAAGGTGCACCGATGCGAACATTCGATGAAACCTTTGAAAGTTTGGATTGATTTTCATCAAGCCATTTTTTGAATCGGTTGATTCCATCATTCTGAAAAAAGATTTCTCCGAAGTCTTCTCCAAAAGAAGATGCATCATAGATTTCGTTGTTCAACAACACACCGGGCTTTTCTTTTCCGGCTTCTCCAAAGCGAAGTAGTTTCATATTTAAATTAGATGTTAGTCGTTAGACATTAGATGTTAGACATGAGTAATCCACAAGCACTGTAAACAGAAATGTTAGAATGTAAGGCTCTCAATCCAAACTTTAATTATTCAGTTTGATGAACCCACCATCAAGCGGATAATCACACCCTGTCACAAATGAAGCTTCATCAGAGCATATGTACAAGGCCAATGCAGCCACCTCATCAGGTCGCCCCATTCTTCCAATGGGTTGGGTCTTAGAAAGTTTCTCAAACATTTCCTTTTCTTGTCCGGGGTAATTTTTTGCCAGAAAATTATCAACAAATGAAGTATGTATCCGCGCAGGCGAAATACAATTACACCGGATATTATCGTTGATATAATCTTTGGCTACTGAAAAAGTCATGGTTAGAACAGCACCTTTACTCATCGAATATGCGAAGCGATCTGCTATACCAACATTCGAAGCAACAGAAGCCACATTTAAAATTACTCCTCCACCTTGCTGTTTCATTTGTTGAATAACTGCAAACATGGTATTGTAAACCCCCTTTACATTCACTTGAAAAACTTTATCGAAATCTTCAGATGAGGTAGAATCTAATTTTCCAATATGCGATATGCCTGCAGAGTTTACGAGTATATCAATACGACCCGCTACTTGAGCAACCTCAGCAAGTGTATCTTTTACCTGAAGTTGATCCGTTACATTTACTGCAAAGCAAGATGCCTTACCTCCTTTCGCTTGTATGGCATTAACCGTTTGATCGGCAGCAGCCTTATTGAGTTCCAGAATAAAAATAGAGGCTCCTTGCGCGGCAAAAAGTTCGGCTACTGCTCTACCGATCCCACTTCCTCCACCGGTGATGACCGCAGTTTTGTGTTGAAGACTAAACATGATTTATTTTTTTCGATTTAATAGGAATGATGGCCAGTCAAAAAAATATCCCACTCTCCGGCCTGATCGCTTACATGATCTTTTAGAAAGATAGCGTAGGATGGTTTATAAGGTTTGTTGCGCAAGGGCATATTCGCTTTGTCGGGAGTGTTGTCGCCTTTTTTAGCATTGCATTTTTTACATGCCGTTACCAGGTTCATCCAGCTATCCGTGCCTCCTTTAGCGCGTGGAATTACATGATCAATGGTTAAGTCGCGTTTGGTGGCGCAATACTGACACTCGTAACCATCACGCTTGAATATATTTTGCCGGGTAAGATTAACGCCCTTGTAAGGGGCGTTAACATATCGATTCAGGCGGATGACAGACGGCATCGGGTAACTATGGGTTATCGAATGCAATTTGTGACCGTTGGCCGAACGCACCATTTCACTTTTATTTAAGAACACGAGAATAAAGGCGCGTTCCACTGAACATACCATCAGCGGACTATTATCTTGATTCAGTACCAGAACCCTTGTGTTCATGTTAGAAAGATAAAACCATTATCTCTACTAACAAAGCAGTTAAAAAGATGTTTGGAGGCAGTTGCCAGTTGCTGGTTACCAGATACTGGCAACTGGTAACGGGAAACCAGCAACTATTCTGCAAGAATACGCCTGATGTGGCCGAGCTGGTGGGTGTAGATTTTGGTCTCTATATTAAGAATACCTTCCTCATTAAAATGATCGATGCGCACGCGACCGGAAGCATGAATGATCTTATCTTCATTTAATAAAATACCTACGTGAACGATTTTTCCTTCAGCATTTTTAAAAAACACTAAATCGCCAGGCTTAGCATCGTGATGTGATTTTACTGACTTACCTTGATTGGCTTGCTGCCAGGCATCGCGAAACAAATTATAGCCGCTGATCTTAAACACCATTTGAGTGAAGCCTGAGCAATCAATGCCAAACGGACTTTTACCTCCCCAAATATAGGGTGCGTTTATGTATTTGATGGCCGTGTTTTTCAAAAACTCAAACTCGCGTTTCTGTCCCACGTTTTTGGCCTCGCCATTAAATGCAAATTGCTCCTCCATCTTGAACAATTCCGAACTTGAAATCGGAATCATACTTCCCATTAAAATTACCTGTGGACTTTTAAGGTAAAGAATACTGGTTGTTATGTCGGTTGTGATTTTAAATTCTGCCTGATCAAGGTACTCGAAGTAATCTTTTGAAATGGCATGATGTTGTTTCTCATCAATCCAACCTTCGTATTGATCATAATGAATTTTTATTTTCAACCATTTCTTATCCGTGCCTTGTTGAATCACTTCATACTGATCACCAAAAAGAAGTTGTGTTACCATCTCGCCTTTATCGGCTGGCTCAAGTCGCACGGGCACCACACTAAGGCGGCATATTCCAAAATCAATACTATTCATGAGGGTCTTTTAAAATCGTTACTTCAGTTTCAACCGATGCAATTCTCGTTTGGCATCGCGTTCTTTAATACTGTCGCGTTTATCGTGTGTTTTCTTACCTTTTGCAATGGCGATCTCCAGCTTCGCCAAACCACGATCATTGATAAAAAGCCGTGTGGGTATTAGTGTTAGTCCTTTCTCTTCAATTTTACCCTCTAACTTATGTAACTCCGAACGCTTCAACAACAATTTTCGCTCACGCGTTCCTTCATGATTGTAATGTGTGCCTTGCGCATACGGAGTAATGTTAATGCCCTTCACAAACAACTCATTGTTATTCAAATAGCAATATCCATCTTGAAGATTGGCCTTGCCTTCGCGAATGGATTTAATTTCTGTTCCGGTCAATACCATTCCCGCTACGTACTTATCAAGGAGTTCATACTCAAAACCTGCCTGACGGTTTCGAATATTAATATTATTTGAAAATCGATCTTTTACCTTCATACTTCTACTTACATCGAATCAACACTCTTTGAGAATAGTGCATTGATTTTATCCTTCTTTAAAATTTTCTGACCTGTTTTGCCTGTGGCAATAATGCGGGCTCCCACCTTCGCTTCATACAAACATATCAATTCGTGTCCATTGATTTGATGTACCTGGGCTGAATAATTAATCTCCTCACCCACAAATGCCGTGCTTTTATGCTCAATACTTAAAAATGTACCTATTCCCTCTTCATCCTCCTCAAGCATATCCAACACAAATTGTCGGGTGGTCCATTCCACATCGCGCGCCAATGCAAAGGTAGCATAAACATCGTGCACCCTCTCGCCATGAAAAGCGGCTACATCTGTTTGCTGAACGATGTGTTTGTATTCCTTCTTATCTCCGAGAGAAAAAATGTTCTTCATACAATAAACTTACAAAGGCATCCGCGCTAACGGTGTAACATCCAAATTACAAAATTCACCTTTCAAAAATTTATAATGTGCAGCCATGGCAATCATTGCTGCATTGTCGGTACTATATTCAAAAGCAGGGATAAAAATATTCCAGCCTTTTTGTTCTCCTAATGCCAATAGATTTTTTCGCAAACCAGAATTAGCTGAAACGCCTCCGGCAATTGCAATTTCTTTTATTCCGAGCTGTTCACTTGCTTGCGTTAATCGCGAAAGCAACATCTTCACCAAATGATGTTGAAGACTGGCTGCAATATCATGTATATATTCTTCCACAAATGCAGGATTTTTCTTCTTTTCATCGCGAAGAAAATAAAGAAAGGCAGTCTTGATTCCACTGAACGAAAAATCCAAACCCGGCATCATCGTCTCCGGAAAAGAGTACGCCATCGGATTTCCTTGTTGCGCATACTTATCGATCAAGGGTCCGCCTGGATAAGGTAATCCCATAATCTTAGCAGCTTTATCAAAAGCCTCCCCTACCGCATCATCTTTTGTTTGGCCGATTACCTCCATAACCAGGTAATCTCTCACCAGAACAATTTGGGTATGTCCTCCACTTACGGTCAGGCACAAAAACGGAAAACGCGGTTTAGGATCATCAATAAAATGCGCCAGAATGTGAGCCTGCATATGGTTCACCTCGATCATGGGCAGGTTCAATCCCATTGCCATGCCTTTTGCAAACGACACACCTACCAGCAATGAACCCATTAATCCCGGACCACGGGTAAATGCAATGGCATTCAACTCGTGTTTAGATATGCCCGAACTTACCATGGCTTCGTCAACCACCGACACAATATTCTGCTGATGAGCACGAGAAGCGAGCTCAGGCACCACTCCACCGTATTTTTGGTGTATGGCCTGTGAGGCAATAATATTATTAAGTACCTTGGCGTTTCTAATGACAGCAGCAGATGTCTCATCGCACGAGGACTCAATAGCAAGTATAACGGGATGCATGGGTTGAAAAATGAACTTGCAAGTTATCAAAAATAGGATTCGAAAAATACTC
>JANMRZ010000059.1:0-7348 GCA_031388805.1 Chryseolinea sp.
CAGGTCTAGGATTTGGAAGCGGTGCAGTTCTAACCAGGAATTCAAATGCTTCTTTCCTGGCAGGAAGCGCTATACCCGTTGGAGGTCCTTATGACCTTTTATTGACTGGGGCTACTATGACTACCGGGGTTGAGTCCCAAGGTAGTTTAAATGATGTCACTTCTACCTCATCGGGCACTGTAACCCTTGGCGGTGCATTAACAGCTCAGGGCACCCTTTTAATAAGTTCTGGAACGTTCACGTCTGGAGCTAATGGAGTTTCTGTTTTAAATTTTACCAATAATGGGACAACCTTCAATGCATCGAGTACCACATTAAGTATTGACGGAGATTTAGTTAATAATGGAGCTTTTAATAGAAATAACGGTACAGTTGATTTTAGTGGAGTAAGTACCATTTCAGGTTCTGTTAATCCAACGTTTCAAAACGTCATTATAAGCGGTACACTTACAGCCCCTGCAACTCTAAATCTTACTGGGAACTTTACCAATAATGGAGTCTTTAATCCTGGAACAGGTACTGTTGTTTTTACAAGTACGGCCAATGGAACAAAAACGATCAGTGGTTCTCAGGATATTACTTTCAATAATGTTACTATTCAAAATAACACAGCAAATCCGGATGCATCGATTTCTGGAAATGTGGATCTTCTGGGAGTATTAACGCTTAATACAACTGCAGTTTTGGATGCAGACGATGCGGGAACAGGTGTTCTCACTATTATTTCATCGGGTGATAATCCCACAGTAGATGGAAGTATTGCTACACTTACCGGGACATCTGCTGTTACAGGTAATGTTACAGTAGAAAGATTTATGTCCATTGAAGGAGCTAACGGAGGACGGATTTATCGATATGTATCAACCCCTGTTCAAAATGCACTGGTATCGGATATTCAAGCGGAGATACCTGTAACGGGAACATTTACGGGTACAAGTACCTGCACAGGTTGCGCAACAGATCAGTCGCTCTTTCAGTATGACGAAAATGTAATAACCGACACGAATGGTAATTCAGTAATTGATCTTAATGATGGTTATGTTGATTTTCCATCCGTTGCCAATACTGAGGTCTTTACTCCTGGTCGTGGTTACACCTTATATGTTCGTGGTAATGTACTATCCTCAGCGCTTTGGAATTTACGAGGACCGATCAATCAGGGAAATGTAACACCAGTTTCATTCGCGCCAACCTTTACATCTTCCGGAGTGGCTGCAAATGATGGTTGGAATTTAGTAGGTAATCCTTATGCGTCAACCATTGATTGGAATGCAGCTGCAGGCTGGACAAAAACAAATATAGGTGGCACAATCTATATTCGGGATAATGGAAGTGGCGGTGTATTTGCAACATGGAATGGTACGATCGGAACAAACGGTGGATCTCGGTATATTCCAATGGGTCAAGGCTTTTGGATACAAGCGACAGGAACTCCTACACTTACCGCAAATGAAAATGTAAAAGTTGGCGGGCAGCAAACGATCTTCTTAAAAGAAGCTGCTCGTAAAGATTTATTACGCATTACAATGGTAAAAGGAGCTTTAAAGGATGAGACAGTAATTCATTTTAGAAAGGATGCTAAGGAGAATTATGATCCGGAGACTGATTCCAGAAAGTTTGCGAACACAATATTCAATCTATCCACTGTTTTGAGTACTGGTGAAGAATTAGCCATTAACTCGTCTCCATTTGTTTGCTCAGAACCTATAAAGTTGAAAATAACAAACGCTTCTGCCGGTACTTACCAACTTAACTTTTCAGAAATTGAAACCTTTGAAGGTGAAGTAGATATTACTCTGATTGATCATTTCCTGAATAAAACAATAAACGTTACTTCAACAAATCAATATGCCTTTAGTATTACGAGTAGCCCGGCAAGCTTTGGGGCAAATCGTTTTTCCTTGTCGTTCTCAGAAAAGGCAATATTGGATGAAGTGGAATTCGCTACTCAGGAAGTTTGTGAGGGCGAGAATGCTTCCATATCCATCCTCAATTCAAGCTCAAATGTTAATTACTTAATTCTAAAAGATGGATTATCTGTGTCTGATTCGGTACCAGGAAATGGAGCGACTCTTAATCTGTTAGTAGGTAGGGAAAATCTTACCAGTGGATTAAATAGTGTAATCATTCAGGCATCAAGCGAGCGTTGTATGGCCACAAAATTGTATGAGGGAAGTATCCTTTATAAGGAAAAACCTTCTATTGAAACAACATCAGGAGAAATCTGTAAAGAAGGAGAGATCACATTAACAGCATCCACTTTGGATACCAAGGATAGCTTTATGTGGTTTGATGATTTAGAATCCGAACTCGTTATCGCAACGACTTCGTCTTTTACAACTCCGGTTATTTCGAAGTCTAGAACCTATTATGTTGCAGCGCAAACCACAGCCGGTTGTTTGACTGAGCGTAAACCCGTTTCAGCAACAGTAATTCAATTTGAAGACGTAGTTCTTACAGAAGGGGAGGATGGTTTATTGCACTCAAGCTACGATCAAGGTAATACCTGGTTTTTCAATGGTGAACAAATAAGTGGTGCAACCTTAAATACCTTATCTCCAGAAAAGTCGGGTACATACAAGGTAGAGGTAAGTACAGAAAGTTGTTCTTCATCTGCAGAGTACGAATTCGTAATAACTGCTCTTGAAGAACAAAGCCGTGTGAATGGTGTTTCAGTTTATCCAAATCCTGTCGCGGATAAGCTATATATTGATGTTACCGAGAATAAAGTAGATATTCGCAAAGCAGTACTTTACAACAACATCGGTACCATTGTTGCGGAAGCTGCGTGGATGAATGAAGCTGGAAAGAAAAATGGTAGTATCAATATGAATAATCTTCCTTCCGGAGTTTATATTGTTAGGTTGTATACTTCTGATCGAATACTTAGTTTAAAGGTTTATAAAAAATAGACTCATGAAGTCACCCCTCAAGATGAAGTTGTTTTTACTATGCCTTGTTATGCTGGGAATGCAAAATATTGCTTTTTCGCAACCTGCAGACCCGTCAAGCGAACCGGATGTACCAATTACAGGGATAGAAATTCTCCTTGGAGCAGGTGCACTTATTGGTGCGCGCAAGTTTGCGAGTTTAAGAAATAGAGGCAGGAAATAATTTTTCATTGGCGTTTAAAAGCTGTCGGTTCTATTTTTTGCAGCACAAACATTCATCTAGTTGAAGACAATGAATCATATTCAAAAACTGATCTACAACCTGAAAATATTACCCCGGTGGGTAATCATTTTTATTGATTTAGTATTCATTTGCTTCTCGGCTATTCTTGGCTATTTGCTTCGATTTAATTTTTCTGTTACTGAAATCTTACGAAACAATTTTGTAGAAGGTATTATCAGTCAAGTGCTTTTCGGACTAATGGCTATTTTGATAACGAATAGTTATCGGGGAATCATTCGTTACACTGGTCTTCAGGATGGGGTTCGGATATTCTATATGTTGGTGCTTAAAGTTGTATTTGTGATAGGCTTTAACTTAATATACTTCTATAACAGTCGCACAAACCTTATTCCGTACTCTGTTATCTTTATTTCTTTCCTGGCTTCTTTCCTTTTTCTTTTTAATTACAGACTTCTGGTGAAGTATATTTTCTCTTTCTATAAAAAGGCTCTAATTAAGAATTCAAATGTATTGATTTACGGTGCAGGACAGACCGGAATTATTACAAAGCATGTTATTGACTCAACACCGACATCACGTGTGGTTGGTTTTCTAGAGGATGATTTGAATAAAATAGGCAAGGTCTTAAATGGGTCAAAAATATACAGTGCCGATGCGAATGAACTGGAAATGCTGATCAGTAATTTTAATGTTGACAATGTTATCATTACAATAAAAGGCCTTTCACCTGATATTAAAAGCGAGGTTGTAGATATATGCATTCGGAACCAGGTTAAAGTCAGTATGGTACCTTCTGTTGATAAGTGGGTAAAAGGAGAGTTAAGTCTGAATCAGATCAAAGAAATCAATATTGAAGATTTACTAGAGCGAGAAACCATTAAGTTGGAGGATAGAAATTTAGAAAGACAGCTTAGGGGAAATAAGATTTGTATTACGGGTGCAGCGGGTTCTATTGGGAGTGAGTTGGTAAGGCAAATAGTTCAGTACAACCCGGCATCGCTTATTTTGATTGATCAGGCAGAGTCTCCCTTATTCGAAATTGATAGGCAGACTAAATTGGTAGAGCATCATTTTCAGGTCGTGTCCTACATAGCTGACATAACCAATAGCGAACGAATAAGGTCAATCTTCCGGGAGCATAGTCCAGATATTATTTTCCACGCTGCAGCCTACAAACACGTTCCGATGATGGAAGGGAATCCATCAGAAGCGATCACCTGTAATATTTTGGGAACAAAAATATTGGCTGACCTCGCAGTTGAGTTTGGGGTTAAGAAATTTGTTATGATTTCAACGGATAAGGCTGTGAACCCTACAAACGTAATGGGCTGTTCAAAGCGTATTGCTGAGATCTACGTCCAATCATTGAATAAACACCTGGAGAATTTAGCAACAAGTCATACTGCCTTTGTAACTACACGGTTTGGTAATGTGATGGGCTCTAATGGATCTGTTATTCCCTTATTCAAAAAACAGATAGAACAAGGTGGACCAGTAACGGTAACCCATCCGGAGATTACTCGATATTTTATGACGATACCCGAAGCCTGTCGTCTTGTATTAGAGGCTGGTGCAATGGGGAAAGGTGGAGAAATTTTCATCTTCGATATGGGGCAATCTGTCAAGATTTTAGATTTGGCTAAGCGAATGATTTGGCTTTCTGGATTTGAGCCCGGAAAAGACATTGATATCGTTTTTAGTGGATTGAGAGAAGGCGAGAAACTTTACGAAGAACTTTTAAATATACAGGAGAACACTGTTAAAACGCACCATGATAAAATCATGATTGCCAAAGTGCAAGAGTATTCGTACACTGAAATTGACAAATACGTTGACTTATTTCACGATCTGATCCACGATCGTAATGAGCTTAAAATGGTAACACTAATGAAGGAACTTGTGCCGGAATTTAAGAGTAACTACTCTAGGTATGAAGTACTAGACTCAAAAGTAAAATCAAATTAATTCAGCAATCTTACCTTCTTCTGTTTCGCTTGTAATACATCTTACGCTTTCTATTGTATAGCTTTCGTTGCGTGTCGTCAAACAGGAAATTCTTTGGTAAGTAATACTCTACTTTTAAATTTAGAAGGAAGTATCCATCATTTTTTTCAGGATTACCTCTTTGTGCACCCGGAGCATAGGGCTCATTTCCAAGATCTGGCCTTCTGTCGGATAATCTGAAGCGAACAGAGTTTGGATCCCAACTGGATTTATCAGGATGAACTGTGCTTACATCGTCTAAATAATCAGTAAAAGTTAATCTATATCCTCCCTCTATTGCAACATTAAAGAAAGGATTTACTTTTACCCGTGCACCTAAACCATAAGGAATCACAAATTGAAAACGACTATACTTTACATCTTCTGTTTGTAAAGGTTGTAAAGCATACTTCTTTCCATCAAGCTTTGCTTTGGGATTAGTATATAATAAACCCATACCTACAAAACCATAAACGTTAATAGGTGGTCTTTGATAGAATCTTTGACCTAAAGGAAAAAGATTGATTGCTCCCGATACATTAAATTCAAAATTACTAGAGTTGAAGGATAGGTTTCTTCTCACGCGGCTTCCATCTGCAGAGTTCACATCCGTTCCATGGAGTTGAAAAAAGGTCAGTTCAGCTCTTGTACTTATCCGCGAAGTAACAAAATATTGAAGCCCTACATTTATATTAAACTTTGGATCTAAATATTCTTTTGGATCCTTTAATTCACCAAAGTAGGATGCATTACCTGTACCGGCAATTGCCATCAATGACCGCTCTCTTCGAATGGCATAGAAACTTTGTGCTGTGACAAAGAGCGTTTGGCCAAGAATAAGGAGGACAAGTATGTACTTTTTATTCATGCTCGATATTTTAACTTAATGTCAGGCAATATAATCAATTCAATTGTTAAGAAAAATCAAGCCAATACCTCTTTTACCTTCTGTGCTGCATCCTTGAGCACAATTGCAGAGAAGACTTTAAGCCCTGATTGTTCAATAATTTTAGCCCCCTCTTCTGCATTTGTACCCTGAAGACGCACAATAATAGGGACACCAATATTCCCAATCTTTTTATAGGCTTCCACCACGCCATTAGCAACACGATCGCAACGAACAATGCCTCCGAAAATATTGATAAGAATAGCCTTTACATTCGGATCCTTCAGGATAATTCTAAAGCCAGCTTCAACCGTCTCTGCGTTAGCTCCACCACCCACGTCCAGGAAGTTAGCGGGCTCGCCACCAGAGAGTTTTATGATATCCATTGTGGCCATAGCGAGTCCGGCACCATTTACCATACAGCCTACATTGCCATCCAGTTTAACGTAATTTAATCCAGCCTTTCCTGCTTCCACCTCCAATGGATCTTCTTCGGTGATATCTCTCAATTCCGCCAAATCCTTATGGCGATAAAGTGCATTATCGTCCAAGTTAACTTTAGCATCTACTGCAATGATTCGATTGTCGGAAGTCTTTAATAATGGATTGATTTCAAACATGGAAGCATCTAGCCCCAGGTATGCTGAGTAAAGCGAATGGATAAACTTAACGCCTTCCTTAAAAGCATTTCCCTCCCAGCCCATGGCAAAGGCAATCTTTCTTGCCTGAAATCCTTGTATGCCAATGGCAGGATCAATCCATTCTTTCACAATCTTTTCAGGGTGGTTCTCAGCTACCTCTTCAATGTTCATTCCCCCCTCAGTAGAGGCCATGATAACAGGACAACCTTTTGAGCGGTCCAAAAGTATACTCATGTAATATTCCTTCGGTTCTGACTCTCCAGGATAATAAACATCTTCAGCGATTAATACCTTATTGACTTTTTTTCCTTCGGCACCAGTCTGTATTGTCACCAATGTTCCACCTAAAATACCCTTCACTTTATCTGGAACTTCGGCAATGCTTTTAGCCAAAACAACACCTCTTGAACCTGTTTCTTTTACCGTTCCTTTTCCTCTACCTCCTGCATGTATCTGCGCTTTTACAACGAACCATTTGGTTCCGGTTTCAGCTTGCAATTCTTTCGCACCTGCAATCGCTGATTCTGGCGTATCGGCAACAACTCCACGTTGAATAGCCACACCATATTTCTTTAGAATCTCCTTGCCTTGATATTCGTGTATGTTCATTGATTTTTTCTTTCGGAGCGAAACTAGTTTATTTAATGGTTTATTTCAAGAAAACTTATTGAATAGGTCAATATGCTGAAAGCCACTTCGATTG
>JANMRZ010000071.1:0-11403 GCA_031388805.1 Chryseolinea sp.
TTGCTTTTTCAGCAATTACAACACCACCAATCCCTAAATAATTTTCATCATTTAACGTAAAGTAATGTTCTTTAAAATTGCCGTCTTAGATTAAGAGTTTGTATTTTTCGATCATTTTGTTAGAGGCTTGTTGCATTTTGGTTTAGTTACAAATTTTTAATTATGTTTTTACATCGTCATTGCGAGCCAAGCAGATCCTTTAATATTAATGAATCCAGCGAGCGAAGCAAAGCGGGCGAAGCTATTTATAATCCAAACTCAATTCCCTGCGCAAGTGGGAGAGAGCTGCTGTAATTAATGGTATTGGTTTGCCTCCGCATATACACTTTCCAAGCGTCTGAACCCGATTCGCGCCCTCCTCCTGTTTCTTTCTCGCCACCAAAAGCCCCACCTATCTCTGCTCCAGATGTTCCAATGTTAACGTTGGCGATGCCACAATCTGACCCCTCGTTGGAAAGGAAGCGCTCCATATCCTGCATGCTGGTGGTCATGATGGCAGAAGACAGTCCTTGCTTCACTCCATTTTGCTTTTCAATTGCTTCATCGATCGTCTTGTACTTGATCAAATACAATATTGGGGCAAAGGTCTCTTCCTGAACAATTTTGTATTCGTTCTTTACCTCGGCAATGGCCGGTTTAACATAACAGCCTGAAACATATTCCTTACCTTTCAGCACACCACCCTTCACCAAAAATTTTCCACCCTCCTGTTCCACTTTTTTCAGAGCGGCCTGATAGGTTTTCACCGTCTGAGTATCGATCAATGGACCAACATGGTTATTCACATCAAGCGGATTTCCAATTGCGAGTTGAGCATAGGCTTTCTTCAATCTGTTTTTTACTTCATCATATACACTTTCGTGGATGATTAACCTGCGGGTAGAGGTACAGCGCTGGCCGGCTGTACCAACAGCACCAAACACAGCACCGATGATCGTCATATCCAGATTTGCATTTTCCGTAATGATAATTGCATTGTTACCACCTAACTCTAACAATGATCTGCCTAATCTCTCGCTAACCGTTTTTGCAACGGCCTTTCCCATACGAACAGAACCGGTTGCTGAAACCAACGGAATGCTTTCATCCTTCGCCATTAATTGTCCGATTAGCGCATCACCATTTACAATACAGGAAACGCCATCGGGTACACCATTCTTTTGGAAAACAGTATTCGTGATAATCTGACAAGCAATACTACATAGTGGAGTTTTCTCTGATGGTTTCCAAATACACACATCGCCACATACCCACGCCAACATTGAATTCCATGACCACACAGCAACGGGAAAATTGAAAGCAGAAATGATTCCTACCGTACCGATTGGATGCCACTGTTCATACATGCGATGATTAGGTCGTTCCGAGTGCATCGTTAATCCATGCAATTGTCGTGAAAGACCTACAGCAAAATCGCAGATGTCGATCATTTCCTGTACTTCACCTAAACCTTCCTGATAAGACTTACCCATTTCATACGAAACAAGTTTACCTAACGGCTCTTTGTATTTGCGCAAAGCAACGCCAATCTGGCGAACCACTTCCCCTCGCTTCGGTGCTGGCCACTTGCGCCATTCCTTATAGGCTTCTTGGGCCTTCTTTGTTACCTGATGAAATACCTTTTCATCACATGAATAAACGGAGCCTATGAGCTTGCCATCAGCAGGTGAATACGAGTTGATCAGTTTTCCAGAGGTCCTATACCATTTTTTACCTGTAGATGTGCCGAGGTTTGTTTTCTTTACACCAAGTGCAGCAAGCGATTCTTTGATTCCGAAGTTTTTCATGATTAGTAAGATGAGTGGTGCAAAACTAGTAAAATGTGCTGAAGTGTTGACGTTAGCACGTGTTGGAATTAAATTCAGAAGAATTTAGAAGTTAGAATTTAGAATGATGTATTCTAAAGCATAAAGGACTCGAAACTTTAAACATGGAACTTGGAACCATCATCTCACCATTCCACTCCAAACGTTCCCTTGCTTCCATCAATGTATAATCCTTCAATAAGAATACCTCCTTTTTTGAAATCAAGAATGCGGTTAAGGTCTTCTACATTGTCGACTGGAACTTTATCGATGTAGGCAATGATGAATCCT
Source organism: Chryseolinea sp. (assembly GCA_031388805.1). Taxonomy (GTDB): domain Bacteria; phylum Bacteroidota; class Bacteroidia; order Cytophagales; family Cyclobacteriaceae; genus Chryseolinea. Next base: position 2,097 of record JANMRZ010000071.1, read on the forward strand.
TCTTTTAAACCCGCTTCTTTCCATTTTCCTGATTTGATCGATTTCACTTTTACTCCGCCTTCCAATTGAAGTGTAGCGAGTAACTTGTAAGGAGCATCTTCTACTTCCATGCCCGACAAACTATATACGATCTCTTTCTTATCTACTGCATCGCTGCCTTCTATATTTTTCAATCGTGATGTTACATTGTATTGATTTCCGTCACGCAAGTATGATACGCTAATTTCTTTGCCCGGACGATTTCGTGCGACCCATTCTTGTAATTCAGAAACCGAGTTGACATGATGCCCGTCAATTCCTACAATTACATCTCCTACTACAATACCCGATTTCTCCGCAGCACTTTCTTTGTTCACACGGCTCACTAGAACACCTTGGTTCACATCCAGCTTTAAATCTTCTGCAATCGCTGCGTCTACATTCGTGATTTGAATGCCCAATAGTCCACGTTGTACTTTCCCAAACTCTAACAAATCATCTACTACTTTCTTCACCAAACTAACCGGAATGGCAAATGAATAACCTTGATAACTTCCGGATGACGTTGCAATCGCTGAATTAATACCAATCAGCTCTCCATGAAGATTTACCAAGGCACCTCCACTGTTTCCAGGATTAACAGCTGCATCAGTTTGAATAAACGATTCTACCTGGAGACTATTTCGATCGCGCAGAATACCAATGTTGCGTGCAGTCGCGCTTACAATACCAGCCGTTACGGTTGAGTTAAGGTCAAATGGATTACCTACTGCCAACACCCATTCACCAGGTGTCACTTTATCCGAATTACCATATCGAACAAAAGGCAAATTCTTTGCGCGAATTTTTAACAATGCCAAATCAGTAGTTGGATCTGCACCAATCAACTTCGCAAAGTAGCGTTGGTTATTATTCATCACCACTTCAATGTTGCTGGCGTCCTCAATCACATGATTGTTGGTAACAATATACCCATCATCTGAAATAATTACACCCGAACCCGAAGATCGTGTTGGTGCATCCGGATAAAAAGATAATGGATTCGCGCTAAAATCTCCGGGACCATATGCAATTCGAATATGAACAACACCCGGTGTAATTTTTTTTGCTGTTGACAGAAAGTCCATCTCTTTCGGAACACGATATGCTGTATCCGGTGCGTACCCTGCTAAAACTAATTGTTGTCTTCCTTCGATAGATTGATAAGGTACTGCCGAAGAATCAAAAAAGCGCATGGTGAATAGGGATCCTAAAATTCCACCAATGCAGGCAGCTAAAATCACAATGATTATTAACAATGATCGCTTCATATCAAACCCGCTTTAAATGTGTATAGAAAGATAATGATTTTGATTGAGTTAAAGTTTCGGGTTTAAGTTTAAAGTTGTTCTAAGGATCAGGTTTAATATTAACAAAATAAAAAGGCGTCAGCTCTTGCGAGACTGACGCCTAAACCTCTACCTAACCCTAAACTTCATCCCTCACTTCTCCGGTGGAGAAGGATAGGAATTTTTAATCTTTCACTAGTTTACCTTAATGGTAGTTTTCAATATTTTCTTTTCATCCTTTGGCACATTGATTTCGAGTATGCCATGGTTGTATTGCGCGCTGATGTTTGCTGCATCCGCGTTTTCAGGTAGAGAAAATGAGCGACTGAAACTTCCATACTGTGTTTCTACCGAATGAAAGTTATGGTCTTTCTTTTCGTTTTTAAACTTACGCTCACCGCTGATGGTAAGGTAATTGTCGTTTAGATCGATTTTGAAATCTTCTTTGCTTACTCCCGGAACGGCTACATGAATGAGGAACGCTTTTTCAGTTTCCAACACATCCACTTTTGGAACGAACGAATAAGACGATCCTCCAGAACGCGCGATTGATTCGCTGAAGAAACGATCGATCAGGTTGCTGAATGAAGTCGGTGCGAAATCATTAGCGGTGTTATAACGAATGATGCTCATAAGTATTGTGATTTTTAAGTTTGACTTTGAGTTTTAAAATCACAGAACCTCCTAGGAAAAAATATGCCGATGCGAAATCAGGCCTATTTTAAAGACATTATGACCGAATCAATTGATTTACACAAACAAATAAAGACATTTTGACTTGAAAAAATAGAAAAAGTAGCAGATCGACATTACAGATTAACTGAACGAACAAGACAGGAAGCTAAAAGCTACACCGAATCTGGAGTGAGGGTGGACGAAGAGTGGAATGAACGAATGAAAAGAAGGAAGACCGAAGGAGGAAGGTTAGAAAAAGCAGAACAGGCTGGTGAAGATAACCTCACTACTATCCCCCCACTCTCTTCACCTTATAGCCATCCTTTACCAAAATCTGCAAAAGTTTGTCGCGATGATCCCCCTGAATAATAACTTCTCCATCCTTAACAGAACCTCCAACACCGCATTTTGATTTGAGGTGTTTGCCCAATTGTTCAAGGTCGGCTACGGTGCCTACAAAGCCTGTAATTAAAGTAACTTGTTTTCCGGCACGCATGCTTTTATCCAACAACACTTTCAGATTTTGTTGCTGTGGTGGAAGTGTAGCAGCATCTTCATTTTGTCCGTAGTTGAATTCGAAATCGCTGTTGGTGGAGTACACTACACCATCGCGTTTTTTCCAATCGTTGTTCTTTGCCATAGTGTTACAAAAGTAGAATGATTACGCCTGTAAAAAACAAAATGACCATACTTACAATTCCATAATTAAAGCTTTTTTCCACGTCCTTTCTAAACATCAATGCCAGAAATGAAATAAGCAATAATGCTGCGGGCGCAAAAACAAAATTTCCGTAAATGGATTTGCGAAGCGGAACAAGCGTCTCATTTGCTTCGATACTTCTATGCACATTAAACAGAAAAGAAGAGGTAACGATAATATTATCTTCTACTTGAAAATATTTCGCCAACTCGAAAGATACTTCAATTTGATTTCCGCCATCTGTTTCAATGTCGTGCCAGGTAGTGGAATATCTTCCTGCCGTGGATGTATGGTAGTAGGTCTTTGTTATTTTTTCTTCCCTCACACGATTGGGTAAAAGGTAATCGATCAACATGATCATCGATATCAAAAAACAAGCAAAGGTAATGCGATTGATGGTTGGCTGATATCGACTCATCATTTCAAACATCCGTTGGCGTTCACTTTTTCTGGGTGGTCCTTTTGGACGGGGTTTATGATAAGCGGGATCGCGATGCTGAGGTTGATTTGATTGCTGCACAATATCTGCCAACGGTTTTTGTCTGCGCCAGTCGTAACCCGCTCTTTTCTGCGGATCACTTAATATTTCATACGCTTCATTAATTTCTTTGAATAACAATTCTGCTGAAGGATCTGGATTTTTATCCGGGTGATATCGAATAGCCAGTTGTCGAAACGCTCGCTTTATATCAGCATCATGAGCAGTGGAACGAACACCTAATATTTTGTAGTAATCTTTCATGAATTAGGCATTAGACTCAAGGCATTAGATGTTATATGCTGAATAAAAAAAAATGAATACTGCTATACCAGCGATGAAAATAAGCTCTATTTCCTTAAATGCAAAATGCCCCGATTGATCGGGGCATTTTGATATTAGCAATTTCTAAAGTACTCGCTTAGTTATTTCCCATCTTCTCCATTTCTTTCTCGAAAGTCTCTTTAAACTTTTCGTAGTCGTAATCAACTTTCAAACGATCATCTTTTGACAAGCGCTCATTGTAAGTGGCAACCAGTTCTTCGGCCGATAATTCAATGGCAATGTAAGTTTTGTACGTTGCGCCATCGGTCTTCATCAGTTTTTCACAAATCGTTTTTAATCCTGTGAGTTTTTGATCTACAATTTCTCTGTTCAATTGCTCAAAGCGCTCTTCTACTTGTTCTTTATTATTCATCTCACGTGAGTTCACGTAATTATCCGTTACTGCTTTCACTGTGGTTTGGATACTGGCTGCAAGCTCCGCACGGGCGTTGGCCAATGCTTTCTTCTTGGATGTTACCTGATCCTGACTTTCGCCAATCGAGTTAGCACGAAAGAATTTGTTTGTTGTAAAGAAATCGGGGCCAGAGCAGGGAACTACAACTTCAACTTCACCTTTAGGTTGTTGTTTTTTTTCTTTGCCTTTACAGCCGAGCATAAATGCTGCTCCAAGGGCAAGGATTGCGAGGGTTGAATAGGTAAGCTTTTTCATAATCAATTTATTTAGTTACAAGTTATACTTCACAATTCAAATACCAAAGTAATGCCAAATTTATCGCGATTGTTTTTGACCATGAGGGGTTACCCTTTTTCATCATTACTGAAGTACCGTATTTAACAATTCATTTATCCTCTCTTTCTCAAGAGTTTCCAATGTTTTGTTATAACAGTCAACACTTGATTTATCATAGTCAAGTCCGTAGCCTTTTATACGATCCAGGGTAGTAGAATAAATCTCCTTGGATTCACGAACCGTAGTTACTCTGATCACGCTTGTTAGGTAAGTAGCATAGATACTTCCTGTTATCGCACCCCGTTCTGCATCTGATTTAATATCAAACCAAAGATCCGCCAGCTTTTTATTATCTGTGAATTCAAAGCCATTGTTCGCTAATAAGTTTCTAAGCTTGTTCGCGATTTGAGTATTGGATTTAGTAAAACCAAAACTACGTTCATCAGTAGTGAGGTAAACAATAGGTCGCTGTACTTTTAAATCAACCTGAGCTTTCGGAACGTTTAGCGTCTTCGCGATTAAGGTATAAATGGGCGATTGACTTGATCCACTCAATGCATCGATATCTACTTTCACTCCAACGGTTTGTTCTAAATCTTTCGAGCTGATTTTATTCATCAGTATTTTCACCTCACCTTTTTCATTTGTTTTATAGGTAGGAAAAATATCACCTGAACCTTTTTCGAAAGCAGCACTTAATGAAAGATCAATCGCTGCTCTATTCAAATCCTTATAAACTGCTTTCGCAGTAACAGTTTGGGCTTGTTGATTAACTCTTCTGTTCAATGTAATCTCGGAAGGTGTTACCTGTAGTTTTATTTTATCGAGTGTAGTTTGAATGGATGCATAAATTTCATTGGTGAGCAAAACTTCTTTATCATCAATCACAACACGCACAGGTTCACCCAAGTATTTTTCGATACTTCTAAACGCCTGAAAATAAAACCGGATGGCTTGCAAGCGTTCACCACTCTGGTCGGCTTGTTTTGCTTTTTTGAAATAGTCGGTTGCTAATAAAGTAGCGTCTCGTTTTTGCTCTTCTTTTATCTGACGATAGCGCGAAATAGAAAGGCGATAGTACACCCAATAGTTGCTGGCATCTTCCCAGGCATCCACCAATTCAAATTCTTCAATTTCATCGGCCGCTGTGGTCTTAATAATTTGTTCGTATTGCTCTGTTAATTTCTTGTCGACCTCCAGCTGATTTAAAACAGAAATACTGGAAACGTTCACTTTAATCTGCGAAACCAAATCATCGAGCGCACTTTTCTTTGCTGCCTGAATGTAATTATTGCTACCGTCTTTAACACTTTGGCCGATGCCTGTATAGTATCCATCTTGAAAAGGTGTTGTTTTAAGCCATGATGGCTTTAGAGATTCCGGATCGGGGGGCTGAATTTTTGGGCTACAGCCTAAAAGACAAGCCATGAAAATAAAAACAGTAAAGCGTGCCTTCACAAAATAACGATTTGAATTATGCGTTAGTTATTGCCACATCCGTGCCAAAATAGCGATCGACAAATCTAAGCCCGATTAGCCACTGAACATTGGATAACAGGTAAAATTTTTAACTTTATAGAAAATATTCAGGTTATGAAAAAAGTGATTTGGGCATTCGCGGCAACCTTTTCTTTTCTGGCTTGCCAGGAAAACGAAAATGCGAAAAGTGAGTTTACCGGAAATGAGACTACCTATGCATTGCAAGCGGGTTCTACCTATAACATTAGCGGAACAGTAATATTTAAGGAGAAGGTTGGAGGAAGTACGTTAGCTGTTGTTAACCTTACAGGAACAGAAGGTAATCTCCAGCATCCTGTTCATTTGCATTTAGGTGAAATTTCTACTCCGGGCACCGATGTGGCTGCATTGCTTAATCCAGTACTGGGAGAAACAGGCATAAGCGAAACACTCATCACTAAGCTTGCTGATGAAACCGAAATTACCTATAGCCAGATTATCGCTTTGGAAGCGTGTGTAAAGATCCACCTTGCTGCCGCTGGCCCTGAACGCGATATCATCTTAGCGGGTGGAAACATTGGCTCTGCCAAAGGATCAATATCAGGAAGACAAGACATCGGTATTTGTAAAAGTGAATAGCTGATTTACATCCTACTATTAAAAACAAAACCCCGTCATCACGGGGTTTTTCATTTTATAAAAGACAGTCAGCTCAAATTCTAAAAATTATCGCTCTCTCTGTACGCTCCAATCAATGCAAGCTCTCCCTCCTTACCTTTTTGTGCGTTGCCGTGCTCCATCCCCAACACACCTTTATAACCTTTGCCATTTAAGAACTTGAAAATATTCTTATAATTGATTTCGCCAGAGGTAGGCTCGTTGCGGCCCGGGTTATCGCCAATTTGCACGTACGCAATTTCTTCCCAACACTTCTCCATGTTCGGAATCAAATTACCTTCGTTACGTTGCATGTGATAGATGTCAAAAAGAATTTTGCATGATGGACTGTTCACGGCTTTGCAAATTTCAAATGTTTGATCGGAGTTTCGGAGAAAAAGATCAGGTGTATCACTTAATGGTTCTAACACCATAATTAATCCATGAGGCTCAAGAATTGCGGAACCCTTACGCAGAGCATCAATAACATTTGCAGTTTGTATGCCGATCGGTAAATGGCGTTCAAAAAATCCAGGAACCACTGTCATCCATTTTGCATTTACACGCTTGGCTACTTCTACTGATGCCTGGCATGTTTTGATGAATGTATCTTTAAATTCCTGCTTACCCGTTGCAAGCGAGGTCTTCCAGTTGTCTCCACCATCAATTACAAATACACCCATCGTCATACCCAGTCGCGCTAAGGTAGAACCGATTTTTTCCTGATCCTCTTTCGAGCGTTTCAGCATGCCGTTGTCTTCAATGGCACGAAACCCCTGCTCGTGCATGAACTTAATTTGCTCTATAAAATCTTTTCCGGCATGGTTGGCAAACATACCATCATGCGGAGCATAATTCATTCTAAACGTTTTCTCAGCAACCCCAACAGCAAACTGGGCTTCAATACTTTGATTTTTTGTTGATGATGCAAATACATTTCCCAATGCGAGCGCTGAAGCAGCAGTCGTTAATCCATTGCGAAGGAAGTTTCTTCTTTTCATGGCGCATATAGTTTCAGATTGACGTTTTCGAATCGATTATAAAGAAGTCGAAGATAAAAATTTTATATAGGATTTTGTGATTTGTTCTAAGTCCAACGTTCGTAGTTGAGGTTTCTCACCAAAAATTACAAACTCGATGCCTTGCATTGTCGATACATTCTACTCTGGCACTTCACTCAAGACTCTTTACTAAATACTCAATACTTAAAGGAAGTACTATCTTTGCCCCGTGAAACTCTACATAAACATTGCTCGTGCAGTAGTACAGGCGCTCGAACTCATCTTTGAAGATGGAAAGTATGCCGATAAGGTAATTGAAAAGGTATTAAAGCAAAATCCAAAGTGGGGTGCACGCGACAGGCGTTTCATTGCCGAAACTACCTATGACATCGTTCGCTGGCATCGCCTCATTCAAAATATGACGGGTGCTGAACCCACTGATCATTGGAAATTTGTGGGTTGCTGGTGCATCCTTCAAGAGATACCATTGCCGGAATGGGAAGAGTTTCAAGGATTAGATAAAAAGAAAATCCTTGAGCGCAGAGAGAAGTTCAAATCCATTCGAAAGATAAACGAATCCATACCCGATTGGCTTGACGAGCTTGGTGAAAAAGAACTTGGCAAACATTGGGATAAAGAACTAAGTGCTCTCAATGAAGAAGCACCTGTTGTATTGCGTGCTAACACATTAAAAATCTCTGCTCGCGAACTGAAAGCATTATTAATGCCCGATGGAATTGAAACAACGGCTCTTCCGGAATTTCCAGATGCATTAATTTTAAACCAACGACAAAATGTTTTCCGGCATCCTTCCTTTAAAGATGGACTTTTTGAAGTTCAGGATGCTTCTTCTCAACTCATCGCACCGTTTATGCGGATTCAACCGGGTATGCGCGTAATCGATGCATGTGCCGGGGCTGGCGGAAAGACTCTTCACATTGCCGCTGTAATGCAAAACAAAGGACGCATCATTGCATTGGATACTGAAGATTGGAAATTAGATGAATTAAAAAAACGAGCACGCAGAGCAGAGGTAAGTACGATTGAAACTCGTTTCATTGAGTCATCTAAAACTATTAAACGTTTAGATAATTCGGCTGATCGCCTGCTGCTTGATGTACCGTGCTCAGGCCTGGGAGTATTAAAAAGAAATCCCGATGCGAAGTGGAAGCTAACTCCTGAATTTATCGAAGAGGTAATCAAACTTCAGCAACACATTCTGCAGGATTACTGGACCATGTTAAAGCCCGGTGGACTTATGGTGTATTCTACCTGTAGTTTAATGCCATCAGAAAATGAACAACAGGTGGAAACGTTCTTAAAAAACAATCCGGATAAATTTGAATTGATTGAAGAAAAACGTGCGTGGCCATCAGAAGGATTTGATGGTTTTTACATGGCGTTACTGAAGAGAAAAAATTAACACACGAGACAGGTAAGCTCACCTTTTTCCTAAATAAATGTAGAAAATACAGTATTGCAGCCGATTGCAGATTTTATTACCTTGAAAACTCATTTATTCCTTTTCAAGGTTGAATTCATTATTGAAGCCGCTATCACTCGCTACCGTTTGGTTTTCGTTAACCTTTCATAGCCAATCTGCATTTTCACAATCATACGATCAAACCGTTCCGGGTTCATCGGTACAATTTAAAATGGTTTCCATTCCTGCCGGAGAATTCATAATAGGCAGCGTTCCTTTCGAAAAAGGTAGAGATGCTGATGAAGGTCCTCAGAAAAAAATTGAAGTTAGTGCATTCTGGATAGCAGAACATGAAGTGACGTTTGCCGAGTGGGATGCTTTTTTCAAAAACATGGATGTTCCCCAAACAAAAGCGATTGCTATTGATGCAGTGTCGCGACCCACTGCACAATACATTGATTTAACATGGGGCATGGGCCGCGATCCTAAACACCCTACTAACAGTATGAGTCAGGCCGCGGGAATTATGTATTGTAAATGGCTTTATAATACTACCGGAATTTTTTATCGATTACCGACAGAAGCCGAGTGGG
>JANMRZ010000085.1:0-29668 GCA_031388805.1 Chryseolinea sp.
GCCCGAGGAGCGCCAGGGCGACAAGGCGCTCGCTCTTGCGACCGTTGCTCATACGCGTCCTCTCATACGGCCTCCGTCGCCCGGAAGCGCAGAGAGGCTTACCTGATCGAGCGCCACATGATTGGTGTAGCGCTTGGTAACGTTGTTTGCGATTAATGCTTCCACTGAAGATTTAGGTTGTTGGACTATAAGTGTCGAATGATTGTAATAAATTACAGAAAAAAGATCCGTTAGTCATGTATTATTTCAACAGGGGGCTCTCTCTACCGCGTGTTGTAAAGTTAATGGGATATGATTCGAATTTCCGCGGAATTTGTTTTGTTAGGTTTTTTTTTCTTCTCAACCTCAGTTGTACTTGCTCAGCAAGACAGCGTAAAAGCTCCGAAACGTTTTCGGCTCACACCCATTCCTGTACTCTACTATTCTCCTGAAACAAGACTGGGATTCGGGGCACTATTGGCTGCGAGTTTTGAAACGGTTAAGATTCCTGATGGTAAGACTACCTCTTCGTATGCCCAGACCTACTTTTTATACACTCAGCAGAAACAATACGATCTGGGTTTTAAAACGCGTGTCTACATGCCGCAGAATAAAACCATTCTTCAGATGAAGTTTAATTACACCTACTTTCCTGAATTCTACTTCGGTATTGAGAATGAAGATCCATTATCCAGAAAAGATACGATTGAGTACAATCAGATTGCCGGTGATTTTCGATTTTTTAAGAGGGTGAAAAAGAATGTGTTTCTGGGAGCTGCTGTTCGTTTCAATGAAATCAGCAACGTTAATTCTGGTGTGGGACAATTGCAGACCGATAAGCCATTGGGTTATGATGATTATTGGGGTGTAGGTTTTGCGCCGGCACTTAACATCGAAACGCGCGATAGTTTTGTTTATCCCCGAAAAGGTTTTTACCTCGAAGCGCTGTTTTTTATTCAGCCCTCGTTCAACAAATCGAGTTACAATTATCAATCTTTAAAGGTTGATGTGCGCAAATATTTTCCGGTAACGTGGCTCAGCGAATTTGATGCACTTGCGCTCCAGTTTGTAGTGAACCTAAACGGAGGTGATGTTCCGTTTAAAGATATGGCCGACATTGGTGGAGCGAACACGATGCGTGGATATTATACTGGATTCTATCGCTATAAAAACCTCTATGCATTTCAAGCTGAGTATCGTGCCCACGTTTGGTGGCGATTGGGTTTCACAGTGTGGGCGGGTGCAGCATTAACTCCTGTGAAGTGGTATTCGATTGGAGACAATTCTGTAAAGCCCAATGCTGGTATTGGCTTACGTCTGATGCTGAATAAAAGTGATCGATTAAATATCAGAGTTGATCAAGGTTTTGGCAAGAAGAAGCAAAGTGGATTTTATTTGGATATTGCGGAGGCGTATTAGTTTGGATCAAACTAATAGCCCATCACAACTTCGAAACCTTCCCCCTCAACAAAAAGTCAGCTAACACCAATGCAGCCATCGCTTCTACAATAGGTACTGCGCGTGGGACAACGCATGGGTCGTGTCTACCTTTGCCACTTACCGTTGCTTCGTTGCCATGCTTGTCAACACTGGGTTGATCTTGCATGATGGTAGCAACCGGTTTGAAGGCTACATTAAAATAAATATCCTCGCCATTTGAAATGCCACCTTGTATGCCTCCTGAATAATTTGTTTTGGTTCGGATGCGTCCGCCTTCATTATAAAATTCATCGTTGTGTTGAGAGCCTAGTTGCTTCACACCTTCGAAACCACTTCCGTATTCAAAACCTTTTACGGCATTGATGCTCAGCATGGCCTTACCTAACTCGGCATGAAGTTTATCGAATACAGGTTCACCTAAACCAACCGGTGTATTTTTTATAACACAGGTAACAATTCCTCCAATGGTATCGCGCGCAAGACGAACCTCGTCTATGCGTTCGATCATTTTTTCTGCAATTGCCTGATCCGGACAACGAACAATATTGTCTTCTGTTTTGCTCAGATCAAGTTGTGTATAATGTGGTGTAGTGATTTCTCCAACTTGAGATACGTAAGCTGCAATGTCAATACCTTCATGCTTTAGCAAAAGTTTTGCAACAGCACCAGCCGCAACGCGTGCTGCAGTTTCGCGTGCCGAACTTCTTCCACCTCCGCGATAATCTCGATTGCCATATTTTGCATCGTAGGTATAATCCGCATGTGATGGTCGAAAAGTTTCAGCAATGTGACTGTAATCTTTGCTTCGCTGATCCTGATTTTCAATCACTAAAGCAATGGGCGTTCCGGTTGATTTACCTTCAAAAACCCCACTGAGAATTTTAAAGGTATCGTCTTCCTTACGTTGGGTAGTAATTTTGGACTGGCCTGGTTTTCTTCGATCAAGTTCAGACTGAATGTAAACTTCATCAATTGCTAATCCTGCCGGACAGCCATCAATGATTACTCCAATGGCGGGACCATGTGATTCACCAAAGGTGGAGATTTTAAAAAGTGTTCCGTATATGTTGCTCATGCGAGCACGAAGATAGAAGAAGCACAGGAATTAATTTCAAGGATTTTTAAAAACCCGATGACCTTTCTTCGCGGAGAAGTGCTAGAGCTGGGAACTTTTTTTTGCTAGACTTTGCTCCGAGGAGCAAAAAATATGTTTTAGTAGTGAGGAGACAGGAAGCCATTTACTTTTTAAAAATCAAATACCCTGCACCCATCAACATCATGGCAATAAAACCATTGAACGCCCACATTTGCCAACTCGTATCGCGAACGGAAAGCAAACTATTGTCAGCATTCTCTATTTTGTCGTAGAAACTTCCAAGGTCATTTGATTGAATAACTTCGTTTTTTTTACTCTCTCCTGTTACATACACAGTCAACTGCGATTTTAGAGTGTCATATTTTTTCTCTTTCGGATTAAAAAACACCCACTGCACATAATCACCTAAGTTAAATTTTCCGGGTTCTTTCGGAATCATAAAATAGCTAAATGATTTTCTTCCGGTCACACGATTGTTATCGCGGTTAATATCCTGACGCACATTGGGCTCATACCATTCAAATGCTCCATCTTGTTTTGTGGTAGGTTTTTCGACTGATGAAATATTTCCTTCTCCGACAACATGAAATTCATATGCTGCACTTTGTCCTGTTTCTAAATCGGTGCTACGCATGCGTTCGTCTAATCGATAATCACCAACGGCCACAGCATCGCGCAAAGGATGAGGAGGTAATTGCTTTACTTTAACCGTTTTTGGTTTGGTATAAAATGTTTTGAAATCTTCCTTTCGGTTTTGTCCGAAGAAGGATGGATTCTTCGCGACTTTATATTTAATCATCTGCAACCCCAGACTTGGAAATTGAATCGCTTCAGCATTGAATGGATAATAAACTGCTTGATAAATTTTATATTGATCGTATACCTTGCCATTTATCGTAACACGTTCGGCATTGATGTTTTCGATGTTGAAATTTTCTTCCCAGGAATTTGCAGGCTTTAATTTTTTGAGAATATCAGTCAACTGTTTGTTCAAATCGTAAAATTGAAAAGGTGCCTGATTTTGTTCTGATAGAAAAAATGAAAGTGTTGTTTCAAAACCTTCGCCTACATATACTTCGTTTTTATTTGTTGTGAGTGCAAGGAAAGCATCTTCTTTCAGATCGATAAATTCAGGTTCGCTACGATTGGCAGTGCCGTATGGGTCGCGATCAAAAAAACCACTAAACGGATCGCGTTGTTGCTGAACAGCGGGGCCTACTTTTACTTTCTTACCAGTAACTGTAAATGATTTGTCATTTACTTTCATTGTGAAGGTTGGAACAGTGTATGTTCCCTGCTTGCTTGGCAGATACGTCATGATCACACTTTGTGAGGAGGAAATGTTTCCATTTACAATATTGGTTGTCGATTGACTGGATGTTCCGCGTTTTACAAAACCGGTAATGTCAGGAAAATTGTCGTAGCTCTTGAGACGCTCGTTCTGCACGGTAACTGTAATCGTCCACGCCTGGTTTTCACCAATTTCGCTTGGCCCTAAAACAATTTGAACGTTTTGCGCCATTACGGCTAATGCACAGGTGCAGAGTAGGAAAAAAGTCAAAAAAGAGCGTTTTAAAAAAAATAATATCATGTTAATATTCCTCCGGGTAAAAATTCCGTTACAAAAGTACCTAATCCTAAAACAGTCTAAAAAATCATTTCAACCGATTGAATAAAAGACGGTAAAAATCGTCTTTAATGATAAGTTCAGCCCTGTTTTCGAAGGATGAACGAAAGTTGAAGATTGTTCTTTTGCATTTTGTAACAATTCTTTAACTTAACACTTGTTAGGAGACTAAATTTTTTAAACTCTATCAGTTTTTGCCATGTTGAATTATGTAAAACTAGTGCTCACAAAGGTGAGTTTCAGTGCATCGCTCTTTGAGAAAGAGCTTCGCAAGGCGATCAAATTGTTGATTGCCGAAGAATTAAGCGACCTCAGACAATGGTGCTACACCAAGTTTGGGAATCAACACGAAGCCATTTTACAACGTTGCTTCGTAGCCGTCTAGAAAAGAATTATTGAATTAAAAAATCAAAAGCCTCCAGAAGTCTGGAGGCTTTTGATTTTAAATGCCTACTAGTAAAGCTTTAAGTTAATGGTGGGTTTGTTATTTGGATATGGTAATCAACTGTTAGAGTGTTTACAATGAATCACTTTATTTCAAAACTGAACTAAGAAGTGTAAGACTATTAACCTTTAACTTTTAGCAATTAACCTTTCTTCCTAAAGAGCGAAGCAATTCTTCTCGCAGTACGCTTCTCAAACTCCCAGAAGAAATTGAATTGACCAAAGATAAATCCGTAACCCAATAAAATGACATTGTAAAGAGGTAGGATAAAAATGTAATACAATAAAGAAGCGAGTGTTGATTTACCTTCCTCACCTGCGAGCAATTCTAAGATAGGTTTCTTTAAAAGTAAAACCGTGAAGCCCGTGCAGGCAAAGACGATCAATACAATAATTACCTGCATGATGCTGTGTAAATGCCAGCGTTGTTTTAGTCGTTCGAGCCAGTGAGGTGTTGCCATGAAATTAATTCGAAGTCAAGTCCATAAATGATTTCCAAAGTCCATAGTCGGGGGGAGGCGCTTGCACCACCATGTTTTCTTTTTTTACAGGGTGGATGAATTCCAACTGTCGTGCATGGAGGTAAATACTTCCATCGTCATTGGCAGAATCGTCACCGTATTTTACATCACCTTTAATGACGCAGCCCATGCTGGCTAACTGCACACGAATTTGATGCGGTCTGCCTGTAACAGGATTTACTTCCAACAACCAATGTCCGCTTTGTGTTCCTATAATTTTATAATGAAGCTCTGAGCGCAGTGCACCTACAGTTTCTTTTTTAAATGCTGTTGTTTTGTTTTTGCTTTCATCCTTCAATAGCCAATGCAACAAGGTGCCTTCAGTATGTACGGGTTTATTTTTGACAATGGCCCAATATGTTTTTTTGGTTTCGCGTTCACGGAACAAAGAATTCATCCGCTCCAGCGATTTGGAAGTACGTGCCAACACCACAACACCACTTACCGGCCGATCTAATCGATGCACCACACCAAGAAAAACAGCACCGGGTTTATCATGCTTTTCTTTGATATAGGCTTTGCACAGTTCAGCCAGCGGTACATCACCTGTTGCATCGCCCTGCACCAAAACACCGGCTGACTTATTTACAACGAGTAAATGATTGTCTTCATAAAGAACTTTGAAAGGTATTTTGTACATGTGTATAATTGAAATCAAACATCCTAAATTTTGGTATCTTTAGAAAGGATTACAGCAATCAAAGCTTGGAATAGATTACAGCGGTGAATGATTGGTAGAATTTATGTGATTGTTGGCAGGTTATAAAGGAGTTTAAAATTAATTCTCTCATAAAATCAAAAAGACATGAAAACAATGACTTCTCAACTCAACAGACGGAATTTCATTAGAACGACTGCGACTATCACAACGAGCCTGGTTGGACTCGGTGGTTTAACCATGACTGCGGAAGCGAATGTACCTACTGAAAACAAAAGCCTATACTTTATTGGGCCAATAGAAGGTTACTCACCTCAAATAGGAACACTGGTTTCCATGATGAATTATATGCGCGATTCTGTGATCAACTCTGTTAAAAAATTAAGTAAAGATGAGCTTGATCATTTGCACGATGCAAATTCAAATTCAATAGGTGCTTTAATTCTTCATTTGGGAGCAACCGAAAAATTCTATCAAATCAACACCTTTGAAGGAAGGCAGGAGTTTAATGATGCCGAAAATAAAATGTGGGGAGCGCCAATGAGTCTGGGTGATGAAGGAAGAAAAATAATAAAGGGCCAGGAGGTAAAATACTATTTGGATGCGATCACAGAAGTGAGAGCAAAGACTTTACAAGAATTTAAAAATAAGGATGATAAATGGTTAATGGCAATTGACCCGGCATGGTCAAAACCAGGTGTGGATTTGAATACCTATTGGAAATGGTTCCATGTATGCGAACATGAATCGAATCATCGTGGACAAATTAAATGGTTGATGAGCAGATTGCCTGGGGCTAAGCCTGGTCAAGACTAGTAAAGTTTTGGCAGCAAGATGGATGATAAACCAATCTCATGGGAGATAAAAGATTGCTTGCGCTCGAAATCTATATTCAAATTGAGATAGTGGTGTTGTAGTTGCCAAAAGTGTATTTTTGCTGCTTAATCTGATCATTAGAGTTGAATGGAAGAACGCATCAATAGTCTCTTGAAGGAAGTGAATGAATACGCAGCAAGTGATAAACAGGCTGTTGAGAATTTCAGGCTTAAATACATTAGCAAGAAGGGCGCGATCACGGAATTGTTTGAAGAAATGAAAACAATGCCGGTAGAGGTGAAGAAGAATGTTGGAAAAATTTTAAACCAACTCAAGCAAACTGCTGAAGCAAAACTGGTTGAGATGAATCAACAAGTTGAAATATCCTCAGTAAGCAAGGTAGATATTGATCTTTCGTTGCCACCCGTTTCAAATAAAATCGGGAATCTTCACCCACTGTCTCTAACCAAACATCGCATTATCGAAATCTTTGAACGTCTTGGATTTAATGTAGCCGATGGTCCTGAGGTAGAAGACGACTGGCATAATTTCTCTGCATTGAATTTTCCGGAGAACCACCCGGCCCGCGAAATGCAGGATACCTTCTTTGTGGAAAAGAAAAGTGAGACCAACAAAGATGAAATGTTATTGCGCACGCATACATCGAATGTGCAAATAAGAATGATGGAAACACAAAAACCTCCTATGCGCGCCATCATGCCAGGACGTGTGTATCGCAACGAGGCCATCTCAGCGAGGGCACATTGTTTCTTTCACCAGGTTGAAGGTTTGTATGTAGATAAGAATGTAAGCTTTGCTGATTTGAAGCAAACCATTCTTCACTTTGCTAAAGAAATGTATGGTAAAGATGCAACGATTCGCCTGCGTCCTTCATACTTTCCATTTACCGAACCCAGTGCAGAGATCGACGTGTCTTGTTTCATCTGCGGAAGCAAAGGCTGTAACATTTGTAAGTATTCTGGTTGGGTAGAAATTGCCGGTGCAGGTATGGTGCATCCTAATGTATTACGCAATTGTGGAATTGATCCGGAAGAATATACAGGCTTTGCTTTTGGTATGGGTATCGAGCGCATTACCATGTTACGTTATCAAATTAATGATTTGCGTTTGTTCTCTGAAAACGATGTGCGTTTCCTTCGGCAGTTTCAAAGTACCGTGTAAATGAAAATCGAAGCGCTTCATACCGTAGGAGTTATTGGCACCGGAACAATGGGCCAGGGAATTGCACAAGTGTGTGCTCAATCCGGTTATGAGGTTTTGCTTTACGATACACAGCCCGAACAAATTAAGGGAGCATTAGGATCGATCGAAAAAAATACAACGACTTTAGTTGAGAAGGGAAGGCTAAGTGAAGATCAAAGAAAAAATATTCTTCTTAGAATCCGACCTGTTGAAGATTTCCGCCAACTACAAGTTGACTTGGTGATTGAAGCGATTGTTGAAAAACTTGAGATAAAACAAAAGATATTTCTGGAGCTGGAAAAGATTAATGCCAGCGACTGCATCTTCGTGAGCAATACATCTTCCATTTCCATCACAGAGATTGCATCAGTACTCAAGCATCAAGGTCGATTTGCAGGATTGCATTTTTTTAACCCTGCACCAGTAATGAAACTGGTTGAGATCATTTCGGGCGCTAAAACAAATGAAGAAACCATTAACACACTTCAGACCTTTTCGGAAAAACTTCTGAAGATAACCGTGTTGGCAAATGATTCTCCTGGATTTATTGTGAATCGCGTTGCACGTTTATTTTATGTTGAGTCGCTGAAAGCGCTGGAAGAGCAAGTTGCTGATGTCGCAACCATCGATGCGCTAATGAAGAATGCTGGTTTTAAAATGGGTCCATTCGAATTGATGGACTTGATTGGAGTGGATACCAATTTTGCAGTGACTACTTCCATGTATGAAGCGTTTCACCACGAGGCGCGGTTCAGACCAAGTAAAATTCAGCAACAAAAAGTAAATGCGGGTCATCTTGGCCGAAAGTCAGGAAAAGGTTTTTATGAATACTAATTTTGAGTTAATGGTTAATTGTTAAAAGTTAATAAGGAACAGTGAATAGTAAAACCGGAACAACAAACGTTAAGACCATTAACTATTAACTGAATGCGGTGATGGAAAAAATAAAGTATTTAGTATTAAGCTGCGCACTCTTCGCGTTACTTCTCTACTCAAGCTGCGCGCCTGACATTTCAGATGATGAAATACCCTACGTACAGTTTCCGGATATTATTATCAATTTGAATTTGCCAGCATATACCAATCTGAAATTTGATGGAGGGTATGTATACAATGATGATGGTGGCGTTCGAGGAATTATTCTCTATCGGAAAAACGTATCTACCTATATTGCGTATGAGCGTAATAGCTCATATCATCCATTTGAAGCATGCGCAACCGTTGAAGTACACAACTCAAGTTTGTACATCTTCGATCCATGCAGCAATTCTACTTTCGATTTTAATACAGGTAATCCAACCAGTGGACCAGCCATTAATCCTCTGCGAAGGTATGTAGTTCAGCTAAGCTCTTTCGAGTTGACGGTTACAGATGAAATAGCAAATTGAGAAACAGTCTATAGTCAACAGTCCATAGTCGATAGCTTAGAAACTAGAAGCATTGAACCTGGAACTTTAGACTCGGAACTCTGAACATTAAGAGAGTGGCACATTAACGTGTCGCTCGGCATGATAGGATGAGCGCACAAGCGGGCCAGACTCAACATATTTAAGTCCGCGCTTTAATCCTTCTTCTTTATAAAGTTCAAAAGTATCCGGGTGTATGAATTCGGCCACCTCTAAATGCATTTTGGTTGGCTGCAAGTATTGACCAAGCGTTAAGATGAGCAACCCATTTTCAGCCAGATCATCCATGGCTTTGTAGAGTTCTTCTTTTGTTTCGCCAAGACCAAGCATAATGCCCGACTTAGTACGCATACCGCCTTCTCGGATTCTTTTGATCTGCTCCAGACTGCGTTCATATTTTGCCTGTGGACGAACCATGCGATAAAGTCTTCCAACCGTTTCCATGTTGTGACTTACCACTTCTTGTTTGCCCTCAATCATTCGATACAGCGCATCCCAATTTCCTTTTGTATCCGGTATGAGTGTTTCAATGGTTGTCTGGGGACTGATTTTTTTTGTTTCCACAACGGTGTTATACCATACCTCTGCGCCACGATCTTTCAATTCATCGCGGTTAACCGAAGTAATAACGGCATGTTTAACACCCATTAATTTAATGGCTTCTGCAACGCGTTTTGGTTCATCAAGATCATATTCAGTAGGGCGGCCTGTGGCCACTGCACAAAATGTACATGATCGGGTACATACATTTCCAAGAATCATAAAAGTAGCTGTGCCTGCACCCCAGCACTCGCCCATGTTCGGACAATTTCCGCTTTCGCAGATGGTGTGAAGCTTATATTCATCTACCAATTTACGCACGCGCGCGTAATCAGGACCAACAGGTAATTTTACCCGAAGCCAGTTTGGCTTGCGTCTCCTTGTTTCTTCTTGTGATATGACGGGTAGTTCGATCATGGTCGTTGTTTGTTGTTGGTCGTTCGTTATTCGTTAAAGCAGCCGAACAACCTAACAACTACTAACTAATTATTTACCGATAAGTTCCTTGTATTGTGCTGCAGTCAGAAGTTCATCGACAGAACCTTTCACTTCTACTTTAATCATCCAGCCATCCCCGTAAGGATCTGAGTTTACTTTTTCTGGACTGCTGTCTAAAATGGAATTTACTTCTAAAACTTTGCCGGCAATGGGCATGTAGAGGTCAGAAACCGTTTTAACAGCTTCCACTGTTCCAAATATTTCGTGCGCTGCTATTTCCTGACCAACCGAACTAATGTCTACATAAACAATGTCTCCCAACTCGCCTTGTGCAAAATCAGTAATGCCCACCAATGCAGTGTTTCCTTCAATTTTAACCCACTCGTGGTCTTTTGTGTACTTCAGTCCGTCAGGAATATTCATAAATGCTAGGTTTAAATGCCCTCAAAAATAAGGTCTTGGCTTGCAAGTTCAAAGCTCAGAACACCGAACGAGAAACTTTAAACTCTAAACTGTTTTACTGTGCTAAACTAAACCGAATCTGTGCTCCAAAGCGGGTGGTTGATCTTCTGTATGAGCTTGAAATAACAGGATCGTTTATGGTGCGATCATAATACATTTGAATGCTTAATTTTTGACTTACCGTATAAGTCAAATTGGGCTTAATCTGATAATTTATATTACCAGCAGTAATAACATCAAGGTCATTAATCTTGCGCTGAATTGTTTTCTGATCGGATACCGTGACGTTCAACCGGAAGGCAAGATCGTTCTTCAATACAATGGTACGTCCTTGCGATTTGAACGGAAGTTTCATACCCGCTTTAGTGAAGCCCATTTCGAATGAAATGTCTTTACTTGATAATTCAGTGATCTGCGCATTCGAAATGTTAAGGGCCAAATCACGCTTGGTTTTGTATTGTAAATTAGCCGTAATGCGACTTTTGGTGCGGACGCTTATACCAACGAGTGGGGAAAATTGTTCCGATATAAGTACCTGACTGATTACGTAAACCGGAATCATTTTGCCATCCACTGTTTTACCAAAGTAACTGCTGTTGTAATCTTCTGCCGATTTATCAATGCCGAGGTTATTGACATCTTCAAACTCCAAAGAGTTGGAATAATTCAATACGGAATACGAGGATTGATACGCGTGACTGATTGTAACGGATTGAAAGATATCCTTAAAACCCTTCAATTTATTCAGACCTGTATAATCTAATCGCCAATTGGGAAGTGGTGTTTTTTGAAAAGGTGTAAGCCCAATAGTCTTTACATCTTTGCCACTATAGGCAGCAATGAAGGCTGGTATTAAAATATCCTGAGAGGTAGTGTCGTAGGCTTCACCACTACCGTTATTATTTGCCATTCTGAAACGCTCCTTGATTTCAAGCAAATTCTCTTCAAACTTTTTAAACACACTCGATTCCAGCTCGTCATTACTTTTTTCAAATGCAGTTTTAATGGTGAGATAAGAAATACGATAACTTCCGCTTCTGTTGGGATTTAGGGAAGCAAAGTTTGAAACGGCTGTATCGTAACGAAATATCTCCTGATAGGAATTAGTTGATTCTTTTTTTACATCGATCTGGATTTTTAAATCGGTAGTGGGCTCAACGTTAGCGCGCAGATTTAACGTTTCATTTTTTGTTTGACTGAAGGGAGTAGTAATATCCGGATTATAAGTAATATATCCGGCTTTCGATAGTGAATTACGAATCGTTGGATTTTGATTACCTAATACAAAACCCCAGCCAGGAGATTTCCACCCTTCATCCATTCCCAAAAACTTGGGCGTACCTGAATATCCCGGAAGAATTGTTCCTTCTGTGCGAGTATATGAACCATTAATTGAACGTACCGACATTAATAATTTTGCCAGTCCTTTAATCAAAGGTGGGGCTGTTCGTATCGTATCCGGTGGAGGTTTTACTGTAGGGTTTGTTGATTTGCGTATTGGTTGAGGCTTTGGTGGTGTATTTAGGGTTTTTAAAAACTTCACTTTGTTGTAAAGCTTGAGCAAGTCCATGCGACCGGTTAGATTTTGTTCTCTGCTGTTTTGAATAATGTTTTTAAAATCAAATTCATCTTCAATATCCTGTCCAATAGGTACTCCATCTGCTCCATCCGGTCTGTTGATGGGTCCTGCTTTCCAATTATAATTTATTTGATAGCGATAGTCTGCCCCAAGCCAATCCGTTACCGGAATTTTGTCGAGTGGTAAGGTGTAGTTTACTGTAATATTTTGTTCGAAGTTCTTCATGCGCCCGAAGTTCTTCAAGTTGTTCAGCACACTGTCTTTTTTCTCTTGTGTATCAATTTCACCTTCGGGCTCATCAATAATAGCATTAGCACGCGCTCCGTATTCTAACGAAAGAGCCTTTGTAA
Organism: Chryseolinea sp.; assembly: GCA_031388805.1. Lineage (GTDB taxonomy): Bacteria > Bacteroidota > Bacteroidia > Cytophagales > Cyclobacteriaceae > Chryseolinea. The sequence goes on from JANMRZ010000085.1 coordinate 12,560, forward strand.
GATTCCATCGCAAGTTGTATTGACGGTTGAATGTGAAGTACTTTAAATAATTGGCGGGAGATAAACTGCCACCATCATTGCGATAAATATTTTTTCCGAACGAACGATCCAAATCGAATCGCACGGAAAGATTACTCGGCATTAAACTGAAGTTGAAATCTTTTATCAATTTTAACCAAGGTGATTTAAATGCTTTCGAGCTTTTGAATGGCTCAATGCCTGTTGCTTTAGGTGAGAAAGTATAGCTGATCGATCCCTTCTGATCCTCTTGTCGTGATTCTTTGGTAGTGAAGTTGGTGCGTAGCCTGTCACTATATGAATAACTTATCGCAAAATTTTCAATGTCGTAGATGTGCGTTTTAGCATCAGGCTTGACTTTTACTTTTCGAACGTTAACAAAATTGATACTTCGCCTCGATTCTACATCTTGAATCAATTTTAAATAGCTGGATCTTTCTTCATCACTGCTAAACGATTTTTTTAATGCATCCAGTTTCATATCTGGATTGGCCGGATCGTATCCTGGATTTTTTGTAGTGTTCTGATAGCTAACAAACATGGGAAGTTTAATGCCTGTTTTTCCAGGAATTAACTTATCGAGATTAACCTGCGCGGAAACATCGTAGGCTGTTGTCTCTTCGCGTGAGCGTTCAAAAATTTTAGAACTCACACCACCAAACCCAAATGTAGTGTGCCGGAATGTACCTGTAACAACAGCAAAGTCAGCAAGCTTAGCGCTTAGTGTTGCGTTTACAGCCCAGCCTGGGGTGCGATTAAAATCAGTAAGACGTAATTCGTTCGCCCAAAGACAAACAGAGTGTTTACGTTTATCAGAGCTGCGTGGATTTTTTACGCCAATCATCATTAGCTGTACACTACTCAAATCAGGTCTTCCAAAAATACGAATGTAATGACGGCCCACTTTTTTTGCTCCGCTAACCGGAAAACTTTCAGAGAGGGAGAAGCCACCACGATCGCGCTCTGCTTTCAAAGCATATAATTCATCCAGGTCTAAATCAATTTCATTCTCTTCTGGCCAGATTTCAGAAGGATTATCGGTATTGGCAGGTTTTGTGATTTTGAGTTTAACTTCTATTTCATAATAGTTCTGATCGAAGTCAGTACCTAATCTTAAGAATGCGGTCATGGCCGAATCACTCGATTCGCTGTTGGCGTGAAAGTACATTTTAACACGACCGTAGTTAAATAAGTCGGCCGACACATTCTTGTAAATGGCACGCGCATCTCCATCTTCCAGGTCATCAATACATACCTGAACAGATTGCTCGTTTAATTGTCGGGAAATGGTGGAGGTATTGTCGCGGTCGCGCACAACACCAGGCGGAATACGATATGGAGATTTTTCTTTTACTGTGCCGGATGTAACAGTAGGTGCTGAACCATTCTCTTCCAGGTTCACCACCGATACCACAAAATTATCAGGACTTATTTCGGGAGTCGTAACAAGACCATCTTCCAGTAAATTTCCCGTATACCTTCTCCACCGGCTACCTACTAATCTGAAGTTAGCGAAACGAAGTACAACGGGATCTTTATATCCTGTGAGCAGCATGCGTACATACTTAATGGATTTAAAACCATCAATGGCGCCAAACTTACTTTCGAACTGGCGCACCGGTATGCGGAATTGATACCAGGTAACTTTTTCTTTAGCAACGTTATCAGCAGTTGTTACGATTTGGTCTGTTATGTATTCTTTTCCGATGGCCAATTGCCCAGGTATAAGGTTAATATTATATTGATAATATTCTTCCAATTCTGCCAACGTATTGTCTGCATTCAAATCCTCATTGTCTGGAATGGTTGTGCCAGCAGGTGTAACTACATCACCGCCAGTAATAATGGGAGAGTTACCATCGTGTCCGTTGATATCCTTATATCGTTCTAATAGTTGAGCTCCCGGACTTTGGTCATACTTTGCGTCTAAAAAGTAACGAAAATCATCACCAGATGGATCTGATTTTATTTTAGTGAGCGCATTTGGATTGGTAACTTTAGATTCAATTTGATCTAAATATTGAGTTTTGAAAAAATCAGATTCAATTGCATCCGGTATACCATCATACCCAACATCCTGATTGGCACGCGTGCCGGTATTGTCGTCAAAGGAACTGGTGAGATACTGCTGCTTTGTTACATAACCCCAATTGGTTTTATTGGCGGTTGTTAAATCGCCTGTGGGCGGCAAACCATTTTCAAAACCGTGCTGTCCGTCTCTCGCTACATCTTCCGAAACATTTCCCAGTTGAAAAATTAATTTTCCCCCGGTAGCATGTTTGGATGTAGTTCCATCATTTATCTCTCCATTTTTACCCGCAATAAAAGGATCAAGTAACCAAAACTCTACATATTCAATATTGGCTTTATCAAAATCTACTTCAGTTCGAACGGCACTGGTTATACCAGCCCAGTTCCCTTCCGGAGGGGTTGTAATAAATCCGTTGCCATCGAGGTTAGTATTGTAATTGTAAGGACCACGTTCGCGGGGGTAGTACGCCACATCAAAAATCTGCTCAAAGAAATTTCCCTGATAGAGTTGACGGAAAGGAAAAATTTCTTGCGGATTAACCGCACGGATATAATGATTTTGAAGATCAGCTTCGGTAATGTTATCAGGCTTAAATCTACCTGAGCTTCTGTAGAATTGATTATCAACAGTATACCAGGCGAGTTTGGCGCGCAAAGTGCCAGCTTGGATATCATTTGATGTGCCAGCGGTTGGATCGAACTGTACATCTTCTGGTGCAGCAGCGAGTTTCCACGCGTTGGCATTGATCAATGAATAAGGTGTTGCAGAGTTTTCGAAGTCATCCAGGTAAGCTGTTCCTTCACCATCAATTTTATTCGAAGTGCCGGGAAGTAATTGAGCAAACTCGCCACTTACATTTACAGTAGAAGCTTCTTTGGTTTGAATGATGGGTAATGCGTCAATAATCTTGGTGAGCAAACGACTCTTCTTATTCACATTAAAATCAACTCCATATTGAAAGTTACGTGCGGGCTCGGTCCCGATCTGATTGCGACTAACCAATGGACGCTCGTTGTAGTAGAGTAAGGTTGATCCCAGACTTACATCATCACTTGGTCTATAATCAATGCGTGTCCCCAACAAACTTCTGCTTTGAAAAGCAAATGGATCTGCCTGTTCAAATTTTACTTCAATGTTTTTTCCGGAGTTGAGGATGGACTCGTTAAGGATGGTAATTTTTCCAAACGTATAATCTACTACATAATCGGTAAGCTCATTCAAAGGAAGTCCACCGGCATATACCTTTACGGATCCTTGTGATACACCAAACCCAGGGATAAGAATTTCTTTTGATGAGCCAGCGTTGTATAATCCTTTGATGTAGAATTTATTTTTGGTGGCATATAATTCGGCATCAGCTTTCGTGGTGTGATATAAGGTGTCGTACGAATATTTTTGAATGAGTGCACTTTCTGTAGACTCGCCCTTAAATGCTTTTCGAAGCGATCTGCTAAAGGGTTCCGTATCTGGGAAAATAATAAGTCCTGTGGTAGTGTTAATGGTGATGTCCTGGATGAAATCAAAATTACCATCGCGCTGCGGATCGTTTACCGGGTTGAGCTTATCCAATCCTAAAATTTCAATAAGCTGGCGTTCCCGAAGTTGACTGCTTCCATCTTGAAGTTGAGGATTGTCAATCCCCGTGCGATCATCCCGATAGATTATGCGAAGTTGGAAACCTTCTCGTTCCAGTTGATTCACGTTCAGGTTATAGATGTTCTTCATCATCAAATCCCAGGTAGGAATAATGTTTTTACTCGCATCGCGAATGCTGACTTTGCGAGGACGTAACATCTTCAGGAAAATCACTTCATCGTCTTTCAGGTTAGCATAGTCTTCAGAAAGCTCTCCCACTTTATAAGCTCTGCCAGTACCACTGTAGGTATATTCGTAAGCAACAGCAAGCGCTTCATCGTTCTGTAATTTCCGAGTGAGAGTAATATAGCCAAGTTGCTTGTGGAAGGTAAATTCTGTTGGTGCGAGCTTGCGGGCTTGTGCCATTTTTTCAAAATCTGTTCCGTTCACTAATTTGCCAGACCCATATAAACCCTCAAGTGATTCATTAATGCCCAATGCATTACGCGTCAATGAAGTGACATCTGTAAAAAGATTGTTGGCTCCGTTTGCATTTGGTGAGGTGGCAATTCCATTTACATTAGCTGTATTGTAAATACGACTTGGCTCTGCTAAGTCCATCAATGCCACCACATTTCGCAGGGTTTGTGTGTCGTTGTTTCGGTTTATGATGTATACCTCAACACGGGTAATGTTAATACCCGAATTAATCTGAGGAGGATTGCCAATCCATTTGCTGTAGTTATCGCGGAAGAAGTGCCCTAAAAAGAAGTGTCGGTTTTCATCGTAGTTGGAAGCAATAATTTCAAAAGGCCTGCCTTGTCCCGTGTTGCCACCGCCTCCACCACCGATATCTATCGATGAACTTTTACCGCGCTGCGTTGTGGCTATTGCGGTAACATTCACCTTTCCAAATTGTAGTTGGGCCTTTACACCAAAAAGGTTTTGCGCGCCTTGTATCAACGTATTGTTTAATGGCAAACTGACATTACCAATTTCTAATTTCTGGAGAATGTCTTCTTTGAAGCCGGTGTATTCCACCTTCATGTTATTCTGAAAGTCGAAAGAGTTGTTGTTATCGAAATTGGCCGACACGGCAAGTTTCTCACCAATCTTTCCAATCACGCTCATGTTGATCTGCTGATCGAACTCGAAGCCGGCATTTTTTTGCTGCCGAATGTTTAAGCTTGGATTGTTGATCCGTTGCCACTGGCCGCCAAAGTCAAGGGTAACAAATCCACGGGGCACAAGCTCAACATAGTTGCCACCGAAAATCCGGTCGAACACGGGGCTGATAAAAATCTTGGGTAATAGACCACGGGCACTCACAGCACTTTCACCATCCTGAGCACGCGACTTCCCCTGCCAATAACTTTTCAACTGTTGCCGATCCTGATACTGTTTGAATTCGGCAAACGACATCGATGAAGTTGGCCGGTAATTTAAGTCCCCAATCTTTTCATAAATGGTGTAGTTCAATGCAGTATCAATCTCTACATCGAGCTTCATTCGATTGGGATCTTTTAAAAACAGAGGTGATGAGGTGGAGGTATTGGAAAAGGGATCGCCATACCGATCAGTTGGCCGGAAGGTAGGCCTGCGATTGGATTTATAAGTTTGATTCTTGGTAGTGTCTTGTTCAGTTGCAGGTGTAGTGACCTGCGCAAACACCTCACCGGGTACGCATAAAAAGCCGATCCATGCTATTAGCATTCGGCCAAGAGTGAGCGGAAGTTGGTTCGATGTAACGAGCGTCAAACGTACCTATGCGTTTTTAAGAGCCTGCTTTACTAAATCTTCTAAGGTAATGGTATTTCCCGATTTTTTCAGGACGGTATCCACACTTTTCTCTGCTGTTGCTTTTGGCAGACCGAGCGTGAGCAAAGCAGATAACGCCTCTCTTCGCACGGTATTGTGTGGTCCCACAGAAAGGGTGGGATTGGTATCTTCCCAGCTTTCTTTTTTGAGCTTGTCTTTTAATTCGATGATTACACGGAGGGCTGTTTTTCCTCCAATGCCTTTTATTTTTTGCAGGGCCACGGCATCGTCACTTACAATGGCTGTTTTTATCTCGGAACTGCTCATGTAGGATAACATAACAATGGCGGTATTCGGACCAACACCATTTACGGATATGAGTTGTTGAAAAAGTCTTCGTTCTGCTTCATTGCTAAAGCCAAACAATACATGGGCATCTTCGCGGATGCTGAGGTGAGTATAGAGCAAAACATTTTCCTGATCTTTTATTTCTGAAAAGGTTTGCAAGGAAATGTTAACGTGATAGCCCATGCCACCCACATCGATCACAACATAGGTAGGATATTTCTGGACAAGCTTACCTTTCAAAAATGAAATCATAAATGTGTTTAAGTGTAGATGTCTGTAAGTATTTTAGAAGTGATGTTTCTGTAAATGCTGCGCCTTAACTAAAACACCCAAACACTTACAAATGGTCATTCTGATCATGCAATTGCGCATCCACTACTGCAATGGCAGCCATGTTTACAATTTCGCGAATAGAGCTACCCAATTGTAGAATATGAACAGGTTTTTTCATACCCAGCAAAATAGGACCGATCGCTTCTGCCCCTCCAATCTCCATTAATAATTTATAAGCAATATTTCCGGAAGCCAGGTTCGGGAAGATCAGTGTATTGGCCGCTTCTTTTGAAAGTGCACTGAACGGATAGGTCTCTTGCTGAATTTCGGTGTTCAATGCAACGTTCGCTTGAATATCACCTTCTACTACAAGGTCAGGATTTTTTTGTCGCGCTAATTTTACAGCTAGTCTCGTCTTTTCCGGAACCTCTCCTTCCGAGGAACCAAAGTTGGAATACGAAAGTACAGCAATGCGCGGATCCATATCGAAGAATTTTACACCACGAGCAGTAAGTTCAATGATCTCAGCAAGTTGTTGCGCATCCGGATTTAAGTTCACTGTTGTATCGGCAAAAAAGAATGTTCCTTTTTTGTTTGTAATGATGTACATACCCGCCACACGATTTACACCTTCAGCTGTTCCAATAATTTGAAGCGATGGAAGAATAGTTTTAGGATAATCTTTAGTAAGACCACTCACCAATGCATCCGCATCTCCAAACTCCACCATCATGGCTCCATAATAATTTCGTTCGCGCATTAAGCGAACGCAATCCTGATAGGTAAGTCCTTTGCGCTGACGTTTTTTGTACAACACTTCCGCATAACGATTTACAATTTCATCTTCTTCGCGTGGGTAGAAGATTGGACAATCCTGAAGATCAAGATTATGTTCCTGAATGAGCCGAAGTATTTCTTCTTTATTTCCTAATAAAATAGGTTGTGCAATGCCTTCATCTTTTAGAATTTGTGCCGCCTTAAGAATTTTATGATGCGTGGCTTCCGCAAAAACAACACGCTTCGGATTTTGCTTCGCACGATCAATAACCCGCGACATTAATTTCTGATCGATGCCAATGCGTTTTTGCAATTCAAGATTGTATGCGCCCCAATCGGTAATGGATTTTTTTGCAGTACCTGAATCCATTGCTGCCTTTGCAACGGCTGGTGAGATGGTGGTGATTAACCGGGTATCCAGAGGCTTCGGAATTAAATACTCGCGACCGAAATGAATTTTATCAGTGCCGTATGCTTTCACTACCATATCAGGCACAGGTTCTTTTGCAAGCGTTGCCAATGCGTGAACAGCAGCAAGTTTCATCTCTTCATTTATCTCCTGCGCGCGAACATCTAATGCACCACGGAATATGTAGGGGAACCCCAATACATTATTTACCTGATTAGGATAATCCGAACGACCTGTTGCCAGAATCACATCAGGGCGAGAAGCTTTTGCCAAGTGGTAATCAATCTCTGGGTTTGGATTAGCCAACGCAAACACAATTGGATTGTCCGACATGTTTTTTAAATCATCAGGTGTAATGGCATCGGCAACAGAAAGCCCAACAAAGACATCAGCACCTTTCATTGCTTCTTGCAATGTGTCAATTGCAAGATCACAAACGAACTGTGATTTAACATCATCAAGGCCTGTGCGTTTTTTATTGAGCACACCTTTGCTATCGCACATTACTATATTTTCTTTTCGTGCACCAAGCGCCATATATAGCTTGGTACAACTTACGGCTGCTGCCCCCGCACCATTTACTACGATCTTAACTTTTTCAATTTTCTTTTCTACGATCTCAAGTGCATTCAACAATGCAGCACTTGAGATGATTGCAGTTCCATGCTGATCATCGTGCATGATCGGAATGTTCATCTTCTCACGCAATTCAGTTTCAATCTTGAAACACTCTGGTGCTTTGATGTCTTCCAGGTTAATACCACCAAATGTTGGTTCTAATGATTTTACGATCTTGATAAAAGCATCGGGATCTTCTTCGTCAATCTCAATATCAAACACATCAATGCCGGCAAATTTTTTGAAGAGCACACCTTTACCTTCCATAACAGGCTTTGATGCTTCTGGCCCGATATTACCTAAACCTAATACAGCCGTTCCGTTTGAGATTACGGCTACTAAATTTCCTTTAGCGGTATATTTATAAACATCTTCCTTATTGGCCGCAATTTCTTTGCAGGGCTCTGCCACTCCGGGCGAATATGCCAGTGCTAAATCAAGTTGTGAACTTAGTGTCTTGGTAGGTACGACTTCAATTTTTCCAGGCTGTCCTTGTGTGTGGTAATCAAGCGCATCCTGTTTTTTTATTTTGATCGACATGGAGGTATAGTTAAGTGGGTAAAGATAATAATGGAAACCTGAATCGATTCAACTATCGACTGTTGTTTTAGGAGATGATTTGAGTGAAAATATAGGTAAAAGATTGAATTTATCTTTTACTGAAGATGAAGGCTTGACAATTGAATCTCGTAGCGAGCAAGAATTATTTAGGCTTTAGAATCAACGAATGGAACGATCGGTTTTTTTGATTGCTTTTGTATGGATTACCATAAAGCATTCAGTTCAATTCAAAGGAAAGAAGTTCTATATACCAATGATCAACCGTTGACCGGGCTTGATTTTACTGTTGCCCAGGTTGTTCATACTTTTTATTTTTTCAATGGTAAGTCCTTCATACTTTTTAGAGATATCCCATAAGGTATCACCCGGTTGAACAACATATGATTTAGAATCTGGAACGGGAACTGGTTTTGTTCTCGCTGCCGAAGCTACAACAACAGAGCGCGCACCTTGCTTTGACCAGATGTTTAATCGTTGTCCAACATGAATGGTATTGCCGCGCAGGTTATTCCATTTTTTAAGACTCGTTACACTTACTCCGTGGCGCATGGCAATAGATCCTAACACATCGCCACTCCTTACACGATAGACAATGCGGTCGCGACCATAAGTACTTCCTTCTGTATTTCGCGCCAATACTTCCAATTCCTTCTTCCCTACTTTTGATGCTGAATCTAAAATGGCGAAGCGGTTTGCGTCCAGTTGATTTTTGGATTCGATAGGTACACGCAATACAAATGTTTTATTCAGATCAGGAACAGCATTGCGTTGAATGGATGGATTTAATTTTTGTAAATCGTCAACACATGTGCCAGTGAGTTTGGCGAATGTTTCGAAGTGAAAAAATTTCTTTACGTGGAGGGTATCAAATGTCTGTGTCATCTCCTGACCTTCATCAATGAAATTATGCTCATCTAAATAATTCATGGTATAGGTAATGGCTACAAACTGCGGAACGTATGAACGTGTTTCGCGTGGCAAGTTTGGATAGATCTCCCAGAACGAACGCTTATAACCAGATTTGCGAATGGCACGCTTTACATTCCCTGGTCCGGTGTTGTAAGCTGCAAGCGCTAATTCCCAATTGTGAAACATACCATATAAATCGCGGAGGTAACGACACGCTGCATCGGTTGCTTTATCGGGATCCATTCGATCGTCCATATACCAATCATTGTTCAATCCATAGTACCTTCCGGTAGCTGACATAAATTGCCACAAGCCAACAGCTCGTGCTCGTGATACTGCTCTTGGATTTAATCCAGATTCAATAATTGACAGATATTTCAATTCATCGGGCAATCCGTATTGCTTCAAATATTTTTCGAAGAGTGGGAAGTAAAGATTTTTTCTGCGCATCATCATGCGGGTATATTCACGATCACGTACTGTAAAATAATTAATAAAGGAGTGAATGCGATCATTATACACTAACGGCATTGTTCTTTCAATGCACGCCAACCGATCACGGAACACAGCCGGATCATCATCGCCGGGAACATATTCCAAATCACTTGGCATGGAAAAATATAAGAAGTCGACAGTGTCTTCTTTGTAGAGCATGTCTTCTTCAGCCACAGCAACCTCAAGTGAATCAATGACCACTGAGTCGGGTTGTGGAATCTGGCACCACGCAGATAAGGAAGCGAGTGAGCCAAGTGTAAAAAGAAAAAATCTTTTCATATTCATTTCTTTTTTTTGATGTGTAAAAAATTCTTCTTCAAGAACACATCGAAGCAATTACACCACAGGTGATGGTTGCTTCATCAGCGAATTGGAAAAATGCAACAATTTCGATTCTTCAAAATCATCCGCAATAATCTGGAATCCCATTGGCAATCCCTGATTATCAACACCCAAAGGTAATGCAATTGCAGGAACTCCCGCCACATTAGCCTGAACGGAAAAAAGGTCAGCTAAGTACATTTCAAGTGGATTATCGCTATGTTCACCCAATTTAAAAGCTGTGGTGGGCGTTATGGGCATCACAATAAAATCGTACCGCTGTAAGATTTCTTTTGTTTTGTCTCGAATGATACGCCTTACCTTTTGTGCTTTTGTGTAGTAAGCATCATAATAACTGGCACTCAATACAAACGTGCCGAGCAAAATTCTTTTCTGTACTTCTTTACCAAAACCTTCAGAGCGACTTTTTTTGTAGAGTTCATTTAGGTCAGTGGCATTTGTACTGCGATAACCATAACGCACACCATCGTATCGTGATAAATTGGAACTGGCTTCAGCAGTTGCCAGGATGTAATAGGTAGGCAATACATACTCCATCAAGGGAAAATCAATTACCTCTACGGAATGTCCTGTAGCTTTTATGTCTTCGAGTTTGGCTTTTATACTGTCACGAATTTCAGATTGCAATCCATCTGAATTGTCAATCTCGCGTACGTACGCCACTTTATAAACTTTGCTATTATCGGCAGATAATTCTTTTGAATAGGAGGGGACTGATTTTCTGGAAACGGTACTGTCATTTTCATCGGCACCTGAAATAACTTCAAGCACAAGGGCTACATCATCCACTGACTTACCGAAAATACCAATACAATCGAAAGATGATCCGTATGCGATTAATCCGTATCGGGAAATTCTGGAATAGGTAGGCTTCAATCCAACCAGGCCACAAAACGCTGCGGGTTGGCGAACGGAACCACCCGTGTCTGACCCTAATGAAACCTGGCACATATCGGCTTGAACCGCCACTGCCGATCCTCCGGAAGAACCCCCGGGGACGCGCGTGTTATCAGCATCATTTAGAACAGGGCCAAAGGCAGAACTTTCGTTTGATGAGCCCATGGCAAATTCATCGTTGTTCTGACGACCGATGATAATCGCATCTTCGTCTAGCAAACGCTGAACTGCAGTGGCATTGAATTGAGAGATAAAACCGTCAAGGATTTTGCTGCTGGCTTGCAGCGGGTGGTCTTTATAGGCAAGCACATCTTTCAAGCCCACTACCAAACCCGCCAACTTGCCCGCTTTTCCTTCTTTTATTTTCTGATCGACTTCGGCTGCCCGTGTAAGCGCCTCTTCTCCGTACACACTCAAAAATGCATTGAGGTGCGATTTTTTTTTGATGTTATCCAAATGATAACGAACAAGATCCTGACAAGAAAGTGTGCCGTGCTGCAGATCGTTCTGTATCTCGCGAAATGTAGCGTACGTCTTCAATACTATTCTCCCAGTTTACCGGTCGTGCCAGTTGTGCCGTCTTCTACTTCTTTCTTCACATCTTTTACGGCATTCTTAAATTCATTCACGCCCTTACCGAGACCTTTCATGAATTCAGGAATTTTCTTTGCCCCAAAAAACACCAATACAAAAATACCGATGAGTAGAATCTCTTGGAAACCAACTCCTTGTAAAAATAATAATGTAGTATTCATGACTTTAATTTTTAGCGTAAAGGCAAAAATAGGGTAAAAAAGCGAAGGATCAAATGAAAGGACGTTAGGGAAAGGTTAGAAGGTTTGAGTGGAGAATTGGGGAGATGCGGGGTTGAAAAGCACTATTTCTTAAAAATAAAATACACTGCAAGAATCAAGAAGGCAAAACCAATCAAGTGATTCATCTTAAAGGTTTCACTTTTGAAAAATACGAGGGAGAAAATTACAAATACAGTCAGTGTAATTACTTCCTGAATGACTTTTAATTGCACCAACGAAAACGGTCCCCCATATTCTTTAAAACCAAGTCGGTTAGCAGGCACTTGTAAAATGTATTCAAACAAGGCAATGCCCCAACTGATCAGAATGATACTGACCAATCCTAAACTCTGACTCCACTTCATGTCTTTAAATTTCAAATGCCCGTACCAGGCAAACGTCATGAAGGTATTGGAGAGGATGAGGAGGAGGGTGTAAAATGCTCGCATGAAATTCGTTGCTGGTTGTTCGTTGATAATAGGTGGCTTACGTCTTGAAAATTCAGTTCAAAACCCGCGATCAACCATCAACGAACAACGCACAACTAGTTTTGTTACTTCACAAGTTTCTTATACTTAATCCGGTGAGGCTGATCATCACCTAAACGTTTCTTTCTATTCTCTTCATATTCACTAAAGCCTCCTTCAAACCAAACTACTTGTGAGTCGCCTTCGAAAGCAAGAATGTGAGTACAAACGCGATCTAAGAACCAGCGATCGTGAGAAATAATGACAGCACAACCGGCAAAGTTTTCAAGGCCTTCTTCTAACGCGCGAAGAGTGTTTACGTCTAAGTCGTTGGTAGGCTCATCTAATAATAAAAGATTACCCCCTTGCTTTAATGCAATTGCTAAGTGTGCGCGGTTGCGCATACCTCCTGAAAGTTCTTTTATTTTCTTTTGCTGATCAGTACCACCGAAATTAAACTTGCTTACATAAGCACGTGAGTTCATTTCTTTTCCGCCAATCATTATTAACTCATTTCCTCCGGTGATGGCTTGCCAAACGGTGTCGTCTGGTTTTAAATCATCGTGCTCCTGATCTACGTAAGCGATCTGCACAGTCTCACCAACTGAGAAAGTTCCGGCATCTGGTTTCTCTTTGCCGGTAATCATTTTGAAGAGTGTTGTTTTACCAGCACCGTTCGGCCCGATAATTCCAACAATACCTGCAGGTGGCAACGTGAAGTTTAGATTTTCATACAGGAGTTTATCACCGTATGCTTTTGCAACACCAGTGGCTTCAATTACTTTATTACCTAAACGTGGTCCGGGCGGAATGTAGAGTTCGATTTTTTCCTCTTTCTCTCTTCCTTCCTGTCCAAGTAATTTTTCATATGCACCCAAACGCGCTTTACCTTTTGCCTGACGTCCTTTCGGATTCATGCGCACCCATTCCAATTCGCGCTCTAAAGCTTTTTGTCTCTTCGATTCGGTCTTCTCTTCCTGTGCTAATCGTTTTTGTTTTTGATCTAACCACGAAGAGTAATTTCCTTTCCACGGAATACCTTCACCGCGATCAAGTTCAAGAATCCATCCGGCCACGTTGTCTAAGAAGTAACGATCGTGGGTTACGGCTATAACGGTTCCTTTATATTGTCTTAAATGTTGCTCTAACCAATAAACAGATTCAGCGTCCAAGTGGTTAGTAGGTTCATCCAACAACAAAACATCGGGTTCTTGTAGCAGTAAACGGCAAAGTGCCACACGTCTTTTTTCACCACCCGAAAGATGTTCAACATTTGCATCCGATGGTGGACAACGAAGGGCATCCATCGCGCGCTCTAATTTACTATCTAGTTCCCAGGCGTTAACTGCATCTAGCTTTTCTTGTATCTCACCTTGTTTGGTAATGAGTTTATCCATGGCATCCGGATCTTCCATCACGGCAGGATCTCCAAACTTTTCGTTGATGGCATCAAACTCACGAAGTAAGGCTACCACATCTGCCACACCTTCTTCTACAATTTCTTTTACCGTCTTTGTTTTGTCGAGCTGAGGTTCCTGCTCCAACATGCCGACAGAAAAGGAAAGATCAGATACTACCTCACCCTGAAATTCTTTGTCGATACCGGCAATGATGCGGAGTAAAGACGATTTTCCGGAACCGTTCAATCCGAGCACGCCAATTTTGGCACCGTAGAAGAAAGAGAGGTAAATATTTTTGAGTACTTGTTTTTGGGGCGGATAAATCTTGTTCACGCCCGTCATCGAGAAAATTATTTTTTCGTCAGCCATGTGGAATGTAAAATCGTTTTGGAGGCGTAAATATGGCGTTTTTTAGTTGATTGTCCACATTGGATGCCTAAGGTGTCGGGAGTTAAATTGTTCTGTTTTCAGGTTTTGAAACTATCGTCTGTCGGACTATTGACAATGGTCTAATTAATTCTATTTTTGCGCAAAATTAAAGGAGGAATAACGCTATGTATTGGACCCTTGAACTTGCCTCTTATTTAGAAGACGCACCGTGGCCTGCCACCAAAGATGAGTTGATAGATTACTCCATTCGCTCTGGCGCTCCGCTCGAAGTGGTTGAAAACCTGCAAGAGTTGGAAGATGACGGACAACCTTACGAAAGCATTGAAGAGATTTGGCCGGATTACCCCACCAAGGAAGACTTCTTCTTCAACGAAGACGAATATTAGAAATAGAATTTAGTAGTTAGAATTTAGAATATAACATTGAAGGCTGGCCCGTGGGTCAGCTTTTTTGTTTTAGTAGAGCTTCCGCTACGATCAAATCTTCCGGTGTGGTGATTTTGATATTTTCATAACTTCCTTCGAACAATGATATGATATGTCCGTCACGTTCGGCAACACTGGCGTCATCGGTCATGCTTACATCTTCTTTTTGTTGATAGGCTTTTTTGATCAGGTCAACCTGAAATGTTTGAGGTGTTTGGATTAACCTGAAGCGGGAGCGATCCATTGCCTTTGTATTATCTTGATCCGTCATGCGGATTGATTCCTTCAACCGAACTGCTGCCACAGCGGATTGATGAACAGCCGCAAGCCGGAAGGATGCGCCAATAATGTCTTCACTCACCAAAGGGCGGACACCATCATGAATGGCTACCAATCCATCACCTTCAATTTTATCCAATCCATTTTTCACAGATTGAAATCGTGACTCACCACCCCGCTGAAGAACAACGGGAACATTGAAATTAAACTTTTCGCAGAGCGCATTCCAGATATCAAAATCATCTTCAGGTAAAACGAGAATGATGCGAACAGAATTAGAGTAGCGAACAAAGGCGTTAATGGTATGCATGAGAATAGGTAAACCACGCAGTTCTAAAAACTGCTTGGGTAGTTTACTCTTAATGCGTGTGCCTTTTCCTCCAGCAACAATCAATGCGTATTCAATATTGTTCACGTGCAAACTTTACGTATTCTTTAAAATTAAAAAGCTTTCAGGTATTTCCTGAAAGCTTTCATAATTACTTCGTGAAATGGTGGTGATTAGATAATCAACATGGCATCACCATAGGTAAGGAATTTATATTTTTCTTTCTTCGCTACATTGTACGCTTCCATCACTAATTCATATCCGCCAAATGCCGCAGCCATCATTAACAATGTAGACTCAGGCATATGGAAGTTAGTAATCATGGAATTACAAATTTTGAAATCGTATGGAGGGAAAATGAATTTATCAGTCCACCCTTCGCGAGCTTTCAATCTGTTTGTTGCCGACACCGCTGACTCAAGTGCACGCATCGATGTTGTACCCACAGCGCAAACACGGTTCTTATTATCGAGTGCCTTATTCACTACATCAACAGCCTCCTGGCCTACGATGAAGTTTTCAGAATCCATTTTGTGTTTTGTAAGATCTTCAACATCCACTGGTCTGAATGTTCCGAGGCCAATGTGAAGTGTAATGAACGTCATATCCACACCTTTCAATTGAAGGCGTTTTACCAACTGACGGGTAAAGTGCAACCCGGCAGTAGGAGCAGAAACAGCGCCTTTGTGCTTTGCAAAAATAGTTTGGAAACGATCTTTGTCTTCAGGCTTGATCTTGCGCTTAATGTATTTTGGAAGAGGAGTTTCACCCAATGTCTCTACTACTTTATCAAAGGCAGCAGAATCACCATCAAACAAAAAGCGAATGGTTCTTCCTCTTGATGTAGTGTTATCAATGACCTCGGCTACTAAGTCACCGTTACCAAAATAGAGCTTATTACCTACACGGATTTTACGTGCCGGATCAACCAGCACATCCCATAAATGCATCTCCGCATTTAATTCGCGAAGCAAGAACACTTCAATCTTGGCTCCGGTCTTTTCTTTTCGTCCGTAGAGACGTGCAGGGAAAACCAATGTATCATTGCCCACCAGGATGTCACCATTGTCAAAATACTGTACGATATCTTTAAATATCTTGTGTTCAATTTTGCCAGTATCCTTGTGCAGCACCATTAACCGTGATTCATCACGGTTTTCTGCTGGATCGAGGGCTATTAAATTGTTGGGGATCTCGAATTTAAATTCCGATAACTTCATAATTTTTTACGCAAAGGATGCCCAATAAAGGGTTAAATTTTTAGAGGTTGCAAAAATAGCTCAATAATTGACTTTTGCGACAAAAGGATAGATGTTTTTATGCGGGGTAACAAAAACGTGCTTTTTTAGTCTTATAAAGTAATTACTGACCTTTGAGGTCGACCAACAGAAACGATACATTAAATCATTTCAGAAAACCGAATGAAGACTTTAGGTCAAATTTATGAGAGCCTCCGTTTTGCAGGCAAGGCGCTCAAATCAAATTTAATGCGCACCGTCCTAAGTTTGTTGGGCGTAACCGTGGGAATTTTTGCCATTATCTCGGTGCTTACCATTGTTGATTCGCTTGAAAAAAATATTAAAGACAGTCTTAATTTTTTGGGATCTGGAGTTATCTATTTACAGAAAATGCCTTTCGTTCCGGAAAATGATGGTGTCTATCGCTGGTGGGAATATTTCAGAAGACCTAATCCGTCTTACAACGAGTACCAATTTTTCCGGGAAAATCTAAAGCACGAAAATGGACTCTCCATTTTTGCAGGTCGTGGAGATCAAGTTATTAAAAAAGGTAGCAATAGTATAGGTGAAATTGAATTGATGGGTGTATCAGAAGGATACAATGACCTTTTTGAGCTTAATGTAGATTTAGGTCGATACCTGACTCAGGATGAAATAGAAGGCGGCAGAAATGTTGTAGTGATAGGATATAAAGTAGCCGAGGCACTTTTTAAGAATGGAGCTGAGCCCATTGGTGAAAACATAAAGATTAAGAATCTCAACTTTAAAGTGGTTGG
>JANMRZ010000120.1:0-1965 GCA_031388805.1 Chryseolinea sp.
GAACGGCCTATCGTCAGCCCATGCGACATTTGTCGAACAGAGCGAGCTTGACCAGTTCCGCGCCGCCGGTTGGCTCACCCGTACAGGCACACAATTCCATTGGCAAAACCGCGACTATGCAAGCTTCGACGATTTCCTCGCTGCGCTCTCCTCACGCAAGCGCAAAGCCATCCGCAAGGAACGCGCTGGGGCGCAATCGGCGGTCCGGATCGAACAAATCGCCGGCGCGGATATCAGCCCCGACATGTGGGATGCCTTCTGGGTTTTCTATCAGGACACCGGCGCGCGCAAATGGGGGCGGCCCTATCTGACCCGCGCGTTTTTCGATATCATCGGCGAGAGCATGAAGGACAGCCTCGTCCTCTTCCTCGCTTATGACGGTGACGAGCCGGTCGCTGGCGCGCTCAATTTCGTTAGCCCCGACTGCCTTTATGGCCGCTATTGGGGGTGTACGCGCGAGGTGCCGTTCCTTCATTTCGAACTGTGCTATTACCAAGCGGTCGATTACGCCATCGAACATGGCCTTCGCCGCGTCGAGGCTGGCGCGCAGGGCGAGCACAAATTGGCGCGCGGCTATGAAGCGGTGCCGACTTACTCGGCGCATTATATCGCCAATGCAGGCTTTCGTTCAGCGGTTGCTGATTTCCTCGAACGTGAAACCCACGCCATGCAGCGCGAGATCGAGTTTCTGGGCGAAATGGGGCCGTTCCGCAAAACCGGATAGCACCTTAAATGGTAAAAGAGGCAAGAGGTAAAGAGGTGTCAGTTTGATCAGGCCCCACACCTCTTTACCTCTTGCCTCTTTTACAAATCTTTCTGCGCTTCGCGCTATTGCAATCCATCATTTAATCGCGCAATTAAATGCCGAGAGAGGAATCGCCCATGAGCAAACCATCGCCGCAAGAACTGGCGGACTTCGAGCAGCAATGCGACGCTTGGTTTGCCGCGAATACCGTTCGCGATCCGGGTTTCATGCTGCCGCTGACCTTCATGGAGGTCTCCACCGACCAGCAGTTCGATTTCCTCCGCGACTGGCAGCGCAGGGTTTATGAGGCGGGCTATTTCGGGATGAGCTGGCCGACCGAATATGGCGGCTATGGCATGCACCCCGAATATCAGCGTATCGCGACGCGGATCATGAAGACGCACGACGCACCGATCATGATCAACGCCATCGGCAACGGCTGGACCGGGCCGCTGCTGCTCGACATCGGGCGCGAGGAGGACAAGCGCCGCTATATCAAGCCGATGCTCAGCGCCGAGGAAATCTGGTGCCAGGGCTTTTCCGAACCCGAGCATGGTTCCGACCTTGGCAGCGCGCAGACCAAGGCGGTTCGTGACGGCGACGAATATGTCATCAACGGCTCGAAAATCTGGACAAGTTTGGGCGACCGCGCTGACTATATGATCCTGCTCGCGCGCACCTCGAACGACGGCCCGAGCAAATATGCAGGCCTCTCCTTCTTCCTCGCGCCAATGAAAATACCAGGCGTCGAGACGCGCCGCCTGAAGAAACTCACAGGTGAATATGGCTTCACCCAATGCTTCTTCACCGACGCAAGGATCCCCGCTTCGGCGCTTGTCGGCGAAGAGGGGCAGGGCTGGATGGTAGCGATGAAGACGCTCGAATATGAACGCGGGGCGAAGGTCAATCCGGCCGGCGGCTATTTCGTCAAGGAAATGGACGTGATGAGCGTGGTCGATATGGCGCGCACGGCGAAACGCGGCGGCAAGCCGGTGCTCGACGATCCGGTAATGCGCGACCGGCTGGTCGACTATATGATCGAGATTCAGGCGCTGAATCTCAACAATCAGCGTCGCCGCATGGCTCCGCTGACCAGCGACCGGCCGATGGGCCTCGCGCTGATGAACAAGCTGGCGCGCACCGAACTGATCCGCGAACTCACCGAATTTTCGTTGCAGTTTCAGGGCACGCGCGCGGGCTATTATGTTGGCGACGAAAAT
>JANMRZ010000121.1:0-1770 GCA_031388805.1 Chryseolinea sp.
ATAGCGGCAAACTTCTTGCGATTAGTTAAATCGGTTGAACAGTTTTTTGAAACCAATAACTGATGCGCTTCTTCGTATTGGTTCCGTGAAGACACTATCAATACATCGTTAAAATTTTTAGCCGCACCGCGAATCAAGGCAATGCCACCAATATCAATCTTTTCAATTACATCATCTTCGCTTCCACCTTTTGCTACGGTTTCTTCAAAGGGATAGAGATCAACAATTACCAAATCAATCGGGCCGATTTCAAACTCCTGAGCTTGGTTCACATCGCCAGCATCTTCTCTTCTATAAAGAATACCTCCGAACACAGCAGGGTGAAGCGTTTTAACTCGCCCACCAAAAATAGAAGGGAACCCTGTGAGTTTTTCAACAGGAGTAACCGCATACCCTAGTTTCTCAATAAACTCTTGTGTACCACCTGTGGAGACAAACTCTACACCTTGTTTGCCCAAAGCATGTACCATTGGCTCCAGATTATCTTTATAAAAAACGGAGATCAATGCTCTGGTAATCTTGGTGTTGGCCATGGTGGGTTTCGGTTTTTCGATGGAGGTGCAAAAGTATCAAAAAAGGAGCTTGTGCCAAGTTTGTTAGCATATACAGATAAGGACACCAGACAATCGATTGAAATGTATACGTTCTTCACATTTTATGCGACAACGCAATTTTAGAATCCAATCCATCGGGTTAACTTTAAGTTTTTGCTCACAATATGAAGTCTGTGTTAAACTCTCTTTTGGCTTGTGGTGCTTTCTCAGGGAGTACACAAACTTCCTTTGCAACCTGCTACCACGAGGCGTAATCATCCATAACCTAATTGATAAAGCACTAAACTATTTGGAATCCCACATCAAAGCATTCGAAATTGACCTGAGTCGCTTTACAACAATTGGATTACCTTCTTTGGGCAAGGAGCATTTGCAAGATCGAGTCGATACCAAATTTGCGCTTCATCAATCAAGCCTGCCGTCTTTATTGGCGCAGCTGGAAAACAGCCATCAGGTTTTGATGGTAGAAGGTTGGAGCGTTCAGCCTTATAAGAATTTGTATTTCGATGATGATCGATTGAGTTTCTATCTCCATCACCATGATAAAAAAGGAAATAGATGTAAAGTTCGCTTGCGGGAGTATGCAAGCTCAAACACCGTGTTCCTCGAAGTGAAACAAAAAATAAATAAGGACAGAACGATGAAACAACGTATTCCTCAGACTGCGTTGCATGAAAAATTAACAGAGGAAGCAACTGATCTTATTCGTCAATTTTCTCCGGCCAATGTTGGTCCGCTTCATGCCGCGCTTTGGTGTGATTTTAATCGAATCACATTACTATCACCCAATCATGATGAGCGCATGACAGTTGATTACAACATCACCATTCGTAACAAGCATCGTACAAAAATATACGATGGACTGGCGCTTATTGAAGTGAAGCACGATTCTAGCCGGCCGTCTTCTTTCGATGCGATAGCCAGGCAGAATCAGATTAAGAAGATCTCCATCAGCAAATACATCATGGGAACGGCTCACTTACATCCCGAATTGAAACAAAATAATTTTAGAATGAAATTATTGGCGATTGAAAAAATTATGAATAAAAACGAATCACACCATGGAATTTGAAATGAACCACCTTTTAACGGAGGGCTTTTTAATCAGACTCCTGATCGATTTGGTGACGATGCTGATTCTTGTGCGACTCGTTTATCATACGATTTATAAGAAGAAAGATTTTTTCTTCACCTTCTTTTTATTCAACCTCATTAT